>JAVEZS010000059.1:0-15309 GCA_034002885.1 Bacteroidales bacterium
GTGATATAGAAATTGGGGTAATTGTGAACCCTGAAGCTGTTGTCGACCACCCCCGATTCAGCTGATTCCGACATCGGGCACCCTCCAAGTATGTGGGCGGTAGTTGGTCTGTTAAATAACACTTCAAGAAGGATGTTCTGGGGGATGCCTTTTACTTTATCCGCATACCGTAGCATTACTTCCTGCCCGACAGGAATATATGCAGGTACCTTCTTGTTACCGCTGTTATCAATAACCATTCTGCCGCCGAACGCAGTCTTCTTCCAGACCATCTTCATGGCATTATCCACCGTCTGCATAACAAGAAGTATAACAAGGTTGGAGGACCACCTGAAGTTCAGGACGGTTTTAAGGAATTGCACCGGATGCTTTAACGTATTAACTATGAGATTCCATGATCTTTTAAGCGAAGTTGCCGCCCCGTCCGCCGATAAACCAAAGAAAAATTTCATTGCATTTGAGTTATCGGGATACTTTACGATCTCGACGTGAGTATGAGGGTCAGGACTGAACACTGAAGTTATGGCAAGCCCGTTATTAAGTTTCCGGTCCGCCCCGGAGACAGCACACAGTGTCTCGGCATTTGTCCGGAGCTCATGACCAAGCTTTTCGGATAACAGAGGCAATGTACCGTACTTATATTTCTGCTTAAGTAACAGTTCAAGCGTTCCCAGTGTGCCTGCCGCAACCACAATACCTTTTGAGGTGAAGGTATTTGCTTTTGTCCCGAACAGGGAAGTAACTTTTCTGGTATGAACATGATACGGATCGTCCTGTATGATAATCTTTTCTGCCCTTGTTTCAGGAAGTATTTCAACACCAAGCTTTTCAGCGAACCAGAGGTAGTTTTTATCGAGAGTGTTTTTGGCGTTTTCCCTGCATCCGACCATGCATCCGCCGCACTCGGTGCATTTATTTCTCAGAGGTCCCAGTCCATTGAAATATGGATCAACCGGATCACTTTTTTCCCCGAGATTAACTCCGACATAGACAGTCTCAAATGAACTGTGGGCATTCATTTCTTTTGCGACTTCCTCAAGAACTTTATCCTCGACGTTCAATTTTGGGTATTTCTGCCTTCCGAGCATGAAGGAAGCTTTATTGTAGAAAGGGCTGAGAATTTCTTTCCAGTTTCCGAAGCGGGACCATGCCGGATTCTGGAAGAATTCATCGGGAGGGACGTAAAGGGTATTTGCATAGACAAGACTTCCACCACCGACGCCGGTTCCGCTCAGTATGCTTGCCTTACTGTAGAAGGAGAGCTTTTGAAATCCGAAAAACCTTAAAGGGGGGAGCCACAGGTACCTTGGAAGGTTCCAGTTGGTACGAGGGAAATCATCTTTATCATAGCGTTTGCCCTGCTCAAGAACCAGTACCTTATAACCTTTTTCAGCAAGTCTCAGGCTGGCGACACTTCCTCCGAAACCTGATCCTATAACGATATAGTCATATATCATTATTAAAAATGGATTGGTTAAAAACAACAGAGCGCTAATATAGAAAGACCTGCAGAAAATCAGCAGGAAGCAGATGAAAAATCAAAGAGCGGGACCATCAGGAATCCCGTTAGACAAGAGTCAGACTGCAAAAACCAGAGGCCTCCTCAACATTCAGCCAGGTTTCTCACCACTTTGTGCCATGGCACTCAAAACAGGATACCCCTGTATTTCCCCCGCGTAAATCGTTTCCATGACAGGAGACACAATTTGTCAGAGGTTGATTGAGTCCGCTCTTATGCATATATCCACCCTGACTGACGGTATGATCTGCCGGAGGATTGTATTTTGGGTCATTAGTATTTTCACAGCCAACCAGAAGAGTGCCTATGACCAGTATCACAATCACTATCAATGATTTGTGGGTTTTCATTTTTCGAATTTTTAGTTGAACATTAAATTCAAGGACGGATGCGGATGTACTTCTGCACTATAGAACGTCCTATGAAAATTTTATTGTAAGCCGCACAGGGAAGTTATGAACCGTTCCATACTTCACTGGCAGGCATGTCAATAAGTTAAATTCTGGCACTTACAGCGTCAGTAGGCCTGCTTTCCGCACCGTTTTTATATTTAACTACAATGAAATAATAGTACATTTTTCCTTTTTCAGCAGTGTCATCGGTAAAGCTTTCGGCTTTGCCATCAAGGGTTTTCAGCAGGCTTTCCTTACCGTTTTCAGGAGCACGGTAAACAAGTACAGACTGGATATCACCCGCAACCGGAAGTGTCCATTTCAAAGTTATAACTTTTGAGGATGCGATTGCCGAAACCTCACCCGGAGGCAATGCACTGCCAGCTGGAACATAAATACTGTACGGCAGGCTGAAACTGCTCACATCAGTTGTGTCAGCAGCGATACACCTTACCCTGTAGACGTAATTTCTGCCGGGCATAACCTGCCTGTCCGTAAAGCTGTTTGACATGAAATTTACAGTTCCGAGAAGTTGCTCATTCCCGTATTCCTTACCCTGGCTCCTGGTACTGCGATATACCTCATAGGCTGTGACTGACGGATTTAAACCAGCCACATCACTCCAGACCAGCTTCACCGCATTCTCTTCGAGCAAGGCATTCAGCCTGTCAGGAACGGGCATCAGGCCACCGCTGAAGGAGATGCTGACGCGACTGCTCACAGGGCTTATATTGTAGGAAGTGTTGACAGATGCCACGGCATAGCTGTAAACAGCAGAACGGCTGGAAACAGGAAGAGTATCAGTATATGTCAGCAGACTGTCTGTGGAATGCAGCATTCTCTGCAGCTGTTGCAACTCGGAAGTATATCCGTCGGCGCGGTATACATAATATCCGTGGATATCATAACCCACTCTTCTGAACCTGAGTGTGACCACGTTGCCACTCCGGGTGGCTGTAAGGTCCTGCGGAGGGATAATATTTTCCTTATTCCCCCGGAGAATTACCGGGACCCGGGCGCTGGGCAGGCTGTTGCCTGTCCCGTTGTTCAGGACTGCATAATAGTAGTAAGTTATGGAAGGCTGAAGGTCTGAGCCATCAAAATACTCGTTCTGACCGGCCGGAAGTGAAACCACCCTCTTATAATTGTCATTGTATGAGGTGGAACGGTAAATCTCTATTGCATTTACAAAGGCTGCATGATCATAATCCCATTTCAGCAGATTGCCTCCCTTTTCAGGCTGTGGCGTTACGGTAAACTCCGTAACAATACCAATATCTGCGGGTTTTGTAATGAAATTCACATTCACCGGTTCAGACTGTTTCCCGAGATTGCCCAGTCCATCATAAGGAATGGCAACATAACTGTAGATCATGCCGGTTGTTACATTCCTGTCTCTGACGAGGGCTACCATCTTTCCTTTTTCCTGGGCAAACATTGTTTCGGCGGAAATCTCACTGAAGGCATTTTGCATATACGGACTTCGCTGCAGTTTAAGCCCTGCAGTGTTTCCAATATCTGAGAGTTCATAGCTTATCTCGATATAGCCCATATTGACCTTGTAACGCACAGGTATCGCCTCATCAGCAGATGGTTCCGGCGGGAATGACACGCTGATTTCCCTTCCCTGGGTTTTGCTTCGCGATCCGCTCAGGCGGCTGATACGGTATTTGTACGTTCCGGGAGTTTTAATTTCATTGTCAAACCATCCTGCTCCGGCAACATACTGCCATCTTGGATCTGTCGAGTGGATATAAAGTGAATCCAGTGTAGCGGAGGGGCTTTTAATCTTGTTCCAGACAAAGTCAGTCATTCCATCGCTTATTTCGGTAACGGCAGATACAACTTGCGGAAGTGACATCAGCCTTGCCCGGCAATCAGCGGCATTTTTCGGAGCCTGAATCTCGGCAACTGATATCCATTTTCCCTTCGCATCCTGTTTTTCGATAAGCCAGGAGAAATTCTTTGCCAGTTCTTTCCCACAGAATATGTAATTCCCGGTTGCATATGACTGGCTTTTATAGTTCTGTGCAACAGCAATTTGCATAAATACGAGCAATGCAAACGCGATAACTGTAATCCTTTTTGTCTTCATGGAATTTCGCCTTATTCTTTACAGCTGCTTAATTTATCTGTACCGCTTTCCAGCAGGAATCTGAACCCGCCTGAACCGCCTTCCGCCGAAGCGTTGACATCTATGCTCTTGGAGACCGTTTTTACTCCCAGGTCCTGGGAGATTTTGGCCGAGAATCCAAGATTTATTGATGTTTTAATGTATGTTGGATCTCCAAGCTGGAATTCAATTCTGCCATCACCTCCGACGCTGCCGCTTATGCTGGTACCGGTTATAGCTGAGAGTCCCGCCCCGGCGTGAAGGTATACATAACCGCCAAGGCCAACCTGCCAGCTTCCGCCGGTGACATTCACATACGTATTGCCCCCGATCAGCCCGAGCGCATCAACATATCCTTTGGCCAGGACATAATCAAAATCCTCCCTGGCTTTGAACAGTTCCCTGTTAAAGGCGAAATAAAATCCGGAGAGGCGCTCAGTGTTTTTCTTGTAGCACCAGTTGACAACCCTGTCATCAATATAAATATTGGTCAACTGCCACATCTCATCGGTAAGCTTGTGCGATCCTAACATAAGCCCGGTATTATAGTTCCCGGCAAGAATCCCTATGGGAAGGAAGGCGTTGCATGCTCCGATTATATAAAATCCCTCAGCCCCGAAGCAGGAAGATATAGTACCCTTATGTATCACAACCGACCCCAATGTCAGTTCATAGTTAAAGCTCAGGGTTCCGATCAGCTCCTTGGTTTTGAAGTCGAATGTCTGGGTCATCGACCCGAACGGGGTATTTATGGCGCTGACAGACAGCTTGTCTGAACTGGCGGAGATATCTCCCAGGACTTCAAATGTAGTTTTGGTCGGGGCAATATCGTCCGTTTTGGATTTGTCATTGTTTGTCAGGTCACCGGTGAATTTACATGTGGTCCAGTCGTTTCCGGTAACTGACATGCCTCCCTCGGCAATTTTCAGGCTGTAACCCTTGGATGATGCCACAGGTGAAGTGATTGATTCATCCTCTTCGCTTGTCAGCTGGGTTACCCAGTCTTTCTGCATCTTCACTTCATAGTGCGGGGTTCCGGTTACACGGGCATAGAAAGTGGAGGGGATGGGATTAAATGTTTTTGACGGCTTTTCAATCACCTTCCCTGAAATCCTGATTTCATTCTTTTCTATCGCTATCGGCTTCAAACTCGAATAGAAATGAACGAAGCCTTTGGTTTCAAAATCCGTACTGACGTTTTCAAAGTCAGGATTTGCTGTCGGGCTTTTCCAGATTGCATTCAGCAGAATATCACTTACACGCGGGGCTCCTACATTCAGCGTACCGCTGAGTTTCATGTAGTTCGGACCGTTATAAATGGACTGAGGAACGAAACTGGCGAGGGAATTGCCTTTAAGCCGGGCTTTTACACCGGATTGTTTCAGCTGAACAATCATCTCGTTGTTGCTCAGGATCTGCAGATAGTCAAAGTCAACCGGGTATGGGGTCACCAGGTCAGGATTTGTAAGTCCTGCCAAACCGGGCAGGGATGCCACCTTTTCAGTGCCGTTGCTTATCAGGTTGAAGTTCCAGTGCGGGTTCATATCAGATCCCACTTTCTGCTCGAAATTCAGATGAGCCTTCGTCTGGTCAACATCCTTCAGAGGGAATATGCCACCGGCAAGTGCAATTTTGTCAAACTGGAACTTATCAATCAGGAACATGTCATTACGCAGCACGAACCGGGTAAGCGGAATATCCACGATTTTGGTGCGGATCATCGCATTCTGGCTGACAATGCCTCCTTCCGAAGGGTCGAGTTTCCAGTCTTTAACCTCCAGAGTCCAATCCTCAAGTGCGAGCTTTATCGGCACGGTACCTGAAGCAGGGCTCACCTTATTCTGGTCAAGCACTATTCCCGGGATGTTCACCGTGAAGTTTTCGGGCTTCGCGTTTGCAATGCTGCAGGTCAGATCCACATCAAGGTGTATCTTGCCGTTATCGTCAATAAAACTGTTAAGCGGATTTGCGGTAGCCGGGAAATTCAGCAGTTTGAAAGCAATCGGGGCAGCGTTCCTGTCGCAAAGGTAATAAACAGGTTTCGGCTTACTCAGATAATCAATGTACCCGGTCTGGATCGCCTTCTGATACACTGACAGATTATCATAAGCTGGTTTCGATGCTTCAGTTTCAGATACTGCGCTTGTGACAAGCTCCACGATATTGCTAATTGCCGAATTCTGCTTTTTTGCCAGGAAGAATTCACTCTTGTCAAAATTCAGGTAGCTGCTGGGGTAATTGAAGGAATTGTCAACGATCTTCATTTTCCCGTCTATCTTCCCGAAATCATTGACCCTCTTAACCGTAAGCGGCTGGGTGTTGAAAATGTTCTGTGTGCCGGCTGACTGCAGGGCAATGTTGTAGCTGTCCAGATAGGAGAGCTTCAGCATTGTGACTCCTTTTATGACAACTTCATCGTCATTGGCTATTCCAACGACTGACCCATTCTTGCTTACAAGGTTGAAAACAACGTCTTCAATCCTGAGCAACTTGTTCACCTCGTTGAGCGAGAAATCGCTGATAGCCTCAGTCCAGTGTATAAGCCCCGTCACTTTCACCTGTTTCTGATTCACGGGAGTAAGACTTTCCACAGTGAGCGGAAAGCCGTAGATCTTATTGATTACAGCCTGGCTGTATGATTTCAGATTCAGGTCGGCAACTGCTTTTCCTCCTTTTATTGATGCAGGTTGCTTGTCGCCTGCTACTGTGAAGGTAGTGTCGAGTGTGGCACGGACAAATATTTCCTGGTTATCAACCGGGACACCGCGAAGGGTATATTTCCCCTGGCTGTCAGTGTAAGCCGCCACAAGGTTGGCATCCTGAGTGATCTTACCCTCAGGCTTGTTGAACCCCGGGCCGTTAAGATTTACGACAGGGTAGTCAGCAGATCCGGACTTCTGGCTGATATTCAGTGATGAAGCAACCTGTGTTGATGTATTTGAGACATCTATATAGACCTTTGCGTTTTTCACCGGTGTCCCGTCAAGCTTTACGAGGCCGCTGATTTCGCTTCCCTTTTCAAGTTGCACGGATTTTATCACGAAGTCCTTTGTTTCCTTACTGTTCACATTTACTGTCTTAGGGATATATCCGCTTCCGGCAGCGCCCCTTACTACGAAGGTGTAATTGTTCACAGAGACGTTTTCGAAGTTGAACCGGGCAATACCGCCTGCATCGGTGGTTCTGACTGAATCACCAAGCTGAATTGTTGCACCCGCAATGCTTTTCGGCGGACCCGCCTGGTCAAGTTTCTCGGTGACCGAGAACTGAATCCTGTGACGGCGGCGAAATACAAGAACGTCGTTCAGTTTCAGAAGGTCCTTGGCTGCGTCTGCATCCGTGAAAACGTATGATGAATTGAAATAGGCAACATCCTTTGGTATGATCTTCAATGTATCCTTTGCCATGTAGGGAGCCGGGATTTCAAAATATCCCGAACCATAGGTCTCAAAATATTTCCCGTCATTTACCTGTACATATGCCTGTACGGTTGCCAATGTGTTGTCCGGCAGCTTCTCATCAGGGCATCTCACGGTTCCTGTTACTGTATGGGCGGGTGAGAGGCCGATATCCTTTACGAACTGAACACCCTTCCTGATAAATGAATAGCCTGCTCCGGCCCCGGAGTCCCTGTATCCGTTCGCTCCGGCAAAGAAATATACCTTGGTCGGATTCTGACCGTCTGCAACATATTCGTCAAGCGCGGAGCCTCCGGAAGCAAGTATTTCGGCTTTGCCGTAATCATCCACCGGAACGGTTTTGAAATTGCTGTTTCCCGAGATGGATTGCTCTTTTGACAGCATTACCCGGGCACCATGATTTTTGGTCACAACCGAACCGGATTTCACATCACGGACAGTGATAAGTGCCCGGCTCACAAGAGGTTGCAATATTACATCCGCTTCCACGACCGGGATTTCCGGGTTTGCCCAGTTGGTCTCAGTGACCTGGGGGACCTGGGGTGATTCCCTGATTGTGGCCTGATATGTCAGGTTATTCTCAGCCACATAACTCGATGATTCAATGAAGTAATACGGGTACTGCGACTGAAGAAGGGCCGGGAGGGAAGAATAGTTGGACTGACTTGCAGAATTGTACACTGTAGGTCTGGCAGGCCAGAGTTGTTCAAATTTTTTGCTGAAAATGCCCCCGGCATCTATTTTGTCGGAAGTGGAGGCTGCATCCTGGGTGTTGTATTGAGGGTTCAGCAGCTCAGCATAAGTGTATTTCCCGTCTCCTTCGCCGTGAGGCAGGTTCTTCTTTTTGTCTGCCAGGTTCCGGAAAAGTGTAACCTGCATGCCCGAGAGCGAAATCTTTTCTTTATCCTCATTAAGGGTTTTGGGATAAACTTTCATTTCAAATTCCCTCACATAGTGGGTAATGTCAATCGGGGTCTGAATTTCCTCCAATGGCTGTACAGTGATTATTTCTGCTGAGGGGTAATAATATGATGCTGCATCGCCATCGATTATTATGCGAAACACTCTCTTGAATCCCTTGTACGGTTTTGTTTCGTATTCATCTTCAGCAGCATATGCAGGTATTGGACATGGATTGGTTGCAGGCAGGGAGTTGACTGACGGATTGGGTCCGTGAGCCGGAGCGTCCGGCTCCGGAAAAAACATCTCCCCGCCGGTTGTAATGCTTTTGTCTCCTTTTAACTTGCTGCCGTAGAGTTCAAATGAGTTTAGTCCCTCATCAAAGCTGACATTAAAGCCGGGATTTATTGATGACTGGCCACTCAGCGATGCATTGCCGGTCCCGAAACCGTTGCCGCCGGGCTTCAGTCCTGCAATAGAAGGACCTGAAGGGAATGCAAAGCTGCTCCCGTCATTCCATGGATTCGTCACATACTGGTCCATTCCCTGAAGGCCGGCGCCGAGTTCTTTTTTAAACTGATCGCCGATGCCCCCGCCGGGAGTTGTTTCCGGCACAGAGTGACTTGTCTTTGAATGAGTGACAGTCCCCGGGCCAAGGTCGCCTTTAAAGTCCAGGTTCACGGTTTCAATTACGAAATTTCCGTTCGCATCGGTAATGCCTGCTGCCATTGTGGCATACTGATCGGATAAGGAAAACCATTCATCAGTATCGCCACCTGAATTATCAGGGGAAAACGAATATGATTCGCTACCGCCCGGTAAACCTGGAATGTTATTGTACTGGCTCTTTGTGGCTCCTATTGATACATTGTTCTCGTCGACATAGTTTACAATCACCCTGAATCGGGTATTTGCAAGCGGGCTCTTCAATTTGCCCTTGTCAGATTTCCATGTGTAGAGCAATCTTCCGCGTATTACAGAGGTTGGAGGCCGGCATGAAACCACATCATAATCTGCGGAAACGGTCCGGTAATATGCATCGGGGTCACCTGTTTCAGGCAGGGCCAGGCTGAATTCCATCGGTTCAGCTATATAATCGTCCTCATCGAGGAAGTTTGTGGTGCTTGTCCCCGCAGTGATAATACTTTCAATGGCCGCTTCCAGAGTCATCTTTTCCGAAGCACTGATAGGTGTAGCAGGGTTAAACTTGTAAGCCGTTTTAGCTGCATCTGCATTTGTCTGGGTTGCATTGACGGCACCTGTTTTGACCGCGTCAGTCTTTACTGCTCCCGTTTTTACGGCCCCTGAAATGTTTATATTCTGATTCTGCTTACTGACCCAATTGTCAATGTCTTTAACCGCAATGATTTTATATTTTTCAGAATTGGATGCCAGCAAACGGTCGAAAACTGCGTAGGATTTGTCTCCCTGGATCTCAGTGATTCCTTTGGCTATAACCGTGATTTTCCCGTCGGTGAGCGGAGTTTTCATGTCAATATTTCCTTCCCAGGCCGGGATATGGGGTTTCTTGTTTTCCCTGTACAGGATTACCGGGATGCCGGGAGCAACAGCTACAATCTCTGATTCATAATAGCCAGCCTGCTGTGTATCATTCAGAGTATTTTCGACCCCCTGGGTCTTCATTTTTTCAAGGGCTTTCTGGGCTTCGGTTTTTTCCTTGTGCTGGACTGTGACATTGGTCCCGTCCTGGCTCACGAAATAGGAGGTAAACCGTTTTTGCACTTTCAGATTCAACCTGTAAGCATATGTTTTTGCAACAAGCTCTCCAAAATCAGCGAAGGAGCTTCGCCCTTCCGCCCATGTGAGGAATTCCCCTGAACCGGGTGTGCCGTTCTGGGAGGAGGGATCCTGGGATACTGTATGATCCTGATGGGTGACAATCTTCAGGTCAAATTCATCATCCACATAGTACTGGTTTCCGATCAGTAAACGGCAATAGATCGTGTCATTGACGATGTAGTTCACCGGTACTGGCAACTGTGAATTGATTTTGCCCTGGTCATCAGTTGTGAGTGCAACCGAAGCGACCTTTTTATAACTCCTGTTTTTAACTGTAATGACCGGCGCAGGATCCGTATTTCCCGGATAAATAGGGACGAGTGCTTCTGCAATCACATCGGTACCTGTCACAGGATACAGCTCCGGGAAACCCTTGAAACTGTATTTCAACACGGCCTGTATTGAAATGTCCTGCATCAGGGTACCTTCAAGTTCCCTGTATATAAAACCGGGGCTGGTGTAGGTTGCTATCTGGTTATTTGTCTTGCCAATTTGTCTGATTGAGGCAGTGTAAACATCCCCGTCGGTGAATCCTGCATCTTGCGCTGCCTCTTTGCTGATCTGAAGTTTATTAGTTATGGTTCCTCCGGAGTCTTTGTTAAAGGTCTTTGAGAAACTGAAGGATGCTGTACCCGGATTATTGCTTTTTGTCCTGGTAATGTCGAGCACATATTTTTCAATGCCCAGGCTTTGAATCATTTCCGAATCAGTCAGGGCCAGCGAATCCGGGGTGACAGACTTGACCCATCCCCAGTTAATAAGAAAATCCTGGTTCTCATTTACCACAAGAGTATCCGGTTTGTTTTGAGCCAGTTTGCGCGGGATAATGAAAGTGAACTCTGAATCTGCTCCGGCTGGTGTTTGAGATTGCTCTCCGGCTCTACAGGAAAATATGAACGGTTCACTGTTGCCCTTATTTCTGAAAGCAGTCATGTTTGACGGGTCAATGGCCGTAACCATGAAGGCATAGGTCTTCCCGGCGATAAGCTGCGGATTGGCAAATGAATAGAGGTATGTATTTGTGAAAACAGTTGTCTCAAAGAACACAGGATAACCTGCTGACTGTAACTTGTCCTGATAGTTGCCATCAGGAGGCGTCAGTTCGATTATTTTCAGTTTGTACTGGGTGTTGACCGGTGCACTTGGGGGGCGGGTCCAGATGAATGTTATGTTTTTTGCTTCGGTTTCGCTTAGCTGAGCCTTGTTTGCGGGAGTTATAATTATTGGCGCTTCCACCCAGGTGACATTGAATGAATTACTGCAGGCAGATACACTGGTAAGCGGTCGTGAGGAATCATAATCATAAATTGAGAAACAGATCCTGTAAGTGTTTTCAGGCAACCCCTGTTGCATAACCTGTTCACGGGTAATGCCGGTATATTCCAGGCTTTGGTCCGGAAATATCTGGAGTATATCGCTGTAGGTGAGTGTGTATGGCATGAAAATAATGCCGCCTGTGGGTCCCTGGGTTCCTCTGATAACGATTGGTGCAGCCGGCTTGTAACCGGATTTTGTACGGATAATGACCGATTCATCGGCGCTCATAATCACCCCGTGAAAGAATACCGGGTATTCCAGCCTGTCAAAGCCGGTTGCCACCGGGGTGATGACGCTGTAAATCTTTCCGGGCGTCGCTATGTAATCAGAAAGTCTGTTTGAATATGGGGGCATCACATTAACAGTCTGCACAAACTGTGATCTGGCCGTTACGGAAAGAAGAAAACACAACAGGACGAACAATATTCGTCCTGAATTCCTAATCTTAGAAAGTGAAGGCATATCCTAGATCTCCTCTTATTTCGTTATACGACGGTACGACTGAACTGTCAGCGAATGAATTTTTTATCAGATTCCAATTGAGTGTAACCGAATGCCTGGGAAGGAAACGGTAGTTTGAATTCAGTGAAGTGTTGAATATGATTCCGCTGTCTCCGTTCAGTTTGTTAATCATATATGCATTATTCCAGTTCAGGGTGAGCTTATCCTTAAGCAGGGATGATGAAATACCCAGAGTACCACCTGCCAACTGGTTTGTATAGTTCTGATTGACCATTTTTGTATAGTTTGCTCCAAGGCTCACATTTATTTTTTGTTTGACAATGCCCAGGGAGTACATCAGCATGGCGACCTTCGTATCTGTATCTGTCATGTCTGAAGTCTGGCTGTTTTTGTCATTCAATATCATCCAGTTCAAATTGAGCATCACCAGGTGTGCGAAACTTTGGCTGGCTTTCATAAAGCGCGGGGAAAGCAGGAGACTGTGATTCACCTGGAAGACCATCAGGGAATTGTCAACTATATTTTTAACTGCCTTCTGATTGGTTGAATAATTATTGTAAGACAGGTCAACCGCCCAGTTGTCATCAATTGCATAATTGCCTGACAGGGAACCTATCATCCTTCTTGATGTGCTGTTTTTTGAGCCATCGAGGTTATCACGCTGCATCCCTATGGAACCCCTTGCCCTGAATTTGCTTTCAAGGAGGGAAACCGATTGGTTGAATGTGATAAGTTCCAGATCGTTATTGAAGAAATAGCTTCCCATTGACTGAAATCCCGGGTCAATCCGGCGGTATTCAAAACCCGAGCTTACATTCTTTGAAAAATTGTAGGTGAGGCTTGTCTTAATGGCAGAAAACCGCTGACTTGTCGGGTTTATGCTGATCAGGTTACTTGCAAGCATCATCAGCCTGTCATTGATTGTATCCGAGGTGCCCAGTGAAGAGTTCGAGGTCAGGAAGCTGAGGGAGCCGTCAACATTCAATATCAGTTTTGAAGTGAGACTTATCCGGGAAGTCAATCCCAGGGCCATGTTCTGTGCGGGAACGGGAAACTCAGGATCATCGGAGGGAATGAAATTCTTTTTATTGTCCCCGATACGCAGCATTGATATGTCGACGAATGTTTTCTCAGTTCCGTATCCGATTTTCCCGGCCCAGCCGAGACGTGTGAGTTTGGGAATGGAGTCAGCCATCAGCAGGTCATACTGTGAGGTCTCGTTGAACTTTCCGTAAACAGCTGCCAGCCTGAATTTTCCAGGTCTGGCTTCCAGCCCGGCGCCAAGAAATGTATGACCGTTGAGCGTGAACTCGGAAAACGACACATTCCTGTAACCCAGGTGCAAAGTCAGCCACCTGTAAGTCGGGCTTATACCGAACTGGTTGAAAGGCTGTCTGAAGCCTGCCTTCTCATTGCTGTACCATGTGAATGAGAATGGCATGCTTATGCCATAAACAGTGAGGGTTGCATTGGCGTTCACCCCCAAAGCAAAGGGTGTCTGCCTGTCGGGAATCCCGGATGCATTGTAGAAGGAGGTGTTCAGCCCGAGGCTTCCGTTAACGGTAAAGGGCTTTGTGTTTTTCAGGTCGGATAAGGACTGCGCGTGTAAAGCCACCGTAGTTATCAGAAAGAGAATTATGCATAAGGTTTTACTTATGGTTCTCTTCGGTGCATTACTAAGTTGGTTCATTTGTATGAGGGGAAATTTTTGAGCAATCTGACAGGCGGGGAATATTACCCGGGCATATTAAAGCGGGGAAGCTTTTATATCTGTATTGATTATCGTTTTCATAATCAAAGTATCAGTAAGGCGTTTATCCGGAGTATTTTATGAATAAACTCACTCTAAGGTAACTAAATTGTTAAAGTGCACAGATTAATCGCACGAAATGAATAGGGGAGATGATCTGAGGCGTCATCCGGTATCTCCTGACAGATATGCACTCAGATGTTGGATGTTTCGTTCAGATATATTTTAAATAATGCTCAAGAAAAACATCATATAGTCTGATTACATCATTGTCCTTTAAAATGAGTTGTTTATCAAGCAAGGAGTTTATTGCTCTGTGCATACTGCTCGGGCCTTTTATTTTTGATGCTTGCTGAAATTCTGCAGAATTTGGATTTGAGACTGTGCCGGATTTTGCAATTGCCTTTAAGACAGAGAATTGTTGTTTCGTGATCAACTCCGGAAGCTCGCTATAAAAGACACTCTTTTCAAAAATGAAGTCACGATACAATAATTCAAATTCTTTTATTGATTTTGGGGGTGTTTCAAGGCCGTATAAAAAGTTTGCAATGGCTTGAACGTAGTACGTATGCAGGTGAGATATGGAAAGTATATATTCAATTATTTCATGACTGACGTCTATATTAGCTTTCCTGAAATGCTTCAAGATGAAATCAAAATATGCTTTTTTATCAATTTTATCTATTGAGACCATTCTTGTCGATTGGTAAAATGGCATATTGTATTTTGTGAATATTTCATTCAGCAGATGGTGTTCGCTTCCACTGTAAATAAAGACTATGTTATGACTTTGTTGGGAAAGTGAGCGTAGTTTGCCTTCAAACGGAGACTGGTTATCGTATTTTTTTATTTCCTGAAATTCATCGATGGCAAGTACAATGGGTTTATTGATCTGATTTAGGAAATTGTATATCTCTTCCAGGTTGCTGAAAACATGTTTTCTATCAGTGTAAATCAGGTCTATTGAAGGCAGCCCATCCACACCAATGCTGAATGAAGCTCCAATTGATTTCAGGAAGGTCGCCATCTTAGCCGAAAACTTCTGCTTTGAAAAGACCTTGCTTTTAATAATTCCATTCGCAAGTTCCCTGGTGAAATCTTCAATATTGCTTGTTCCCCATATATCAGTATAAATACAAACAAATTCCTTCTCCAGTTTTCTGAATACATGATTTATCAAAGCAGATTTTCCCAATCGCCTGTAACCATGCAATGTAATATCCTGGTTGTTTCTTATTGCAGCAATCAGGTTTGAACTTTCTTCAATTCTATTACAGAAATATTGAGGATTCTTATATCCTTTAATAAGAAATGGGTTCATTATCTTTGTTTTTCCAAAGGTAATCATTTGTTTTTGGCTTCGCAATATGTGAAACGCAATATGTGAAACGCAACATGTGAAAAGTTTGTTATGCATCTTTCGCATTAATAATGCATGAAAGGGAGGTTGTTAAGTGAAATAGTTCAGAAAACCTTGAATACTCATCGGGTTGCCTTTGGTACAACCGTGGATCATTCAAATACATAACCCTGTTTGAAAGAATTTTACGGCATAACAGAAACCGGATCGCTTTCTATCCGTCATTTTTTTTAAATTTGTCTGGAGAAATCCCGCGAAAGGAGCTTATTCCTGATGC
>JAVEZS010000060.1:0-15257 GCA_034002885.1 Bacteroidales bacterium
CTTTCAGTCGGCTTGAGGGACATTACAAAGAATTGCCCGATGACAGACCACTGGTTTTTGCTGATTCTGTCGGACTCAGAAGCCGTGAAGGTGTTATTTTCATGAATTCTCACGGATATGACAATGTCGCAAACATGGCCGGGGGTATAGTTGACTGGGAAAGAGACGGATTTCCTATAAATACTGATATAAAATACCGCCTGACAGGTTCATGCGTGTGTCAGCTGAAGCCCCGGGAAGGGAAAAAGCGGAAAAATTCAAAGTGACATCAAACCACTGAAGAATAGAAATAATCCTTTATGTTATACAATTAAAAAAAGATATTATGAATAAGACAGCTGGTTTTATCGGTGGCGGAAGGGTAACAAGAATCCTTCTGCAGGGTTTCAAGAATAAGAATGTGAAGTTTGGAAAGGTTGTCGTAACCGACACCAATCCGGAAGTGCTGGCAGATCTGAAAAAACAGTTCCCTGAGTTAGAATCGTCCGATGCAGTTTCTGCTGCCGGCCAGGATATCGTTTTCATCGCCCTTCATCCGCCGGTGGTAATGGATACTCTTGAACTGGTTAAGAATGGAATCAAACCCGAAGCAGTAGTTATATCACTCGCTCCGAAAATAAACCTTCCGAAACTGTCAATGAAGCTGGCACATGTCACAAACCTGGCCAGACTGATTCCCAATGCCACTTCATACATAAATGAAGGCTACAATCCGGTCACCTTTGCTCCAGGATTCAGCCCCTCAGCCAGAGAAGAGGTCTTCAACCTTCTGAGATCTCTGGGAACAACGTTTGAAGTCTCTGAGGAAAAACTTGAAAGCTATGCGATCATGTCAGCAATGCTTCCCACATATTTCTGGTTCCAGTGGAGGGAACTGGCAGGAATAGGTACACAAACAGGCCTTTCGGAAGAAGAAAGCAAGAAGTCGATCTATGAGACAATTGTTGCATCACTCGACCTGATGTACAAATCCGGCTTATCTGCTTCAGAAGTGATTGACCTGATTCCTGTTAAACCAATCGGGGAACATGAACCACAGATAACGGAGTTCTACAGAACAAAACTTATCGGATTGTTCGAAAAAATCAAACCGTAATCCTTCGCACCTATCCCCTAAAGTGAGCCATATATGATCCCTGTTATCGTCGCCATTACAACCACAAGGCTTACATAAACCACGGTTTTCTTAGTTCCGATAACGCCCCTTATAACAAGCATATTTGGCAATGAAAGCGATGGCCCTGCAAGCAGAAGCGCAAGTGCAGGGCCTTTCCCCATTCCTGAGGCAATAAGTCCCTGGAGAATTGGCACTTCGGTAAGGGTGGCAAAATACATGAAAGCACCTACCACTGAAGCGAAGAAATTGGAAAATACCGAATTGCCGCCGACAAGGGCAGAAATCCATTCATTCGGGATCACTCCCTGTATTGATTTACCATCATGGGTCGAACCTAGAAGAAATCCTGCAGTAACAACTCCGACTCCAAGAAGGGGAAGTATCTGTTTTGCAAAATCCCAGGCCGCCATTGTCCATGCTTTGTTTTCTACATCCACCTTATCGAGGATTGTGATAACACTCAACGCAATTATCCCGACAAGCATTGGTACGAGAGGCCTCAGCTTATCGCTTTCAATAAGATTATTTGAAAGGAAGACTGATGCAACCGTAACAAGGAAAGCACCTAGCACCCACTGCCATTTGATCTTAAGGATTTTAACAAGCGAATATCCCAGGACAAGACTGAAGAAGCCGGTGATCCACCATTTATAATGCCATAAATAGTACCATGCACTTGAGGTATCTCCTTCACCGGGTCTACCCCAGTTTGCAAAGACAAGGATAAGAACAAGTGTAAAGAAATGAAGTGATGTCTGCCACATCGGTCTTTTTTCAGGAAGGGGAGTAATATTCATCTGTTCTTCCCTTTTGACTTTCTCCTCCTTGCGATATATTATGGACATAAGCATACCTATAATGATGCTGAATGATACTGCTCCGATAATCCTGGCGACCCCCATCTCAAATCCAAGGATCCTTGCCGTAAGAATAATTGCTAGAATATTTATTGCCGGTCCTGAATATAAAAATGCAATTGCCGGACCAAGACCTGCACCTCTTTTGTGGATGCTTGAAAATAAAGGAAGGATAGTGCATGAACATACTGCAAGTATTGTTCCTGAAACAGAGGCTACAGTATAAGCTACCCATTTCTTTGCCTGTGCTCCGAAATATTTCAGTACTGAAGCCTGACTGACGAAAACAGAGATAACTCCTGCAATAAAAAACGCAGGAAGCAGACAAAGAATAACATGTTCCTGTGCATACCATTTTACCAGATCAAGGGTTGCGGCTATTGCAGTACTAAATCTGGCGCTCTCTATTGGTAAGAAAAATGCAAAGGCAAAAACAGCTGCTATCCAGAACAGTATTTTTAATTCTTTTTTTAAATCCATAGTAATTTGAAAATGAGATAATTTGAAAATTTGAAAATGCCTTTACCCTACCGAATTAATGATTACCGAATACCAATTGCCGAATTATGCATGCCGCGTGAAACGATTACAGATAAATTCTTATGAGATAATAAATTCCGACTGAAATGAACAGAATGGCAATTATCCGTCTGAACCAGAGTTCAAATGCCTTAATCTTGTCGTAAACATTGCCGATCCCGGAAACTGCATAGGCAAGTACCCAGGCGATAATTACAACCGGGATACCAGTAGCCACTGCAAAGATGACCGGGAGGTAGAGTCCGGAGGCACTTGTAACTGTAAGGGGAACAAGCATCCCGAAATAAAGTACCCCGCTGTATGGGCAGAACGCAAGGGCAAAAAGTAAACCAAGCAATAATGCATCAAGATAACCCCATTTCTTTTTATCCTGCATCCCTGATGTCAGCCTTTTAAATCCAGGGAAATTAATTCTGATAATATCGAGCATGAATAAACCTATCAGTACCAGCAAGGGTCCAATGATCTTTTCACCATAGCGTTGAAAGAAACCGCCAAACTTCAGCTGGTCGGCACCGAGGAAGATTATCAGTGCGATTGCAGTATAGGTGATTGCCCTGCCAAGAGTATAGATCAGGCCATTAAAGAACACCCTGTTGCGGTTTTCAATGTCTCTGCTTATAAATCCGATAGCAGTGATGTTTGTGGCCAGCGGGCAGGGACTGATTGCAGTCATCAGGCCGAGCAGGAATGCCGTCAGCCACGGCATTGTGCTGTTATCCAGCAGGTTTGTCAGAAATTCCATTTAGCTACTGAGCCAGCAGACCGTCAACATTCTCGTTGATTATTTCCCTGAATTTTTCAGGTTTGGCAACCGCATACAAAAAACCTTCGTTGGTGAGATTGATTTTTTTGTCTCCCTTTACAATCAGTAGAGCCTGCCCTGAAACACCAAGCCTGTCTGCCAGTGGCTTGTTAACTTCTTCTTCAAGGTTCACCGATTGAAACGAAATCAATCCCTGTTCAATCTGGCCCGGATACAGTGTTTTAAGGTTTTCTACTGTCCTGGCCTCGATGGTATTGCAGGTCATACAACGGGCAGTAAAATGAAAATAATAAGCTTCAATCTTATCGGAGTTGTTGTCAAATGATTCTGCCTGTTTATTTGATTGCTGTGGATTGCAAGCAAAAAACGGTACAAGCATAAGTATAGCAATAATTAATCTGAAGTTCTTCATAGTTTGTGAATTATTGGTTTTGAATGAGTATTTCCTTCACCTTATTAATTGCTGGGACATATCCACTGAGTACTACATTCCCGTTGATGACCAGCCCGGGTGTATGCATAATTCTGTACTCCATTATTTTAACTATGTCATCAACCTTTTCGATTGTTGCATCTATACCTGTTTCTGCAACAGCCTCACGGGTTACTTTTTCGAGAGTCTGGCATTTTGGACAGCCGGTACCTAAGATTTTGATTTCCATGATTAATTTGAAAATTTGAAAATATGCTAATTTGAAAATTTGAAAATGAAATTGTTTTGTTATTGTTGGTCAGAGATAGCCTGTATTTCACAGCTTGCTTCCTCAATTTCCGCGTCTTTAAGGAATAAAGTGAAAAGTTGTTTCGCTTCTTCCCAGTTCTTCCTGTTGATACAATATTTAATAAATGGCGGATTGATTTCTCCCTGTATCAGACCTGCATATTTCAGTTCTTTCAGATGTTGTGAAAGAGTCGAACGGCCTACGGGAAGCTCTTCAACCAGGTCGCCGCTGTAGCAGCATGACCCCATCTTTGAGAGTTTCTGAAGTATGTAAACCCTCACAGGATGACTTAGAGCCTTTGAAATTCCGGCAATCTTCTGAACTTCCTGCGTAAATTCTAATTTTGCTGACATTATAAAATATATAGTTTGATATTTCGCAAAATTACGAAATGTTTTTATAAATTTGCAAGTGAAATTCAATTTTTATCATTTTTTGCCTACTCATCAGCTTAGCATAAAGTATGAAAATCCTCATTCTTTGTACCGGAAACAGTTGCCGCAGTCAGATGGCTCACGGTTTCCTTCAGTCATTCGACGATAAAATTGAAGTGCATTCGGCCGGAACGTTTCCGGCTGCAACCATTAATTCCACTGCTGTAAAAGTCATGGCTGAAGCCGGAATTGATATCAGTAATCACTATCCGAAAAATGCAGACAAATACATCAATGATGAATGGAATTATGTTATCACAGTCTGTGATGAGGCAAATGAGACCTGCCCGGTTTTTACAGGGAAAGTGAAACACAGGTTACATATAGGTTTCGAGGACCCATCAAAAGCAGAGGGTCAGGAAGAATATATTATGAATGAATTCAGAAGAGTACGGGATCAGATCAGAGATGAGTTTCGGGAATTCTATGAGGGAAATTTGAAAATGAGTTAATTTGAAAATTTGAAAATGAGCTAATTTGAAAATTGATAAGTAACTTAACAACTGATCAGATGAGGAATGACAAGGAAAATGTAATAGTTGAGAAATCGTTCCAGTTCGCGCTGGAAATTGTTTTGTACTGTGAAATCTTGGAAGAAAACAAAAAGTATGTTGTTTCAAGACAGCTTCTGAGAGCCGGAACGTCAATAGGAGCTAATGTTCGTGAGGCTCAGAATGCTGAAAGCAAGATCGATTTTATCCATAAACTAAAAATTGCTGCCAAGGAAGCCGATGAAACCGAATACTGGTTATTGATTTGTAAGCACACTCCAACTTACCCCTTTGAAGAGAAACTTTTGACCCATGTACGTGAACTGATGAAGATACTTTCGAAAATTATAAGCTCCTCAAAAGGCAGCTAGATTCCACTCATCTTCAAATTAATTCTTTCATTTTCAAATTTTCAAATTGTCACATTTTCAAATTACATTAATGAGATCCAAAGAGTTAAAACAATTAGTAAAAGAAAAATACGGCAGTATTGCTATACAGAACAGCGAGAATCAATCCTGCTGCTGCGGATCTTCTTGCTGCGGTCCGGAAGTTGACTATACTGTCTTCAGTGAAGATTATAAGGACAGGGAAGGTTATAATCCTGATGCAGACATGAGCCTCGGCTGCGGTATACCGACCGATTTTGCCGGTATAAAACCAGGAGACTACGTACTGGATCTTGGCAGTGGCGCCGGAAATGATTGTTTTGTCGCGAGGGCTATTGTTGGTGAATCCGGGAAAGTTACCGGCCTCGACATGACAGAACAGATGGTGGCCAAAGCCAGGGATAACTGCGCAAAGCTAAATTATGGCAATGTTGAATTTGTATTGGGGGATATTGAAGAAATGCCATTCGGCGATAGAAAATTTGACGTGGTAATTTCAAACTGCGTCCTGAATCTTGTACCCGATAAATCCTTAGCTTTTACAGAGATATTCAGAGTGCTGAAACCCGGCGGACATTTCTGTGTCTCCGATGTGGTATTAAAGGGAATTCTGTCAGAAAAAATGAAACAGGATGCAGAAATGTATGCCGGATGTGTATCCGGTGCCAGTGAAATGTATGAATATCTGAAAATAGTTGAAGATTCAGGTTTTGTAAATGTCAAAGTGCATAAACAGAAAGAAATTAAACTTCCTGAAACTCTACTTTCAGAATTTAATGATACAAATGAATTAAAAGCTTACCAAAAACACGATACAGGAATCTTCAGCATAACGGTTTCTGCTATTAAGCCAGCCTGATTTTCGAATTTTCAATAGCCACATTTTCAAATTATCTTATCTTCAAATTGATTTTCAAATTTTCAAATTAATGGAATACAGAACCTTCGGGAAACTCGACTATAAACCTTCAGCTCTCGGTTTCGGATGCATGCGTTTGCCAACTACTGACGGAGTAAATGCAAGCCGTAATATCAACGAACCTGAAGCAATAAGAATGATAAGGTATGCTGTTGATCAGGGAGTTAATTATATAGATACTGCCTATCCCTATCATTCCGGCAACAGCGAATTTGTTGTGGGTAAAGCGCTCCGCGAGGGATACAGGGAAAAAGTTAAACTGGCTACAAAACTTCCGGTATGGCTTGTTAAGGATCCTTCCGATTTCGACCGGCTCCTTGATGAACAGCTTAAAAAACTCGCAACGGACTATATTGATTTCTATCTGCTTCATGCACTGAACCAGAGAAGCTGGACGAATATCGTTCTTA
This sequence comes from Bacteroidales bacterium, assembly GCA_034002885.1. GTDB lineage: Bacteria > Bacteroidota > Bacteroidia > Bacteroidales > VadinHA17 > LD21. Next base: position 6,646 of record JAVEZS010000060.1, read on the forward strand.
AGCATAGCCTGCTGGCGAAGTCTCAGGCAGCGGTAAAGGACGGCCGGATAAAATATATAGGATTCTCGTTTCATGATGAATATGGGTGTTTCGAAGAAATCATGAATGCTTTCGACTGGGATTTCTGCCAGATACAGTATAACTATATGGATATTCACAATCAGGCAGGTACAAAAGGGCTTAAACTTGCAGCCCGCAGAGGAATTGGCGTGATAGTGATGGAGCCCCTGATGGGCGGATTACTCGCCAATCCTCCTGAAAACGTCAGAGCTGTAATAGATAGCCTTCCATCCGGATATTCTCCGGCAGACCTTGCTTTAAAATGGTTGTGGAGCCATCCGGAGGTTTCGCTGGTGCTGAGCGGAATGAGTTCCTTCAAACAGGTAGAGGAAAACCTGGAATCTGCGGGGCGGTCTGGTATCAATAATTTGAGCCCGGCGGATAAAGTGACAATATCAAATGTGAGGAAAAAATACCGGTCAAGGATTGCTGTGCCCTGTACAAATTGCAAATACTGCATGCCCTGTCCGCACGGTGTTGACATTCCCGGCAACTTTGAAGTTTTCAATCTGGCCCACCTCTATGATGACCTGTCCGACGCCCGCAACAGGTATAAAATCTATCTCTCTGACTCAGAGCGTTCCGATCGTTGCATTGCCTGCAGGGAGTGTGAGGAGAAGTGCCCGCAGAAGATAACGGTCAGTGAATGGATGCCTAAGATCAGTGAGTTATTGTCACCTGTAAGTAAATAGATTAAGCTGGCAGTTGGCAGAAGGATCATACACAAGGCGCTGACTCCTTCTTCCTTTCTCCTGTTCTCTTCTTCCTTCGGTTTTCGGTCTTCACTGTCCGACAGGTTGCAGCAACAGGCAGTCAGGTGTCTTCCGTCATCGGTCATCGGTCATCCCTGCCTGCCTGCTGACGCATTCAGTCAGGCAGGGGTCTTCCATCCTTACACAAATTTCTCAATGGCTCCCAGCCCGAACAGCGCAAAATCATACTTAACAGGATCCTTCGGGTCAAAACTCCTCAGAACCCCGTCCAGTTCGGCAACTGCCTTTGAATCATTTTGTTTTCGCTTTAATATCCCCAGCTTCCTTGCTATGTTTCCGGAGTGGATATCAAGAGGGCATGATAAGATTGAGGGAGATATTGAATCCCAGATCCCGAAATCAACACCGCGGTTATCTTTCCGGATCATCCACCTCAGATACATATTGATCTTTTTCGCCGCGGAGCCCTTGAACGGATCCGAAACATGTCTTTCTGTTCTTCGTTCATGAGGCAGCTCAAAGAATATCCTGTGAAGCTCGTGAATCGCAGGTTGCAGGGAATCTGATGTTTTGTAGGTTTCAAATATAAGCTCCAGCCCTCCCCTGTCCCTGTAAATATGCCTTAGAGCCTGTAGAAAATATGCAAGATCAACAGCATTGAAGGTTCTGTGTACGAAACGTACGGCCTGATCAAGTTCACAATCGCTCGAATTCACAATGAATTCGTACGGTGAATCCTCGAGTATCTCCATCATCCTTGCGGAACTTCTGAGTATCATCTTACGGTTTCCCCATGCTATTGTTGCAGCAAGAAATCCGGCTATCTCTATATCGCCTTTGCCTGAATACCTGTGAGGAATGCTGATCGGATCGAGCTCAATAAAGGATGGACGGTTGTAAAGCTCAACCTTCTCATCAAGAAATTCTTTCAGTTCTTCCTTTGCAAAAGACATTGAAGACAGATCTATAATTGTTTAATAATCCATATCGCACCAGGTAAATTTTTTATCGCAGAACAATATCCTACAAATCGTTTTACAATAAAAATTCGTGTGTTTTTTAGCGGTCAGCCCTGTCTGCCTGCTGACTCATTCAGTCATGCAGGGGTCAGCAGTCATGTATCACGACTCACTTACGATAAGGCCATCCTTTATCTGGACCACACGGTCTGACATTCCTGCAAGCTGCCTGTCGTGTGTTACTATTACTATTGTCTGGCCGAAGGTATCCCTGAGCCTGAAAAAGAGTTTATGAAGTTCGTTCTTGTTCTCTGAATCAAGATTACCAGATGGTTCGTCGGCAAGTATTACTGACGGATTATTTACCAGAGCCCTGGCAACGGCAACCCTTTGCTGTTCTCCTCCGCTGAGCTCTGCAGGTTTGTGCTCAAGCCTCTCTGAAAGGTTCAGGAATCCCAGAAGTTCCGAGGCCCTTGCTTCTGCTTCAGCCTTGCTCTTTCCGGCGATATAGGCAGGAATGCATACATTCTCGAGGGCTGTGAATTCAGGCAGGAGCTGATGAAACTGAAAAACAAAGCCAATATGAGTATTCCTGAACGACGACAGACTCTTCCCTCTCAGGCGTCCGGTGTCGGTTCCGTCGTAAAAAACTGTTCCGCCGTCGGGCCGGTCGAGTGTTCCCATTATCTGAAGAAGAGTCGTCTTGCCGGCACCGCTGGCTCCAACAATTGAGACTACTTCCCTGTCGCTGATCTCGATATCAATCCCCTTCAGAACTTTAAGGTCCCCGTATGATTTTGTGATTCCTGTTGTCCTGATCATATTTATGGAAATTGTCCGTCCGGGACTGGATGAATTGGTTTTATACTGAAATTAAGGTTTTATTTCGTGAAAATGATAATAATAAAGATTATCAGTCACTATACCTGTAGTAATTATCGTCAGGCTCGTTTATGGTCCTTTTGTAGGATGGCGGCTCTTCTCCGGGGACATCGCTTGCAGGTTCTCCGATATTTATCTCTCCTCCCTCGGCAGCTGCTGCATCTTCAGTCACATCCGCTTCTGCAACAGCTTTGTTTTCTGCAGGGGGTTCTGCCTCGAGGTTTGTCTTCACTTCATTCAGGTCCCTGTCAACATCTTCCCTGAACTCATTTATATTCTTTTCAATGTTACCGGCAACTTCATTCGCATCCCTCTGGATGGTGTCTGATATATCGTTGACATCACTTGTAATTGAATTTGTCACGTCAGCGATATCCTTTCTTATCTCACTTGTGCTCTCCTCGAATTCCCTCTTTATGTCATCAGTGGCTTTCCGGAAATCGCGCATCCCTTTTGAGACAGTTCTGGCAATCTCAGGCAATTTGTCGGCTCCGAACAATAAAAGAACCACAATGATTATTACAAATATCTCCTGTCCGCTCATATATTTCCCTCTACTATTTTCCTAATGAACAATGGCAAAGGTAAAAAAAATAGTATTATTCCGTTAATGGTTACTGAATAAAAGGGTAGCCCGAAAAAACAACCACCTCCCTCCGGAATACGGCAGGGAGGCGGATGCATATTTTTTATAAGAAATCTCAGGGATTCCCTTTATATTACTCCAGTTTCTTCTTTGTTGTATCGTAAACCACAGCCGTAGCGACGAATATCGACGAGTATGTGCCCACTATGATTCCTATGATCATTGCAAAGAGGAAGCCTCGTATTGTCGTTCCGCCGAAGAAAAACATTATAATAAGAACCAGTATTGAAGCAATACCTGTGTTAAGTGTACGGCTCAGAGTATCGTTAATTGCGAGGTTAAGCACGTCTTTGACAGGACGTTTCCTGTGAAGGGGAAGAAACTCCCTCAGACGGTCAAAAACAACCACCGTGTCGTTGATCGAGTACCCTATAACCGTAAGTATAGCCGCAATAAATGACTGGTCGATCTCCATTGAGAAAGGCATAATTCCCCATAGCAGCGAATAAATCCCTATAACAACCAGGGTATCGTGAATTGTCGAAGCAACGGCTCCAAGACCGTACTGCCAGTTCTTGAACCTGACAAAGATGTAAACGAACATTATTATAGTTGCAAAGATGACAGCCATTACAGCCCTTGATTTAATGTCAGCTGCTATTGTTGGCCCTACTGTTTCCGAACTTACCCTGTAGTTCAGCAGAAACTGCTCTTTTGTCACCCCTGACGGGACCATATCCTTCAACCCGTTATAAAGAAGGGTCTCAACCTCGTCATCCACTCCCGTTTCATTTATTTTGTATTTGGTGGTTATCCTTACCTGTTCATCGGATCCATATGTAACAACCTGCGGGGCTTCGCCGAAGACATCGTTAAGCCTTGAAGCAACATCAGCTGTATTGACTGATTCATCGAACCTTACAACATAAGTCCTTCCTCCGGCAAAATCGATCCCAGGATTGAGGCCCCTTACCAACAGTGAACCAATGCCGATCACCATGATTGCTATGGAAACACCATAGAAGATCTTCCTTTTCCCGATGAAATCGATTTTGGTGTTTTTCAAAATGTTGGCCGTCATCTTTATCGAGAAGGTAAGATTTGCATTTTTCTTTAACCTCCATTCATAAATAAGACGGGTGATATAGATAGCACAGAAAAGCGAAGTGAAAATACCAATTACAAGAGTGGTGGCAAATCCCTTTATCGGGCCGGTACCAAAAACATACAGAATTACCCCGGTAAGCAGGGTTGTTATGTTCGAGTCGAGGATTGCTGAGAGAGCTCCCTTATAACCGTCGGAAATAGCCAGTTTGATTCCCTTTCCGGCTTTAAGTTCCTCGCGGATCCTTTCAAAAATAAGTACGTTTGCATCGACCGACATACCCATGGTGAGAACGATACCGGCGATACCCGGAAGTGTGAGGATGGCGCCCAGCGAAGCAAGTACGCCCATGAGAAGTATTATGTTGGCAACGAGTGCAATGTCGGCAATTGTTCCGGCGCTCTTACTGTAATAAAAGATCATGTATGCCAGAACGATAACGAATGAGATCACAAAAGATACCATTCCTGAGTTGATGGCTTCCTTACCAAGAGTCGGACCCACAACAGTATCAGAAACTATTCGTGCCGGAGCCGGCATCTTACCTGACTTAAGGATATTTGCCAGGTCGGTTGCCTCTTCGATGGTGAAGTCGCCGGTAATCTCGGTATTTCCTCCGGTTATCTCTCCGACAACTCTCGGATATGAACGTACATAACCGTCGAGAACAACGGCAATACAGCGGTCAACGTTTTCGCGTGTAAGGCGGGCCCAGGTCTTTGCTCCTTCTGCATTCATGGAGAAGTCAACTTTTACCTCCGAGCCAGTAACCCCTGATGAAGGCCGGGCTCCTGTAACTACATCGCCTGTAAGGGGAGCTCTGCCATCGCGTGTGGTGATCTTTATCGCGTGCAGTTCATAAAGCGACTGGGACGGATCATACTTGTATGGATTCTGGCTCCAGCGGAACTGAAGGTCGCGCGGGAAAAGGGCCTTTATCTGATTCATCGACAGGTATTCATTTACCTGAGCTGTATCAATTCCTGCAGCAAGACCAACCATGCTTGAAGGAAGCGGCTGGCCCTGTTCGTTAACCCTGGGATTCAAAAGCCCGAAGAGAGGATTCTGAAGATTGAATTCTTCGCGTGTTGCAGCTTCAGCCTGTGCAGAGTCAGCGCCGATAAGTTCCTCGAGCGACTTGTCTGCTGTAGTGTCTGACTGGATCACTGATTCTGCCGTTAGGGATACTGCTGTATCTACTGCCTGAGTGTTTGCAACTATATCCCTTAAAAGCGAGTTGGCTTCAATGAGAAAATTTATCACTTCTCCGTTATCGTAGGTCTCCCAGAATTCGAGGTTGGCAGTTCCCTGAAGAAGTTCCCTTACCCTCTGTGTGTCATCAAGACCAGGCAGTTCGATAAGAATCCGGCCTCTGGTGGAAAGAGCTGTTATATTAGGCTGTACAACACCAAAACGGTCAATCCTGGCACGCAGAATATTGAAGGCATTTGCAATGGCGGATTCCACCTCTTCATCCAGGACATCCAGAACCTGCTGGTTCGACGAGTTGAAATTGATCCTGTCCCTGAGTTCAACTGTTCCGAATATCGCTGCAAGCTTTGCATTGGGGTCAATTTCATTGAAGGCCCGCCCGAACAGATTCAGAAAATCTGCCCCGGCCTGCGTCTGATACTGTGCCTTCGCCCTTGCCAGTGCATCATTGAATGTCTTGTCGGGATTGTAATTTGACAGTGCTTTAAGTATGTCCTCCACCGAAACTTCAAGAATAACGTTCATGCCCCCCTTGAGGTCAAGGCCGAGGTTCAACTCCTTCTTCTGAACCTCCTTGAAGGTATATCCGAAGTAATTCCATTCTTCCTTTGGCAGGGAAGCGATCGAATCGAGGTATTTGTTTTGTTTAACCAGATCTCCCTGTGAGTAATCCCTTGCTTCTTTTCTGACTTTGTAAGTGGCTCCTGTAAATGAAAGCTGATAAATTGTAACCAGCGCCAGAGCAATTGCCAGAACTACGATAGCCGTTTTGTTTTGCATTTGTCTCTTTTTTGGGTTATTGAGATTTTTTTCCTGAATATGATTTATTGAGGCGCAAAGATATTAATTTTTTGCAAAATATGTTATAATAAAATAACAGGGACCTTGCAAGCAGGATCCCTGTTATAGATATTTTATCAAAATACTTATTAATCCAATAATTTCTCAAACTCTGTTTCAAGCGGCTTTCTGTTAACAAAATCGAAGAGAGCAAGCCTGCGGACATTGTAATAATAACTCCAGTAATTCTGCAGGGCCTGAATGTATGCCCTTCTGTTCTGGTCTTTCTTGGTATCGGCATTGTTCAGTTCCAGAATGGCTATTCTTCCGATAAGGAACCTCTGCTTGGTAACTTCATACATCCTCATGGCCACTGTATCGGATTTGGCTGCCACTGCAACCTGGTCCTTCTGAAGGTTGAACTGTTCAACGTCAAGAATAAGGTTCTGCTCAAAGTCGATTATCGACTGATCGGACTGAACCTGTGCGAGCTCCAGCCCCGACTTTGCCATCTGGTATCTTCCCCGTCCAAGGCCCCAGTCCAGGATCGGGACTGTAATTCCAACCCTTACATTCTGTTGCTGGTTCGACTCCTGGTATGCCAGGGGAAAATCAGAATCCTGGTCCCGCATCCCGAAAGATGCTATAAGATTGGCATTCAGGCCCTTCTCGGCTTTTGCCTGAGCTACATTACTTTGCGCGTTCAGCACACTGAGCTGCTGTGTCAGCATCTCGGGGTTGTTGGCCAGTGCCAGGTCGAGAACTTCCTGCGGGCTTACCTGCAGTTCGGGTATCTGTGAAGGGATAATCAGTTCAAGCCTTACGTTCTCATTGAAACCAAGAAATGACTTCAGCCTTATCTCCCTGTCGCGCAGGTTCATCTCTGCCTGCTTTCTTGCAGTCTCGGTGTTTAACCACGAGAGCTGAAGCTCAAGAAGCTCATTCTCCGCGATAGTGCCAAGGTCATACCGGCCCTTTGCAATTTCGTAAAGGGTATCGGCGTTTGCAAAGTTCATATCCGCAATCTGCTTGTTACTCTGGGCAAGTGCAAGCTGAAAGAAGGAATTCACAGCCTGCTGATGAACATTCTCAATATCCGAAAGATAGGTTCTCTTTGCCGCCTCATACCTCATAGGCTCGATCTTCTTCTGCCATTTGAGTTCATTATACCTGAAGATAGGCTGTACAAGGCCTATGCTTATAGGAACGGTTATATAATTCCTTGTATCAGTCTCAAAATTGTTCTCAAGTGTAAGGTCCGAATTAAGGGAGATTGTACCCCCTGTGAGACCAATGTTCTGGGATAGAGAAAGCGACGCGATATTACGCAGAACATCTGTCGATTTGTAATCCCAGCGCTCTGCAACCGAGTTCCAGACCCTTTCGTAAGCAGTGCTGTATGACGGAGTAGTCCCGGTAAGTGTCAGAGCCGGCCTGTATTCAGCCTTGAAGGTACGGAACTGCCAGTAACTTGCACGAAACCTGTGCTGAGCCATCAGAGCAAGAGGAGACTGCTCTTCGGAAAGCCTGATAACATCGTTAAGTGTTAGTCTCTTTAGTTCCTGTGAAAAAGAATTCTGAAAAGGCAATAAGAGCATTAACAGAGTTAATGACATAGATAACTTCTTCATATTTAGCGTTTTATTCGTATCTTAATGATTCAATCGGATCTTTCTCCGAGGCTCTTTTGGCAGGCTGATATCCGAAAATAACACCTACTGCTGCAGAAACCCCAAAGGCAATGAATATGGAAAAGAAGGAGACAATGGTCATTATTCCGGCAATCTGTTCGATAAGCTTAGCCATTATCACTCCGAAGAATATCCCAATAAACCCTCCTGTAACACTGATCAGAACTGCTTCGGAAAGGAACTGAACTACGATATCCATCTTCTTGGCTCCGATGGCCATTCTTGTACCGATCTCCTTTATCCTCTCCATCACCGAGGCATACATGATGTTCATGATGCCTATACCCCCAACGAGAAGCGAAATGCTTGCAATAACTCCGAGAACGATATTAAAGATATCTTTTGTTCGTTCCTGCTGCTTAAGGAGAAGTTCCGGTACTGTTATCTCGAAATCCCTTACTCCGCTGTGACGGCGCTCAAGCATACGGCTGAGAATCTCCGTTGATGGATTCAGCTGTTCAGTCTCTGCAACCTGTACAACAATCCTGTCGAGCTGGTTATAGTTTGTTTCTGCGTTTGTCGATGCATCCGAACTGCTGACCACAACGCGCGACATTCCACCCATGCCGCCGCCGGGACCACCCATTATCATCATGTTGGATGAAGCTTCAGAGACAAGCTTTG
>JAVEZS010000061.1:0-14953 GCA_034002885.1 Bacteroidales bacterium
TATCGTACTCAGAAATTGTAAGGTTACTTGAAGCTATCTTTAGGTTTGTGTTATTCTGCAGGGTTTGTTCAAACAAACTCTCATATAACAAACCGGGATTTACAATAATTGCAGTGTCAGGAGTAAGAAAGGCCTGACTCATATCCTCAACTGCCATCAGTTCGTTCAGTCTTACCTGGGCTGCCCTCACAACCTCATACTGTCTTGAAAGTCTTGAACTGTCGGCGTTTAGGTAGACTCGCGACTGGAGAACCTGCATTTTTGAACTTGATCCCAGAAGGTATCTGTCCTCGTCAATTCGTAATCTTTCCTTGGAAAGTACTACTGCATATTTCAGGTTGTTAAGCAGCTCAATTTGTTGTATGTAGTTATAATAAGCCGACACAATTTGTGCAACAAGATTTTCTACTGCAAGCTGTGTGTTGAGTTCTCCGACTTGTTTCAGTTCGCCCAATTTCTTGTATGTTGTCTGGACGTTGAAGCCGTTGAAAACTGTCAGGCCCATTGAAAGACCTACAGTTGTTGTTGTATTGTGATCTCCGTCTGAACTTGTTTCGGTCCCGTCGCTGAGGTTCCTTCTTGTATCATTCACTGTCCCGCTGTATCTTCCTGTCATATCAAGAGACGGAAGATAACCGGCGTTACCGAGAGTGTAGTTGTTTCTGGCGACCGATTCATTGTTTCTGCTTATAAGAAGAGAGAAGTTCCTGTCGAGGCCTGTTCTTATGCAGTCGCTTATTTCATAAACGACCTGCGACATCAGGCTTGAGGCTGTAATAAGGAATATTGTGCTAATCGACAGATATCGTTTTTTCATCTGTAACCTTTTTTAAATCACTGGAGATATATGTATAAATAGCCGGAACAACAAACAATGTAAGGAATGTTGCGAAAATCATTCCTCCAACAACTGTTGTACCCATTGCAACCCTGCTCTGCGCTCCTTCACCAAGTCCCAGCGCAAGTGGCAGAATTCCAAGGATTGTTGCAAGGCTCGTCATGAGGATTGGTCTGAAACGGGATGCTGCAGCATGCTTAATTGCTTCGTACTTGTCCTGTCCGGCTGCCTTTCTCTGGTTTGCAAACTCCACGATAAGGATACCATTCTTCGATACCAGGCCTATAAGCATTATGAGTCCGATCTGGCTGAAGATATTCATGGTAATGTCAAAGTACCACATGAATACCATTGCTCCTGTAAGAGCCAGGGGAACAGTCATCATTACAATGAAAGGATCCTTGAAACTCTCGAACTGAGCGGCAAGTACAAGAAAAATAAGAATGAGGGCAAGCGTGAATGCGAACATAAGACTTGATGAACTTTCCATAAAGTCCTTTGAATCGCCTGCAAGAGCTGTTCTGAATGAGTCATCCAGTACTTCGTCAGCAATCCTGTCCATTTCCTCAATCCCTTCGCTGATTGTATTTCCGGGAGCAAGTCCTGCTGAAATTGTTGCGGCAACAAACCTGTTGTAGCGGTAGAGCTGTGGTGGGGCAGTCTCTTCCGAAAGTGTTACAAGATTATCGAACTGGATCATTTCCCCGGAACTGTTCCTTACGTAAAGAGATTTGAGGTCGAGAGGTTTGTTACGGTCCTCACGTGCGAGCTCTCCCAGAATCTGATATTGTTTCCCATTCATGAAAAAATATCCGAATCTCTGGCCGCTGAGAGCAAGCTGAAGGGTCTGACCGATGTTCTGTGTTGAAACGCCAAGAGTAACTGCTTTATCCCTGTTTATGTGTATCCTGAGTTCAGGTTTTGTAAATTTCAGGTTCACATCAGCCATCTGAAGAATGTCACTTTCATTAACCCTGTTCATGACTTCCGGTATGATCTCCCTTAGCTTATCAATTGAGGTGGCCTGAAGTACATATTGCACTGGCATTCCTGAGCGCCTCTGCCCGAAAGTGGACTGCTGCTGAACGAAAGCTCTCGCCCTTGTCTTGCTTCGAACAGCTATAGAAAGCTGATCAGCGATCTCCTGTTGTGTTCTGTTCCTTTGATCGGGTTTGAGAAGGTTTATTCTGATGTTGGCAAAGGAACCGCCTCTGACCATGGTTGTATAGCCTAACCTTTCCGGAACTTTTTCTTCGACAAGTTCAGCAATTTCGTCAGCATACGACAGCATAAATTCGTAGGTGGCACCTTCGGTAGCCGAAGTGTTTACCGTAATCTGGGATCTGTCCTCAAGAGGGGCCATCTCGGCCGGGATCGTTATCCAGAGCGTTATTATAAGTCCGAAGGATGCAACCAGAATGGCGAACACATATTGTCTGCGTTTAAGAAATGACTCCAGAGCATTTTTATACCAGTTGTTAATTAGGTCGAAGAAATGCTCTGTCTTTCTGTAAAACCAGGTATGTTTTTTCTCATGACGGAGCAATTTGGTCGATACCATAGGTGTTAACGACAGTGCAAGAAAAGCAGATATTGCAACAGTTCCAGCCATCACAACTGCAAACTCCCTGAAAAGGCGGCCTGAGATTCCTTCAAGAAAAACTATCGGGAAGAATACAGAAATGAGAGTTATTGTGGTTGCAATGATGGCGAAATAGATCTCCTTTGAGCCTTTAAGTCCGGCTTCTACCGGAGCCATTCCGGATTCCACTTTCACATAGATATTCTCCATGACCACAATGGCATCATCCACCACGATCCCAATTGCCAGCACTATTGCAAGGAGGGTAAGGACATTGATTGAGAACCCTGCCAGATACATAATAAAAAAGGCCCCTATAAGCGAGACAGGTATTACAAGGATCGGGATAAGTGTGGCGCGCCAGCTCCTGAGGAAGAAATAAATTATAATTACAACCAGTGTGAAAGCGATGTAAATTGTATCCATCACCTCCTTGATGGAAGATCTTATATATTCAGTGTTGTCATAGTTTACGGCTATCTTTACATCCTCAGGAAGGTCTTTCCTGATATACTCAAGCCTTCGGTAAATCTCGTCAACAATTTCTATATGATTTGAGCCGGGCTGTGGAATGGCAACTACCATTACCATAGGGACTCCGTTATTCTTGAGAATTCCTCTGATATCCTCGGGTCCTAATTCTGCCCTGCCGATATCTTTAAAGCGGACAACCTGATCACCTGTCTGCTTTATTATCAGATCATTGAATTGTTTGGGCGTTGTCATCAGGCCCATGGTCCTGATTGTGAGCTGAGTTGTTGTGCCCTCGATCGAGCCGGATGGCAGTTCCACGTTTTCCCTTGAAATGGCACTTCTTACATCCATGGGGGTCAGTCCGTAACCGGCAAGTTTCACCGGATCGATCCACAAACGCATAGAATAGCGCTTTTCCCCGAAAATATTTATGGCACTTACTCCTGAAACAGTCTGCAATTGCTCCTTGAGTGTAAGGTCTGCTATCTCCGACAATTCAAGCAGAGATCTTTTCGGACTCTCAACAGTGAGGAAAAGAATGGGATTAGCGTCAGCGTCAGCCTTAGCAACAGTAGGCGGGTCGCAATCCTGAGGAAGTCTCCGTTGTGCCTGTGAAACTTTGTCCCTGACATCATTGGCAGCGGTTTCAAGGTCGACCGATAGTTCAAATTCCACAGTTATCCTGCTTGATCCCTGACTGCTGACACTTGTCAGAGTGCGGACTCCCGGAATACCGTTTATCGATTGCTCCAATGGTTCTGTGATCTGGGTTTCAATTACGTCAGAGTTTGCCCCTGGATATGATGTACTGACTGTAATGATGGCCGGATCGACACTGGGAAATTCTCTGATTCCGAGAAAGGTCATACCCACAATTCCGAAAAGCATTATTATTATCGCAAATACAGTTGCCAGAACGGGGCGATGTATGCTTGTTGATGAAATGCTCATAAATTAATTTTTGACTAAGATTTAATTCCTGATTAAGGTATCCAGTAAAACCGGAAGGCCCTGCCTTAGCTGAAGCATCCCTGTTGTAAGAAGGGTGTCTCCGAATTTTAGTCCTCCGGTGATCTGAATCTGGGCTTCAGTGCGAAGCCCTGTCTGAACCCTTACCAGTTCGGCTTTTCCGCCCTTTAATATGTAGACGGTTTCCCCTTCCATTTCAGGTATAAGCGATTCTGTTGGAATGGCAATTGTATTCTCTATTTCTGAAAGCAGCAGTGTTACAGAGGCAAATCGACCCGACTTGAGCTCTTCATTTCTGTTTGGGTACAAAGCCCTGAGAACGATGGTTCTCGTGTTTTCCTGGATCTGTGGGTCGATGGCGTAAACTTCTGCCTGATAAGATTCATTTGAACCATCAACTTTAAATGTTACAGGATATCCTATCCTGATCTGGTTTGCATATCTCTCAGGTATTGAGAACTCAAGCTTAATGGGTCTTATTTTGACAAGACGGGCAATTTTTGTGGAAGGATTTGTGTAGCTTCCCTCGCTGACATACCTTAATCCAATTATTCCATCGAACGGAGCCCTGAGCTCTGTTTCTGAGATACGGGCAAGGACGAGGTTGATGTCGGCCTGAAGAGTCTGTAACTCTGTAACTATCTGGTCATAGCTCTCCTGGCTGATAGCATCCTTTGTAAGAAGGCTCTTTTGTCTGAACTCCTTTTCCTCCACCAGCTTTTTCTGAGCCTGAAGTTTTTGAAGCTGAGCCTGAAGAGGCTTATCATTGATTTTGGCAAGCAGTTCACCTTTTTTTACTCTCGTGCCTTCGGTAAAATTGATTCCGATAATTTTTCCAGATGTTTCAAATGCGAGTTCAACCTGTTCATCGGGCCGGAGCGAACCGGTACTGTTGTAAAGCTCGTTGAGTTTTACTGGCTGTATAAGCAGTCCGCTCACGTTTAGAAGCTGGCGTCCCTGAGATCCTCCAGGGCCTCTTCCTTCACCAGGGGCAGATGCCCCCCTTGAATCTGAACTAAAGAGAGGCTTTATTTTCGGATAGAAGATTATCAGGGCAGCAACACCTATTAACAGAGCTGTAACTATAATCTTGTTTCGTCTGGTCATGAGTCTGAATTTCTGTTTTAGAATTTTTACGGAAATTATAACATACTAATTCTGAGATTGTTCAAACTGAGTCAACCCCTGGAATAATAATTGTCAAATGTACGTGATTTCAAGGTTATTATGCTTCTGCACCTCATCAAATTTTGTTAAATTTTCATAAAATGAAATTATGCTGATACCTCCTTGTTTTATTGCTTTAAATGCATGCTCTCTCATTAAAAACCACTTATTTTTGCAACGAACAACTAAATACCCTGATGATGATACAGAGAATTCAATCGCTTTATTTGTTTTTGACATCAGCACTGGCAATATTATTCCTTTCCTGCAGATTTTTAAGTTTTTTTAATACTTCAGGATCAGAAATTGTACTGAATTTTGCAGGAATTTGGCGCAGCAGTGCGGGAGAGACAAACGAACTTATAAGGGGAGCTTATCTGGTACCCGCATTTTTTATTCTTATTGCCATTTTATCTCTTATTGCGATATTCTTGTTCAGGAACAGGAAGCTTCAGATTAAATTATCGATGGCAGTGATTGTTTTGTCGGTTGCAGGAATTGCTGCGTTGATAATCATTGGTATAAAGTTATCCTCTGAATTCAGTGTTAATGCAGTTCCAGTCGTTTCAAATGTTCTTCCGCTGCTGATTTTGGTTTTAAGTATTCTGGCCTGCAGGGCTATCAGAAAGGATGAAAAACTTGTCCGCTCATATGACAGGCTCAGGTAGAACTATATGATCTGCAGATTCTCCTGATTTGTTATCTTTTCGCAATAATGACATTTTAGGGCAACATTTTTCTTTGAAACCACCCTGAAGCGGGTTGTTACGGTTTCGAAGTTAGTGATGCACTTCGGGTTCATGCATCTGGCAATCCCTACTATTGTATCCGGAACCTCCACCACTTTCTTTTCGATCACTTCGTAATCCCTTATTATGTTAAGTTTGGCATCCGGCGCAACAAGGGCTATCCTGTTTATATCCGCATCCTCGAAATACTTGTCAGATATCTTTATAATTGCCTTTTTCCCGAGCTTTTTGCTTTCGAGGTTCGTTCCGAATGTCAGATGGGTATCTATATGATCGAGGCCAAGGATCGAAATTACCTTGAAAAGGTTTTTCGCAGGAATGTGGTCTATTACGGTGCCATTCTGAATGGCGCTGACACTCAACTGTTTTGGTTCTTTCATGATAGCTTGCTGTTAATTGATGCCTAAGAGTGAGCAGAGAATTGCCTGACGGGTAAATACACCATTCAGGGCCTGTTCGAAATAGTAGGCTTTCGGATTTGAATCGACATCGGTATGTATCTCATTTACCCTTGGAAGAGGGTGAAGAATCCTCATATTCGGCTTAGTGCCCGAAAGCATCGAATTCTTAAGCACATATACGTTTTTTACCTTTTCGTATTCAATGGGGTCTGAAAACCTTTCTTTCTGTACCCTGGTCATGTAAATGATGTCAGCACGCGAGATGATCTCTGTAAAATCAAGGTGTTCATAGTACTTAAGACCGAGATTCTCGAGATATAGCTTAAATTCCTCAGGCATTTTAAGCTCTTCCGGAGAAATAAAGTTGAAGGTGGTGTTCCATCTCGACATTGCCATCATCAGTGAGTGGACTGTTCTCCCGTATTTCAGGTCTCCCACCATGAATATATTCAGATTGTTGAGAGTTCCCTGAGTCTTGCGAATCGAATAAAGGTCGAGAAGTGTCTGAGTCGGATGCTGATTGGCCCCGTCTCCTGCATTTATGACAGGCACTGACGAGATCTCACTGGCATATCTGGCGCTTCCTTCTACGGGATGACGCATTACAATCAGATCGCTGTAACTGCTGACCATTTTTATTGTGTCGTGAAGGGTTTCGCCTTTTGAGACGCTTGATACACCGGCGTCGGTAAAACCTACTATTTTACCTCCTAAACGGTTTATTGCACTTTCAAAGCTTAATCTTGTACGGGTTGAAGGTTCAAAGAAAAGGGTTGCAATAACCTTCCCTTCAAGGAGTCTCCGGATTGGTTCTTTTTCGAATTCAGCAGCATTATCAAGAATCTTAAGGATCTCATCGGTTGAGAGATCATCGATTGACACCAGGCTTCTGTTCTTCATTATTCTATACGTTAAATTGAATGCTTGGGCTTGTGGTGCAAAGTTATTTAAGAATGGTTTCCGGTGCAGAGTTGTTGATAATTTACTGACAACTTTTAGACTCCTGAAACTGGCATTATATACCATCGCTAAAGGCAATTCCCTCAATTCTC
This sequence comes from Bacteroidales bacterium, assembly GCA_034002885.1. Classification (GTDB taxonomy): domain Bacteria; phylum Bacteroidota; class Bacteroidia; order Bacteroidales; family VadinHA17; genus LD21. The sequence continues at coordinate 7,233 of JAVEZS010000061.1, forward strand.
GAAAGATGGTTTCTGATATGTTCGGTTGACGAAGCCCTTATGTAAATATTAATCGAGCACTCCAGTTCAAATTTCTGATCTGAGAATGCTATTTCTTCTTCCTTTATTATTTTCATTACATCATTAAGTGCCGCATACGGAAATGTTAGTCCGATTTTTTCGGTTATCTGGCATTCAACGATCCCGGCACTTTCTAGAGCTGATGTTGCAGCACTCCGGTAGGCATTTATAAGCCCGCTGACCCCTAAAAGCTTACCGCCAAAATACCTTACGACGACAATGAGAATGTTGGTCAGGTTCCGGGAATTGATCTGCCCCAGAATGGGCTTTCCCGCACTTCCTGACGGTTCGCCGTCGTCGTTTGCCCTGAAGTGATCCCGCTGAGGTCCAAGAACCCATGCGTAACAGTGATGACGCGCCGAATGATGCTCCTTTCTTGTGTTTTCGAGGATGTCCCTTATCTCTTCCTCTTTCGAAACCGGCCAGACAAAAGAAATGAACCTGCTTCCTTTTTCTTTATACAAGCCTTGTGTGAAAGATTTAACAGTAAGATAAGTGTCAGATGCCATTAATGAAATAAACCCTCAGGTCTTGCGTTGATTAATTAATGCAATATTAATTATTTAGTTCTTTGCGGACCCCGGTTAATATTAAAAATGATATTTTTGTCGAAACTGATGTACGGTATGAGTGTGTTGTTAGACGAGAAAGATCTTAATAAACTGATAGTTATTGGCGACAGGATACTAATCAAGCCAAAAGTTCCGCAGTCACAGACAAAGAGCGGACTCTATCTGCCTCCGGGGGTAAATGAGAATGAGAAAGTACAGATAGGATATGTACTGAAGGTGGGGCCCGGGTATCCGATCCCTTCGGTCAATGATGCTGATGAACCCTGGAAATCTAGGGCTGATGAACCGAAATATGTTCCGCTTCAGCCAAAAGAGGGTGATCAGGCGGTCTATCTTCAGAACAGCGCTATCGAGATTGAGTTCAACAGGGAGAAATATATTGTTGTTCCGCAATCGGCTATCCTGTTGCTTCTCAGGGATGACGGACTGTTTGAATAAAGAAGTATAACATGGAAAATGATTACCTGAGGTCAAAAAAGATTCTGATAGTAGAGGATGACGTATCAAGCAGGCTCTATTTAAATAAAATACTTGAAAAAACCGGAGCCTCGCTCCTGAGTGCCTGCGATGGAATGGAAGCTGTCGAACTGGCAAAGGCAAATCCGGATATTGACATTATACTAATGGACATCCAGCTTCCTCTTGTCGATGGTTACGGTGCAGCAAAGCGGATAAGAGAATTCAGGGAGGATGTAATCATAATAGCCCAGACAGCCTACAGTCTGCTTGGAGACAGGGAAAGAATAATCAGCTCAGGATTCGACGATTATATTGTCAAACCGGTATTTCCGCAGCAGCTGATTGAAAAGCTGATTACCGCTGTCAGAAAAGCCTGACTGTAAAATTCCATTATCGCTCCGGATAAGCCGCTACCTGACGGAACTCTTCCAGAAAGTTTTCAGTTTCCGTATTCCACCTTCCCCTTTCCGTTTCAAGACCGACTCCGTTTAACAGAGAGTTCCTCATAACAGAGTCGCCCGAGAGAATATCAAAAGGCATAAGCTTATACTCGTATTCATAAGGCGGTTCATTGAATTTCAATGCTCCTTCAGGCGAAGTTTCAATGATGCCTCTGATTATCTCATATGCCGTTGCAACCGGATAATAAGACGGCGGATCGGTGACATGTATCTGAATGCCATAGCAGAGGGTCCCTGCAAATTTATTGAATGTGGGAATAAAGTTGTGTATCCTGAATACTGATCCTGGAATGTTTCTGCCGTCAAGATATTTCCTGAGCCTGACAGGATCTATGAACGGAGCCCCGAAAAGTTCAAAAGGTATTGTTGTTCCCCTGCCCTCCGATACATTCAGCGCTTCGAAGAGAACTGTCCCCGGATAGACAACAGCGCTTTGCAGGGTGGGCATGTTGGGGGAGGGAAGTATCCAGGGAATACCTGTTTCTGAATGAAGCGAACAGCGATGCCAGTTCTTCATCCAGACAATATTAAGGTCACAGCCAGGGTAGTACTTCTCCTTCATCCAAAGAGCCATTTCACCCATTGTCATCCGGTGACATAATGGTATTGAAGCGCCGCCTACGAATGTGAAGAATTCTTCTTTCAGTACCGGTCCGTCGAAGGGAAGAATACCGACAGGATTTGGCCTGTCGAGTATCCAGACAGGTATTCCTGCCGCGCTGCATGCCTCCATGCAGAGCTTAACTGTCCATATATATGTATAAAGCCGCGCACCAACATCCTGAAGATCTACTACCAGTGCTTCAATATTTTCCAGCATCTCGGTTGTAGGTTTGCGGTGTTCTCCATAAAGGCTGTAAACAGGCACCAGGTACAGAGGATGGATGTCACCACCCCTCCATTCTATCATATTATCCTGAGTCTGGCCGAAAAGGCCATGCTGCGGGCCGAAAATAGCTGTCATTCTGCAATCGGTCCTGTTCTGAAAAAGATCGGTTATATGCACGAATTCAGAGGTAACGCTTGGTGCATGGCACAAAATACCAATCTTTTTGCCCTTGAGGCCTGAAGGAAGAACCTTTTTTATCTGATCAAGCCCTGTTTCAGTCATTATTATCCAACACTTTTATTAATAATTAACATGATTGAAGCCATAAAAATAACTTAAACTGAAGATTCTTTTCTATGTTTATGTCTTTAAATTATCTTTCCGTGAAAATACCATTCAAATCAGTACTTCTGGTTGTTCTTGCAGCAGGAAGCTCTCTTTTTGGCCAGAAACCGGCTCTCGATCATTCTGTTTATGATTCATGGCAAAGCCTGGGTCAGCCTGTAATCTCAGACAATGGCTCATGGGCAGCAAGCACTGTAAATCCTCAGCAGGGAGACGGTCTTCTCTGGCTTTTCAGTTTACAGGCCGGCACAAGGGATTCTGTTCCTCGTGGAAGCTCTCCCGTTTTTTCACCTGAAAGCCGGTATATGGCATGCCAGGTACTGCCACCTTACGAGGAAGTACGGCAGGCTAAGAAAAAGAAACTGAAAGAAGATCAGATGCCCAAAAACTCACTGGAGATACTAATTCTGTCTGAAGGTCGGCGAATGAAGGCCGACAGAGTGAAATCATATGCCCTTCCCACAGAAGGATCTCAGTGGATGGCATATCTGCACGAAAAAGCACTCCCGGAAAAAAGTATTGCTGATTCAGCAGGAGCGCCTGACAGCCTTAAAGGCAAAGGCAAAAAAAAGACGGAACCAAAGGGAACGGATTTTGTAATGGTGAATCCTCTTATAAACCGGGAATACAGGTTCCCGGATGTGACTGAGTACACCGTTGCCAGATACGGTAGTATAATCAGTTTTATCCAGGAATTTCCCGATACAAACAAAACCAGCCATATCAGAATAACGGTCTTTGACACCGACAAGGAGCAGACCTCTGTTGTTTTCGAGGATTATGGAGACGCAAGAAAAATCGCATGCGACAATTCAGGAGAACTTGTCTCATTTATCTATTCAGCCGATACATCAAAAACAAAGGTTTATTCGCTCATGTTGTCAAGGCAAATGGGAAAGGCTGTACCGGTTGCGGACACAGCCTCCGCCGGAATGCCTGAGGGTTGGTCGGTAAGCGAAAACAGCAGTTTTGTTTACTCTGAAGACGGTAAAAGACTGTTCTTTGGCACGGCATTAAAACCTGCTAAAGAGCCGGTAGATACTCTTCTCGATGAAGAGAAATACAAGGTGGATATATGGTCGTGGAATGACAGGCTGCTTCAGCCGATGCAGAAGAAAAGGCTCGAACAGGAGTTGAAAAGAACATATCAGGCTTTATATAACACCGAAAGGAATATCATGCTCCAGCTGGCCGACACTTCAATGCCGTCAGTCAGGATTGATCCTAAAACTTCTTCAACCTTTGCTCTGGGATCCTCAGACATAAAATATCAGAAACTTTCATCATGGGAGTCTGAAAATTATTCCGATTATTTTGTTGTTAACCTCGAAAACGGCTCCCGCACAAGGATTCTCGAAAAGCACCCTTCGCTGGTTATGATGTCGCCTTCGGGCAGATATGTTGTTGCCTGGTCGCCGGCCGGGAAAAAATATTTTATCATGTCGGCAGCGGGGAAAATTCTAAGGGAAACGGACATGCCGGGTCCTTACCCGCTTTTTAATGAGATACATGACACCCCGGGCGATCCGTCTCCCTATGGCATTGCCGGATGGACCAGCGATGACCGTGACATCGTCTTCTACGACAGGTATGACCTTTGGTCTCTCAAAGTTGAAGGAGACGAGGCACCGGTTAATGTCACAAAAGGATATGGCAGAAGCAATAATTTCAGGCTCAGGTATGTAAAAACAGATCCGGATCTTGTTTACATTCCGCTTAAAGAAAGCATAATTCTTTCTGCATTCAACGATTCGACAAAGGAATCAGGTTTCTATTCTGTTCAGCTTTATAGGGACAGAACACCAGTCAGGCTTCTTATGGATAAAGCCTTCTTCCCGGAGAATGTCAGGAGATCGCGCACAGGCAACAGGATTCTCTGGCAGAAGGAATCTTTTGATCTCTCACCTGAATTGTATGCAGGGAATAGCGATTTCAGCAAGCCCGTAAGGCTGATAACTACCAATCCCCGGCAAGCGGAATTTAACTGGTTAAGTGCGGAGTTGTTTGAATGGACCTCCTTTGATGGTCAGGAGCTTCAGGGGATTTTATACAAACCGGAAGATTTCGATCCTTCACGGAAATATCCCATGATAGTTTATTTCTATGAAAGAAGTTCGGACGGACTTTACCGCTATAATCCTCCGGCTCCGAGTGCCTCTATTATCAATCGCTCATTTGCCGTCAGTAACGGTTACCTTCTTTTTGTGCCGGATATTCCCTATAAAATAGGCTATCCGGGCGAAAGCTGCTATAATTCCGTAATAAGCGGAACGCTCGCCCTTCTCGGGAAATTTCCATTTATCGACCGCGAAAGGCTTGGACTTGACGGCCAAAGCTGGGGAGGTTACCAGATTGCGTGGCTGGTAACACGTACGGATCTGTTCAGGTGTGCTTATTCCGGAGCTCCGGTAAGCAATATGATCAGCGCCTATGGAGGAATAAGATGGGAATCGGGTATGAGCAGAATGTTCCAATATGAGGAAACCCAGAGCAGGATAGGAGGGACACTCTGGGAAAAACCGCTACTCTACATGGAGAATTCACCTATCTTTTACATACCCAAGATTAATACACCGCTCCTTATTATGCATAATGATGCCGACGGAGCAGTACCGTGGTACCAGGGTATTGAGTTCATAAATGCACTGCGCAGGCTTGGGAAGCCTGCATGGATGCTTTCATACAATGACGAGGCTCACAACCTGGTGAAACGACCTAACAGGAAAGATCTTTCAATAAGAAAGATGCAGTTTTTTGATCATTATCTTAAAGACTCACCAATGCCTTATTGGATGAAATACGGCATCACCCAGACTGAAAAAGGAAAAAAGGATGGTTACGATCTCGTTGAAAATTAACATCTTCTGAATATGAAAATAAAGACTTGTCTAATAAAGATTTTCCTGTTTGTCTTTCTGTTGGCAGTTTTATCCTGCGGAAGGTCAGGAAAAGAATCAGTAACTATCCTTCTTACCACCGACCTTCATGGTGTGATACTGCCATACGACTTCATCGAAAAAAGAGACATGGATGTATCGCTGGCAGCAATCTCGACCTATGTAAATAAGGTAAGGCAGGAGGGTTCGCCCGTTATCCTTCTTGATAATGGCGACAATCTTCAGGGCCAGCCTCCTGTGTACTACTACAATTTCATCGATACTGTGTCGCCTCATATTAATTCAGTAGCAATGAACTATATGGGCTATGATGCATGCACTGTAGGTAATCATGATATTGAAGCCGGACATTCGGTCTATGACCGGCTGGTAAACGAATACCAGTTTCCCCTTCTTGCTGCAAATGCGGTGAGAACGGCAACCGGAGAGCCATACTTCAAACCTTATACCGTTATAGAAAAGGAAGGAATAAAGACTGTGGTTTTCGGGATGATCACCACAGGGGTGCCGGGCTGGCTTCCTCCGGAACTGTATTCCGGAATGGAATTCGATGACCTTCTTGAAACCGCGAAGAAGCATATGCCTGATATTCTCAGGGAAAAGCCTGACCTGGTGGTGGGATTGTTCCATACCGGCTGGGATGGACCTGAGGATGAAGGAGGAAGCCACAGGGAAGGAAACGGAGCTTATTCAGTTGCAAGGAACGTTCCCGGATTCGACGTAATTCTGTGCGGACACAATCACAATGTTATAAATACAACAATAGAAAATATTGAAGGTGAAACCGTTCTTGTTATTGAAGGAGGAAGCAGGGCTGATAAGGTCGGAAGAGTCGATGTCGTGTTCGAAAAGGATAAAACCACCGGCAAAGTTCACAAGCTTATGAAGGGTAGCATTACCGACGTGAAAGACTTTGCTCCGGACAATGGTTTCTTAAAGAAACTTGAAAAACAGAATCAGGTGCTTCTTGATTACGTGAACAGGGAGATTGCCACATTTACCGCAGGCGTTACCTCGAGGGATTCGTATTTCGGATCTTCCCCGTTCGTTGATATGATACACAGGATACAGCTCGACATTACCAAAGCTGACCTCTCGTTTGCTGCACCTCTTTCATTTGATGTAGGAATAAAGCAGGGCACTGTTACTGTAGGGGATATGTTCAAGCTTTACAGGTTCGAGAACCTTCTGTACACAATGTCGCTGAGTGGATCAGAAATCAGGAAGTACCTTGAATTTTCATACTCCGACTGGCTTAATACTATGAAAGGGCCTGCTGATCATATGCTTAAGTTCAGGCTGGATGAAAATGGCAATCCTGTTATAAGGAACGGAGAAGCCTGGCTGAAAAATCAACCCTACAATTTCGATTCGGCAGTGGGTATTGACTATACTGTTGATATCAGCAAGCCCGAAGGAAAGAGAGTCTCCATCTTGTCATTTTCTGACGGAAGACCATTCGATTCAGGAAAGAGGTACAACGTGGCACTTAATTCATACAGGGGCAACGGAGGGGGAGGTCATCTGACAGAAGGTGCGCGATTAAATGGAAGAGATCTTCAGGGAAGGCTTATCAGGTCAACCGAACGTGATCTGAGATTCTACATCCTTGAATACCTCGGTGAAAAACAGACAATCACTCCTGAAGCATATAATAACTGGAAAATAATTCCTGACAAGTGGGTAAAAACCGCCAGGGTAAGAGACTATGAGCTGTTGTTTGGAAAATAAACCACTGTGAAAATCGTTTAAAATGAAGGATAAGAACGGGAACGCCACTGACACAGGAAAAATGCTTCCACTTGTGGAGGAGTTTCATACAATTCAGGGAGAGGGTTATCATGCGGGAGAAGCAGCCTGGTTCATTCGGCTGGGTGGTTGTGATGTGGGATGCAACTGGTGTGATTCACGTTTTACCTGGGATCCTGATCTTTTTCCGCTTGTTGAAACTGACACTATCGTCAGGAATGCAGTCAGTTCCGGCACAAAATCTGTAGTGGTAACAGGGGGTGAGCCTCTTATGTGGAACCTCGACTATTTATGCAAGGAGTTGAAAAAGAACAACATTCTTACATTTATCGAGACTTCCGGAGTTTTT
>JAVEZS010000062.1:0-12847 GCA_034002885.1 Bacteroidales bacterium
TAGACCCTTATAACCCTGTAGTTCCAGAAGTTGGCGAAGAGCATGTTCTTGCATCCCGACAGCTCAACGCTCTGACACTCCTTTCCTTCCCGGCTTTCCTCCTCAAGCTGAAAGGCATAAAGCTTCCAGTTTGAGATATTTTCAAACCTGGCTTCATTGCGTACATGATGCTCGAGCGAGATTGCATATATCCTGCATGGCGTTGAAGAATTGCTGGCATAAAGCCCGCTTGTGGCGTAGCTGTTGGCAGTCCAGATATCCTTGATAGTGCCTCCCCCGTTTCTTGTGATCCACAGGCTCCAGTACTGGTTATCCCATGCCAGGTCGAGTCCATGCTCAGCAACTGGATTCTCCGGAGAACTTGCCACCCTTGGGCCCATGCCGAAAGCAAGGGCTCCCCGGGGTGCGCCGCCTGGTCTTCCCTGCTGACCTGAACGGTTCTGCGGCCCCTGGCTACCGGCTTCGGGTACAGCGACTGGTCTTCTCATGGTACCGTGACCGCCGACAAATTTGATGTCATTCATAAATGATCCTTCTCCTGCCATCCATTTACAGCCGACTGCACGGTAGTTGATGCCTCCGGTGTTCAATCCGATACCGTTAAGGATGTCGTTACCGCCTTCCGACGACTCTACAATCGGGACCGGTCCTCCGAATCCGCTGAAAGCAGGCTCGCTTTCTCTTATGATCAGCTGGGTTCCCATCGGGTGAAGACCTATCAGTGCAGTTCCGGGACTCATTTTCAGGGTTCTTGTAATGTGGTACCATCCCTGCGGAACATAAATATTACTGTATCTGGAAATAGCATCCTCAAAGATGCGGGTATCATCAGTGATACCATCGCCTTTAGCACCAAGTTCTTTTATATTAACCCATGTCTCCATCGGGGGAAGAGAAGTTATTTTGCGCTCACCGGCTGAAGGGAATTCATTCAGGGCTTCAAAATCCATTATGGTCATATATTCAGAATCAGCTTCCATGTCCTTCATTACCAGTCCATAAGTAAAATCCTTCACCCTGTACAAAGTCATTCCAGGTTCGATCCTTTCTCCGCTCTGACGCATAAGAACCAGCACCGGGACATTTCTGCAAGCCACATTCATCAGATTCACCTGGGTGAGTGCATGCTGTTCCCTGCTGATGATGATGGCAGCATCCTTCACATTGTCGAAAATGCAATCTTCCATAAATAGCCGGTCGATGTCGTTTTCCCTGATCTCCACGGCTACCGGGACATTCCTGGCATACATGTTCACAACGGCAAATCCCGTGTTATGACATTGGATGGCAGCTTTGCGCTGACCTTCAAAGTAAGTGTCGATCATTGCAACCGGCCAGCTCGGTGAGGTCTGTCCGGCTATTATCCCGTAATCGCCCCCATAGAAACCTACATTCTCAATTTCATTCCCCACTTCTGATATCCCTGCTTTACCCTTGCCGATGTAAATGTTCACATGGCTTACAAAACCATGCTGGGCATAGTGTGTCCTTAGCGCAACAGCGATGGGATTGCCGTCCCCTATTCTGAGGTTAATATTTGAAATAGCGCTGTAGAAAGTTCCAGCCCCTGCATCACCTGGCTGTCTTCCTTCCGTCACCAGGTTCCCGGTGAAGAAGAACATGTATTTTTCGGGATACGGACTTTCAGGATCAGGCGTCTGATAACCCGGAGAGTTACGTGCAAGTACCATCTCGGGCCGTTCCCTGCCGTAGCCTATCAGGCGGACAGCTGGAGGGATATAAATGGTTTTGCTTATCAGGTACCTGCCTTCAGGAATGAAAACAATTCCGAAGTTCTTTTCCGTCTTCACCTTGTTGATAGCTGCCTGAAGCTCATCGGAGACGTCAGTTTTTCCATCGGCTTTAATATTGAAATCTTCAGGAGTAAAATATACAGCCTCAGGATCATCAGGTCTTTGGGTGTATACCGATTCGCCTATCTTCCCGGTTGATTGTGCACAAAGCAGGACAGAAGCCGGGATCAAGACTGCCATTGACAGGAATTTCTTAAGTTTCATGGACAGGGATTTAAGGCATTTATGACAAAATATGGAACAGTCTGTTTCAAACCCAGGGTTTTCATACCCATATAAAATTAATGCATTTATGCGTGTAAAAAGCAATACAAAACTTAGATTTACATAGTCGTATCTTTTTAAAGCACAAGGATCTGGTACCGGCAAAAGCCATAATAACACACAAATATGGCCGTATAGGGATATTATCCCATGCACCGTTAAAAATTCTCCGGGTTAGCTTAGAAAAGATAAAAACATAATCCTGTCTAATATTCCAGGGGCTTGTCGTGCTTTATGAACGTCCTGTTGTCCAGTTCCTTGAAAGCCAGGTTGAGTTCTTCATCGGTATTCATAACGATAGGGCCTCCCCATGCAACAGGTTCCTTAAGGGGGCTTCCGGCTATCAGAAGAAATCTTGCTCCCTCAGGACCTGCCTTTACCTTTACCTCGTCATATTCCGAACTGCTTAATGAAGAGGCGGACAACAGCATTGCACAGGCAAGCTCCTCAAACTGCGACAGAGTCTCATCTGCAGCCAGGGTTCCGTCGATAAGATAAAGGAACAGGGTCTGGTCATTCGGAGTCTCATTGTAAGTCCACACAGAGTTGGGTTGGAGATCAACGTCGAGGTACTGGACTTTTACATATTCCCCCTTAACTGCTCCGGTCTTATCTTTATATCTGCCCGAAAGGACTCTTACTGTTGCGTGTTCCTCCCGGATCACGGAAACATCCTCCTGTCTGATATCCCGGTATGCAGGCTGAGTCATCTTGTCCTTTGCAGGAAGGTTGACCCAGAGCTGGCAGCCCAGCATTCTTTCTGAAGCCATCGGCATTTCCTGGTGAATAATGCCCGATCCGGCGGTCATCCACTGGCACTGAAGATCCCTTATAACGCCCTTGTTACCAAGGCTGTCTCCATGTTCAATTTCTCCCTTCAACAGATAGGTAACGGTTTCAATTCCGCGGTGGGGATGCCACGGGAATCCCTTTATATAATCTCGGGGATCCGTTGAATCAAATCCATCCAGCATCAGGAACGGATCGAAATCCTTTATTGTTCTGTAACCCAGAACCCTTCGCAGACGGACACCGGCTCCGTCAACAGCGTGCTGGCCCCTTACGGCCTGTCTGAATTTTCTTAAAGCCATGTTCCCTCCTTTTTCATATGGTGAAATGTAATATTACTATAAAAATAGCCTTCCTCAAAGATTTATTATTCCTTTGCTTCTCACAGAAGGATGATCTTCAGTTAAATGTCCGGAGACACATGTATTAAAATATGCCTTTTATTTTTTGACATCTTCAGTCTTTAGACATAACTTTGATTTCAGCTATGAAAAGAAAATTATCTTTTAAAGAATCATTCTTCTTTACTTCCTTCCAGTAAAAACTTATTCAGAACAGATGAGAAAACATCGTATTCGCATTTATTTACCGGAAACAGTTCTTTCAGGACTTTTTTCCGGAAAGAGTTTCCTGTATATTATGCTTCTGGCATTATGCATCCTTCTTCCGTCAATGGAAGTTTATTCTCAGGGCACCCGCCTGCTGCGTCAGCCCTCGATAAGCAAGGACAGGATTTCATTTGCCTACGGAGGCGAGATATGGGTTTCGGATTTTGAAGGACAGAAGCTTATCCGCCTTACAAGTACTCCCGCCGTCGAAAGCAATCCCTGTTTCTCACCCGACGGGCTATGGATTGCCTTTAATTCGAACAGGTCAGGAGTTCAGTCAGTATATATTGTTCCATCTGAGGGAGGATCTCCCAAAAGGCTGACATGGCATCCGGCTTCAGCAACGGTTTGTGGCTGGACACCCGACGGTAAACGGGTCCTTTATTCAACGAACAGGGATAACTCTCCTTCAGGAATTGCCAGGCTCTGGACGGTGTCAACGGAAGGGGGGCCGTCAACGCCTGTCTCGCAACAGTGGGCCGCTGACGGGTCATTTTCACCTGGAAGCGACAGAATCGTTATTGACCGTGTACAGCGCTGGGATGTCGAATGGAGAAATTACAGGGGCGGACAGAACACTCCCCTTATTATCCTCAACCTTGCTGACCAGTCTGAAGTACTTATTCCCAACGAGTCGACAATAGACATTCAACCTCTCTGGCTGGGAAATACAATCTATTTCCTGTCCGACCGCGACAACACCTCAAATATATGGTCCTACAATGTTCCATCGGGAGAATTGACACAGGTCACCCGGTTTAGCGGTTCAGATGTGAAATGGCTGGCGGGCTCAGCAGACAAACTGACTTTTGAACGCGACGGTTACTTGTATCTTTACGACGCTGTCACCAGGGAATCAAAACAGCTGAATCTTACAATAACTGCAGATTTCCCATGGGCTGAAACAAAATGGGAGGATGTTACCCGGAGAGCGACCAATGCTTCGCTTTCTCCAACAGGCAAAAGGATACTGATGGAAGCCAGAGGCGAAATATTTACAATACCTGCAGAAAACGGTGATTCGAGAAATATAACCAACACATCAGGAGCTGCTGATCATGCGCCGGTATGGTCCCCTAAGGGAAATGAAATTGCATGGTTCTCCGATAAGGGAGGGAAAGGTTATGCCCTCTATATTTCAGGCCAGGACGGTCTTTCAAAACCGAGAAGCATCTCAATAGGTGAATCCAAAATGGCATGGGAGCCCCAATGGGCTCCTGATGGAAAATTCATTGCATTCGTCGATGACAAGGTCAGAATAAGGATAGTTGATGTTCAGAAAGGAACGGTCAGGACAGCCGATACCGGCGGTGTAAACACCGAGAGGGGGGATATGGGACTCACCTGGTCGTATGATTCCAGATGGCTCGCCTATACAAAGACCGGATCAAACCATTTCAGGCAGATAAAAGTATGGTCGGTGAAAAATGACAGTATCTATGCTCTGACTAACTCCTTTGCCGATTCTTTTTCTCCTGCCTGGGACCGGGATGGAAAACATTTGTATTTTCTTGCAAGCACGAACCTCGCGCTGGGTTCAGGATGGGCCAACACCAGTGCAATAACATCCGATCCCAGCTATGGTGCTTATATAATAAACCTGAAAAAGGATGATCCTTCTCCATTCAAACATAAAAGTGATGAAGAAGCTGTCCCTGAAGCTGAGGAGAAAAAACCGGCAGCTGATCCAAAGAAAGCTCCCAAAACAAAAGCAGCTGCAGATAAAACAGAGAAGGACACTACAAAAACATCCGGAAAGGAACCAGTTGCAGTTGTCATCGATCTTGAAAATATTGAAAGAAGAACTATTACCCTTCCCTCCCTGAGAGGTAATTTCAGACTTACCATCAGCGGACCTGCCGGAACAGTGTTCATCGGAGAACAGAAAGAAGGTGTATCGGGATTGGTACTTCAGAAATATACAATTGAAAAGCAGGAAGGAAAGGAATTCATAAGCGGCGTCAGTCAGGTTTCTGTTTCAAGCGACGGTACAAAGATGCTTGCAAGGATCGGAAGTGACTGGAAGATCATGAACACCTCATCAGCCTCGGGAAGTGATGCCAAACCGGTTAAGGTAACCTTAAAAATGCAACTTGACAGACTTGCAGAATGGAAACAGATCTTTGAGGAAGCGTGGAGATATGAAAGGGATTATTTCTACGATCCCGGCATGCACGGACGGAACTGGGATGAGGTACATGCAAGGTATGCCCCATTGATCCCGTATGTCAGACACAGGGCTGATCTGACATATGTTCTCGACCAGATGAACGGGGAACTTTCAGTAGGTCACAGTTTTATAGGAGGCGGCGATTATCCTGAGACCGACAGACCTTCATGCGGACTGCTTGGAGCCGACCTTAAGGCCGATAACAATTACTGGAAGATAAGCAGGATCTACACCTCAGAAAGCTGGAATCCCGAATTAACAGCTCCGCTCGACCGTCCGGGACTGAACATTATGGAAGGTCATTATCTGGTTGGCATTAACGGCAGGGAACTTACTGCCGGCGATGATCCGTTTCAATACCTTGAGGGTACACTTGACGTTCAGACAACTCTTCACATAAACAAGATTCCCTCTTTTGACGGGTCGTGGAAAGAAGTTGTAAAGCCGGTTTCAAGTGAGTCTGGTTTGAGGCAGAGGGCATGGGTTGAAGATAACCGCCGGTTGGTTGACAGGCTTTCCGACGGAAAGCTGGCCTATATCTGGGTACCTAATACAAGCGGTGCGGGTTTCACTTCGTTCAACAGATATTATTTTGCCCAGCAGGACAAAAAGGGAGCAGTAATTGATGAACGCTTCAACGGAGGAGGGCTTCTCGACGATTATATGGTCGATCTCATGAACCGGAGTCTCAGAGCAGCGATAACCAACGAAGCTCCGGGAGGAAACCACTTCCGTCTCCCTGCAGGTATCCTTGGTCCCAAGGTGCTTCTTATCAATGAGATGTCAGGTTCCGGAGGCGACTTCTTTCCATGGGTTTTCCGTCAGCAGAAGATTGGTCCGCTTATCGGAATGAGAACCTGGGGCGGACTTGTAAAATCTTCCGTTCACTATTCCATGGTCGACGGTGGCTCTCTAACGGCCCCTGACAATGCTGTGTTTGATCCTGTGAATAAAAAATGGATAGCAGAGAATGAAGGCGTTCCTCCCGACATTGAAGTGCGCCAGGATGCCGTTTCCCTGTCAGAAGGATCGGATCCACAGCTTGAAAGAGCCGTTAAGGAAGCACTGAAACTTCTTGAGCAGAAGGAGAAGATCAAAATAGAACCCCCGGCTTACCCCACTCCGGCCTTACCGGTTTCGGGAAATTCTGAGTAAAGAAAAAATTGACTTTGGGGTTGAGGTGTGGTAAATTTAATATCAATATAATTTGCCATGAAACCAAAAAATGCCGAATTGAACCGGATAAGATGGATTGCCCGTATAACAGGAACCATTATGGCGGTAAGCATCCTCATTTTTGTATCATTCAGCGTTGCCGGTGAGGTAAAAGAAACCGGCCAAGCTTACAGCATGGCACAGATACTGACTTTTATTTTCTGGGGAATCGCCATGCTGGGGTTGCTGCTTGGTTTATGGAAAGAAGGCCTGGGAGGAGTCATCTCCCTGGCAGGTTTGGCCTTGATGCTCATTTCAGGATTATTTATTCCTGAAGCAAATAAGGAGGCTATGCTTTGGGTGGTTATAATCCTGGCTGTTCCGGGGATTTTGTACACCTATTACTGGTGGGAAAGCAAAAAGAAAAAGGAACTGAAAAGCCGACTGTAAGAATTACTGCCTGAATAACGATCCATTTAGGTCCCGGTAAGTTCCCGTTTATTATGGCTTCCCGGTTTTCTGCCTTCCCGCAACCAGGTCTGAAACCCTTAACCCAAGAGTGACCTGATGGCTTCCAAAGGAATTTAATGAGACATTTGAGCAGAAATTATAGGAATAATTCAACAGCACCCCTGTGATAACCTCGCTTCCAAGGCCCAGTCCCCAGATCCCTCCTGTGCGGAAAACAGCAGTTCCCCAGACCTTTTTTTCATAACTTATCTGAGAAGCCAGTTCAAGCTGTACAGGATAATTCTGACCACCCCTCAGCAAAATAAAAGGTTTAATGTCCCAGTCCCTGTCAATACGGTAATTATACGAAAAGTTCAAAAGGTAATTTTTAGTGGGTTTATACTCAATATCAGAACTGTTGTATTTCGCAGATCCGAACATAACGTTTGAGAACAGAAATCCCGCTTCAAAATCCTTGTAGCGGTAAAGAGCGCTGAAATCAGTTGCAAACTTTATTTTCGACTCCTGATACCCATAAAGCAATACATTATCTGCCACAAAGCCGGGATCGTTATAATATTTTACAAGATCAATTGAATTCCTGAACAAGCCTGCCGATAAGCCCAGATGCAAAAAATGGTCTTCCATAATCCTTATCTCATAAGTATAAGTTCCGAGAATGATCGTCTGCTTGAAGATGTCGGTCTTATCATAGATAAAACGTCCTCCGATTCCGACCCTTTTAAATATCCTGTCATTATAGCTTAGCTGGTAAGTTACAGGTCCGCCCTGCACACCAACCCAGTCGGAACGGTAATCAACAAATACCGTCCCCGCATTATAAAGACCTGCATAGGCGGGAGACATGGAAAACGGATTAATGTTATAGCCTTCCATGAACGGGAATTGCTGGCTAAAAGCACTTGTTTTAAACATAAGCAGCAATGCCAGAAAAATCATCCTTTTCATAATACTTTTATCTTTTTCAATCCTTTCAAATTCAATCTTCGATCCAGGCATAATGATTTGTTACATACCAAGTATTCTTTTCAGGGTCAATCACCTTACTATATTTACAACACCTTTGACAACTCCCTTTTTGGCCGATTTAATAATATAATAGTAAGAAGCCTCGGGAAGGGGACTGCCATTAAAATCACCTTTCCAGTCATTTTTATAATCAGACGATTCGTAAACCAGCTTTCCAAATCTGTTGTAGACCTTAACCTCGACCTCTCCAAAATCCTCAATGTTCACTATATGCCAATGATCATTCATGCCATCACTATTGGGGGTAAACAATGAAGTTACATTATCGAATGTTGGCTGTCCGATTACAGTCTGATAAACAGGGGGAGCAGGATTCCAGTTCTGGTTACCCTCCTGTATTGCAATTATATTAACCGCACCCTCTTTTTCAATAGTCATGACGTTGCCTGAAATTGTTGCTTTATCCTGATCCGAGGATACAAATGTTACCTCGAGACCGCTTGATGCAACAGCCTCAAGGGGGAAACGCTGTGTGGTCCTTAAAAACTTTGGAAGGCTATTGAAGGTGATAATTTGCTGGTCAGCTTTATGGATTATCAGAAGCCCGCTGATATAGTTAAAAATATAATTACTATCCGAGCCACCCGACACAGTGACAGGATATTCACCTGCATCCGAGAGAGTATCAGGGATCAGGGATAATGAAGGAAGTATATCAAGAACACTGATATCCTCTCCCCTTACGAATCCCGAGTATGATATCTCAAAATCCGGATTACTCTCAAGATACCGGCGTTCCTTACTGTCGGCGGTAACATAAAGCGGAGCTTTGTTTATTGAGAAGTTTTCCGGGGACCAGGTAAGAGAATAATTCTGCCCCAGTGAAAGAGTGCCTTTATTTATTGCATACAAGCCTGCGTTTTCGCCTGAGACCCGGCTCAGTGAGCCGCTTGCAACATCACCTCTGATTAGTTCAGGAATGATTGTAAATCTGAGTACGGGGTCATCTGAGCCATATGTCTTATTCTGTCCCGGATCTGGCCTTACCACAACAGGTTTAGGATTAATGTAGAGTCTTCCGGGAATAAAAGTCAGGCTATATTCAGGTCCGGGATTCAGGGTACCCTGATTTACGACATAACTTCTTCCGGCTTTTTCACCCATATCCCGGCTGAGTTTACCCTGCAATTTGTCAGTACCCTCCAATCCGGGATGTACTGAATAAGAAAGAACAGGATCGGCATCGCCATAGGTTTTTGTCAGTGCTGTGTCGGCCCAAACGGTAATGGGTTTTTGATCGATCCTGATTGGACGGGATACCGGAGGTGCCGGACAATAAAAATCGTTCCCTGACTGATGAGCATAGATGGTAGCTGTTCCGGCTCCTTTTATAGAAACAGTTCTTCCTGAGATTGCTAATAAAGAATCATCACTGCAGGTAAAATTCACTGGCATTAATGAACTCGAGGTTGCTGTGAGGTCAAAGGACGGATCTCCGTAAACCATGTCGGGCAGAGAATTGAATGATATGGTCTGGTTTTCCCTGACTATCACTGAATAGGATGCAGTATCAACCAGCATTCCGCAGGCTCCTGATCCGGTAACGGTCATTGTCAGAATGATTGTTTTACCTGCATCGGCAGGAACGGGAGTATAGGTCGGAGAAGTAGTAACAGACCCGCTGAGACCTCCTTCGCCATTGCTTGTCCAGAGAATAAGACCGTTGGAATATGAAGCTCCTTTCACGGTGACGGAATCACCCAGACAAACTGTCTGCGATCCGCCTGCACTGGCCGATGGCGCCGGGTAAACCGTAACGGTTACATTGTTTACACTTCTACAAACGCCATTGGTTACGGAATAAATATAAGTTACATCCACAGGCGCAGGGGAGATATTCGTAAGTACCTCATTTACATTTCCGGTTCCATGGCCTGCCGGTTCTGCAATACCTGCAATTGCCGGTCTGATCCATTCAAAAGTTGCTTCAGGAACTGTTCCCGTGGCATTATAGGAGAACCATCCTCCGCTGCAGACAGGTTCCGGAGTTAAAGTGCCGGTCAGGGTTGCATCGCCGGACAAGGATATTTCAAGTTCCGGATCCAGTATCAAATAACAGTTCGGGTTCATTAAATCCCTTATCCTGACGTCATACAATCCGGGTGCAAGACTGGTAAAGATACCTGAAGGAGCCCACGTAATTCCACCGTCTATTGAGAATTCATAGAATCCTGAGCCTCCAGCCGGTAAAGAAACTTCAACAGACCCATTACCGGTCTCTCCGCAGGAGTTGTCGGTTTTGGTTACTGTTGCGCTGAGTTGTTCCGGCTGAATTATCACCAGGGCACTATTCAGCACCATGTAACAGTCTGGCTGAACCGCATCCCGGATCTGAACATTATAGGTTTCTGGCGGAAGTCCGGTGAAATAACCTGAGCCGGTCCATGTTGCTCCTCCATCGATACTGTATTCGTAAGTTCCATGACCACCGGCCGGCATTGTAATTGAAATTGTTCCATCGGCTGCTCCTTCACAACTTATGTTTGTGCCCATCAATGAAGCTGTCAGTCTGGCGGGCTGTGATATTACCAGATCCGGATCAAGAAGCACAATACAAACGGGATAAGTCCTGTCTCTCATCCTGACATCGTAAACACCAGGTTCCAGGTTACGGAAAAGACCGGAAGCATACCAGACGGCCCCTCCGTCAATACTGTACTCGTAGCTTCCATACCCGCCTGAAGCTTCACTGATGTTTATTGTCCCGTCATTATTACCGAAACATGTTACATCTGTTCCTGCTACGCTTGCCCGAAGTTCAGGGGGCTCAGTGATAACAAGGGATGAGGTAAGCATTCTTAGGCAATGCAGATTAAGGGAATCTCTCATCATAACCTGATAAGTACCCCGGCCAAGGCCGGAAAAGGTCGTGAAGGAATGCCAATCAGATCCTCCGTTTATTGAAAATTCATAGGTTCCCGACCCACCCTGAAGGTTTGAAATAATTATTCTTCCATCATTTGCACCAAAACAAGATACATTGGTATGTTCAGTACGTGCATCAAGTGGCTCAGGTTCCGCAAGCGTCACCTGGCTGGTAAAAATACAACCCATTGTATCAGTAACAGTCAGGAAGTATTCACCGGCATGTAAACCTGTAATATCCTCCGTTGTGGCAGTGAAGCCGTCCGGACCGGTCCACCTAAAAACAAAATTCCCGGCACTACCTGATAGATTTGTATTTATATAACCGTCATCCGAACCGTAACAACTGATATTTAATCCGTTATAACTGCTAACATCAAACGTAACTGACACTGGTTCAGGCTCCCTGAGCTCTGCTGTACTAACGGTTTCACAGCCGTTGGTATCCCATATTTTAAGTTCATAAAGACCGGCTGTCAGTCCGGTACATACTCTGTAAGTGGATGGATCCGAGGGAGTGTATTCTCCGGAGAAGAATCCTGAACATACCGTATCTGAGCTGTTTCTCAGCAATGTATAATGATACGGGCCGGTTATGCCGGATCGTACATAAATACGTGCTGTCCCGTCATTCCCTCCGGCACACGATACATTGATACCTGGAAGTATGGGATAAGGAATTATCCTTGGCGATGCTCCCTGGTTATAAATGTTTATGGCAGCGTCATTCATGCAGCCTAATCCGTCAGTAACCCTGACGGTATAGTATCCCGCGTAAAGATCCGTGATATCAATCTGATCCTCAGCTGAGAATCCCACCGGACCCTGCCAGGATATCTGGTAAGGACCGGCTCCTTTTGAGATTTCGACATGCAGGGCAGCACGTCCCGAACTGCTCTCGCAGGTATAAGGTTTCGTCATTGTTATACCCTGTGCAGGATTGGGATGAACATGAACCAGCTGAACCACTGGATTCCCAATGCAACCAAGAGCGTCATTTTTTGGCATTATAGTAAAAATTACCGTCTGGACAGTGTCAGAATTATTAAAATACTGAAATGAAAGATCCTCTCCCGGCGCTATTCCTGTTCCGGAACTTACATTGCCCGTTATAACATCAGGCGCCGAAACAAAATAATCAAAAGTTGTCATCCCTGCAGTAAATACTGTTGGAGATAAAAGCTGGATCTGCATGAATTCGCCGTTGCATATTTCAGGCCCGATATTCAATGGAACGACTCTGGGAGTCGGATTTACAATGATCCTGAAGACTTGAGAAGGACCGGGACAATTTACCGGTCCTGAAGTGTAATAAGGTGTTACAGTTATTGTGGAAACCTCAGGCAAATCGGCTGTATTAACTGAAATGAATGATGGAAGATTACCCGTTCCTGAAGCAGGCAATCCGATCGCCGGATTGCTGTTTGTCCAGGTATAGGTTGTGATTCCTCCTGTATTTAATGTTGAAAAAACAACTGGTGGTGAAGCCATCTGGTTGCATAAAAGCATATCAGGAATCTGATTTACCTGTCCTTCCGGTGCGACGATGACATTAACAATTGCAGGCATCCCGGTGCATGAAGCCGTTCCTGTTATCTGTGGCGTTATTATGTAGGTTACAACGACCGGTTCATTAGCTGAATGAGCAAGATTCTGCTCAAGCCTCGACCCTTCCCCGTTAA
>JAVEZS010000063.1:0-12694 GCA_034002885.1 Bacteroidales bacterium
GCTTTCAGAATGAGGCTTAGATAAAGATTTCCTTATTTAATAATTAATGTATTACTTTGCTTTGTTTTTAAGGGGACTATATGAGAATAATTATAGCCGGAGCGGGTGAAGTAGGAACTCATCTGGCAAAAATGCTGTCGAACGGAAATCACGAGATAATCCTTATCGACACTGAGGAAGGGCGCCTGAAACCGATATACTCATCGATTGATGTCATGACCTATACAGGTTCGGCGACCTCGATTCACATTCTTCAGGAGGTACTTCAGAAAAAAACTGATCTGTTCATTGCAGTAACCCACTGGGAAGATACCAACATCACATCTTCAATTCTTGCGAAAAGACTTGGGGCAGTCAAGACAATTGCAAGGATCGACAACCTTGACTATCTCGAACACTCCACCCTGGAGTTTTTCAGGTCACTGGGAATAGATTCACTCATCTATCCTGAACTTATAGCCGCACGCGAGGTTCTGAGCCTTCTTCATGAAACAGGCACAACCGAATTCATGGAATTTTGCGGGGGCAGGCTGGCAATGTATGTTCAGAAGCTGGACGAAAATGCCCCTATCATCAACAAAAGTCTCGAGGAGATAAGTCTTACCCAGAACACTGACAATTACAGGGCTGTTGCCATAAAGAGGAACGACACCACTGTAATACCCAGGGGAAATGAGCATTTTCTGGTAGGCGACCTTGTTTTTGTCATCTCAACAAGTGACGGTATCGATGATATGATGATAAGCTCGGGAAAGGAGAATTTTGAAGCCAAGAGCATCATGATCCTTGGGGGGAGCAGGATAGGAAAGCATGTTGCTCTTTACATGCAGAAAACATGCCAGGTAAAACTTATTGACAGTGATCCGGTCCGCTGCGAGTCGTTGTCGGAAATACTGGAGAATACCCTTATTATTAACGGAGACTGCCGCGATGTTGACATGCTTGAACAGGAAGGAATAGGAAAGATGGATGCCTTTGTTGCCGTTACGGGAAACTCTGAAACGAACATACTGTCGTGCCTTCTTGCAAAAAAGCTTGGTGTGAAGAGGACGATTGCGGAAGTGGAGAACATGGAGTATATTAACCTGGCGGAAAACATTGGTATTGACACGATTATAAACAAGAAGATTTCTGCTGCCAGCAGGATATTCCGGCATACAACAAATCCGAACGTGACTCAGGTCAAGTATATGACGGGAACTGAAGCAGAAGTGATTGAGTTTAATGTTCCTGATAATGCGAAAATCACCAGAGGAACTCTCAGAAGCCTCGATTTCCCTAAGGATGCCATCGTGGGAGGCGGTACCAGGGAAGGGGTTCCTTTTATCGCCACTGGCGACACGATGATAAAGGCAAATGACAAGGTTGTGGTTTTTACTCTTCCTTCTGCCTACGACAAAGTTTCGAAATTCTTCACCTGATCTCTCATGATCAATTTCAGGATTATTGCCAGGGTTCTGAGCCAGGTCCTTATCCTCGAAGGTCTTTTAATGCTTACAGCCGGAGCCCTGTCGTGGATTTACAGGGAGGAAGCCGCCATTTCATTTCTCTATTCCGCAATAATAACCCTGGTGACAGGTGTCCTTGTTTATACCCCACTGCGTAAGAATGACAAGCCTCACGGTACCCGCGAAAGTTACATAATCATGACGTTTATCTGGCTTCTATTTAGTCTTTTCGGGTCTATTCCCTTCCTGCTGACCTCATCCACAGGGAATTTCACAGATGCCTTTTTTGAATCAGTCTCGGGTTTCACAACTACGGGGGCATCGGTATTCAATTACCCTGAGCTTCTTCCCAGGGGGATTCTTTTCTGGCGAAGCCTTACTCAATGGCTGGGCGGGATAACGATTATTATGCTTTCATCATACCTGATCCCGGTTACAAACACAATGACTATCCAGCTGCCTACCTCCGATTTCTCAGGACACATAACCGATAAGGTCCATCCCAAAATAGTCGAGACCGGTAAAAGGCTCCTTTTAATTTATGCTTCACTGACACTTGCCGAGGTAATCCTTCTGCTTGTCGGGAAAATGCCCCTCTTCGATGCAGTCTGCCACTCGATGTCGACACTCTCAACCGGAGGTTTTTCAACCCGGAATGAAGGCATGGCGGCTTTCTCTTCACCGTATATCAAAGCAGTTGTTACAATATTCATGTTCGTTGCGGGAACAAATATGTCACTGTTATATTTTGTCCTGAAAAAGAATTACTCAAAACTATTGAATAACGACGAATTCAGGTTCTATAGCTTGCTCACTGCGACCTTTTCCATCATTTTCATCATCATTCTGATAATCGTTCCGGGGAAATCATTCGTGAATGCATTGTCTGACGGATTTTTTCATGTTGTCTCGATCATATCCACAACAGGATTTTATACAGACAATTACGTGAACTGGGGCAATCTGGCGGTTGCAGGTATATTGTTTCTGATGTTCACAGGAGCCATGTCAGGTTCAGCCGGAGGGGGTATTAAGATCATCAGGTTCATGATCCTGGGCCAGAACAGCAGGAATGAACTCAGACGACTGATTCACCCGTATGCATATCTTCCGATACATGTCGACCAGAAGAAGGTACCTCCCGGGATCATCACCAATATCCTTGTTTTTGCAATTATTTACCTTATGACGGTATGCACAGGAAGTCTTTTACTGTCGCTGCTTGATTTCGACCTGATCAGTTCCTTCAGCACCTCGGCCTCGATGCTTGCAAACATCGGTCCGTCAATTGGCACCTTTGCTCCTTTTGAGAACTATTCAGCCCTTCCCTCTACAGGGAAATGGATACTCAGCGTCCTTATGATAGCCGGTCGCCTTGAACTGCTGGCTGTAATAATAATTTTTACCAGTACCTTCCACCAGCGGTAAAATGCTTTTCAGCACTGTACACTACCATTCCAGTATCCCCAGACCCTGTCTGATTACCTTTACCTCATCGCCGGTACAGTCTACAATCGTGGATGCTTCATTCCGGCCATAGCCGCCATTGATCACGATGTCCGCAAAATCGCGGTACTTCTCATAAATAAGTTCGGGATCAGTGGTATACTCGATTACTTCATCCGGATCATGGATCGATGTTGTCATTATGGGACGGCCAAGTTCCCTTACTATCTCAAGAACTATTGTGTTGTCAGGTATCCTTATGCCAACCGTCTTTTTTTTATTTTTAAAAAGCCTTGGTATCTGGCTGTTAGCCTGGACAATAAATGTAAAGGGACCAGGAAGGTTTCGTTTGAGGAGTTTGAACAGTGAATTATCCCTTATAAGGGTATATTCAGACAACATACTCATATCCTTGAAGATCAAAGACATATCAGGATTAAGCGGATTAAGTCCTTTCAGGTCCGCTATCTTTTCTATGGATTTGTGAGCCTTTATATCGCAGCCCATTGCATAGACGGTATCAGTGGGGTAAATAATTATACCCCCTGCTTCAAGAACGTCAACCACTTTTCTGATCCGGTCGTGGTTTGGATTTTCCGAATAAATGCGTAGAAGCATTGTATTGCAATTTTGGGCAAATATATAAAGAAGAGTACAAAGTACATAAAGCAAACCCTCAAGCCTGGCAGACTGTTACTCCTTTCTGCCTGATCCTGCTTCAGTTATTGGGAAGAGCTATCCTGAGCCGGTAAAAGGGAATAAAAAAAGGGTAAGCTCCTTATATCGCACCGCTACAACCGCCTACCCTTGCTACCTTCCGATCCTGGGGGAGTTCAGCAGGAGCTGGTCGTATAAGACTTACCCGCTGCAAAAATACAAATTTTTATCCCTTGTTCAAAATTTATTATTAGAGGATATTAGCCTTTCCCTTTTTCAATTTTCAATTATCTTTGTTTGCGACAATAAATCTTAAACAAAAAACAATGGAACAGAACGTCAATGTCTGGAAGGCCAATCTCACAAACGGCCTTATTCTTGGTCTTTTCGGGATAATATACACCCTTGTTATTTATTTCCTCGATCTCACATTCAACCAGGTGCAGGGTTACATTTTCCTGGTTATCCTGATTGTTGCATTGTTTTTTCTTATAAAATCATACCGCGACAATTTTCTTGGAGGCTATATCACTTATGGCCAGGCCGTAGGGGCAGGAGTTGTAATCTTCCTGTATTACGCAATCATTCAGGCGATTTTTACCTATCTGCTGTATGCGGTGATTGATCCGGGACTTATTGACAAGCAGCTGGCGTTCTCCGAGGAACTGATTGCCAAAAGAGGCCTTCCCCAGGAAGCAATGGATGCCGCCCTGAACATGCAGAAGAAATTTGTGAAACCTGAGATAATTGCTCCGTCAAGCCTTATATCCAATATGTTCACGGGCCTTATAATGTCGCTCATAACAGCGATATTTGTTAAGAAAGAGGGCAATCCCCTTATCGACTCAGGGGAAATTCAGGACCTTAAATAGACTATGCCAGATGGATGTTTCGGTAGTCATTCCTGTTTTCAATGAAGAAGAATCGATCGGAGAACTGGCCCGGTGGATTGATAAGACATGCCGTGAGAACAGCCTGGAGTATGAGATAATTTTTATTGACGACGGAAGTACCGATTCTTCCTGGAAGATAATCAAGGAGTTGTCAGTAGAAAACCGTTCCATAAAGGGACTAAGGTTCAGAAGGAATTATGGAAAGGCTGCAGCGCTTCATTCCGGGTTCTCCGAGGCATCAGGCGATGTTGTTATTACCATGGATTCAGACCTGCAGGACAGTCCCGACGAGATACCCGGACTGGTGAGGATGATCACTGATGAGGGTTATGATCTTGTTTCCGGCTGGAAGAAAAAGCGCTTTGATCCTTTTGTTAAAAGATTCACAAGCAAATTCTACAACGGCACTGCCCGGATCGCCTCCGGGATAAAGCTTAATGATTTCAACTGCGGACTGAAAGCCTACAGGAACGAAGTTGTTAAAAGCATTGAGGTTTATGGGGAGATGCACAGGTATATACCCATCCTTGCAAAGAAAGCTGGTTTCGGAAGAATCGGGGAAAAGGTGGTTCAGCACAGCCCACGCAGGTACGGAACTTCAAAATACGGGCTCGACAGGTTTCTGAAAGGTTACCTCGATCTGCTTACAATAGGTTTCATAACCCGTTTCGGGAAGAGCCCCATGCACCTCTTCGGATCGCTGGGAACCCTCATGTTCATGATTGGTTTTATAATGGCCCTTTACCTGGGAATCAGGAAACTTATCTTTGTGAGCCAGAATCTGCGTGCGCCGCTTGTGACTGACAGTCCCTACTTTTATATAGCCCTTACTGTAATGATAATAGGAACACTATTCTTTCTGACGGGTTTCCTTGGAGAACTGATAAACCGTAACTCATCAGAAAGGAATAATTACCTTATTAAAGACAGGGTCAATATCAACTGAAATTGAAAGAACTCCGGGATTCGGGGCTGCACTTACTATCAGAGAGCTTTAATCAGCTGCTTGAGCATTATCTTATAGAAAACCTCCGTTATAGATTCTGTTACTTTGCTCCAGGAGAATCGTTCCTTTTCCTTTCTGACATTTTCAGAGAAATCGGCTTTTCTCTGGTTTTCAAAGAAATCTGTTATTGCTGCCGCAATGTCGTCAGGATCGGGCAATACAACATAACCGCACTTACCGTGAGGAACAATTTCACTGAGACCTCCCACGTCAGTAACTATCATCGGCTTGTCGAAATGATAAGCGATCTGTGTCACTCCGCTCTGAGTAGCAGATTTGTAGGGTTGGACAATAAGGTCGGCAGCACTGAAAAAGGCTGATACTTCGGTATCGTTTATAAAACGGTCGATGAAAACGACATCTTCATCAATCCCTTTGTCCTTTACCATCTTTCTGTACGGCTTGTCGTCCTCATAAAACTCCCCGGCAACAATGAGCTTAATTTTTCTACCTCTGAGCCTTTCGTCAGCAAAAGCCTTTAAAAGCAAATCAAGGCCCTTGTAACTCCTTATAAAGCCGAAGAACAGAAGGTAACTGTAACCGGGATCAAGATTCAATGTTGATAGGGCTTCATTCCTCGTCAGCTTCTTTCCGTATATGTCAAAAACCGGATGGGGAGCAACGGCAACAGGTATGTCATTCCTGAATCCTTCCACCTCTATCTGAACTGCATCCGACAACACAACTGCGCCATCGATGCTCTTCATGAAGAATTTTGTCAGGAAGTGGTCCCCGAACCGCTTCTCGTGAGGAATAATATTATCGATAACTGCTACTACTGCAGTATACCTGTTTGATCTTGCAATCCTTGATACTGTCCCCAGGGCCGGAGCCAGAAATGGCATCCAGTACCTTACGAGAAGGATATCCGGTCGTTCCTTTCTAAGTTTGAGACCTTTGCTGATCCAGTTGAAAGGATTTACTGCATTCAGTTCGCGGACAATCCTTATACCCTCCGGTGCAGGTCCGTTTGTGTACTGCGTCTTACCCGGGAACAGAAAACGCGGATATTGCAATGTAAACGTACGGATGTCTACATCCTTGCATTCAGATGCAAGCTGTCGTGCCAGCCTTTCATTGAATGCAGCAAGTCCACCTCTGTAAGGATACGCAGGCCCCAGGAAGGTTATCTTCATCAATCAGAAAATTAGATGTAAAAATATTAAAACGTTTTATTTACTTTCTGCTCCCTCGATATATTTTTCCTGAAATCTTCTGTAAAGTTGTTTGTGCTTGTTGTCAAGGTTAATATTTCTGCCGCTGATAAAAGCATATTCAATATTGTTTGTCATCATATCAAGTATGTCACCCGACGATACCACGATATTCGCATCCTTACCGGCCTCAAGTGATCCTGTAAGATCGTCGATGCCCAGTATTTTTGCGTTGTTGAGGGTAACCATCTGCAACGCTTCTTCCTTTGTAAGTCCGTAAGCAACGGTCTGACCTGCTGCAAACGGAAGATTATAGCCGTAAGCCTGGTTCTCGTAGCTTATACCGACAGTAATTCCCTCTTTCATGAACATTGACGCCAGCTTAAATGGTAAACGTATATCACTGTCATCATATTTTGGAAGGGAATGAATATGTTCAAGAATTACAGGGATATTATTCTCTTTCAGAAAATCCCTGACTGCCCAGGCTGATTCATCAGCGTTGGTAAGTACAATATTTTTAACCCCGTGCCTTTTTGCAAATAATACTGCAGCAATGATCCCTTTGGAGTCTGGAGCATTGATATATAAACGTTTAGTGCCGTCGAAAAGACCACGCAGCGCTTCCAGTCTAAGATTCATATCAGAAGGGTTCCCTTTTTCCATATAAGCCCGGGCGTCGGCAAAGATCTTTTCAATCTGTTCAACATTCTTTTCATAGGCATTTTCTTCCTCCGGTCCTGTAACTCCAGCATAATCATATCCAGCTCTGCGGGCTTGTGGTTTACCAGGCCATCCCAGAATTATTCCTTCGTCGGCCCTGTATATTGCATCCTTCCAGTTCCAGGCATCAAGCTGTACGATGGTGGAGGTTCCTGGAAGAAGTGTTCCGGAGGGCACCACCTGGGCAAGGAGTATACCGTTTGACCTCACAACGGGAATAACGTGCGAGTCGGTATTGTAGGCAACAATTGATCTCACGTTGGGATTCAGATCACCTGTCTCGCGGTTGTCAACAGTAACCTCAACCCCGCTGATCTCTATCAGGCCAAGACTTGTATTCGGATAGATAAGTCCGGGGTATACCTGCTTACCTGTAACGTCAATGGTTTCGCTTTCATTGGTATCGCCTCTGAAATCTCCGGCTTTACCTGCAAAGGTTATTTTGCCCTCTGAAAATGCAACAACGCCGTTATTGATAACCTGGCCTGTTCCGGTATGGATCGTACCGCCTTTCAGAATAATCTGTTTTGTCTGCGGAGGAGCCACCACAGGGCTCTGTGCAGCGGCACTCAGAATAAGAGCCGATGCCGCTATTGAAAAAAATACTCTGCGTGTCATCGTCTTGAAATATTGGGTGTTCTGTTTGATTCATTCTGTGGGTTTTCCTTCAGGATTCCGGAAATGATCCTGTTCTTTTCACGGTCAATCTCTTCTTTCATATGCGCGTCAGATTCCTCGTCAAAGTATATAATTCCATCCACCATCGTTTTGCTGGCTCTTGAATATACCGAGAGAGGATGACCGGTCCAAAGTACAAGATCGGCATCCTTTCCCGGTTTAATGCTTCCCATCCGGTGCCCGAGATGAAGAAGCTTTGCAGGATTGAGAGTGACAAGCTTAAGTGCTTCAATCTCATCGACTCCTCCGTATTTGACTGTTTTTGCTGCTTCCTGGTTAAGCCTTCTTCCCATCTCATCGTCATCGGAATGAAGGCAGGTAAGAACGCCCTGGCTAAGAAGGACTGCGGCATTATATGTGATCCCCTCATAAACCTCGTATTTATAGTCCCACCAGTCGGAGAAAACTGAAGCACCTGCATCATTTTCCCTGATCTGATCAGCAACTTTGTAACCTTCGTTAAAATGGATCAGGGAATTAACTTTCAGTCCGAAGTCTTTTGCCAGTTCCATAATCATTGTTCCCTCCGACTGAACGTAAGTATGACATTCTATAAAGCTTCGCTTTTCAAGAACATCAACTATGGCGTCAAGCTCAAGGTCCCGCCTCGGAGGAATCCTGCCGGCTTTCTCCTGAGGTTTAAGACTGTTCCATTCCTTCCATTTCCGGTTATAATCTGCGGCTCTGTGATAAGCATCGCGTATTATCTGGTCAACGCCCATTCTGGTGTTGGGATAGCGGCTGGTATTCCTTTTCACGTTTTCTCCCAGGGCGTGTTTAAGGAAGCCCGCCTGATTCTCAATCTTCAACTCTTCGGCAGAACGGCCCCAGCGGTGCTTGATAAGGACCGACTGTCCTCCGATGGGATTTGCCGATCCGTGAAGTATGTGAGCAGCAGTAACTCCCCCTGCAAGCTGGCGGTAGATTGAAGGATCCTCCGGATCGATAACATCCTCAACCCTTACTTCAGATGTTATCGCCTGTCCCGATTCATTTGTTCCCTCCATAGCGATATGGGAATGCTCGTCTATAATACCGGGAGTAAGATGCATTCCTGTAGCATCTATAATCCTTGCTCCCTGGGCTTTAAGGTTCCGTCCTACTTCTGAAATCTTACCATCCTTTACAAGCACATCGGTTTCCGGCATTTTGCCTTCTTTCTCATTTGTCCATACGGTTGCGTTACGGAATATTATTGTTTCCCTCACTGGAGGCTCGCTGCGTCCGTATGCTGCAAAGGGACGGATTGTTTTTCCTTCAAAGGGCACTTTTTCTTTCGGGGAAGGTTTCAGGACTGGTTCTTCAGGGGGATATTTTAGCGATGCATTCCACTTTAACCATTTCCCGTCATCAGTCCGGCCACGTCCTTCAAGGTTTCTCCCGTTTACCGATCCGCTCAGCCTGTATATCACCCCGCGGGTTTCAAAGGAGATAGAAACAAGATCTCTTTCCTGCGAAAAAGCCGGTCTTCTTATCTCTGAGGAATCATATGATATTTTCACAGAGGGTTTGTCAGTGGCTCCAGACAACTGCATAATGAAACGGCAAGTGTCAACATTAAGGGAGTAGGTGCCCCTAAGGTCGGCCGTTCTGAGATCAGAAAACCGGTATGGCTGTCCCTGTACCCAGTTCTCATGGATTATACAATTGTCGCTGAAGATATTACCTGAGGTTATCAGGAAGCTTGCTATCATTTTCTCACGCAGAGCCCCGATTAGGTTGGAAGCTCCTATAAGGGAGGCAGGAGTTGTTGTAAGAGCCTTCAATGCTTCGCTCTCCGTAAGCCCGTTTTTTACTGCTTTCCTTACACCGGCCAGAAATTCACTTCGCCGTTCAAGTCCCGATGATGTAATTGCAAACGGAACATCTGCCTTTGAAACGAAGGCCAGATTTGCCGGGGCCATTTCATAATGTTTAAGTGTCCTGTATGGTACGGATTCCGCCTCAAAGGGGTCCTTTACATCAGGGGCTGAAGGATATTTAACAGGAATTATCAGGGCACAACCAGTTTTCTTTATGTCATCAATGGCCTGGTATTCGTCACCCGTACCTTTTATAATATACTTTATATTAAATTCCTTTCCCAGCTTATCAGCCCTCATAATTTCAAGCTTGTCGGCTACTTCAAAAATCTGGGGAAGGGCCAGATTTCTATTATAGGCTTCCAGTCCGTCATCGTGAAAATAGCCCGGGGGAAGCTGGGAATACCACTGGGCATCATAGTTCAGCTGTCTAAGAAGGGCTATGATCCCGAATTGTGATGAAGGGTAGAAGTCAGAAGAGCGTCCCCTTGAGAATGAGTAATTGGCTGAAGCATTATTTTTAAGGACAAGGTTATTCGCCTTACCGTCGCCCGTCGCCACAAGGGCAGAAGTTCCCCGTGCCAGTCCGTCGGCTTTGAAAGTTACCACAGCTCCGAATCCAGCCTGGCGATATTCACCCGAGGTTTTTGAATCGGGGATGAATTCTGAAGAAACGCTGTATGAAGAGTTGATACCATCGTTCCAGTAACCGGCAACCCTGGGAACTGGTCGTTGCGAGAAAGCTGCCTGTCTTGCATACTGAGGCATCATGGCATACTGGCCCATCATCCCCCCGCCCTGGGCCTGGGATTCGGTTTTTATCCCGTAGTTGCCAGCGTAGATATCTATGAAAGACGGGTACACGGTTTTTCCGGTAAGGTCATATACGGTAGTGCCTTCAGGAAATTCGACTTCTTTTCCTATCTTCACAATTCTTCCTTCCGCAACCAGCATGTCTGCACCATCGATCACCGTCTGATAATCAACTACCAGGGTGGCATTCCGGAAACCATAAATATCTGGCCTTTTGTCGCTGACACCCGTCACCGGAGCATTGTCCTGCTGACCGGATAAAATAAGCGGCCAAAAGAGCATAAAAAGCAACAAGCTCTTTTTCATGGATAAAATCAATTAAGGAATAATAAAATTTTAATGTCTGTGATTTCAGACCTCAAAATTAAGATAATCTTCAAGGTAAGCAAATTCAGGCGTCAGTTTGCCTTTTTTTAATATTGTAGCCCTTCGGATGATGGCTGATTCGGGTAAGGAGAACAGATCCTGAAGGGTTTCTGTCATAAGCTGGCGTCCGAAATCGAGTGACGCATCCCTGGGAAGTTCGCCCGGGAGGTTGTCGATTGACATAACGGTTATATTGGTTGGTCGCGTAAAAGGAGGTTCTTCGATGCCCAACTGAGGATTATAGCCATAAAAAGGATCGGAAATGGTAGTGGCTCTCAGGGTTGACGGGACCGGTCCGTTAATATCGCAGCTGATATCAGCAATGACTGTAATGCGAAAATCACTTTTTTTCATATCGTCCTTTGAAAAGAATACAGGGGAACTGGGATCCCAGAAATGCCCGGTAATAAGGATATCGGTTACTCTGGTAAAAGGAAGGAAAGCTGATTCGTATTCTTCGGGGTGATTTGCAAAGTGTTCAAAGCTGAATTCTTCACTCTTTCTGTGTCTCATATATTCTTCAGGGCCTATCTGACACATGACCGGAACGTCGAAATCGCGGTTCAGGAACTCTTCCGGGCTTACCTGCACAATGTTGCAAACGCTTAGAGTTTCCATTGCTCCTCCTGCCACTCGTCCTTTTCCGGTGACAAGTATCTTAAGTCCGGGTTTTAATTCTATCAGTCTCAGTCCTGCCCACATTTCATCGAGGTCGCGACACTGGTATGCCGGCTTCAGCCTGAACCTATTTGTACGTATTCCTCTTGCTCTCAGGGCATTATAAGCTCCCACGATTCCGGCCCATCGCCCGAAGGCTACTATCCTTGCCCCCTTCTCTGTGGTAAGATATTCATAATCAACAAGTGTTGTTCCCTTTGTAGCAAACTCCCTGAACATTTCCCTGTTCTGAGTCTGTTTCTTAGCCACGTGAGCAAAGAATATATAAGTCTTATCAGGAATAATGGTCCTTTTATCGACCTCTTTCACCCCCATGAGAATATCACAATCACGGAGGTCTTCCTTAAGAGGGATATTCAGGTATTCATACTCTTCATTCGAATAGCACCGGTAGTCGCTTGGCTGAACATAGAACTCCGTAAAGGGAAACAATTCCTGGAGTGTGATTATCTGTGGCGGAGTAAGAGGTACCCTTCTGTCGGGAGGGTTTTTCGTTTCGCGCAGTATACCTATTCTGACCTGGGTTTCCATAAGCAGAGATTTTTGGGAGTCTACCAAATTTATTCAAAATGGCAGGAATTTTGTGTGATATAAGTCAGTATGGGATTTATTTTAGTAATTTTGCACGGATACCATCGGGGCTGACATGGTTTTGACAGCATGAGGGGTGGTATGTAAGCATGCAGGATGTGGTGACGCGTTCCTTGAACAGTGTTACAAAACAATAACTGGCGAATCTAATTACGCTCTCGCTGCTTAAGCGAATCAAGTAACTTAAGCTTCATCACGGCACAGGTGTCGTGACGGGACGTCTCCCGGGCGGTCAAGCCCTGATCCAACCCGATACGGAGGCGCACGCAATCCGGGGCTAGCCTGATGATCGTCCTGCTCTGAAGGCGAAACAAACAGGGACTAAGGGCATCTTAGGTTGTTTTGCAGCTGAGGTGTCACGAAAACCAAGCACGACTAAGCATGTAGAAAGCATATGGTCTCCATGTCTGGACGCGGGTTCGAATCCCGCCAGCTCCAC
>JAVEZS010000064.1:0-11021 GCA_034002885.1 Bacteroidales bacterium
TGCTGATAACGGATGCCCGGCACATGTCAGGAACGACGCTCATCCTCCGATCCCGGTTCCTGTATTTTCGTACTTCGGAAATCCGGATACCTACGAGGAAATGATGGACGAATTCCAGAATGACGACGACAGAGCGCTTGATAAATTCCTCTCAGGAAGCGTTGACCCTGCTTTGGTCTCAAAGCTTGAAAAAGCAACAACAGTCCAGGAACTTGCACATGAACTTGCCCTGTTCACCAACGAGAATTTCTTCACAGGTGAAACAATTTCAGGTAAGGACTGGAAAGGTAATGAGATCAAACCCATTGCCCATCCCGAACATGTATATGCCTCTCCCAAAATAAGTTCGGGCAGCTACTCAGAAAATTACTACAGGAAAAAAGTTGCCGGGCAGGAAGTCCTTTTGTGCACTGACACATGGTTCTTCGCTGATTATCCCGTTTCGAAGACATTTCCATACCTTGACAAGAAATGTGTGGAATCGAATGCCAGGATTCTTGTTCCGGCAATAAGGGAAACCGGGATGCATGCCATGAAACTTTTCATACCCGCACTGAGCGTAAGGATAACATCCATTGCAGATGACGGTACCATTACGGGAGAAGTGGTTCACCTACCCGACAAGGAATACAAGCAGCAAATAAGATACAATGGTCCTGTGCTTGTAAAGACAGCCACACTGGACGAACTGGGAAATCTGACTGCAAAAAACGGGAGATTTACCGGAAAGATAAGGATGGAAGAAAATGCCGTAATTAATGCCGAGATAGAATTTGGAGGCATTACGGTTAAGTCTGATCAGAGAACCATAAAAGCCGCTCCCAAAAAGGTGGCAGCTCCGGCGGCAGGCCACTTCAACATCCACTTCAGGATAGTTGTGAATGCAACCTATACGGCGGGTTACAAGGACAAGGACCAGTCGTTTCCGAGAAGTGATTACTTTGTCTATGAAAGTCCGAATTTCGGAACAATGTATGGTGGATTCCAGATATCAAGGGGAGGTACATTCTCCGGGAGTATAAGTTCACCATCCAGGGAAGCCCGGATTGAAGGTCAAAGGAGTGATGACCGGATAATCCATATGACAGTCCATATGCATGAAAAATGGAGCAGAGGGCAGAACGATCCGCCTTACCGTGAAGAATGGACAGATATAGAACTAAGGAACATCCCGCTGGAAACTGACGGTAAGGGTGAGTATGGCATCAGGTATCACAGGGATGGATGGGATTGTGAAAAGCTGGAGCCTGATCCTGAATTCAGCAAAAGCATCATGAAACTGGAACACAGGGTAAAATTCTATCCTTCGAAAGAGGAGATTTCAATTTCCAGCATCAACTATTCAAAATCAGAACATGAGGCCTGCAAGAACTGGCAGAATATGATGTTTCCCAGATCTTATATAACTGTGAGCGTTTCATATAATAACAACCGCTGAAAAGAATATACTACAATTCTAAGGGTCTTCAAATGGATAAAGCTATAAATAACGGGATTCACAAACCGGTAAAAAACAGGGAGCGGTCTGCAGCACGTTTTTTCTCAGGTTTTGGAATCATTTCCCTTTTACTGGCAGGCGCAAGCTTCTCTGAAAACAACTTCCTGTCAGGAATCTGGCCGGTAGGCTTTCTTGGCATCTTTGCCGGGGCCGCCTCCCTGGTGACAATCTTTATCCTTAACAAAAGGGCGAAAAAAATGGACCGCCTGCTCTCGGGCGAAAAGCTTATTGCCAGATGGATAATGACGGATGATGAAAGAAAAGCTTTCTCAGACAACCTTAAAGTTACATCACGGGGCAAGAATAAGATAATAATGACTTTGGTTACGATTTTTTTTGTGGTGATAACCATTCCCTTCCTTTTCTTCCTTGAGAGGGATGAAGCAGGCGGTTTTCTGCTCATCATGGGAAGTATCTGGCTTATAGTCCTGTTATTTTCAAGGTTTATGCCTGAATACTACCATTTCAGGAATCTTGGGGGAGACGGGCAAATACTTATCGGATCACAATACGCTTATATTAACGGATACTTTCACAACTGGGATTTCCCGCTTTCAGGAATCAGAAGCCTGAAACAGATAAAAGAGCCTTTCAGGGGGATCATGCTGAAGTATTATTACACCGACCGTACCTGGACCAACGAGCATGCTCTTTATATACCTGTCCCGGATTCAATTAACATTGAGGAGCTTATCGGCAGCATCAGGAAGGAGAATCCGGCAGTTTAAGCTATCTGGCCGGTTCACTTCAGGAGCGGACAGCCGCAATTGCGGCAGTATTCATCGCTTATCTCGTGCATAAAGGCGCAGGCATTGCAGAAGATGATATCATCCCTCGATTTGTCATACTTTTCAAATGAGTGAAGCCGGCCATGAAACCTTACCTTCTCGCCCTCGCGGTAGTAATCATACAATGTCGGGTCATTTTCTGATTTAATTTCATGAATTTGCCCGCGCCCTTTTGAGATAATGACCACATATTCCTGCTTTCCCCTGACCCGCCTTATCTTTTTTCCGGTAACCACACCGTCCCATGTAAGCTCAGGTTTGACCGAACGGGCAGAAAAGAATCCTATAAGAACAAACATTCCTCCTATTGTGAGACCTATGTAAAAAGCGTCAGGATTATCCATCTCATCGCTGAAATGTCCGTAAAGAAAAAACCCTGCAATGGCTGCAAATGCAAGCAGTAAGGAAAACTGCAGCCTGTAGTTTTTTGTGTTTCTCAGGTATCTGTCAAAAGCAAGGTCATTAATCTTTTCCGAATAAGCCATCTGATGCACTATTATGTACCGAATATATTATGCTTTTCCATTATATAAAAACCTTAGGCCATGAAATTCTCTTCATCTATTTTAGAAAAACCCCGGCAGCAGAGCAGGGGCTGTTTAGATACACTGCAAGGATTAGTCTGATAATAAAAATGCTTCACTGCTATGAAGCTGAAATGAATGGTTTAAAATATCCTGTGCCGCAAAATAGAACTGTCGTGAATTCCGTTATCTTTGAGAAGGAATTAACAAAAAAGTAATTGGAACGACAGCTTAGATATGTCAGGGTAAATACCCGTACCGTGGTTGGGACAAGGGAAGATATCTCCGATGATGAGGTCAGGAAGAGGTTTAATGACAACCTGAAGCTCTCACCCTATTTCAATCCGAAAAAATTCTTCGTTCTCAGCAGGGGTCGCTGGTAATAATTCATCCCCGGCTTCAGAATACCTCTGTAATTATCCTTTCTTTTTTAAACCGGAATGATGCCTCAGTGAGTTTTCGTTCACCCTGAAACGGACTATCCTGGCTATCAGGTCAAGAGGCAGAGGCTCATCAAAAGGAAATTGAACAGAACCCTTCCCCTGTTTATACTTTGACAGTTCAGCGGCAAATTCTGAACGTCCTGAGGGCGTGGCATAGAAGCCTCTGCCTTATCAGCAACCTCCTGAAGGTTTCTTTTTTGCCTTGGCGGTTACCGGCGGTTTTACGGCCTTCACTGCAGGGGCTGTTTGTTCGGTTGTGACAACCCCTCCGCCTCCGAGAGCCGCTGCTGCGCTTTTCCTGAAGTCGTATTTAGCAAATTCCTCGTTTGGACTGGTCACAGAAGGGGCTTCAGGCGATAAAATGTTACCAAACCAGTAATTCAGGCCTCCCTCAAGAACAAAGTTATTCTCATATCCCAGCTGCCGTGTTATCATCCATGCCTGGTTTGCATAAACCGATCCGTTGGAATAAAAGACGTTTACATAGGCATCCTGATTCAGGATATCGGTGTAGTCAGCCGCCAGAAGGTTACTGAGGGGAATATTTACGGCTCCCGG
This sequence comes from Bacteroidales bacterium, assembly GCA_034002885.1. Lineage (GTDB taxonomy): Bacteria > Bacteroidota > Bacteroidia > Bacteroidales > VadinHA17 > LD21. The sequence goes on from JAVEZS010000064.1 coordinate 3,812, forward strand.
AAGGCTGAATGCATCAAATTCCTCAGGTGTTCTCACGTCGATCAGACGGAGCGAGGGATCCTTCTGAACCAGGAGATCGGCAACCGCATCCGGAGTTATGAACTGCATACCGGCTCCCGCTTCCTGCAGAAGTTCATGAGGAGTAAGGCGCGACTGGCTGACCCTGTCGGCCGGAACGGCAGCTATAATTATACCAAGAGGTATAATGAAAAGTGCAAGTAACTTCAATTGTTTCATGATATGGTATTTATTATATGTTAATATTCTTCCCTGGGAAACTTTTTCTCAGCCCACTCTGCAACAATAAACATGCCGATTGCAGCAAGAATAAGCAGGAGGCCGAAGAGTCCGTCTGACATGCCCAGTTTTTCGCTAACCTTAGGTTCACCAAGGTAAAGCGCAAGATAGAGTTTCTCCCACCATCCGTAGGTAAAGGCAAAGCCATATACTCCTATAAAAAGCCCGGCGATGAAGACCATGGCATCTATCTTTCCGATCGCTGCTCCGCAGAAGCTTGTTCCGGGGCAGAAACCTCCCATTATAAAACCTGCTCCCATAACTACTCCTCCCACAATAGCCGAGGTAAGAAATGTCGGGTTCACGTAGACTAGATCGAGGTCGATCCATCCGAAGAGGCTCATGAAAAGCAATCCGAGCATTGCTGTTATTGCAGCGGTAAAAAACACTTTCAGTACTACGGTATCATATCCATAGAATATCCCTGCCAGTTTCCGGCTTGACGAAAAACCCGAGCTCTCAAGAACCCATCCGAAGCCGATGCCTATAAAGAATGCGATGAGAAAGTTGGTGTTTTCCGATATAATTTCATTTGGTGCAAGTGGTCCCATTTTTCCTCCTTTTTTTTATATCCAGTTTCTCCTGAAGAAATATGCAAGTGCGAAGGCTGTGCCGAAGATAGCCATCATGGTAATGAAACCTCCGAGCGAAAGAACTGCCATCCCGCTGAGCGCCGAACCGCTTGTACAGCCTCTTCCCAGCTGAGAGCCAAAGCCGAACAGAACTCCTCCGGCAAGAGCGAAGATCAGTCGTCTGGTCGAGGTTATTTTAGGCGAATGTTCAACCTTTAGCTTAAGACGTCCGGCAAAGGCCCCTGAAAGGAAACCTCCCACTATCACTCCAAGCATCTGAAACACAAGCCACGATTTCATTGGGCTTCCACTGTGCGATTCAGCGTATTCCGCCATAAACGGCATCGTACTGAAGGCATCCTTGTCGACCGTCTCAATAGTTGTGGCAACGACACTTTTTATTGCACCGCTTGCCCCCAGTCCTCTTCCGGAGACATAATTGGCAGCAAGCAGCACCAGCCCAAGAAGAACCCCTCCGAGGTAGGGATTAAGGTATTTTCTGCTTCTGCCTGTGGTTGAATTACTGTTCATATATATGTTTTTATTATTGTTTTCAATATAACCACCGGCTCACCTGGCCGGCAAAGACAAAAACAAAACGGAAGACAAGGCTTCCCATAATTACAAGGATTCCCGGTATGACTGCCGGAATATGGTAGCCCCTTAATTCCATAAGGTCCAGAATGGCGGGAATGATAATCCCCAGCATCACGACAAAAATCCAGAAAACCATCGTATATGGTCCTCCGAGAAACAGCCCTGCAGCTTCTATCTGTACCTGCGTGCTTGCAAGAAATCCCATAAACATATGCACGATCAGGAAAAGCTCTGTTCCGAGAATTATCAGGTCTATCTTTGTGAAAAGAAGCCTCTCTTGTTTATTGTTTGATGCAAGAACAACAGATGCAGCTCCTGCAGAAAGTCCGGAGGCCAGAAAGAGAGGACCAAGCACGGAGGTGTTCCATAAAGGTCTGGCATTGAAGGCCGAAAGAAGAATTCCGGTATAGACCCCTGTGATTATAGCAAAAATGAGCATTACCCATGCCAGCGGCCTTTTGTACCGGATGAAAAATTTCTCCAGTTCCTTAAGCCAGTTGTACCTCCAGTCCCACTTCGGGAAGAACTCCCTTATGTGAAGCGCGCACCAGATAAAAGATACGGTTGTAATGACAAGCAGTGTCCAGGCTCCCCACGACATGGGCGATTCGAGCCTTATTGTAGTGTAGAGCTGCCAGAAGTAGGCCTTATGCCGGAGGTCGATGAAAAGTGCAGCAAGACCTATCACTAGTGCTACCGGTGCCAGGAAGGGTACACGCCGCACTGCTGTCCGGAACTCTTCTTCCTTCCCGAGAAGATAGTAAAGTGCTGCAAAGAATAGCACTCCTGCCGCAAGCCCTCCGAGGAAAAGGTAAAGGGGTATGGGCCAGTGCCATATATGAAGCTGCGGGTCGACCATCAGGTTTTCTCTTCCGCTTATGATAAGCTCTTCGTTCATTTCATTTTCAGATAAGGAAATATAAATGCGGTTTGGTCCCTGCTTCGGGAATGAGGGTCTTGTATTTTCTTTTCTTAAGAACCCTGCTTACATCGCTGTTCGGATCGTCAAGATCTCCGAAGTACATGCACTTGGTCGGGCATACCGAAACACAGGCTGGCTGCATTCCCAGTCTCACCCTGTGTATGCAAAAGGTACATTTGTCGACGTAGCCTTTAGGATGGGGATACCGTGCATCGTAGGGGCATGAGGCAATACATGCTCCGCAGCCGATGCATTTATTGGGTTTTACAAGAACCACACCTCCTTCAACAACATGGCTTGCTCCGGTAGGGCAGCATCTTACGCAGGGAGGATTCTCGCACTGATTGCATCTCTCCGATCTGATCTCTATCTCAAGCTGAGGATAGGTTCCGTCCATAACCTCAACAACCCAGTCGCGGCAGAAGCCAATGGGAACATCGTTTTCAGTCTGGCAGGCAACAACACAGTCGCTGCACCCGACGCATTTCTTTGTATCGACAGCCATCGCATATCTCATGATGCCACCTCCTTTCCGCCAAGATCAGTGATAAAGGTCACGAAGTTGCCTCTCATTCCTGTGCCTCCCATAAGCGGATCGACAAGAACTTTTGTTATCAGGTTTGTATCGCTGGCTCCCCTGCCGTAGCATCTCCTGAGCTTCTTCTGGTCGTGACCAAAGCCATGGACCATGTAAACGGAGTCCCACCTGATACGTTCTGTCACTCTCACTTTTATTGGAAACTCCGATTTCTTTCCATCCTGGTTTACCAGATGAACATATTGCCCGGTTGTAAGGCCCCACTCTTTTGCCACCCGGGGATTCACCCACAGGGTATTCTCATCCATAAGGTCGGTGAGGTTGGGATTGTTGGAGGTACGGCTGAAGGTGTGCATCGGAGCCCTTCCGTAGTTAAGGCGGTAAAATCCCGGAGGAGGCTCCTCGTGATGAGTGTATTTTGGCAAGGGGTCGAACCCGGCTTCCTCAAATGTGGTTGAATAGAGCTCTATCTTTCCGGTAGGGGTATAAAACTCCACATCCTCGTCAGGAGCGAAATAAAGATCCTCATATTGTCTGTCAAAAGTCTTTACCCCCAGTTTCATCATCTCATCAAGACTGCTTCCAATTTGTTTCAGCTGCCAGTCGAGCTGGTCCTCAATCTTTTCAAAGGGGAAGTAATCGATCACTCCAAGTCTTTTTGCCAGTTCCCTGGCCATCCAGTATGCTGGCTTTGTGTTGTACATCGGTTCCGCAGCTGGTGCCCTGAGGGCTATCTGGGGCTTGCGGTGAGGCCCTGTTCTTATCTCATCAAAGCGTTCAAGATAGGTACATTCCGGGAGTATCACATCGGCCCATCCAGTGATCTCCATTGGCATAGTGTCTATTACAACAAGAAGCTGAAGAGCCTGTATGGCCTTCAGTGTGTTTTCCTGGTTTGGCAGTGTCTCTATAAGATTTGTACCGTTAACTATCCATCCCTGAAACTGACAGTGCCGGCTGGGGTCAGGGACTGTGGCATCGCATAGTCCGTTGGCAAGTACCGAATCGGCAAGCTTGTACAGATCGGGGAACTCTGTTCTCCATGACCTCTTAGGCTCCGGAAATGCAGGATGGGGAGGTTCGGGCAACTCAAAAATTTCGGGACGGAAGAATCCTCCCCTTCTTCCCCATGAACCCAGGAGGGCATTGAGGATGGCCACAGCCCTCAGCCTCTGGGTATCGTCGCCGTACCAGGTAACATGGCGTCCGGGGTGAATGATGACAGCAGGAGATGCATTGGCCATTTCGCGTGCTGTTTCACGGATAACTGTCGGGTCGATGGTTGTTATACCGTAAGCCCATTCCGGAGTCATGTTCCTGACATGCTCCCTGAGATAATCGAGTCCGAAGGTATATTTTTCGACATAGGGTTTGTCGTAAAGCTCTTCGTTTATTATTACATTGATCCATGCCAGGAGGAGGGCCAGATCGGTTGCCGGTTTTATCGGAAGCCAGTATTTAGATTTTCCTGCAGCGGTTGAGTAACGCGGATCTACGGTTATTATGGTTGCTCCCTTGTCGATGGCGTCCGACATTTCCTGGACCTGACCGTTGTGCATGTTCTCGCCTATATGGCTTCCTATAAGAACCAGGCATTTTGTGTCACGGATATCGGTCCTTTCAGGGCTCTCGATCGTCTCGCCGAAAGTACCCTGGAATGCCACCTCACGTGGTCCGCGGCACTGTGCATAGGAAGGGGCGGCCACATGCGGCGAGCCAAGGGCACGGAGAAGGGTGGAGAAATATTTTCCGCCCGAACCGTGAGTGAAAAGAGCCAGGCACTCGGGACCATGTTCAGCCGAGATCTTCTTTATTTTTTCGGCTATGTAGTCGAAGGCTTCCTCCCATGTTGCTTCCCTGAAACTCTGCTGCCCACGCTCCTCAGTACGGATGAGAGGAGTCCTCAGACGGTCGTCATCGTAGTACATTCCTATTCCTCCGGTTCCGCGAGGGCAGAAGCGACCGTTGCAGTTAAGGTCCTCCCCGTTGCCGATTATCTTTTTTATAGCTCCCTTGTCGTCCCTGTAAACCCATCCCGCACACTTCCAGAAACACACCTCACAGTAAGTGGGAATGCGGCGGAGCATCTCATCCGCGGATCCGGAAAAGGCTTCACCCGGTTCAGGTGCCATAAGTCTGAAACCAGCAGCACCGGCTAAAACGGCTCCTGCTCCTACGGCTGAAATTCTGATAAATTGCCTTCGTGTTGCCATTTATAAAGTGGAATATCTGAATTTATAAATATATGGAGAAATCTTTTTATTTCAGGGAGTGGCAAAAAGAAAGATTTTTTTGTTTCAAAGAAGGGAATGATGATTTTTACGATATTTTTTTAGTCAGAATAATGGATAAAATACCCTTAAGGACTGAAGGCCTGCAGCAAATCATTACAAACCTTTGCCGGCAGGAGAGTATCTCCAGTCAATATTCTGTTTACTTATCAGGCAGTCAATATCTCTGTCGCTGATCTCCGGCCAATTGTATCGACTGCTATTATTTTGAAATTTTCACCTGTTACCACCTCATATTTAAAGGGATCCTTAGTAACCTGGGGAGCATGCCTGACGGTCCCTATTATCCTTCCGTCGCTTTCGATCTCATAATGTGAAAGAGGTTCACTTCCGGCATAGCTTGTATCCCAGGTCAGTTGAGTTCCTTCAGATTTTACAATCTTTGCATTACGGGGCGGAGTAAGTCCCGAATCGGGAAGCTGGAAATAATTGGTTTCGCCATTGCGGGCTTTGGCTCCTATCTTTTCAATTTCGCGTCTCTGATCCTCGGTAAGTGCATCCGGAGCGATCTGTGAGGCGTAGTAATTCTGAACCAGCTGACATTTAAGCGGATCGTCGTCTATATGACCAGTTCCTATAATAAGGGTATGTATCCCGGGTGTGGTAAGGACATATTCTATAAGCGGGCGGCTCGGGACCGTTTCCGTTCCAACAAAAGTGACAACATGCTCAGGTTTGCTCGACCAGCCGGGTTCCTTCGTATACATTGTTCCGTCGGAGAAGACCTTCATGGCAATGACCCCTATATTTTTTGCCTGTGCCACCGGGATAACATTATACTGCATATTCAGGTAACGCCTGTCGTTTGCATTTATGGCAACAAGCATTCCATCGAACAGATCCCATTTATCCCTCTGTATCATATCGATCATAACCGGAGCGCTGTAATGCCCTGAAAAGCCGATATGCCTTATAAGCTTCTCATTTTTCGGGTTCAGCCCTGTAATATTTGTACCATCCCTGTAATCACGAAGGGCCACAAGGGCTCCGAAGTTATCATTCAGGTCGGGAGGTGTTTCAAGTCCCTTAAAAACCACATCAACTTCTTCGGGGTTTGTGATATTATGGATCAGCATCATGTTCACATAGGCTCCTTCGGGATAGGTTCCGTCGTCGTTGCCAAACATTATTGAAAGAGAGCGTTTGAGATCCTCCACGGCTCCTCCTCCGTGATCCCCGTCAGTGCTGTTCCGAACATTGTCAAGCTTGGGATAACCCCCCTTTGCCCAGCGGATCATGGTCTTTGAGGTAAGGAAGATTGATTCCCTGAGCGATTGGTTATAACCTGGCTTTCCGGGTATAAGATCAAGCTCCCTGAATGCCTTGCCATAATTCATCTGACTTGGCCCGTAAACGTTTGATGTATCGAAATAATTTATTCCGAGGTCGAAGGCTTTTTTAATTATTTCAACGGGTTCGACTCCCTCAGGAGTCCATTGAAGAGAAGACTGCCCGCCCAGTCCCAGTGTTGTAACATCAAAATTGATCCGGCCGAAACGGCGTTTCATGGGGGAAGGGATAACTGCAGATGAGCAGGAAAACTGAGGTAACAGCGTCACACCTGCAGCGGCAGCAGCAGAAAGTCTCATAAATTGACGGCGCGAAAGCGTGGTTCTTCTTTTGGGAGATGTCATGACAGATAGGTTTGAAGGTTTGAAGGTTTGAAGCTAAATACAAATCTAAGAAAATCACTAAAATCCAGTACGAGTACTGCCAATTATCACTTTAATCTTTGATGGCCCATACCCCGCGAGAGAAAATTCGCCTCTTGAATTAGCAAATCTGAGCTATCTTTAATAAAAATATTTCTACATGAAACGAGCATTTTTTCTCCTTGCCATTTGCCTTATAATGTCACAGACCTCCTGCAAAGAAGGCAGTCCTGACAAAGCAGAAAGCGGTCAGGAAGAGTCCGCAACCCTTATAAAGACCGATATCTTTCCCCTTCAGGCACAGCATTGCCATGGCTCAACGGTAGTTGAGTTTCCTAACG
>JAVEZS010000064.1:11121-12634 GCA_034002885.1 Bacteroidales bacterium
TGCAAAGAAGGCAGTCCTGACAAAGCAGAAAGCGGTCAGGAAGAGTCCGCAACCCTTATAAAGACCGATATCTTTCCCCTTCAGGCACAGCATTGCCATGGCTCAACGGTAGTTGAGTTTCCTAACGGTGATCTCCTTGCCGCCTGGTTTCAGGGAAGCGGGGAGCGAAGGTCGGATGATGTAATAATCTTAGGATCGCGGTTTAACAAACAAACGGGAATCTGGTGTGAACCCTTCCTGATGGCCGACACTCCGGATTTCCCTGATATCAACCCGGTCCTTTTCATAGATCCGCAGTCGCGTCTATGGCTCCTCTGGTACACGGTACTGGCATACCAGTGGGAATCTTCAGTCCTCAAATACCGGTTAAGCGATGATTACATGCAGAGTGCCGGCGCTCCAGTATGGAAATGGCAGGACATGATACATGTCAGGCCTGATGGCGCCGTTCCTGAAGGTATAGGGCGAAATGACGGGTTTGTAAGGATGCTTGAAAAGAAGCTCGGGGAGTACCACACCAGTCTTGTCACAGACGGGTATATCAGGGAGGACGGTTCAGGAAGCGTCACGGAAGAGATGTGGAACGCTGCTGCCGGACATGTCATGGATAGGGCAAAAGGGCTTAACCTAATAAGAAGCGGAACCGATGTGAACGACAAGGGAGAGAGTGTTCCGGCCATGCTGGGGTATCCCCTTATGAGGAGGATCGGGTGGCAGACAAGGAACAAGCCGCTGATTCTTGGCGACAGGATACTGCTTCCCCTCTATTCCGACGGATTCGAATTCAGCCTGATCGCCATAACTGACGATAGCGGCCTGACCTGGCATTACAGCGAACCTCTTGTCGGGGCCGGATCTATCCAGCCTGCACTTGCCCTTAACAGCGACGGGTCAATAACTGCATACATGCGCGATAACGGACCGGCTCCGAAACGCCTTCTGAAAAGCATCTCGACCGACAGGGGAGAAAGCTGGAGCACGGTACACGACTCGCAGATTCCCAACCCGGGATCGGCAGCCGACAATCTGGTGCTTAAAAGCGGAAGTCTTGTCACCGTTCACAATGATACTGAAGAAGGAAGACACCGCCTTTCTGTCTGGCTGTCGACAGACGAAGGAAAGACCTGGCCTTTCCGTAAAACACTTGTCGATGAAGAACCGGGAAGCGATACCAGGGCCCACTACCCTGCTATAATCCAAGGCAACGACGGCCGGATCCATGTCACATTCACGAACCAGGTCCCCGGACCGGAGGGTCAGCCCCCGCTGAGGAATATTGTTCATGCAAGCTTCAGCGAAGACTGGCTGATAAAATAATATGTTCTGTTTTACTATCCGCTGCTGGCAAAGTATTTTGTCATACATATTTTAATCCCTGACACTGTATCATGGCGATACTCCGAACAATAAAACGGAGATAGTTGTTTATCGAGTGCACTTCTTTTTGCATTACCGGGAAATCATGTTCCTGACATGAAAAACATTATTCAATGGAAATAATAATTATTTCTTT
>JAVEZS010000065.1:0-12496 GCA_034002885.1 Bacteroidales bacterium
AAGGCTATGTGGTGGATGCTGGCAAGAATCGCCGGCTGGGATGGCCAATCGAAATGATATTCATCCTGGCGCTGTTTGCTTAAGGTCGTGGTTGTCTTATACCTTCTTTATTTTCTTGCCTGTTGCACTGATCGTCAGGTCGTCTTTAAATTCATAAACCTGCGGTACCTTGAACAGAGACAGATGCTGTGAGCAGTGCTGAATGACCCTGTCTTTGGTCAAGGACCCGATACTGTCTTTTCTGACTGTGACTGTTGCCTTCAGCATCTCACCCTCAATCTCGTCTTCAACACCCTCAATTGTGCAATCAATCACTTCGGGTAATGCTAAAATAACTGCTTCAATTTCCTTGGGACTGATCCGTTTGCCCCGGACTTTAATGATCTCTTTTGAACGCGCAGTGAGGTAGATATAACCATCTTCATCAACAGTGCCGAGGTCACCTGTGTAAAGCCATCCGTTGCGGATGGCATTTTTTGTGCCCTCCTCATCAGCAAAATATCCCATCATTATATTATCGCCCCGGGCAATAACTTCGCCGGTCTCGCCTGGCTTGATTGGTTCTCCCTTTTCATTTACTACCTTTAGTTCCACTCCGGGAATACCTTTGCCCATCGAACCCTTTCTTCTGTCATACACCTCCGGCGGGAGCCAGGAAAGCCTCGCTGTGGCTTCAGTCTGTCCGTACATTACCACAAACCTGACCTCAGGATGCGCTTCCCGGAATTCATCGATGAAAATAGGAGCCAGTTTGCCTCCTGCCTGCGTGACATACTTCAGATCGGGGAATTTGGTCTGTTTAAATGAGTCTGATTTCCGTAAAAGAATCTGAAAATGACTTGGTACCCCCGCAAATCCTGTGCATTTGTAATCGACCAGACTTTTCAACACTCCTCCCAGGAAAATAAAGGAGTTGTTAAATACTATTGATCCTCCAACTCTTAGGTGTGTGTGTAACAGAGACAACCCATAACAGTAGTAGAACGGCAGTACTACCAGCATTCTGTCGTCAAGAGTCAGCTGCAGGTACTCTACAATTGATGATGTGTTGGAAATCAGGTTTTTGTGGGATATCATTACTCCCTTGGGCTTTCCTGTGGAACCGGAGGTAAAGATGATTTCTGCACATTTCTCCCTGTCAAATTCGCCGCCGGGTATCTCATCCATATTTTTCTCTGCTGAAGAAGGCAGGGTGTCAGGGTACCACGCCTGGTCTGAATTCAGCTCCAGTCTTTTTTCCACTTCTCGTGTTAAAAAAACCAGTTTGGGATCCGTAAGGTCATGAATATACTTATAGTTCTCCCTTTCAATCCCGGGATCGAGCGGGATGCAGATGTTTCCAGACTTGATGATAGCCAGATACACCTTAAGAAAGAACAGGTTATTGACCGATAAAAGGATAATATGTTTGTCTGTACCGACCATCTCGTTGATCCATGCGGCAAGCTGAAGAGATGAAGAATACAGATCCTTGTAATTTATTTCCTCCTTACCGACCAGGAACGGTTTATCAAGCCTGTAAGTATTCTCGAAGAAATAATCTATTGCATTCATAATTATAGGTTTATCCGTGATAATAATCCCTTATCGGCGGCATACGCAGGTATTCCGTTGTTTTACGCTTGCGCTCGAAGTTGCGGAACAGGGCTTCAACCCGTTCCGTGGTTTCACCCATAACAGCTGCTACCTCTGCAGCCGGATAACCGTTTTCAAAGCCGTACCAGAACCTGTCCATCAGATGGAAGGGTAACTGGTAGAAAAACTCCTCCTGGGTCTGCTCTGCCGAATAGGTATCGGTGGTAGGAGTGCGTCCGATAATTCCTTTCGGTACCCCGAGGAATTCAGCAAGCTGGTACACCTGTGTCTTGTAAAGATTGCCTATCGGCATTACATCACCTGCACCATCACCGTATTTGACGAAGAATCCCTGTTCCTGCTCATGCTTGTTGGGAGTGCCAACAACACAATAATGAAGTGCTTCAGCATGATAATAGAGCATTGACATCCTGGTGCGCTGCTTGAAGTTTGAAGCTGCAACTATCTGCAGATACTCATTGGCCGGCAGTATTTTGTCTTTTGCGTTACCGGAAGGATCAATCACGGTAAGATAAAAAATGGGAGGGATATTGTTGAACAATCCGCTCTGTCTGATGCCGATCTTCATCTTCCATGTTTTCGGATCATACTCGGGAAAAACCCGTTTCACTGCTTCGTCCCGCCTCTCGTAGCAGCCGAATCCCGCCAGTGCTCCGGTTATTTCTTCTTTAATGGCTCTTACGCCGAACCGGGAGGCAAGTTCCCGGGCAAGCATCTCGCTGTCAGGACTGGAATCCTTCTCGGGCAGCATGATGCCAAGAACCTTGTCGGGACCGAAGGCTTTAGCGGCCAGCGCCAGGCACACGGAGGAGTCTATCCCTCCGCTTATGCCCACAACTGCCCCATGCCTTTTAAACCTCAGCAGTACGTCCTCACGAAGCTGTTCAACAATATTGTCAACTACCTGTCCGACATTTTCAAGCAGGATGATGTCTTTCGAGAATGGTTTTCTTACTGGCATAATGCTTCTGTTTATAAATTATTACAGCCTCCCGGACCCGATATCCTTTTCTCGTGTCAAGTGATTTCCCGGCAGGGAAGGAGTAACCTGTTATTGTTTTTCTTCTATAATTCTCAGGTTCCTCAGAGGTCCGTTCCGGAACTCTGAATTATTATTTTCAATAAACTGACTGTGAACCAGATGAGTTGATATCACCGCGGCAAGCACCATGTTGTCCATTTCCGAGGCTGTGCCCGCCTTTTCTATCTTCGCCAGCAATGCGGCAACAGACTCGTGACTGAAGATACCGGCAAGTCTGGTCATCTTTTCGGACAGCATCTCGTCCACATAATCCGGTTTTTCCCTGCCCATGAATACGCTGCTGATCGGAGCGCGATAGGGCTGCTTGGGCCGTTTAACGATACTCTCAGGGATTCTACCGGTCATCAGCTTCTTTAACAGATACTTTTCATTCAGTCCGTTGAGTTTAAGCTTGTCCGGGAGAGATGAGCAGTACTCAATTACCCTGTAGTCGAGGAAAGGATAACGTCCCTCAACCGAGTTGGCCATCGCCATGCGATCACCCTGTGATGATAACAGGTACCCGGACATGAAAACAGTGGTCTCGAGCCATTGTGCCCGGGCAAGTGGCGACCATTCCATGAACGATTCCGGCAACCTGCCGGCAAGATCTGCCAGAGGATCATATCCGTTAACCGATTCCCTTATATGTTCCGAAAAGTGTTTCTTGATATGATTGGAGTTGTTCCACCTCAGAAGGTGGGAGTACAGCGGATTTGCAGTGTCCTCCAGCTTGTATCCGAAGAACATCTTCAGGATGTTGGGACTTGCATTGCGCAGATGCGGTATGTCAGGGTAGATCTTCTTGAGCAGCGTCGGCCGCAATGATGATGAGGGCTGCGAAGCCCAGAATCTCCTGATGATTGCCTCCCTGAAAATATCATAACCGGCAAGGATCTCATCCGAACCTTCCCCGGTGATAACAACTTTAATATTATTGTCCCTGACCAGCTTTGACAGGATCAGCATCGGGGTAGGGGCAGTGCGTGTGAGCGGGGTCTCGGAATGCCAGACCACTCTGGGGAATGCCTCAGCTATCTCCTTTGACGTACAGCTTATTGCCCTGTGGTTGGTATTGAGGTACCTTACTGCCTCTTCCTGAAATTTACTTTCGTCAAAATCCTTATCCTCGAAACCGATGGAAAATGTATTGAGAACTCCAGGTTCAATATCCTTGATATAGGCAACAGTTGTACTGGAGTCGATCCCTCCGCTTAGATAAGCCGCTACTTCCACATCAGCCCTGAGGCGAATCCGCACTGCATTGGTAAACAGCTCGTTGAATCCGTCCAGGGCATCTGACGGCGAGACAGCTGAATCGCTGCCGCTAAAGCTCAACTCCCAGAATTTGCGAACGGTGAGCCCTTCTTTGCCGAAGGTCAGGTAATGTCCCGGGGAGAGCTCGCTGATATTCCTGAATGCCGTAGAGGGTGTTATTGCCGTCCAGAAGGTATAGATCTGGGCCAGGTTTTCCGGATTGAGTTCGCGTTTAACTTCAGCGTTCCGGAAAAGGGCTTTAATCTCCGAGGCGAAGTAAAACACTCCGTCTGCCACAGTGTAGAATAGTGGTCTGATTCCCACCCGGTCGCGTGCAATGAACAGCTTCTCCTCTTTTTTGTCCCAGATGGCGACGGCAAACTGCCCGTTAAGCAGTCCCAGACACTTTTCCCCGTACAGGGCAAAGAGGTTAACCAGAACCTCGGTATCCGACTGGGTTGTAAGCTTAACACCCTTGTCTTCCAGGTCTTTCCGGAGTTCGATATAATTGAATATCTCCCCGTTGAAAACGATCCAGTACCTGCCTGTCATGTCCGACAGAGGTTGCTGGCCGGAGACAAGGTCTATGATGCTCAGTCTTACGTTGCCGATGGTGGCAACGGGTGAGTGATAAATACCGCTTTCATCAGGACCGCGGTAGCTGAAGGAGCGTAGCATCTCCTCCACTGCAGGTATGCTGTCGGACTTCCCCCTGTAGTCTATTATCCCTGCAACTCCGCACATTTTTTAAGCTGCTGCTTTCCTTTTGATGAATTCAGTTATTGCATTGATTGACTCGAAGTTTTCCTCAATAAGGTCAGAGTCAACAGTTTTAATTCCAAACTCTTCCTCGAGGAAAGTAATCAGCATGATGAATCCCATCGAATCAAAAAAACCCTCCTTAAAGATCAGGGATTCGTTTTTGATCTTATTTGCATCGGCGTGGGAGGTTTGAACGATATAGTTCTTGATTTTCTCCTGTGTTGCGATTACATCTGTTGTCATAGATAAAGTAATGATTTATAATATTTAAGCGGAATAAGTAATGTTCTATTGTTTGTAATAGTTATCGTAACGACCGTACCTGCTCTTCTTCAGGTTGAGGTCATTAAAGACGATGTCAAAGTTGTTAATGTTGTTGGTCTGGAAGAGGTTCAGAACATCTGTGAACACATCCTTGCGGGTGTATTCATTCCTGCAGACCAGTAATATAAATGAAGCATATTTCACCATCAGTGAGGCATCTGCCACAAGACCGGCAGGTGTTGAGTCAATTATCACATAGTCAAAATTCCCCTTCAGTTCCTCGATGAGTTCATCCAGTACGCCGGATTCTATGAGCTCTGAAGAGTTCGGAAGGATCGGACCTGCAGGGATGAACCAGAGGTTATCAATATCAGTTTTTCGCAGGATTTCCTTGCTGGAAACATTCCTCACCATATAGTTGGATAAACCCACGGAGTTGACAATTTTGAGCTTTTCGTGCAGCGTTGGTCTGCGCAGGTCTGCGTCGATCAGTACTGTCTTATGCCCGACACTGGCGATGGATGCAGCCAGGTTACTTGACACAAAGCTCTTGCCGTCCTGCGGTTGAGATGAAGTTACCATCAGAACCTTGTGCGGCTCAGACCTGAACTTCAGGAACAGGCTGCTTCGCAGGTTCCTGAATGATTCGGCAATGGACGAACCAGGGTAGTCCTTAACAACAGACTCAGACTTGTAGTAATTTTTATAAATCAGGTTCATTACCGGCTGGCCAATGATCCGCTCCACATCCCTGACAGAGGTGATCTTCTCGTTGAAGAAGTTGCGCAGTATGATGTAGAGAGTCGGAATCATGAATGCCATAAACAGGGCAATTATCCAGTTTAAACTGCTGCGCGGTGCAATTATCGAGGCGGTAATGTCTCTTGCCGGCTCAAGTATTTCATAGTCGGGATAGTTAGATGCCATGGCGATGGCTGCCTCAGCCTTTTTCTCAAGGAGGAAGGTATAGATCTGGTCGGTCAGGTTAAATTGCCTTTGCATGCTGACCATATTAAGCTCGGTTCGGGGCAGCCTGGAAATTTCACCTGAGAGTTTGCCTTCCCGGTAATCCAGCTCGTTCTGGGTCAGGTTCAAGGTGTTGAGGCTGTTTTTAACATTCTCAATTATAGCCTGTTTCTGGAGTCTTATCTTGTTTTCAATCTGTCCCAGGAACAGGTTCTTCTCGGCATTATTACTCAAAATTGTTGCCCGTTCTGAATTCAGAGCAAACAATTCCAGGACGAGGGAGTTCATGATCGGGTCTACCACATTTGCCGCAGAAGGCGGGGACAGGCTCGACATATCCTGATTCTTTTCCATATAATCCAGGACATAATTGTAATATCTTTCCTGAACTTGCAGTGTGGTTCGTTCATTTTCTATTTCACGCATCGCTTCAAGAGCCTGCTGTCCCTGATAGCTTAAGTCCGTTACCTGGTGAGCTGACCGGTAATCGCGCAGTTTTGATTCGGAAATGGTAAGCGAATCGGATATCTCAGAAATCTGCGAGTCAATGAAGTCAATCGTATTGAGCGCGATTTTATTCTTTTTGGACAGATTGTCATCAAGGTAGGCCTGGATGAAGTTGTTAAGGAAGTCGATGGTCAGCCTCCTGTTTTCTCCGGTGAAAAGCAGGTTGATGAGAGATGACCTGATGCTTACGGGCTCAACCTTAAGTCTCTTCAGGTATGATTTGGTAAGCTGGTCGAGGTGATAAAACACGAAAGAGAACTCTGTCTCCTTTGCCAGTTGCTGGTTATAAATTTCCTTGTTAAGAGCGATTGAAAACTTGAAATTGAACGAAGAAATCGTCTCGTTGAAGCGGCAGATGGTATCAAGGTGGAAAATATTCTTGTCACTTACAACGGCATTGTCAATATAATTGTAATAGGCCACTTCATCCTCCGAGGCAGTCAGCCTGTAAGTCTGATCATCCAGGATGTCTATTTCGAATCTGGCATTGATCGGCTGGATATGAGATTTGTCGATGCTGACTGTATAGGGATTGCCCAGATAGACCTGTGTCGGTTTGCGGAACAGACTGTTTTTCCCTGCGAAATATCCTATTTCAAGGTTGAGGTTCCTGATCGTGGTGGCAGCAAGGCTGAATGAGTTCAGGCTGTTGATGTCATTTTCCAGGTTTCGCGATTCAGCCAGGGCTCCGAGACCACTGAAAAGGTCATTTGAACCAAGCATGGATGAGCGCTTATCTTCCACCGGGCCTATCACAGAATTTACCTGGTAGACAGTGGGAGAGAACTTGTTCACCAGGAATGCAATCAGGAGGCAGATGAAGAAACTGGCGATGTAGAAATACTTGTATGATAAAGCCTCTGTTATAAATTCCTTGATGTTGAAGGCTTCGCTCTGGGAGTCATTTTGATTATTTGTCATCCGAAGGGTATAGTTTAGAATCTTAAACCTGCGAAAAGAAGCACTGCAATTGCAGTGGATATAGTTGACAAGATTGTCGTATAAGTTATATTGGAATAGCTGGTTGAGATGGCATTCAGAGGCTCCACAATTAGCACATCGTTTGGCATCACATAATAATAGCTCTTGTTGGAGATCTTTGAATCGGAAAGGTTAAGCTTGTAGTGCATTACCTTACCGTCCTCGTTCCGTACGAGGATCACCTTTTTACGGTCACCGTAGCGTGTTATGCCACCTCCGAGACCCAAAGCCTCATATATATTGAGTTTATCCTGAGAGAATGAATAAACTCCCTGCCTCTGAACTTCGCCCATTACAGTCACCTGGTTATCTACGTATTTTACTATGATTGATGTCTGGGGCACGTAGTCGCTGAGGGCTTTTTGGATCCTGTCTGCGGCTTCGGCTGTAGTCAGGTCAACAACGTTGATTTTCCCGACAAAGGGGAAATTGATATTTCCTTCCTCGTCAACCAGGTACCCGATAAGACCGGCCATATTACCATATGAGCCCATCCTGAGCTCGTCGGATGCATTGAAGATCTGGTTTGTCTGAAGATCAATGCTAAGTACCCTGACATATAGTTTGTCAAATGGTTTGATCAGTTTCTGTGTTCTGGGGTTGACTGTGGGCTGATCAAGGTCCTCCATATCATTGAAATAGCTCAGTTGAGTGGTTGGAACACATGATACTGCCATTATTGCGATGGCCAGTGTTATCAGCGAGGATCTCAGAAATGCACTTTTATTTATTCCCATTTTATTCTGGTTGATTTGTTAAAGTCCTGTTTTATGGAATATGGTTTTAACTGTTTTCAGCAAAATTACGAAATCAAGTCGCAGTGACCAATTGTCAATATAGGCCAGGTCAAGTTCCATCCATTTTTCGAATTTAATACTATTTCTGTCAGGTTTGACCTGCCAGAAGCATGATAATCCCGGCTTGACCGAAAGGCGCCTTAGCTGCCAGCGCTCGTACTGGGTGGTCTCCTCCGGCAGAGGTGGACGGGGACCTATCAATGACATCTCGCCTTTAAGTACGTTGAAAAGCTGCGGGAGCTCATCCAGTCCGGTCTTCCTGAGAAATTTTCCAATTTTCGTTACCCTTGGATCATCTGCAATCTTAAACGCCGGACCGTCTGCTTCGTTCAGTTCCTCAAGCTCTTTTCTCATCTCATCGGCGTTAGCCACCATTGTACGGAATTTGAACAGTTCAAACTGTCTTCCCCTGAGTCCCACCCTTGGCTGTTTGTAAACCACCGGACCGGCAGAACTGAGCTTGATCAGGATTGCCATCATGATCATCAGTGGGGACAAAACAATTATACCAAGCAATGAGCCAAAGATATCCATGATCTTCTTGACTCCCAGGGCGTATGTGTTATGCGGGACGTTAATAAAGGTGAGAAACTTGTAGTTGGCAATTTCCCTTTTTACAGCATTTGAAAGGGTGAGTTTCTCATCCCGGTACATTACGCTGAAGACAACGCCAAGTTCCTCGCAGGAGCGGACGATCTTCCTGATTTCAGAGGGAAGGACTTTGCTTTTTGTATATAGTACCTCGTCTATCATATCCACTTCCATAAGGTCATTCAGAACCTCGATGAAGTCCTCGGGGAGGATGATGATTGTCTCTTCATACTTCTTTCGGATTGCCTCGGAGCTGGTGAAGAGTGCAACAATCTTGTAGCCCCACTCCTTATGTTCAAGCATGCTCTCTATAAAAGGAAGAGAAGAGGTGTCGGCAATAAGTACCACATTCAGGTAGTTGAACCCTTTTGACCGGTATCGCTTGAACACCGTGTACTCCATCATTCGGAGTGTAAACAGGAAAAGGAATCCGAAAACCGGAATCAGAATGATGAATGTTCTGGAGACTGTATAGAGCTTGAAGATGAAGTAAAGCAATATGAGCAGCATGAAAATGGCTCCGGCAGAAAGGAAGTATTCCCAGAATATGGCTGTGTATTGCTTGGTTCGGGGTATTTCCGTCGCTTTGAGCAGGTACATGGCCAGCAGCCAGAGTGGTGTAATGCCCGCGAAGAGAAGCAGAAACCGTTGGTCAAGGAAAAAGAAGTAACCTCTGTCGGCTCCGGAGTACACAATCAGGTATGCGCATTCGAACGCCACGAAAATGGCCAGAATATCGAGTGCCCCAAGTATTAAATTGAGGAGTTTCCATTTCTTGAGAAACGGAATAATGTGCAAACGATATAATGTACTGAAAATATCCATCAGCAGTTCTTCAATTTTAGTCAGCCTCTGAAACCTGGTTTACTGTTAAACGGCGTTGCATCGGCTTTTAGTCTGTATGACAGCAGGAATGTTCTTCTGTCTGCAAAAACATTGTTTTGCCGGTTTCACAGGCTTCAGAAATTCACGGTAAAGGTACATTTAATCAGCAGGGGAGCAAGCTCAGATAGAGTGGAGCAGTGACTGATTTCAGATTGAAAAAAGCCCGGATAATGCCGTTGGTCATTTTTGTGGACCATTTGGCATTCAGACAGGTCATTTTGGTCAAAACGATGACTTTTTTATTAAGATTGGAACCATCACTGGCGGGATGATCAGGAGGATGTATGTAAGTAAATGATAAACAGAGAATAACAGGCTTGAATTGCCAGATTATTCTTCAAATTTACTTTAGACCGGATTTGACGAAACATATAATAAGCGGGACTAAAAAACGCCTGCTGCACTGATATATGTTTTCTTAATCGGTTTTGCCGGCCTATTTGAACAACTCCGGATCAGTTGAACGGACGTTGTTTTTGAAGGCTACTACGAATGCCTGGCTGTATCCATTCTGGCGGCATGTATTCTGTAACCGCATTGCTTCCTGGAGGTTGGCAAACTCACCGATGGTGGTTCTGTATCCGCCTTTGTACAGGTACTCGAATGACTTGTAGCCCTTACCGGCAACGGTGATGTTCTGGCTGCCGACCGGCTTTGTATTGGCTATGATCTGGACCCTGTAGACTACCTGGTCCTTCTTTGTTTCGGATGATTGAGTTGCAGGAGCTGATTTGGCAGTGGCCGTTGTCTCCTTCTTTAGTTCTGATGTTGGGATTGTAGTTGCTGGCTTTGGTTGTGGAGCCACTTCATTTTTCACCTCAGACACCGGATTTCCCTCTACCTTTTCTGTCACGGAAGTCATTTCCTTGCTTGCCTGTGCAGGCGGAGCGGGCTGAGCCGGTTTGTCTGCTGAGACTGTTTCCTTTTTTGCAAGAGCGGTCTCAGGAGACGGAACCACTTTGTCTTGATTGACTGAAGTACCTATGTCTGCCAGGGCGAGGATATGGTCGCAGAGATTGTGACTTCCTTTTTGAGACAGATCCTGGTTGAGGTCAACTACATAAAGTTGAGTCCTCAATTTGCCTGAGCGGGTTCTGGTTGTATAAAATG
Organism: Bacteroidales bacterium; assembly: GCA_034002885.1. GTDB lineage: Bacteria > Bacteroidota > Bacteroidia > Bacteroidales > VadinHA17 > LD21. The sequence goes on from JAVEZS010000065.1 coordinate 10,738, forward strand.
CAGTCGAGCCGTCGGATTTGTTGATCGTATATGCCAGTTCGTCATCATTCGTATTTATGACATCCGGGAGAATATGAGGCACATCCCATGTCGATCCGTTATATCCGGCCACGAAAATATCAAAACCTCCTTCGCCAGGGTGGCCGTCAGAAGAAAAATAAAGATTATTTCTGGTGTCCAGAGCGGCAAAGAGTTCGTTGCCTGTGGAGTTGATCTGTTTTCCGAGATTCTCCGGGTTGCTCCACCCTTCACCTTCCTTTCTGATGATCCAGAGGTCCAGTCCTCCTCTGGTGCCTGACCGGTCTGATGAGAATACCATGAATGTTTCATCTGCAGACAGGCAGGGGTGAGAATAAATGGAATTATCGTTGCATATTGCCAGCGGGTGTTCTTCTATCTTCCAGCCATTGGATGTGTTTTCGGCCCTGAAGATCTTTTCGCTGCTTGATTTCTCAGGTATAAGGCTGAGATACATCGTGTTGAAATCGCCTGAAAACGTAGTTGCCTCACTCGGAAATAATGCAGTACTGTTAAGATCGAATGGCATGTAGTTTCCCGGGATCGTATCTGAAACCAGAGATGCATAGGTTCTGACCGACCCGAAGGAAAGATGACGTTCGGGGACTTTTTCCTCCAGCTTCGAATGCGAGAGGAATATAATTCCATTGCGATAGAACTGGACTCCGGATGACGGAGGGATTATCTCAAGATTGAACGGCCTGATACGAAGGCCATTCGTGTTTACAGAGTCGACTGCCTGTATTTCCGGCATTCTTAGAGAGGCGGTCTCCGGAGTAATTGTTTCCGGCAATGAATAATTGCACAGGATGGTAATGAGTATTATTAAAGCTTTCATCTTCTTGTCGATTTACCAGTGATACCTGCTTCCGGAGGTTTTAGTTACACCTCCGAAATTGAATCCTGCCGCGATCTCCACGGTCAGATCTCTCTTATAGAAGGGGACATTCCGGGGGAAATCGACCAGTGTCCCGATGTAGAGTTTCGGAAATTTATACTGGAAAAAGAAGGTCAGGTTATTGTAGTCGTGCATGTAAGCTCCCAGGCAGAAAGCATCCATGTAGAGTTTGAGCATGGGGTTGTATGATTCCTTGCTGTCAAATTTCAGTGAATCATCGAGGTTAATGATGAGGGAGGGTTCCAGGATGATGTTCAGGGACCTGCTCAGCACTATCTTGTATCCCGCCAGGAAAAAATATTGTCTTGAGACAGGGATATTGTAAAGAGCCATATCAGCGTTGTCGATCATGCTTCCCAGGAGGTTGGTTGCTGACACTCCTGCGTACAGATTCTGACTGTAGAGATATATGCCAGCATCAACGTTCGGGATGATGCTTTCCTTACGGGGTGCGCCGGCGTCAGCAATGGAATCTATTATGTTATAGATGCCTTTTACCGCCAGTCCGGCTGAAATAAATGAAATATTCTTTTCATTCAGTGGAATATGGTATGCTGCTGCTGCGCTGGCACCAATATTCCTTGAGGGACCAAATTGATCATTGAACAGAGCACCACCTACACCGATACTGGTAAAACTCTTTCCCACGGGAGCCCCGAAGTACCGGGGGCCTTTTTTCGCAATGCGGCTGTTGCTGCTGAGTAGTTGAGAATAATCTTCCCCCTGGATAGTGGCAGCAAGGTCAATGGCCATGAAATCTTTACTTCCGGCAATTGCCGGGTTGATGATGAAGGGGGTGAATACCCTGTTGGAGATTGGGGTGAGAGGGGTATGCTGTGCTGA
>JAVEZS010000066.1:0-6680 GCA_034002885.1 Bacteroidales bacterium
TAACCAGGCTGCAAATAACAACAACTTTTTCTGAAACAGAAGAAGTTCTATAAGTATTTCTATATGCATCCATAATAGTTTGATTCTTAATCAAAATTACTCCATAAGAATTGGGAAGTCAATTTTTCTTTTTTCCACCTTAAACCATTCATTTTTGAATTTAAGCAATGACAATCAGAATAAGAGGAACTGGCATTAACTCCCTGAAAGAAATTGAGATGACTTAGAAATATTTGACTTCGGTTTGTTGGTGGTGTAACTTGCATCAATATCGCTTACTTACAGATATTCTGATTATGCTCGTTCACTAAAAGCCATCCGGATGAAACCAAGATTGTCACTTATAATTTTGCTTATCGTCTATTTTTCATGCGGGACAAACAATAAGCCCGTGTCTGGTCCCGAAAAAATTGTCAGTTACAAGGAATCATCAAAAGACCTCAACCAGGTTGACCTGTGGCAAAAATTTTCAGGTACATGGAAAGGAGAAATAGCCAAAGACACCTTTATTGTGTATGAAGAAAGACCATACGGGACAGGAATGGAAAACAAGATCAGTATTATCAACAAAGACAGGGTATTACAGGAAGGGATTGGTCTTTTTGGGTATGACCGGGAAAGTGACAAAATTATTGAAGCCACACTTCTGAATGGAGCTGATATTGTGTGCAATGCATTCTGGTTCACATCCGAAAACACGTGTGAAGGGATTCCGTTTAAGTATATCTCCAATCCGGAAAATTCTGATCTGAAATGGAAGATTGAATTCAAATCCCCCGACATGTGGACAGTGGAAACATTAGTAGATGGCAAGACGGTTGGGACTAATGCACTTTATCGGGAGAAATGACGGGGTTGTCCGTTCAGGTGGAGACGGGTACAAAAGTCGAAAGCTCTGGCCGCATTCAGCCGGTTGTCCTTTATTCAAACATTATATGAAGATTATCAGAATACTTCGTTACAGGAAAAGCTTTCAAAAAGACGACCGGCTTACTGGAGCTGAGTGGATTGAAAATCAATGAAAAGCCGCGGATCTGGTTAAGCCGGAGTGCCATCCTGACGGCTGAAGACTAAAAGCCCTGAGGAATATTCCCCACAAATAAATTATATGTAATTTCAGGGTGCAATAAAAGCAATCATCCGACTATGGCCTTTAACGAAAATACAAGGGTGAAAATCACCGCTATCCTGCACTTGTGCCGGTAAGGGTTCCAATATATTTCGCTGTCGGAACTGAATGGGAACCTGAAACCGGATATAAAAAGAGATAAGTAAGAATTGTTAATAAATTAATTTAAAAGTGAATTAATTTTGATAATTAACTTATAAGTGAATATATTTGCAAACATTGTACGTTTGACCGATTTCCAGTTTAAGAAGGTCCGGTATTTTTCAATCTGTTTTAAGGGAAATGATGTAAATGAGTTCTTTGATTTTATGAACCGGATGGAAGATATTGATGAAGTGGCTGAAGACCTCTCAAACCTACTGGTCTGGATTGAAGAAATAGGTGAAAACTTTGGAGCAATTAAAGACCGCTTTTTCCGGAATGAATCAATTACTGCAGATGTACAGGCATTACCGCCATCCAAGAAAAAGATGGAAGTCTATGAAATCCCGGTAGAGGATTTACGCTTGTATTGCATGGTGTTAAATGAAAATGTCGTATTCCTTTTTAACGGCGGGATAAAAACGACAGATAACGCAAAAGAGTGCCCAAACGTTGGCCCATACATTAAACAAGCCAATCAGATAGTAAGGAAAATCGATGAATGCCTGAGAAACAAAGATATTTCATGGAATGACGATCATACAGATATAGAATTTGATGAAAACCTTGAGTTTGAAATATGAGCAAAGATAAATCGAAAATAGTCGAACGGTTAAAGGCAAAAATTTTGCCTGAAAACAGGATTTTTGTGAGGAAAAATCTGGAAATCTCCGAGCAGGTTGCTTCATTATTACAAGAGAAAAACTGGTCACAAAAAGATTTAGCCATCAGGCTGGGTAAATCAGAAAGTGAAGTGAGCAAATTACTCTCCGGATTACATAACCTTACCCTTAAAAGCATTTCCAAACTTGAAGCCGAACTTGGAAGCGAGATTATTGTAACGCCGCTCGAAGCCTGTAAAAAGTATAAGACCTCGGAATATGTTACTTTTAAGGTATATATGCCTGTTAATGTTGTTCCTGAAGAATATTCTGCTGAATATGTGGAAGAAACCAATATTGATTATCAGAAAACCTTTCAAAAAATATCTGTATGAGTACCATCCATCCTGAATTAATAACAATACAGTCAGTCAAAATTCATAAATCGAACATCAATGCTACGGATGAGTACATGGATAATCCGGTAAAACCTGCCGGTATTGAAATTAACGTTGGACAAAGCACTGCTTTTAACATAGAAAAGAAAAACATCCGCATCCGGCTGAAAATTGAACTTGAAGCCAGGAAAAACGAAACAGAACCTATAGGTTTATACGGTAGTTATGTTTTAGAATTCCAAATTTATGTAGATGATCTTGAGCAATTTATAATTAAAGCAGGGGACAAAAAACTAATTGACAGCAAACTTGGAGGAACCTTAAGCGGAATAGTCTATTCAACAGCACGCGGGATTATTTATGAACGAACCGCCGCTACTGCTTTTGGAGGAGTCATCCTGCCTGTGATTGATCCAAACCTTCTTATTAAAGAAAGTTTATCCTGATCCTTATTCAAAGCAAATCCCCATTCTAGCCTTGCACTACACAAAAATCGAATAACATTCTAGAATATTCGGAACAAAATCAGAAAACGAAAGTCACATGAACCATCCTATGAACATCCCGATGCACAGGTTTAAATACACAAAACTTACCAGAAACCAGATTGGAGAAGAGCTTAAATTTATTGCTGAATCAGGTCCTTCATGCCGCTCTGAATATACCGGTGAGCTTTCAGGGAAAAGTATCAGAATTTTAACGGATGACGGCCCTGTTTTTGATTATTCCTTCAGGGACAAAAAGAACCTTTCCGTCAAGGTTGATGGCAATCTTTTTACAGGCAACTACGGCACTCTTACGCTTAATAACATGATTTTCTTTTCCCATATGATCCCATCAGAACAAAGGGGATATAATGTATTTATTGACCAGTAAACCCACCTTGTGACCATTATTGAAGTATGGTTTTCCAGCGGCCGGAAGGAAAGAACAATGGGTGGGAATGAGATAATTATTGATGACAGGGAAGTACAGCGTCATATATATTACGGTTATGTTGAAAAGAACGGGCAGGCCGCGCCTGAAACACGACATCACCTGACAAACAGAATTGAAGGCAAGGGTATGTAATGGGTGCAGGATACAGGCATAGAAACCCTGGAATTTTATTCCTCCGTGGTATCAGCAAACTTTGAGGAGCTTACGCGCCTCATGGATGAATTAGGCTATTGCAGTCCGTCAGATTATGTACTTGTAAATGACAATATGTTTATCTATAACAGGACGGAGTGTGAATTTTCAGGCATGTTTACTTCTTATGTTGTTGACCTTTACACCCTTACGCAGGTTGGGGTGAGGCTTGGGTTCAATGAAAGGGATGAACTGGAATATTTTATGTTCAGGGGTGAGGGCAGGATTGTCGGAGAATTGACGCCTCTCGGACCCTTCGAAAAGAAGGGAAATGAGCCTGTGTTTCCCCAGACTGCAGATCGTCCCATGGCTCCTGTGAAGGGACAGAGGATGGCATATCGCCCTGCAAGAGATTTCATTCATATGACTGAAGAGGAGGTTCACGAGGCAGCACTCAAAAGTACCACCAACTTTACACATACCGATATGGATGTAAACAACATGCCATTCAGCGACATTCTGGCCGGGAAAGAATTTACATTGCGCTACGATCGCGGAGGACCGGTTATACATTATAAAGTTGAGGAGAAATTCAACCTCAGATACAGAGAAGATAAGGAAAGTACCTGGCACGAGGTTGAATACAGGGCTTATGAGGCTGATGAGGACCTTGCATGGTTCAGTCATCTTCTGGTTGACAGTAAACCAAGAACAAGCTTACAGATAGCACTGGATCTGACAAACGGGCTGACAACCTGCATTCATTCCCAAATGGGGACAGATTATTATGGTAATGAAGTATACTATTATGCAATCTTTGGAGTGGCAGATCTGAAAGGTATTAATCCCCCAAAATATCTTCGTCATGAGCTTTCGGACGATCTGGTGGGTCATGCATGGTCATGGACATACTCGAACAACATGACATCCATGCATCTTTTTACAGCCCCAAACTCCCATTCGTGGACAATCTACACAGCAGACCAGTCATTGGGTTCCCAGTGGTGTGCCCCGAGCCTGCTTGTCAAGGTCAGGGATGGCGTTCATATTCTGGCGGAATGTGAAGAGGCATGCAATTGAATATCTCACAGAATCAAGATCTGTTCAGGTATCTCCCTTTGCAAAAGTTTTTCCGGACGACCCTGAAGGACCAGATTCATTGGTTTAGTTGAATTAATAAAATAACAAACTACCTGGATCACAACTACAAATGCCGGTGACTTTGACTGCCCTCCTCCAGATCTGATTGGCAATCTTCTGATAGATGAAATCTCTGCAAATTTTCAGGGGCTTTGGATGCAAAGCCCCTGCGACATCATTATGAGATATCCCGTTCAAATAAGGTCATGTCGCTAGTTTCCCCAATATCAGGTTCATTATCAGCCGTTGTCCGTTTATAAAAATCAGCTGTAGCAAGACGTACTCACAGGTAAAACAATAATCTGGCCCGGCAGCATGGATTTTGGGATAAGTTTATCTGCACGACCGGGCAATTAAACAGATTTCGGAAAAAAATTCCGGAAAATATGCAATGCTGCATGAATACTGTTTGATTTCCATCGAAATCCTTCCTTGATCTCATCAGAAGAAGGGCTGAAAGAACTTGACATCTCAGTCAACTCCAAGGCAATTTCTTATCATGTACAATGATCCGTTTAAGTATTCTATATATCTGTATATAAGCCAACTTCGATGAGTCAGTGTTTACAAAGAATTTCCCAGAGGCATTATTCTGAAACATTATTCTGAAAGATCATTGATTTCTTATTGAACAAAAAGCTGAGAGGAGTGTTTTTCAAAAAAAAGCCATGAAAAACCTAAAAAAAACCACAGCCTCTGTTGTTTCAATATTGGCTGTCATCCTGGTTACATATTCATGCCGGAAAGAAGACGAACCTAAGGTTCCTGAATTAACAACTCTTGCGGTTTCACAAATTGCAACCGATTTTGCTCATAGTGGAGGAAATGTCATCAACGATGGAGGTGTGCCTATAACAAGCAGAGGACTTGTCTGGGCAAAAACTCCGAACCCGACCCTGGAATCCAACGACGGATTTACTGTAAATGGTTCCGGGCTTGGAGTTTTTTCAGCCGTTATTGACGGACTTTCCGCAAATACAACTTATTATGTGAGAGCATATTCAACCAATATTGCCGGTAACGGGTACGGGAATCAGCAGGATTTTTCAACAATTGCTGCAATACCTGAACTTACAACTACCCCTGTAACAGAATTATCAGCCAGATCTGCAAAAAGCGGAGGCACTCTGAAAAGTGATGGAGGAGCGCCAATATCAGCCCGTGGAGTGTGCTGGAGTTATAATCCTGATCCCACAATTGCCGACTTTAAAACCAATGACGGAGAGGGAATCGGAAGCTTTGTCAGCAACCTGACCGGATTAACAGAAAACACAACATATTACTTAAGGGCTTATGCCACAAATAGTGCCGGTACTGCTTACGGGAATTCATTTTCATTCGTGACAAATCAGATTGTTGCTCCTGTTCTTACAACATCAGAAATCACGTTAATAACTCATTCAAGCGCTGAAGCAGGTGGTAATATTATTTCAAATGGCGGCAGTGAAATTTTGGCTAAGGGAGTATGCTGGAGTACAAGTCCCAATCCGACAATTACAGGCAATAAGACAATCGATCAATCAGCGACCCTTGAATTTATAAGTCATTTGACTGATTTAAATCCCAATACAAAGTATTATGTGCGGGCGTATGCGACTAATTCCAAAGGCACCGGCTACGGCAGCGAAACTACATTTACCACTCTGGCTCAGCCACCAGCAGCAGTCACACTTGCAGCCGCCAGCATAATGGGCAACTCAGCCACGCTTCAAAGCAGGGTAAACCCCAATAATTCATTAACCGAAGTTTCATTTGAATACGGAGCCACAGCAAGCTACGGGCAGACTGTAACTACCAGTATCAGCCCGATAACAGGGCATACCGATATTCATATAAATACAGGTATCCATTATTTAATTCCTGGCACAACCTATCATTTCCGGGTGAAAGCGGTCAACTCAGCCGGAACAACGTTTGGAGAAGATATGACTTTTACGACTCTCAATATACCAATGGTCAGTACAACAACTGTTACATCAGTAACCGTTAATTCAGCAATAACAGGAGGAGTTGTTATTTCTGATGGAGGTGCCTCTTCTCTCTATTCGAGAGGCGTTTGCTGGAACACTTCGGGTAATCCTACTGTTTCGGACAGCAAGACTTTTGATGGTTCATCAACAGGTTCTTTCGTAAGCACACTGAACGGATTGCTTCCCAATACTGTTTACTACGTCAGGGCATATGCATCAAGTTATGTGG
>JAVEZS010000066.1:6780-11567 GCA_034002885.1 Bacteroidales bacterium
GGTAATCCTACTGTTTCGGACAGCAAGACTTTTGATGGTTCATCAACAGGTTCTTTCGTAAGCACACTGAACGGATTGCTTCCCAATACTGTTTACTACGTCAGGGCATATGCATCAAGTTATGTGGGAACAGCTTATGGGAATCAGTTGACTTTTACGACGGATTAATCAGAACCTTAAACCGTCCCAATCCTGTACGGAACAAAAATCAGCAATACGATTGATTGTATAACTGTCTGATTACATAGGTGATGCGACGGGGGAATGATACCCGGAGATCATGATTATGAACCTTTCGTTTGATTTATTGTCCAGCGCTACATCAGAATAACCATTCTGGCTTTGGAAGAATAAGGTGAAAATCCGTCGTTTACGAGCACTCAGTTCCTGTTTTAAATAAGCAGATCACAGATAAAGAAGTCTTAATCAGGTTTGTACCCATACTATACCCATTCACATCAGCCTGGTCTCAAATAGCCAGTTTATCCGTTATCGCTATAATTTTCAACCTATTTAAATATTAAGGTTTCTCCTGTCTCCCCGCACGTAAGCATTGCATCCCCAAAATATGGGTTCTTAATGTCTTTAACTTCACTTAACCAATAGGCTCCCGCGTTGCTGTTCGCCATAGGACAAAACTGGTAGTAGACTGTCTTCCCCGTCAGACCAAAGGTTTTAATTACCTTGTAAAAAACATCGTTAAACCCGGAAAACTTTTCCCTTTGTTCTTCAAGATTATCTGATGCTGATATTTGATCTATCTGTTTTTTTAAGTCAGGAAGCAATTTCATCCAGACATCCATGGCATCTCCTGAAATAAGGTTCATATCCGTATCGTCTATGGATTGTCTTTCCTCTCCGGCAGCCTTTTTTACCCTGGAAACATCACTTTCAACAAAGGCATTTTTTAAAATTATATATCTGTCGTATATTTTGTTGAGCTGCATAACAAAATCCATGTTGATTTTGTTTTCAGATGAAGCCATGGCAGTGTTGTTATTCATCTTACTATTTTTGCCATCTGAGCCTGATTTCATATCATCTCCCGTCAGATCCATCCCTGGCATTGAACCGGTTTCACCACCTTCCGTATTCATCATACTTAGTTTCCCTTCAAGCTGGGCTGCTGCATCGACGCTGAAAGTCCCATGTGTTACTATTTCTTCACCTTCAGCCAGTCCGTCAGTAACAACATAGCTGTCTCCAAGCATCGGCCCCAATCCTATTTCCCTTAACTTAAACACAGGTTCTTCTGCCCCTGGATCCTTCACATAAACAATGGACCTTTTCCCTGTCCATAGTACGGCTGACTTTGGAATTACGATACTGTTCCGATATTCCTGAAGTTTTGAAAAAACAATTCCGGTTGCGAACATTTCAGGTTTAAGTTTCCCTCCAATATTCGGGGCTTCTACTCTCACTCTTGCAACCCTTGTTACCGGATCTATAACAGGATCTATAAAAGCAATATTCCCCGAAAATTCTGTTCCGGGAACTGCCTGAATGGTAAACTTCATTTTATCTCCCTTATTTATAAAAGGAAGATCTGTTTCATATGCGTCAAACAGTATCCAGACCTTAGAAAGGTCAGCAATGTCAAAGAGAACCATACCCCGGGAAACATAATCACCGGAGTTTACCTTTCGTGAACTTACAGTCCCTGAAGTAGTGGACAAAACTTCAAAATTGCCAATTATGGTTCCGGAATTCTCAATTGATTCTATCTGATTGTCTGTCAGCTTCCACTGTCGAAGTTTCTCCTTTGATGCTTCATATAATTCAGGGTGTGATTGTTTGGTTTTCGAAGTTTCGAGCAATTCCTGCTGGGCGGTTACGAGCTCAGGGGAATATATCTCAGCCAGTTTTTGTCCTAAGCTGACCTGCTCTCCTGTAAAATTCACATGTAATTTTTCTATTCTGCCTGTCAGCTGAGAAACCTGGCTCTGAAAACGTCGTTCATCAGCCTTTACTTTTCCGTAAAGACGCACTTCCCTGACCGCTGTCTGTTTTGAGACTTTCGTGGTGAGAACATTTGCAAGTGCGACAGCCTCCCTGGTAAGCTGGATTGCATCAGGATCAATTTGTTGTGAGGTTCCGGTCTGTACAAGAGGTATCAGATCCATTCCACAGATAGGGCATTTGCCCGGTTGGTCCATTCTTATGTGAGGATGCATTGAACAAGTCCATATTGTACCCTGCACATCTTCATGCTGATGACTTTCATGGTTTTTAATACCCCCTGAATTATGAAAGAATATCCATCCGAGGAATATCCCAAGAACAACCAGAAGTCCGTAGCTTATCCATTTATGTAAGAATATTTTTCCCATTTTCTATCTCTGTTTCTATCAATTTCAACCAATATCAACCTATTTCAACCGATATCAACCTATCGCAACCTATTTCAACCTATTTCTACCGATCTCAACTTATTTCTCCCTTTTTCATCCTATTCCATCTCCTTAATTCTCCAACCCTGCCATAAGCCTAATTAACAATGCTTTAGCTATATTAAGATCGGTGATTGCCTCAACCTTCTTGTATTCATATTCAAGAGTTTGTTGCCTGACCCTCAGCACATCTGTCAGTGAAACAGATGAAGCCGTAAAGCTTTTCAGCATTATATCAAGTGACTTTGATGCAAGCGTATACTGGTCTTCATAAAGTCTTATCCTTCGTATTGCATCCTGATAAAGCTGAATAGCGGAGTAATACTCTGTATTCAGTGAATTTGATGTGGCCTGATAATTCAGTGAACTTGCCTGGCTTAACAGATCAGTTTCCTCACGCAATGCATTATATTTTTTCCTGTAGACCGGAAGAGTTAACGAAATCATGGACATTATCATGTCGTTCCCATTCATTGAAGAAGTCGACATATCGCTTCTTCCAATAACTGAATAATTCAATCCCAGACCGACCATCGGATAACCCATGCCGGTTACCATCTTCTTTCTTGCCTGAAGGGCTTCATTTTCATACCTGAGCATATTAAGCATTGGGTTATAAGCTTGAATTGAGTCAGAAATTGCTGACAGGTCAAGCTCAAGTGTATCAGCTATAAGTATATCGCCCGTGTAAACACCCGCCATTGGAGGTCTGTTAAGGAAGCCGTTGAACCGGGCAATAATAGTCTGTCCCTGATTTTTCAGGTTGGCTATATTGTTTTTCAGATCCCCTGCTTCAATCTGGATCCTGTACAAATCAACCAATCCCGAACCATCTGTTGAAGCTGTCATTGATATTGATTGCATTGAGCCTGTAACCTGACCAGACCTGGAAGTACTCTGCCCTGATTGATTGCTATCCATCCCCTGCATGCCGGAACCGGCATTTGAGGATGTGCCGGGATTAGTTTGTATCTGCATTCCCGGTTGCATGGAAACGGGACCACTCCCCCCTGAGGCCGGAGCTTTATATTTAATAAGCGCCAGGTTTTCAATTACCCTTAGAATTTCAATATTCTTTTCAGAAATGCTGATCTCCTTTCTCACCATGAACAGTTCATGCCATGTTCGTTGCACATCATAATAAACCTGAAGTTTTGCATCCCTGAACAATTCAAATTTTGCCTTAGCCATCAGGCTCATCTCATCTTTGGCATTCTTCAGAACACCGAACCAGGGGAACATTTGCATAAGTTTCATATCCGCTACCTGTTTCCCTCCAATAAGTTCCATTGGAGTTATGAAGACTCCCATGTCCAACTGTGGATCAGGAAGAGACCCGGCCTGAGGGATTTTTTTCAGAGCGGCCTGATATTCAGTGAATCTTTGCAGTACCGCCGGATTATTACGGGCTGCAATTTCCATATATTTCGTAAGGGAATCGGGTTGAGAAGAAAATGAAATAAGTGGAAACAGAAGGAAATATATAGAAATAAGTAGAAATTGGCTGGACGATTTCCTTAAACCTTTTAACCGGAATTTTGATTGACGTTTTGATATTTTAACTATGTCTTCTTGCATGATTTGTCGTACTGGTAATAAAATTATTGAGTTTAACGAGGAGGCTCTGAGCCGTTTCCCTATTTCAATCTATCTCAACCTGTTTCTCCCAACCTCTCTTTCTCTCCATAAAGCCTGAAATAAAGGAACGACAAAAACTGTCATCACCTGAATTATCATTCCGCCAAATGCCGGGATTGCCATTGGAACCATTATGTCGGCTCCTTTGCCTGTGGAAGAAAGTACCGGAAGCAGGGCAATTACAGTTACTGCTGTCGTCATCATTGCCGGGCGAACCCTTTTCCTTCCAGCCGCAAGCACAGCCCGTCTGACTTCGGAAACAGTTGAAGGCTTACTTTCTTCAAAGACCTGATGAATATACGTTCCCATTATTACCCCGTCATTTGTAGCAATGCCAAACAATGCGATAAATCCAACCCAGACGGCAACACTAAGGTTTATAGGATGGATCTGGAAGAGGTCACGCATATTCTGGCCTGCCACGGAGAAGTCCATAAACCAGTTCTGTCCGTATAACCATAGCATTATGAATCCTCCTGCAAATGCCACAAACACACCAGAGAAATGTATAAAAGACGCAGTTATCGTCCTGAATTGAAAATATAAAAGGAGAAGTATCAGGATGAGACTTACCGGAATTACCACTAACAAACGTTTTGTTGCTCTGATCTGGTTCTCGTAATTGCCTGCAAATTTATATGTCACACCTTCAGGAAGAGTGACCGTTCCGGAGTCGATTCCTGTTTTAAGGATTCTTTCTGCTTCATTTACCACGTCCACTTCTGATTTTCCTTCCAGCTTATCGAATATCACATAACC
>JAVEZS010000067.1:0-7723 GCA_034002885.1 Bacteroidales bacterium
GCAAGGAATATTATTCCGATAAGGATGAATGTGGTGCTCGAAGCAGCAGCTGCAATTGTTGTTATAACAGTCATGTTTATTGATTTTTTGGTTCTACAATTAATTTGAAACTTTCTTTACTCTTGATAATAACTCTCTGTCCTTCATGGATATCAGATGTTGATTCAGCTTTCCATGTGGTTCCCTTGAATTCAACCCTGCCATTCTTTCCGGGTTCCAGGTCAGTTAGTGCAAGAGCCTCCTTGCCAGTAAATTCATCTTCAACTTCCTTCGAGAGTTCGTCTTTGCTGTAGAAGAATTTTTTCTGGATCATCTTGCGGAGAAGAAGAAGTGAAAGAACCGAAGTAACAGCAAAAACTATAGCCTGCAAGTTGATGCCAGGATTGGCGATCAGGCAGAGAAGAGCCGTTAACCAGGCTCCTACTCCGAAGAAGAAAATAACGAATCCCGGCAGCACCAGTTCCAGAAGAAAAAGAAGAAGACCTATAATAAACCATACCAGTTCGGGTCTGGAAAAAATTGATGTACTCATGTTTTGATTTTTAAGTTAAATGTAGTGTCTGAGATTTGAATCAGTATGTATCACGGATGACATTAAAGCATCTTATTAGTAAAGATACAATAAAATAAATTGATATTGTCATACAGGGATTCTTTAAGCACTCTGTAACGAATAATTCATGATAGTCCGCTCTTGCGTGCGGGTAATTCATTTTTTTTTCGTATATTTTACCCTGATAGTATAAAAACTGCAGCGTTCTTTTTACTCATGAGAATAATAAAAATAAGCATTAGCATGGTTCAGTGCTGACAATCAATTAGAAACGGTCGGAAAATTGAAAGGAGAACTCGGAAATGGAAAAATTCTTCGATTATTTTGATGAACGGTACCGTAAATCGGTATTGAGCAGCCCGGCATCTGATGACGGACCCATAATAACCATCTCGAGGCTTACAGGATGCGATGCCAGGGAGATCGCTTCAGACGTCGTCGACAAGATGAACCTGAAAAAGGGATCGATAAACTGGAAGTGGGTCGATAAGGATATTATTTATTCCATAGCCAGGGAGCTTAATATTGATACCCAGAGGATAGAAAACTACTATCAGGGATTTAAGCTTACAGACCTGTCGGAGATGATAATGGCTTTTTCGGGAGGTTTTGTCAGCGATCTCAGGGTGAAGAAGGCTATAAAGGATGTTGTACTTTCAATATGCAAGGAGGGAAATGTTGTAATTGTTGGAAGGGGAGGTGTGTCGATAGCCCAGGGTATTAAGGATGCACTTCATGTAAGACTGGCTGCCCCACTCGCATGGAGGACCGAAAATGTTATGAGAAAAAAGGAAATGGACCAGCAGACGGCCCTGAAATACATAAAGGAGACTGACGAAAAAAGAAATGACCTCATTCATACCTTTCTGGATAAGAAAACAAAGGATCTCGACAGCCTCTTCGATGTAACGCTGAACAGGGAGGCATTCAGCGTCCACGATACGGCCGACCTTATAGTTTCATTGTATGAGAAGAAGGTTGCAACCCGGATGGCTGAAAGGCAGAAGATGAAATCCGTCTTCTAGAACTCGCTTAGTTCCCCTATGTGTTTAATATGAACACTGAGCCTTTTATCGAGGCTCTTTCTATATGCATCCCAATCGTTGACAGGACGGCGTGCAACACCCGTATCAATTGCCGCCTTTGCCACACACGATGCTATGCACGAAATGAGCCTGGGATCAAGAGGTTTTGGGATTATATAGTCCTTTCCGAATGAGAGACTCTCTATGTTGTAGGCTCTGAGAACTTCTTCCGGAACAGGCTCTCTGGCAAGAGCGGCAAGAGCCCTTGATGCTGCAAGCTTCATCTCCTCATTAATTGTTGAAGCCCTTACGTCAAGAGCCCCTCTGAAAATGAAGGGAAAGCCAAGAACATTGTTTATCTGATTGGGGTAGTCGGAACGGCCGGTGGCAAAAATCAGGTCATTTCTTGTGGCCATGGCATCCTCATAGGTTATTTCCGGATCGGGATTTGCCATGGCAAAGACAACCGGTTCATCAGCCATCGAAGCAAGCATTTCACTGGTAAGAAGGTTGGCAGCGGATAAACCAAGGAATATGTCTGCCCCCCTTACAGCCTCGGCAAGGGTGGAGATGTCCCTTTCGGTCACGAATTCCTCCTTGTATTTATTGAGGTCGCTCCGTTTTCTGTTTACAACACCCCTGCTGTCGACCATGACGATATTCTCCTTCTTTATCCCGAGAGCTGCATAGAGTCTTGAACATGAAATAGCCGCGGCCCCGGCTCCGCATACAACCAGCTTTACCGAATCTATGGCCTTGCCGGTTATCTCAAGGGCGTTTATCAGACCTGCTCCCGAGATAATTGCAGTGCCATGCTGGTCATCATGAAATACCGGTATATCCAGCATGCTCCTCAGCTTTGCCTCAACTTCAAAACATTCAGGAGCCTTTATGTCTTCCAGATTGATTCCTCCAAACGTTGGCGACAGCCGTGCTATAGTCTCAACAAGCTTGTCAGGATCCTTTTCATTGATTTCAATATCAAAAACATCAATGTCGGCAAAAACCTTGAAAAGAAGTCCCTTTCCTTCCATTACCGGCTTTCCCGCAAGAGCCCCGATGTCACCGAGCCCTAGAACAGCGGTACCGTTGGATATCACACCGACGAGATTTCCCTTTGCAGTGAAATTGTAAGCATCTTCGGGCGACTTTTCAATTTCCTTGCAGGGGTAGGCTACCCCCGGTGTATAGGCCAGGCTCAGGTCATACTGGGTGCAATACGGTTTTGTAGGTATCACTTCGATCTTTCCATGACGGCCTCTGCTGTGATAAATAAGGGCATCTTCCCTGGTTACTTTTGGCATGGGTTGTGATTTTATTAACGCTAATTTAATATTATTTCGCCGGATATCATGTGAATTTACTTATCTAAAAATAGCTCCCCGTCTGACAATACCAGTCGTTAATCTGAAAATAGTCTGATCCGGAAGCACAGGCAATACAGAATTTCAACTCAGGAAATGAAAGGGATCACTTTATTGAACGCGATATGGACCGGCATTCATTTCTTGTTTTTGCGTTTAAATTTTTGCATTACCGACAAAATTCAATACTTTCAGCATCGGTATTTACACATTTTATACAATAATTTTTTTGACTCTATCATGAAGAAGAATATCGCAATAGGAGCAGATATCGGGGGAAGCCATATAAGCTGTGCCGCTGTCAATCTTGAAACTCTGGAGATAATAGATGAATCACGTAATGAACTGGCCGTCGATAACAAGGCTGAAGCATCGGAAATAATAGGGGTGTGGAGCAGGGCTATAATGGATTCCATCAGCAGGATACCGGCTGATTCCCTGAAAGGTATTGGTTTCGGGATGCCTGGCCCCTTCGATTATGTGAAAGGAATAAGCTATATAAAGGGTGTGGCAAAATATGAAAAGCTCTATGGATGCAATGTGGCAGAATCAATAGCCGACCGTCTCGGTTTTGAAAAAGGATTCCCTGTGCGTTTCATGAACGATGTCTCTGTCTTCGCTGTAGGTGAGGCACTGGTAGGAAAAGCTGCCGGAAAGGAGAGATCGATGTCGGTAACCCTTGGTACCGGTTTCGGTTCGGCCTTTATTGCCGGAACAATACCTGTGGTCGACGGACCTGAAGTACCCCGGCTCGGATGTGTGTACCATCTTCCCTATGGTGATAATATAGCAGATGATTATTTCTCGACAAGATGGTTTACTGGTCAGTATAAAAAGATAAGCGGCAGGGAGATAAGCGGAGTAAGGGAAATTGCGGAAATGGCAAATGCCGATGAGAAGGTGATGGATCTCTTTCGTAGTTTCGGGAAAGACCTGGGGATCTTTCTCGCCCCATGGCTAAACAGGTTCAGAGCCGAAATTGTGGTCGTGGGAGGGAATATTTCACATGCTTACAGCCTCTTCGGAGATCATTTTGAGGAGAGCCTCAGGAATAACGAATGCTACTGCAGGGTTGCACTTTCGGAACTAAAGGAAGATGCTGCGTTCATTGGAGCCGCCTATCTGCTGGATGATAGGTTCTGGATTGATATTCAGCATGCTCTGCCGCTCATGTAGAAAATGACCGGCGATTTCCCGCAATAACTGACTGCCGTGACGATTTTCCCGGCCTTATTTCTGTATTATCCCGGACCAGAACGTGAAAACCATTCCGGCAATTATTCTTTACAGATTGACATTAACTGTAAATAAGACAATCAAACAGGTGACCTTCTGTTTGTAATCTCATTAGAAAATTGCAAATTGCAGATTGTTATTTTTCTTAACCTGAAACTGTACAAACTGATCTGTACTTTTTGCCGAAGAGGATGATCGTACTTTGCAAAAAAACAAATTATATTATGAAACCCATTTAACGGATTTTGAAAGAAAGCTCTGAATGGATATAACTACATAACCGGGCTTGCAAGCCCGGCGCAATCAACAATATGAGGTTCGTTGCCTGCCGGAAGGCAGACATCATACCATTAAAATCAAAATTAGACTATGATGAAAAAAGAAAAACTTGGCAGGCGCGATTTTCTGATCAGGGGATCTGCTGCTGCGCTTGCTTTTACAATTGTGCCGCGTCATGTTCTCGGGGGGCAGGGCTATACAGCTCCGAGTAACCAGCTGACAAAGGGTATCATTGGCGTAGGCGGTATGGGACGTGGTCATTTTGAATATGAAGGTACAAGATTACTGGCGGTATGTGATGTGGATAAGAACCATCTTGACCAGGCTGTTGCCACTGCAGGAGGAAAAATATCTGGCTATCGCGATTTCCGTGAGCTTCTTGCCCGTCAGGATATCGACGTGGTCCATATTGCTACTCCTCCCCACTGGCATGGAATAATGTCGAAAATGGCAGCTGAGTCGGGACATGATGTCTGGTGCGAGAAGCCAATGACGCGAACTATTGGCGAAGGGATAAAAGTTGTGGAGGCTGTTCAGAAAACAGGACGTATGTTCAGGCTGAATACATGGTTCAGGTTCAAGGACCAGTTCTACGGTCTCGGAACAACAGTGAGACCTCTGAAAAAACTTGTCGACAGCGGGGTCCTGGGATGGCCGCTGAAGGTAACGGTAAGCGGTATCACAGGGTACGACTGGAAATTCTACTGGAGCGGCCTTCATAATCTCAAACCTGAACCAGTTCCGGCTGAACTCGACTATGACATGTGGCTGGGACCGGCGCCGTACAAACCATATAACCCCGAAAGGGTCCATTCAAAATTCCGTGGATACTGGGATTATGACGGTGGTGGACTCGGAGATATGGGCCAGCATTATATTGATCCTGTCCAGTATATGCTTGGTAAAGATGATACAGGACCAGTTTCGATCGAGATAGATGCCCCTCAGCAGCATTATGATGCAGTCGGTTCATGGAGAAGAATAACCTATACTTATGCTGATGGATGCCAGATCATCCTCGACGGCGAAAACCGAGATACTGATGCAGCTTACATTGAAGGACCCGGTGGAAAAGTATACAAGGGATTCCGCTCAACGGTAAAGGACCTGCAGAAATTCATCAATTCTCTTCCTGACCCTGAACCCCAGATAACAACCTTTTCCGAATCAGTTCTTACAAGGAAGAAATTCGCCCTCAACGAGTCTAATGGTCACAGGTCTTGTTCAATCGTTAACCTGGGCATCATAGCTCTCCGCTTGGGAAGAAATCTTGAGTATGATTCTGTTAATCAAAGATTTATCAATGATGACGGAGCGAACAGACTTATTAATCAGCCCATGAGGGGACCATGGAGGTTATGAAAACAGAATATCTGAAGAACAGGAATGTGTTACGAATGATGAAACCTCGTACTACTTCATTTCCGATCATCAACAAGAACTAAATATAAGGGTTTCCCTGCCTTCTGAATGGCAGGCACTTACCAGTAAAATATAAACCAATTACAAATGAAAATCAGTAAAATATCAGTTGTCTTGATTGCTTTCCTTTTTGTGGCAGGAAACGCATTTTCACAGGACAAACGGACCATAGAGACCAAGGTAGCCGATCTTCTTGCACAATTGCCTGCAAACGACCTGAAATATACAGAAAAGCTGATGGGAGACCTGCTGCCTCTTGGCGAGGAAGGCTTGAAGCTGGTATGCAGCCAGATAATTCCTGCCGGAACCGGAGACGACACCAGGGCACGTTTCGCTGTTGAAAGTTTTTCCCGCTTTCTTTCTCAGATGGGCAAAGAGACAGAAAAGAACCTCTGGGAAAAGATATGCATAGGATTTGCCACTGGACAGATGGACAAGGGGGTGAAAGACTTTTTTATGAAACAGCTCCAGATAGTGGGAGGTGAGGCAACAATTGAAGCGATGAAACCATATCTGAACGACAAGGATATGTGCAGCCCTGCTCTTGCTGCAATATTGTCGGCAGGGGGAAAGAACGCTGAGGCCACCCTTGCCGGATCGCTCATTAACAGGGATCTTCCATGCCCGGCAGCAGTGATGAATGCTTTGGCTGAAATGAAATCTCAACTGGCTGTTAATGATTATATTGTCTGGGCTCAGGATGTCGATGTAAACACCAGGGGAGCAGCCCTTAATGCCCTTGCACAGAGTTCAAGCCCTCTTGCCTATCCGGTCCTGGCCAAAGCCGCGAAGGACGTTTTGTACAGATGGGATGTCGCCGGAGCTTCATCAGCATTCCTTAACTATGCTGAAAATCTCGGTCGTAGCGGTGATCTTAAAACAATGGACAGGATAACCCGACTGTTTATGTCAAAATGCAAGGACAAGCTTACTGTTCAGAATAAGTCGCAGGCTTTGAAAACCTATGTGAATTTTCATGGAGCCGGGGCAGCAAAAATACTTTTAAAGGCGGCTGAAAATGAGGACAGGACATACAGGAACTCTGCCTACCAGGCGTCGATGGCAGTACCCGGAAATGCAATGGTTCCGCATTGGATCGCTTATTTTCCCAGGGCAACAGCCGATGCAAAACCTGAGATAATCAATATGCTTGGCATCACAGGCGATCCCGCTGCACTGCCTCTTATTACTGCCTCCTTGTCTGATCCCGACCAGAAAGTGAGATCGGAGTCTGCAGCGGCACTCGCGGCAGTTAAAGGATCGGAGGCAACTCCGGCTCTGATCGGATATCTTCGTAATGCAACCCAGCCTTCTGATCTCGAAGCTGCAAAGTCAGCCTTGATGTCAGTGTCGGGAAACCGCGAGATCGCTTTGCTAAAGCCACTTCTGAAAGACGGATCACCCTCAGCAGTCAGCAGCGCTATCGAACTTTTAGCCTGGAACATGGACAGTGAGAATTTCGTCGATATCCTGCCCTTTACTGCTTCTTCCGACAGCAGGGTCAGAGATGCTGCGTTCAAAGCTCTCCCTGCGCTTGCTGGTAACAGGCATCAGGAAGATCTGATAAAACTCCTTGAATCGACGGTTGATAAGGGCCAGATTGCAAACCTCCAGGATGCCCTGGCGAATGCAGCGCTTCTAACGTCTGATCCTGAGAAAAGATCTGTTATAATACTCAATTACCTTCAGAAGAGCTCTTCAAAGGAAAAATTAATACCCGTTCTTGCCAAAACAGGAGGAAGGGAGGCTCTCAGCACCGTGCTTAAGGAGTTTGAAAACGGAGGACCCGACATGAGGGATGTGTGTTTTGCCGCCCTCAGTTCCTGGCTCGACCATACGGCATC
>JAVEZS010000067.1:7823-11447 GCA_034002885.1 Bacteroidales bacterium
CTCATTCCTGCGAACTGGAGCGTGAAGGACGGTTGTATTGTTTTCAACGGCAAAGGCAACAACCTCTGTTCAGTTGCTGAATATGGAGATTTCGAACTCCTCGCCGACTGGAAAATTACCAAAGACGGCGACAGCGGTATATATCTCAGGGGAACCCCCCAGGTGCAGATATGGGATACATCAAGGACGGATGTCGGCGCCCAGGTAGGTTCAGGTGGCCTCTACAACAATCAGGTAAACCCGTCAAATCCGCTCAAAGTGGCTGATAACCCTGTTGGCGACTGGAATAATTTCAGGATTGTAATGACAGGAGAGAAGGTTTCGGTATGGCTGAACGGGGAACTGGTGGTTGACAACGTGACAATGGAGAACTACTGGGACCGCAAGATCCCGATATTCCCAAAAGGACCTGTCGAACTCCAGGCTCACGGAACCGACCTTGCCTTCAGGGATATTTACATAAGGGAAATAAGCGACAGGGAGCATAACCTCTCCCCCGAGGAAAAGGCTGAAGGCTATGAAGCCCTGTTTAACGGAAGAAACCTCGATAACTGGATCGGTAACAAACAATCGTACGTCGTGGAGGACGGTATGATAGTGATAAGGCCTGAGAACAGCAGCGGCGGGAACCTGTACACTGAAAAGGAATATGCCGATTTCATCTTCAGATTTGAGTTTCTTCTTACTCCTGCAGCAAACAACGGATTGGGTATCAGAACCCCGCTCGAGGGCGACGCTGCGTATGTCGGGATGGAACTCCAGATTCTCGACAATACCGCGGATGTCTATGCAAAACTTCAGCCGTATCAGTACCATGGTTCTGTTTACGGTGTAATACCTGCAAAGAGAGACTATCTCAAGCCATTGGGTGAATGGAATTACCAGGAGGTATACGTCCAGGGAACAAGGATAAAAATAACACTCAATGGAACTGTTATCGTTGACGGCGACATTGAAGAAGCAAGGGAAAAGGGAACGATGGATCATCTTGATCACCCGGGACTTAAAAACGTTACCGGACATATTGGCTTCCTGGGCCATGGTTCAGTTGTACAATTCCGGAATATCCGGATAAAGGACCTTAGCCCGGCTAAATAGGTTAGGGTATTTACGGTTTCCTTTCTGTGCTTCCCGCTTCGACCGGGTAAATCCCGGCAGACGGAGAAGCACAGATTTTTTTAAAGATTGTCTTAAATGCTAACCTGTATGAAACTTAGAACATTGTCCCTTCTTCTGATTTTTGCCGGAATGATCTCCTGCAGGAACAACGAACCTCCAGAG
The DNA here is from genome assembly GCA_034002885.1 of Bacteroidales bacterium. Taxonomy (GTDB): domain Bacteria; phylum Bacteroidota; class Bacteroidia; order Bacteroidales; family VadinHA17; genus LD21. The sequence continues at coordinate 9,105 of JAVEZS010000067.1, forward strand.
CCTTTCGGCCCTCTTCCTTCCGAACGACAGCTTGCATGGCACGAACTGGAATATTACATGTTCATACATTTTACCGTTAATACTTTCACAGACAAGGAATGGGGATATGGAGACGAAGATCCTTCAATATTCAATCCTTCTGAGCTCGATTGCCGGCAATGGGCAAAGGTGGCAAGGGAGGCAGGAATGAAAGGAATAATAATCACTGCAAAGCACCACGATGGATTCTGCCTCTGGCCCTCTGAATTCACCAGCCACTCGGTAAAATCCTCTCCATGGAAGGATGGAAAGGGTGATGTCCTGAAAGAACTCAGGGAGGCGTGCGATGAGTACGGTCTGAAGATGGGAGTATACCTTTCTCCCTGGGACAGAAACTCTGCTGTGTACGGAACACCTGATTACCTTGTGTATTACAGGGCTCAGCTGAGAGAACTTCTTACAGGCTACGGAGACATTTTCGAGGTCTGGTTCGACGGAGCAAACGGCGGAGACGGATATTACGGAGGGGCAAGGGAAACCCGCAGGATCGACAACAGAACATATTATGACTGGACCAACACACATGCGATTGTAAGGGAACTTCAACCTGATGCGGTAATGTTCAGCGACGCCGGTCCCGATGTCCGCTGGGTTGGAAATGAAAGCGGAATGGGAAGCCTTACCAACTGGTGCCTTCTGAAAAAAGATGAAATGTATCCCGGAGGCGATTTCGCAAAGATTCTTGGCGAGGGACATAAAGACGGTAATTGCTGGGTGCCTGCCGAGGTTGATGTTTCGATTCGAAGGGGATGGTTTTACCACGAATCGCAGGACTCGCTGGTGCGAAGCCCCGAAAACCTTCTGGAACTCTATTATTCCTCGGTCGGAAGGAACAGTAACCTTCTTCTGAATGTTCCACCCGACAGAAGTGGGCTTCTTCATGAAAAGGATGTTGAATCGCTTCTGAAATTCAGGGAACTGAGGGAGAAAGAATTCACTGTTAACCTCGCAAAGGATAAAAATGCAACTTCCGACACGCGCAGAAGCAGAAATTTCGCGGCCAGTAACGTTACAGACGATGATCAGTCAACATTCTGGTCAGCACCCGATAATGTTACATCAGGTAGCATAACCATAGATCTTGGCATTGAATCAGAAGTCAACAGGATCGTAATTCAGGAATTTATCCGTCTGGGCCAGCGCGTTCAGGAATTCACTGTTGAGGCTCTTGCCGGGGACGAATGGATTAAAGTTATCGACGGAACAACAATAGGCTACAAGGTTATACGCAGATTCCCGGTTGTAAAAACATCCCAGATCAGGGTGTCAATCACCAGGTCCTTAGCTTGTCCGGTGATATCTGAAATCGTCTTGTACCGGTCACCAGGAGAATAAGACATAATGAAAAACTGAACCTAACCGGATCATCGGTTAAGAATGTGTCTTTCATTAACAGGTTGATCAGTCTTTTTTGAACATCTTTGCTATTTTGAGAGCATTGGAAATCCTTGTCGCAAGACCTGCCCAGTCTTTTTTCTGGATGAGTTCCTTTATTATCAGATTGGAACCTATTCCGACACACGAAGCACCCGACTCAAACCACTGCCTGAGATTATCCACCGTGGGTTCAACGCCTCCCGTTGGCATAAGGTTCGACCAGGGGCATGGCCCTTTCAAAGCCTTAATGAAATCGGGTCCACCGACAGATAATCCCGGAAATATCTTAATGAATTCGGCTCCGAGCTCTTCGGCATTGTTCACCTCTGACACTGACCCGCATCCAGGTATCCACAGTATCTTCCTGCGATTACAAACCTTCGCCATTTCAGGATTAAAAACAGGGGATACAATAAAATTGGCTCCTAGCTGAATGTAGAGCGACGCTGTTCCCTGATCGACTACCGAACCGACTCCTATAATAAGATCAGGCATCTCCTTCTCTGCCCATTTGTTCAGATCGCTGAAAAGCTCATGTGCATAATCGCCCCGGTTCGTAAATTCAAAGATTCTTATTCCTCCTTCATAACATGCTTTTATAACATTGCGGCATACAACCGGGTCCTTGTGGTAAAAGATCGGAATGATGCCTGCATCATGCATTTTTACTATAACATCAATTCTGGTAAATCTGGCCATTTTTTTCAGTATTTGTACAAATGTATCCAAAATCCTTATGACAGCAATATTTGATTTCATGTAAAATTTTCTGATTTCCGGAAGACAGTTAAATGCAACCCGGCTGAAGGCATAATGAGTCAGAGCCTGAAACTAAAACCTTCCTTCAGTGCTTACTTTCTTTTAATAAATCTTTATCTTAGCCGGTAACATTCGTAGTATGGCCCTGAACTATATCTGGATTGCTTT
>JAVEZS010000068.1:0-11358 GCA_034002885.1 Bacteroidales bacterium
GGCGGAGGGCTGGGGGCAAAGGGCAAGAAGCATGAAGCAGGGGGCGGAGGGCTGGGGGCAAAGGGCAAGAAGCATGAAGCAGGGGGCGGAGGGCTGGGGGCAGAGGGCAAGAAGCATGAAGCAGGGAGCAGAGGGCAGGGGGCAAAGCCAAAAGGCAGGGGGCAGGGAGCTGGGGGCAAAATCCTCTGCAGAGGATGGAAGAAATTGAGTAGCTGATATTATTTGGCAGACTGTGTATCATAGATTAATCTTTAGTGATTTTTGGAAATTTGTAATCCTTTTGCTTAAGGAGATAAGATTAATATAGTTCTGATCCTTTTCTTCTTTGGTAATAATTTGCCTGCGAAAGAATAGGTGTAGAATATTAGCACATTCAAAAACAGATCTGCGGGCTATGTTTAAAAAACTGGCAAATTCTTTATCAGAAAAAGATCCAGAACCTTCTGCTATATTATTCGAAATGCTCATAGCTGCAGCTCTTAGTTGTTCCGCAAATCTGAAAAACCTTCTTTCTTCAGCTTTATCAGAGTAGTCAAACATTGTGTCAGAAACGGTAATAGCATCCTTCCAAATATCCATATTTTCAAACCTGAAATATTCCATGATCTCATAGCTTTAGTTTTATTCTATCTCTACTCAATTGTCCCTTGCCCTCTGCTCTTGGCTCCCTGCTCCTCGCCCCTCGCCCCCTGCTCCCTGCCTTCAGCATCATCGGCTGAAACACCACCAGCCCCACAAAACTGAACACCAGCCCCGAAATAGTCCCTGCCGCCAGGGCAAACCAGAATCGTTCATCCTTGCCGGTCAGCAGAAAGGGTACCAGGCCTACTATTGTCGCCAGGACAGTCAGCACAATCGGGATAATTTTGCCGTTAAAAGCCTTCAGATATGCACTGACTTCAGGCAAATCGGGTTTTTGCCGCCTTATACTGTTGAAATCGTCAAGTATATAGAGGGTCGCATTTACCACGATGCCGCAAAGCAGTATCATAGCAGCAAACACACCTTCGTCGGCCGGGATATTGAAGATATGAAATGCTAAGAAAACCCCTATGAATGAAAAGGGAATAAGACTGATCACTACAAAGGGCTGACTGAATGACTCGAGCAATATTGCACTGATAAAATAGATAATCAGGATCACCAGGAAGATCAGAAGATAATTGGCTTTCTGCTGTTCCCACGAATACCTGTAGGAATCGCTCTGAGCCGTATAACCGAGAGGAAGCATTGAATTTGTCTCATCAATATTCCGCTCGAGTATCAGTTGTCCAAGCTCATAGTTGCCAATAAAATCGTAACCCACAGTAATCAAATATTGCTGATCCTCCCGCCTGATTGTATTATCCGATATTTCCCTGGTCACCTGTGAAAAGTCCTTCAGCTTTACGATGCCTCCCGATGAGGTCCTGACGGGTTCATTGCCGAAGCTCCAGTAATCAAAACTCTCCGACTGCAGGGATTTTATAACTACCGGCGCTGTTATCCCTCCGATATATGCCGGGAATGAAGATGTTGTGCTTCTCGAGTAATTCCTGGCCTCGCTGTAGGCCGATGCAACATCGGAGCCGCTTCCTGCAAGATGAAACTTATCCATTTCGAGCCGGTTCCTGTAAACCTTGCGGCTGTTGGCCCTGATGATATAACCGCTGTAATTCTCTCCAAGCAGGTAAACCTCCTTTATCCTCCCCTTTCCGCTTTCAACAAGCCGCTCCCTGAGATCCTCGCAATATGAGTACAGCTCATCATAATTATATCCTTTCATTATAACCCTGTAAGTCGTCCGGATATAATCGCTGTAGACCTGGTTTGAGAATGCTTTCCCCACCCCGGCTACCGTGGCGTGATAGCTTCCTATCCCGTTCATGTAATCTTCTATCCTGATCTTGAGGATATAGGGAAAAATAGTGAAATCATGCTCAGGTTTGAAGGTGATCGAGACACTTGCCTCGTTCTCATCCGAAATGCTTGTGGTGAACATGTCAATTTCGGGATACGCGGCAAGCATGTTCTCGAGTCCCGTGCAGGTGGTGTTCATATCCTCTATTGTAAGTCCCTCCTCGCTCAGGCCTATCCTGACGGAGAGCCTTGTCCGCTGAACTTCATCAGACCCTCCGTACAAGTAAAACCTGCTGTTTTTCACCTTCTCGCTGAAAAGTCTGAACGTTCCACCAAGCACTTTATTTACAACAGGTTTAATATCCTGTACATACTTTTTATTTCCGAGCGTTTTGTTGTATATTCTCTGATACCTTTCATGTTCCTGCCTGCTTTGCTGTCCTGAGGTTGTTTCAGGAAGTGAATCGGGAAGATAGAACACGGGAAGACCAAACAGGAGTATGGCGGCAATGATCAGGATGGTCCTCCTTTTTAAGATGAAAGCAATCATCCCCAGGTACCTTTCGGACATACGGGCTACCCTTCTTTTCCTTTTTATCATCAGGGCATTGAATTTCGGAGCCAGGCTTATCTTTTCAAGAAGGGAAGGGATGAAAAACAGCGCTACGGCAAGCGATACGGAAAGGTTGATTATTACCACACCTGCAAAATCGGAAAGCGAGATCCTGGAGGCTTCATCAAGAAAGAAGATGACGGCAAGAGCTCCAATTGTCGTGAGTGTCGCTGCAAGAAGTGATATCCCCACTTTCCGGTTCTTACGGAACCTTATGTGGTCGGTCATAACGATAGTGTTGTTTATGATAATCCCGAACGACACCGTTATTCCTGCCAGTGAATAAAGATGTATCTCGAGATGGAAGATATAATAGAAAATAAAGGCTATAAGGATGTTGGCCGCCAGGCTGATTGCAATTATCAGGAGATATTTCAGTTCGCGGCTTATCGCAAGGACGAAAAGCAGAAGAAGAATGACCGAAAGCACAGCCCTGAAAATGTTCTTCGAGATTTCCTGCCTGAGGTAAGTGGTATTGTCGATCGATGTTCTCATGCTGTAACCGGGGGGGAGTCCCTTTTTCAGGCTTTCAATTACAGCCTTTACTTCATTTGCCACCCTGATATTGTTTACATTCCTCCCTGCGTTTACATTGATGTTAATGGTATTCAGACCGTTGATCCGGTAATAACTCTGCGGCCGCCTGTCTTTCATCCTCACAGAGGCAACGTCGTTCAGGTGAATTATCCTGCCCGACGACTTTGCCACAGCGATATCCTCCCATCTGAATTCCCGGTTCGTGCTGCCAAGCAGTGTAAGATAGGTCATTCTGGCGGGCCCGGAACTGTTCAGTTCCTTAGCCCCTCCCAGTTCCATCTCAAGAAGGTAGTTGTTGATTGCGGCGCTTATTGACGATGGACTAATCCCCATTGACGCAAGTTTCTGCTGATCATATACTATCTCCCATTCACGGGGAGTGGCGCCATAGACATTAACGATGTAGACGCCTTCCACAACTGAAAGTGCAGGTTTGATCACTTCATCGGCAACAGTGTATATGTACGACGGGCTGGCGTTCCCGTTAAGCTGGAAGCCAAGAATGAGGGATCCCGAGAGATTTGAAGGCATGTTCATGGCTATTTCGGGGTATGATACCCTTTCGGGAAGCCTGTCGCGCGATTGCCTTAAAAGGGAAGCAACCTCGAAGCGCTTTGCCCTCAGATCAACATTCCTGTCGAATTCGACAGTTATATTTCCGCCGTTATTAAAAGTATAGGAAGACACTTTTTTAACTCCCGTGACTGTTGTTATCATGCCCTCGAGCACGGTGGTAACCTCCTGCTCGACAACCCGTACAGGGGCTTCGGGCCATGTCCATGAGATTGTGAGCGACGGAAGGTATCTCGTCGGGTTCAGCTGGAGGGAGAGCAAAGGGATCATTGCCGCACCGACAATGATCAGCATTACAAACAGAATGTTGACCGTGAATGTGGAGAGAAAAGAGCTGTGATGAGGTTCAGTATTCATTCCTCCTTCACTATTGTTTCGTGGGCGAGATTAACATTTCCGCTTACAATGACCAGATCGCCCGGTTCAAGGCCCTCACTGACTGATACGCTGGTACTGTTCTCGAATTCGATAGTAACATATTTCCATATCGCAAGCGAATCCTGCCGCACAAAGATCACATCTCTCCCCTGGCGTATCACGAGGGCTTCCTTGGGGACAACCAGCCGGCCGGGAACAGGCTTCCGGATGACGACATTCACATTCATCCCGTCGATGAGATGGCCGTTATTCCGCAGTCCTGCTTTTATCTTTATCATTCCCGTCTCATCAACCTGAGGATTAATCTGGGTTATCCTTCCGGTGATCAGCGTGCTGTCGTTAATGAACGGAATAATCCCGACAGGCATTCCTCTGCTGATAAAACCATATTCCGATTCAATGACAGGGAATTCAACCTCCATTGTTGCATTCTGGATAACTGTACACAGGTTTTTATAGTCATGACTGGGATTCCATTGTAAAGCCTCGAGGTTGGCGACAGTACCGGTGATAGGTGAATGGATGCGGGTGTTGTTATAATTGTATTCTGCAAGTTTAAAAGCTGTTACAGCATCATCAAGCCCGCTTCTGATACGGGATGTTTTAACCTTATCCGGAGCAAGAACAGTAGTATCAAAAGTCATATACTTGCTTACCAGTTCATCCTTAAAAATTATTTCTGCTTTTTCAAGGGTCTGTTTTGCACTTTCAAGCCGTGATCTGTATTCAAAGTCCTCTATTACGGCAAGCAGATCACCCTCGTTAACCTGCTGTCCGTTGCGTATTAAAAGTTCTCTTATTATTCCGTTTACCTTAAACGGAATGACCGCTTTTTCTGTCGAATAGGCCTTGCCGTTGCTAACAAGCTCGTGGTAGAAGGTTGATGGCTCAAGCTTAACAGTTTTTACAAGCACTGCTTCGGGATGAGAGGAGCGGCGTGCCAGCTCCTCGAGGTTTTCTGCAGTTTTAGGTTTGCAGGAAAACAATATTACTCCTATAATAAGAGCCTTTAACGGGCATTTAACTTTCATCCTATCAGACTGATTAAAAGGTTTGTATTTGTGTTGCTTAAATTTAGGAAAGATTTTCTTCAATAAAGAGGAATACAACTATAATTCTCGTTAAGGTTATTCTTTTTTATACAACTTATGTTTATTAAACTGAATTTCATTTGCCATGAATAACACGAATCGAATGACTCAGGACTCAGTGTACAATGCTCAGTGCTATTTAAGTTTTGCTCTGTGCGAGGTGCACTGTGCTCTTCTGTTAAATGGAACTGCGTCGCTCTACTCCTTATGCGATCTGCGCTTTATTTCTTCAGCCGAACCACTGTTTGATCTCTCGATCATACCTTCCTCTTTTTTTTCATATCCGATAAATTAAGTAAGCATTTCAGGCTTAACATACTGTCCGGATAAATGTAGCAGTCTTTTATAGATTCGCTTTACAAGGGATCCTGTTTTCATAGTATTATCCATAGTCTAATCCGTTCTGTTCAGAGGTTATGATCTATAAACTATACTATCCTAAAACGAATCAGTTGAGTTTAATCAATATTAAAACTGGATTATCAGTCTCCTTAAGACTCTCCGCAAGATTTTCAAGGTCTTTTTTCTTATTAGTGTATTTCGGATTAGAGCTCTTAAATTTCTCTGAGAGAACGAATGTTTTTATTCTTAATGCATCAGTCCAGGTGACAATTGCCATATCATCCCATGCACTCTTTGGCCAAATACTAGGACCACCATCAAGGTCATTTATTAAATCCTCTTCAGGATCAAATAATACTCTGAACTTGCCATCTTTTGATCCAATAAAGGATAATCCCTCAATATGTCCATTTATAGGAATATGAAATTCGTAGTAAATGAAATTTGAGAATTGAAATAAATTCATTGGATTAATAAAATTCTCTGTTATGAAATTTACATCAGATTCAGTTCTAAAGTTGGGAGTTAAGCGTAGTTTACCTATATCAATGACTGAATGCGGATAAAAATTCTTATCAATAAAAGCGAACAAAGTGTCACAGTATATTTCCTTTTTAATCAGTTGACCATTATTTCGATAGAAGATATTTTCACATTGAAACGCTAGTGTAGGAGCATTTCTCTTCCATGGATATTTATTGGGGTAACTTTTAATAATTTTACCGTTCGTATCTATCAGAAGATAACTGGTTTCAATATCACCTATATTGTTTTTGTTGTAACAAAGAATTCCATCATGTGTAAATTCAAAATTAACGGCAGCACGAATCGGATATTTAAATGTTCTGATAAATTCACCTTTGTTGGAGTAGACAAGAAATTTTTGTTGCCATCCATCGATCAAATAAATTGTTCCATCTGTTGGATTAATATTTACATCGTGGGCCACAGTAAATTCATTTGGACCTCTACCCACTGTTCCAATTTTAGTGATATATGAACCGTCATTTCGGAACATCAAAATATCCGTAAAAGATTGGATTAGAAAGAAATTATTACTTTTGATAATTTTCTGTATCCTTAATATTAAACATTGCTCGTTAGTTTCCAAAGGGATGTATTGAATGTCAGTTGCACCTAAATCAGTCAGCTTTAAAGTTGTCTGTTTTGGCATCTCTTTCAAATCAAAAGTTAATACATCATTTTCAATTTTAGGATTTGAAATTTTGCAGCTAAAAAAGAATTTTGAACAAAGTAGAACTACAATTATAAATTGTACTTTTATTTCCATTAAGTGTAAGAATTTCTATTATTAGCACTATGAAATATTAATTGGTTTTCAATTATGATTTCATCTCACTTGTAGGTAATAAATTTAACAATATTTTCTTTGAAATTATTACTTAGTTGATCCTTATTAATACTATTTTTCTTATATCCTGATGGCTTGAATAATACCAGGTGCAAAAAAAGTCTCTTGTAAATCCAGCCAAAAATTAAATCCAGCAATTTTTGCTTCTTTATTCTCATCCGTTTTTTCATGTTATATGCCGCAGGGGCAAATAATGTATTGATTTTATCGCCTGTCGACCCGCTGAGGTAATTTCTTATCATCCTGTGATCATGTTTTGCAGTAATATAAGTCCCTCTATTCCTGCCCGTGAACGACATCGTTCTTCCCGTTTCTTTTTCAGGTAGTAGCTCCCTCCATTGAGCACTTTTGGCATCACAATATCTATTCCCGGGATTCCTCCTGGTACTTTATAATCTTTGTCTATTATCACTTTCCTGATCTTGCCTTCTGTTAATTCTTTTACCTGTTCCAGTTGCGGTCTTAAGGACCTGCCATCGTATACATTACCCTCTATTGCCATGGCTCCAACAATGATACCTGATTCTCGTGTGTAAGCAAATTAGCTCTTGTTTCCAAATTAATAAGGCTTATGTTCTTTCCCTTTTGATATGCACAGTGTCTCGGGTTCGTGTATGCTGTAAATTTTATTCTTGTCATCTCTTTGTTGTGTCAGAGCTCTGTATCATACATCAAGCTCCTCCTTGTATTTCTTCGGTACAGGATTTAGCAGCTTTACAAGGTCAATGTATATTTTGAATGCAATCCGGTGAAGCCGTTTCTGAGCTTTCTCGTGCTTATTCATGTTCTTTGGCTTAAGTACAAAACGTAACTGGTGCTTTAGTTTCTTTATCTCCCGTCCAAAGGTCCGTTTCAACTAAATGTCTTCTTTTTTGGCTAGCCTCTTGCTTTGTTCTATTACTTTCTCTATCAGCTTGCGATCGGTCGGAAAGGTTATATTCTTCTCCTGACCCGTCGTATCAACCCGGATTTCCTTAACTCCCCTGAGGATCACGTCTTCGTCAAACAGATTTATTTTTGCCTTGAAGATCTTCTCCATTCCTTCAGGTCCAATCCTGTGCCGGAAGTGTACAAAATCACTCATATCAAATGGAACCTTGTATTGAAAATAAATCTCTCCGCAAAAGTGCTGGAACGGAGAGATTGTAACGTATATGATTTCCCATTATAACTGGCAATCATGCAAAGACAGGACGGGCCGCAATCCATCGAATCCAGCTGCTTAAAATATGGGAATGCAGGCATATTTGCTACTTTTTCAGACTTACAAGTACTAGAACCGGATTATCTGTTTCTTTCAGGCTGTTTGCAAGTTTTTCAAGGTCTTTCTTCTTTTCGGGGTAGATATTAACTTTGTTTTTGAATTCATTACCTGAAACATGAACTTTTAAATTAATTGGATTTATTAATGTTGTAATATATTCTTTTTCATTCACTGCATAGTATGTCAAGTCTTCAGTTAAAGGCATGCCGCCATCCAAATCGTTTATTATGTAAGGTTTATACTTTGTATTGCTCCCTGTTGTTTCCTCATATTTGTTTGCGAGAAATGTTTTTTTTGTCTTTTTATCAATCAGGCAAATAGCAAATCTTTCCTGATAAGCAAAAACAACCACAATGAACTTATCTGTTTCAAACATTCTTCCGACACGGAATAATCTATATACTTGGGATATAAACGATGTTGATCTTGGATCAAGTCCTTCTATCTTTCCATCGGTCCATCGGTGGTTTCCCTGTGCGAACAAATATGCTGCTGAATTACTTAAGTCAGGTGAAATTGAAAAAATCGTGTCATTGTAATAATTATAATAAAAAAGGTTATTTTCAAATTTATATGTACCACCCACCATCTCAATACCTGGCTTAAAGGGAGGGACGGAATTCTTCTTCATAGAAACAAAATGCCCTAGTGTATCGAGGAAGACCCAGCAATATTTAGAGTGTCCTGTTGATAGATAGTCAGGGAAAAACAATAATGAATTATAAATTTCAATATCACGAAAACCAAGACTACCATCATACTCCTTTAGTGAAATATCCTTAAGAAAAATGCCACTGGGAGAGTAAATCTTAACTATTCCGGGGTCTAAAACAAAAACATTTCCAGATAATTCATCAACTGTAAAATTCATTCCATACCTATATTCTCCAGGGCCTTTTCCCCTACTGCCGACTTTTCGAACAAATTTACCATTATGTTCATACTGTACTATTCCAACATCCTTGATGGATAAATATATATACTCTTCGGTCATTTTAAAGGCATATGTTATTCCAATTGGAATAATATTATCAAGCTGAATATACTTAATGTCATCTGCAATTTCAGATAGAGTTATTCTATTGTCGTTAAAACTTCGAGGATCAATATGGTAAAGATTATGTCCTGTTCCATTACATGATGAGATAAAGAGAATTAAACACAGAAAATTAATTGACTTCATTGTATTTGATTAAATTTAAGTTTTATGGATTTCGCATTTTTTCAATTCCATTATTCATAACCACTGGTCAAAGAAAATCCGTAAGGCTTGAAAGAGTAGCGGTAAAAGGGAAAGAAGCAAAAATAATTCTTGTCTACTAAACATCATGGAGTTTTGTAAATATTTAAAATCTTAAATTCGACTTTTGAGTTGTTGGATAATACGTTTGTTTTTCGGCTAAAATTTAATTTCACATTTAATAAGGCTGACTTACTTCATAAGTCAGCCTTAATTATTTGTCAGTCTTGAATCTAAACCGATTAAACCTTAAATAATTTAATTATTACAGGATCCGGTCGTTAACCAGCCACCAAAAGCATCCCTACAGTCCTTTGGACAATCACCATCTTCTGAAAGTAAATAACCGTAATAAATAGGCGGGCTTACGAATATGTTGTAACAAAGACAGGTGCATGGACCACCGCCATAATCTCCACCTCTCAAAGTTATGAGTTCGTCGTTTTTTATTAACTTTTCAGAATTGATCTGTAGCTTATTAAGCCTTTTCATCTTTTTATGTTTTAATTGTTAATACTCCTTTTTTTGATTACGGATTTCATATCACGGTCTGGCTGCCAATCCGGTCAAAACATTAACTTTGCCAGTACACCTCCTTTCTGTTATGGAAAGGTCCGGGCAGGAAGCGGCGCAGAGCTCAGAGCTCAGGGCACAGAGAAAAGCTTCCTGCCCTTCTCTTTCAGATTGTTTTAATCATTCACATTTGTGTTAATTCATATTTCTTTGTTACTCTTTATTGTATGGCAATGCCCTTATTGGTACATGGTGCAGTTCCTAATACCCAGTTTTATTCATCGTAGCTACAGCAAAGGCTCATAACTTCCAACATGGATCTTATCATTTTAATATCCTGTTCAGTGGCTTAATAAGCCGGAATATCAATCTGCTGTTGTCAGTAATTATATCTGCCGTTCCTGTCATCTCATTTATAAAGTGAAGACTAATGTTATACGTGGTTGTTAAACCGTTGATCAGATCAATCTCTGCTATATATGCCTCACCAGCCGGTACAAGCGAAAGCGTGCTGATATTTCCTTTTAATACTCCGAATTCCATATAAGGAAATCCTGACAGCTTAATGTTGACTTCCTGTCCAACTTTTACTCTTCCGAGACCAGAACCAGGTATGCTTGCCCCTACAATTATCCTGCTCTTATCCTCAGGTATAACCGTGGCAAGTATCTCTCCTGATTTGATAACCTGATTTTCATTCCAGAAAGATGTAAAAGTTATATTACCTCTGACCGGACTTTCAGTTAGAGGACAGATATGGTAAAAAGTCGGTAATAATTGCCTCGCAGTTTCCGATTAATAAATGACATGAGTACATCGGAGAATCAACGTAAGCATCCGATAAATCACATCTAGTTTATTGATTATTTCTGACTAAAGTGAGCCACCATTCTTGGTCGGTTTGATTAAAGTTTGATTTTATTTGGGTGCATATGTACCAATTTGGTACACTTTTGATCGATTCCGATTAAAGTTGTGTCAATTTTGATTGATTTGATCCCAATTCGGGCACATATGACACCAGTTGCACTATAATTTCACAACATAACACAAGTTTGATTCCTCTTCCAGTTGAGCGGAAGCAGATCCTCCATGTTGCCCTTACCATTGCTATAGGAGTACATCTTTGAAAGTATATCCTCAAGCCATTCTGCAGGGTTTACTCCTGCTGCTTTGCAGGATCCCAACAATGAGTACATTACAGCAGCTCTTATTGCTGCATCATTGTTACCACAGAAAAGATAGTTCTTTCTTCCGATAGCCAGGGGACGGATTGCGTTTTCAACAAGGTTGTTATCTATTCTGTATCTTCCATCAAGGTGGTATCTTGAGAGTTTAGGGAAAATACTGTATGTGTATGATATTGCCTTTGCCATTCTGCTCTGAGCAAGCAAAGCATTGTAGTTATTGTAAAGCCACTTCTCAAAGGTCACCAGTATCGGATATGCCTTTGTGCGTCGTAACTCTTTTCTCTGATCAGGTGTAGCTTCCATCTCATCAGCCTCCCTCTCTAAGGCATAGAGAGATTGTATCTGTAACATAGCCTCCGTTGCCAGTTTTTTATTCTCCTGAAGAGCTTCATCGAACTTGCGCCTG
>JAVEZS010000069.1:0-10992 GCA_034002885.1 Bacteroidales bacterium
ATAGCTTCTTTGGGGATTCTGAACACTTTTCCTGATTTTACCTGTTTCTTAAAAAGCTGTCAGGCCACTCTTCAATAAATTTCACGAGGAAGGCCGTAACATCACATTTACTGTTGATTAAACGTTCGCTTTTTCTTTTTGTTTCGGATTTCAGGTCAGACCGGTCAAGCAACTCATCTGCCTTTGCGATAACGCCATCAAAACCGGTAAACGCAGAAATAATTCCGTACTCTCTTTCCTGCTCGGCAACCAGGCCGGGAATCACGGAATTAACATAAATTGCCGGTGTGCCGAGAAGTGCACATTCTGATGCCATTGTGGCCCCCTCTCCTACAAAAAGAGAGGCGAAGGCCAGCGCATGATGCAACCTTTCAGGCCTGAGCGGAAACCTGAATTTCTCCAGCTCCTGAGGCAGCCCGGTTTCAGAGCTGATGAACAGGGGGCCACGTTTCTCCAAATGCCTTACTATTGTGATCTTTTCCTCAGCTGTCAGACCTGAGGTCTTTCTGTCATGACTGGCACTCCATGCCACAAAACGAATAACAGTAAAGACAGCCTCATCTGGCAATCCAAGCTCCTTCAGCACGCCGGCATCGGGCCTGAAATATGAAGGATGCAGGTATGCCAGTTCGTGATACCCGTTATAACGTACCTGCTTATCTCCATAGTCAAAGGGGAATGTATCTGAAGTAAGTACAGCCCTCGTGAAGGGAAGATAGAGCCTCACCTGTTCCGGATTCCCGGTATCTTCGAGGGCTAAATTTGGCTTCCTGAGTAAAAGTGCCGACAAAAGTGTGTAGAGAGAACCGTGACTCAGGTAAAGATCAGGCCTGAACCTGAGACTGATCAGCAGGACCTGTATATTGTACCTGAATAATCCCCAGATTTTCCCGACAGAAAAAGAATAGTGAGGACCGAGCATCCTGAACGGAAGTTTCTCTGCTTCAAGCAGATCAGATTCAAACTCCTTTCTGCGGATAGTAAATAACACCGTGTGACCCTTCCCGATAAAGATATGGGCAAAATTCCGGAAGAGATGGACGTGGCCCGGATGACCGATATCAATCAATACCCTCATAGTCCGGCTTTCTTCATTAATATCAGGCCGGTCCTTCCCAGGCGGTAAAGTGCAGGCCGGCTGATTCTTAAAAAACGTCCATATTCAATCATTCCACCGCCGAACCGGGCCTTGAAATCCCTTACTCCGTAATGTTCTCCCGCCTTGCCTGCACCCATCATGTCAAACACACCAATTCCGTTATCGCAGGCGTACTTCATTGCGTACCATGTAGCCATCACACTCGGATACAGCTCCGGAAATGACTCATCCATTCCACAGATATAATACTCAAATAAGGCACGGCTGTCAAGAACCGGACACATTATACCGCCGATGATTTTGCCATCATGCCTGACCAGCAGGTATATTCCCAGCTTCCTCCTGTAAAACTCGATAAAAAAATCCTCCCCCGGTAACGGTTTATGAAGCTTTTCACGATACAACCTTCGCACCATCGCATAGAATTGAAGAACCTCCTCAATACCGGAAGCCTCGCTACAGGTGACTGACGATCTCAGAGCTTTCCTTATCTGACGCTGCCTTGAACTGCTGATCCTGCCGAACATCTCTTCGCTGTCAGATGTATCAATCCTAAAATTCAGGTAAGGGATGTATTCATAGCCATGTTCCTCAAACAGCCTTCTTAGAAGCCCGTAATCCGAGAGATTCCTCACCTCGGTATAAATACACTTCCTGTCGGTATCTTCCCTGATCGCCTCCAAGAGTATGTCAGCAGCATGCGGAACGTCCTCGTCATAAACTATCCCCCCGTAAATAATGCACCTTCGCGAGAAGTAACCTTTCAGCCCTTTTTCCTCCTGGTATGTTACCACAGCAAGCGATCTTATCGCTTCATTGTCAGCCACAGCAAAAGCCCTTGCCGCCATCCCGCTGACAGAATTGAAGAAATTAAAATAACCGGGTGTCTGAAATGGGGTTGACCGGTTGTTATTTCTGATCAATGCCTCCCATTGAGGAAGGGGTATTTCACTGTCTTTTAGCAGTTTCACCTTCGTGTGTCTTCACAGATTGATCTATACAGCTCTGATATCCTCAATGCCACGGATTCTGAGTCAAGCCCCAGTTCGAAGATCCTTTTCCTGCCGTTACTCCTGGCACCGGTTTTCATAACCTGCCTGACAACTCCGGCAATTTCACTGCCAGAGTGACCTGTAATATAACAACCTTCGGTTTCGCCGGCAATCTCTCTGATGTCTCCCACATCTGTTGCCACGAAAGGACAATTGCATGCCATCGCCTCCTTTATCACATTCACCCCTCCCTCCCTGTCAGAAGTAAGTAAAAGCAGGTCCGCCGCATTCAGATAAACGGGAACCATACTGTTTTCAATACCGTAAACGTGATGCAGGTCAACGGAATCATCATTCAGTTTCTCCATAACTTCCCGGGCGAGGGGGAGGTTTTTTTCCGGACGGTTTATGCCGGCAATGAATACTATCACCTTCCTGGTAAGGCTTAAACCCAGCCTCTGTCTTGCCTGATCACTGTCACCTGTTTTAAACCTGTCTGTATCGACACCATTGGGTATGATAAGTGCCTTATCAAGTTTCAGTTTTCTTTTCATCTCCCGTGTCTTGACTATTACAGCACTCCATCTGACAGCAGCAAGAAACCTTATCACCATACGCAAAAACGGACCCTGCCAGGCATCAGAGCCCATAAGCGAAACCACCATGGGAAATCTCCCTGCCAGCGAGGCTGCGAAAGCACTCAGACTGTAATGTGCATGAATAAGGTCATAACCTCCTGCATGAACTTTATGGCGTATAAGCCTTACAGCCCTGATGTAACCTATCAGTCCGGGAGAAATTGTGAGGTAATCCACATCAATTCCGTGACGGACAAGGGATTCTCCCTGGTTCCTTACCACGTAACCCACATCCCCCATCCTTCCGCTTGAGACAAACAATACCCTCAGCTTCTTTCCTTCAGGTACCATGCAATACCATATGCATATGTTTTTTCAATGCTCCCCTCGTTGTCGGATGTCTGCCACCCCGCTTCACTCCTCCTGAAGAATATCCTTGAATATTTCCTGAGGATCCCGGCCGTGCCAAAATAAACACATTGGAACTCAAGAAGGTAAAATCGATTGCCATCCCAGGCAACATCCATTGAGACAAACGGAATATCAAGTGTTCTGAATATTTTCCATCCGAACTCAAGCATACCCTCCGGAGCATGAGCCTCAAGGCCATAGCTATAATTGTCATACCCTCCGCCACTGGCTCTGAATTCTCTTTTCGGGAATACAGGCCTGTTAAAGACATATGCCCTGTCGCCGAAATAGTAAATCTTCCAGTCATTCTTCAGATCGGGGATAAAATCCTGAACCACAAAGCCGCCCCTGTAAAATGACTCACGCCTGTACCCGCGGTGACGAAGCTTTCTCAGGTGTTCCTTAAACCTGAAACGTAATGTCACAGGAGTTGCTATCCTGTGCCTGACGATACTTTTAAGCTCATCAAATGAATGAGCAAGAAAAACGTTGCGGCCCATGGCACCGTAAGATCCTTTCACAATCACCGGGAAGTTCATTGGAGAAACTCCATCAAGCTCTTCAAGGGCTCCGAAACAAAACGATTTCAGATTGCCCCCTGCCTCGTCCGGAAGCATACCCCGTAGCAATTCCATGAATACTTTGTTGTTGTTTGCCCTGAGAAACCGGTAAGAGGGAATCACCTCCGCACCTGCATATTCCAGCGAAAGAACGACATTTTCAATGTACTCTTTATATACCAGGCCTTTATCTTCAGAGGAAGTATACAGAACCTGCTTCCCTTTCCAGTTGCCGTCACCGGGATCGATCTTGCTGAATGGGACGAAGATCGCCTCATAGCCGGCGTCAAGAAACGATTGACGGAGCAATTCATGATCCATCCCGGACCGGTACGGAGCATCCCCGTGTTTCGAACCGAACCGGCCCTTGTAATCAGTAAGCAGGTAAATCTTGTCCATCAGGTTTTGATAAGTTTCTGAGATAATCTGCTGCAAATATAAGACTGTAAAGCCGGGCTTTCTCAATACTGAATCCGGGACCGCGGAGCAGGTCAATCTCCCTCCTGTTGAAGAGATCGTCACTGATGGGTAGGCTCTCATACCATGAACGGTTATGATCCCAGGCCTCAAGTACTGCCATTGGATCAGCAGGCGGGTGAAGGCCCCGCGACATTCTTTTCCTGAGCCAGCCTGCCAGTATCCTGGCTTTACCTGTGAGGGTCAGCAGATCATCCGGCCGGTAGCCTTTGTCTGTGAAATAAGCTCCGAGATGCGGAGCAGCCCTGTTAATTACTGAAGCATACAGAATCTGGCCCTTAAATCTCCTCCCGGGATGCCCCTCCATGAATCCCGAATGGACCCCGGCCAGACCGGTGGAAAACAGCTCCCTGAGAAAATGACAGTCCAGGAATGGCGTCCTGTTAATAACACGGTTCCACTGTCCTGTAATTTCAGACCCGAAATACTTCCTGAAGGTCTCTTCGAAAATGAAAAGATATAGCTGCATATTCTTTCCCAGACCCCGGTATTTTACGTCAAAACAGGGCAGTGCCGAAACTACCTCCTCCAGGTTTCGAGTCTCATTATCTGCCACATCTGCGGAAAGAAACCGCAGAAGTGCACTGTTCTTAAGGATTGCCACCGCCTCCTCCGGCCCGTCAGATTGAAACACCTGGTATAAAAGAGGCGAAACCATTACACCAGGAGAATGTACTGCTCTTAAAACCTCACTCCCGAAGTTTCCTGTGACCAGGTACCCTGACCTGTTGCACAGCAATGACGCAGCATATATATAGTGGGCCCGAGAGAAAGTGCCAGTACCTGAAGAGCTTGTAATAAACTCCTTACCTGCCTCTAAACTTTCATTTCTGACATAATCGGAGTCAAGCAGCACCGGCACGAAGGGCAGACCTGCCCGGGACGATATCTCTGCAGCCATGCCCAGATCCCCTTCCTGTGCTGACCCAAAACAGTATCCCGTGAAGGTTCGGCCATGGAACAGACCTGCAGCAACAAGTGTCCTGCTGTCAAAACCGCCGGTAAGAGCTGTGAGGTAATTTTCACCGGGCAGGTATTTTTCAACAGCTTCCAGAAAGATGTCAGTCATCGCCGGAACACTCTTTCGCCAGGTAACCGGGCAATCGGCGAACCACTCTTCCGGGGCTGTGTGCCTCACTTTCCTTATTCCGCTCGTCGCAGCTACCAGGGCAGACCCTGATTCAAGCAGTGTTATGCCTTCAACCAGACTGCAGTTATAAAGGGGGTAATTAAAAAGAAGCGACTCGATAATGAATCGTGCTGACACATTCCTCAATCCGGCATACCCGGCAATTGTAAAGACATTGTCTGACAGGATGATATCAGAATCCTTCACACAATAATAGAGCGGGACAATGCTGAAGGGAGAAGTGCCAAATGTTATCTCATTCCTGGCTATGTCATTGATACAGAAATAATAATGGCCCGACAGATTCCCGGTAACGAATCCTGTGCTAAGTCTTTCAGGGAGATCTGCCATAAACCGGTCATCGAATATAGGATCACCCCATGCCATGAACTCAAAGTTGTCTCCTGTAAGGTGAATAGTGAGATCGGGGCGGTCAGCAAATGTGATCCCTGCATGTTTTTCCGGCAGGTTCCCGGGAATCTTTGCCAGAAATGAGATTTTCATCTTTTCTCTGTTGACGGGGTATCATTTACTGAAAGACCCGGGTTTTCGTAAAGAGAGCACAAGCCCTTTACATGCTGTTCGAGTGAAAACCGCTCACTGAATTGTCGGCAGGCCAAGGGAACAACTGCTTTGAGTTCGTTGATGCCTTTTATTCTATCTATGATTTCCTGTTCCATTCCGCCCCCGGCAGAGACCAGGAACTGAGGGAAGTCCCGAAATATTTCCCTTACTGAAGGAATTGCCGAGGCAATTACAGGAACCCCGGACAGGATACTCTCCACCACAGCATTTCCGAATGACTCTGCTTCAGAAAGGAACATCATCAGGTCAGCCCGGCCGTATGCTTCCGAAAGGTCGGACACAAAGCCCATAAAGCGGATATAACCTTCTGCCCCCAAAGAACTGCAATACTCTTCCAGTTCCTTTCGAAGGGGGCCGTCGCCAAAAAGAAAAAAAAAGGCATCACTCCTGTAACTGTGAATTGCAACCGCCATTTCGATCCACCGGAAAAGGTTCTTGCCATCAGCAAGCCTCCCGGTATAAATGATGTTCAGGCTATCCCTGGCTGCCATTTCAGGTGCTGGTTTTATACGTGATGAACCGACAGGATTGTAAAGGACTTCGACATGAGGTTCAAACGGTGCCAGGAATTCCCGGAATATATCACGGCTATATGCAGAATTGGCAATTATTCTGTATTTGCTTCCAATAGAGGCTGTCCATACAATTTTTCTCAAAGTTTTCTGCAACGTTCCGTGGTAATGAATGGTTCCCCTGATGGAATAGACAACCTTCATCACTCCGGCCAGCCGGAGTACCATCATAAAGAAGGGTCCGGTATTAAATCCGTGAAAAACAGTTTGTCTGTGTATCCGGGCGTAACGCCACAATTTCAAGGCAGCGGACAGGTTATTACGTGAACCCCGGAATACCTTGACAGGGACGCCTTCATATACATCGAATTCTCCCTTTCCGGCAGGCCTGATCACAAATACCGTGAAAGTTTCTCCGGGAAACGCCCTGATGATCTCCGGCATCAGTAGCTCAATCCCTCCGGGAGCAGAGGTATAATGAACCAGGCAGACTCTGCAATCAGTAATACCCATCATCGGCCCAGCGCTTCAGCCAATCTTGAGGCATTCAGTTCATGGCTGTATTCCCTCGCAAGGAATTCGTCCATCAGGCAAACAAGTCCGGAACGCTCCCGTTCGTTATTCAGATAATAATCAGCCATATCTGCCGCCTTTCTGTAATCACGCACCAGAGGCAATTGCTCTTTAAACCCATTGAAAAGAAGGCTGTCCACATCATTCCTGTACTCAATAAGGGGCAGGGCACCTGCTGCCAGCGCCTCGAACATTCGAAGGTGAACACCATTTATTATGCCGGGATTACCGTCAACCGGGATCACGGCCGCTGTGTTGTACATCCTGTTCATCTCTTCCTGCGCGATAAAGCCGCTTTCGGTAAAGACCTTCTCCAGATCCGGGAAGAAGGAAAACCATCTTCTCCATGCACTGTTTCCATACAGGCGGAAATCGAACCTGGTAAAATAGCTCATGAGCATGGCTTTCTTATATCCCCACGAGTTCAGGTAACAGGCACCGGCATAAAGTACGCCTGACCTCTCACTGCCTGCCGGCGCACTCTCAGGAGGCAATCTGAAATAGGATGAAGTATCCACCCCCGGAACAAAATAGACAGTTTTTTCGAGACCCATCGTTACCATCTGCTGAAGCCAGTGGGAGTCAGGAGAAAGGATCAGGTCAGCATGAGGCAGACATGAGAGATAATAATTGTTCTGGGGAGTGTAGAAAGGTGAGTCACCCATGAAAAAAACAAGCTTTGACCTGCTGCTGACAGACCGGCATGTTTCCGGGACCATATAAAGGGAATTGTATACCATCACCAGGTCTGGCCTGAATTCCTCAACCTGCGAGAGAATCATTTCATTGACCTTTTCCAGGAAATACTTTTCCCACCTTCGTCTGACTCCATGAGGCAGCCGGAAAGCCTGGCTGTTGAGTTTCATAACCCGGCTGTTTATTGCAGACCGGATATCCGAGTATCTTACCTCTCCGGCCAGGTGGCCCAGTATACTGCGAAGGGAATTACTCAGCGAATATTGCGCAGGGCAAAGCAGAAGGGCTCTTTCAAACTTTCTTTCCATTCAATGTGATTATTGACTTATTGAACTGAAGCGCTCCGAAACTGAAAAAGAGGGCCTGAGGAATAATCTTTTCCGGCATGCCGGAGAAGCTGAACTGCTGTCCGCTGGTCGAGTGGATGAAAAACCATCCCACCAGGAAAATCACAAATACAATCAACTCGTCCCTGTAAGGATGCCCCGGGGGAAACCTGAAATACAATCCCATCATCATATAGGCAAAATAGATCAGGAAACCGTTAAGAAGCACGAATCCGATCACACCGTACAGAGCCAGTATACTTTGATTTCCAACATGATCATCAAGATAATCATATCCTTTGTCCGACAATCCCCACCCGAACAAGGGATTCTCCCTCCAGCCGCCCATTACCCTCTGGCTCCTGAAATCGAGTCGTTGCAATGTTCCGCGGGCTGTCAGATCGCCTTCTGAAATAGCCTCCATGGTTTCAAGCCGTTCACGTGCATAATCAACCTGCATGCTGATGGTCGGATTGGCAAGTGCCCAGATAATGACAGGGATAGATATTATAACAATGCTGATGTTCCTCCTTGAACGGATCATTCCGGTAAGTAGCACAGAGAGTATAATGACCAGGCTGAAGCTGATGATCCAGCCTCTCGTGGCAGAAAGCAGAGCCATAGCGAGGGCGGCAATCAAAACAGCAAAAGGAATCAGCCTGCTCAGTGGCCTGCTTATCTTTCCGGTGAGAACGAACAATGCCCCGAACAGGCCGAGCAATGTACTGCTTGCATTGTAAAAGACCCTGAATTCATCTCTCTCGTTCTCCTCATCCGGAATTAAGCCTCCGGCCTCCATGGGTGTCATCCCCGTGAACAAAGTGAACAACTGGGCCGCGAATGCCAGGAGTACAATTACAAACACTATCCTGAAAAACCGTTCGTACATACCCCGGTCTGTGAAAAGCCTGGGAACTGAATAGAACAACAACAGCGGGATAATGCCCTTAATAACCCGGAAATAAACATTCAACCCCCCGGACAATCCCATCATTTGTCCCCATATAACACTGAATATCAGGTATATAATCAATATCTGGAAATACCTGTGATAAAACAGAACAGGCTTTAGATTCCTGCCGGCAGCCTTGACAACGGTCAGCAGAATATAAAACTGTGCGACCTCAACTGCCGGTAATCCGGGCAGCAGGGGAATAGTTGCCTCATACAGGCCGAAGAAGCCGATAAAGCCGTCTGAGGTTGACAGGAAAAGAGCAAGCCAAAGGGGTTCATTTTTTGAAAATGAGTAGGATACCAGCATTATCACATACCAGATAAATCTGATAGAAGCAGGAGCATAATAGGTTACTCCCAGGGTCACGGATATAAGCCCGAGATATTTGACAAGATCCGGCCAGCCGATAAACCATTTTATTACTCCTTTTGCCACTATCAGGCTGCAGTTAAAACCAACCTACAATAATTCGTCTGCCTGTGCCGCTCCAGGCCTGAATTCACCAACAAAAGCCCTGAGTTCACGGATCCCGTTAATGCCTGCAAGCCATGCCAGTAATACAAAAACTGCGGGGACAATGGTGACTTTCATTATGAGTTCCGGCCAGTCTGACCCGCCTGTAACTATTTCAATGAGATAGCTCAGGGCAAAGCATAAACCAGTAATTAAGAGCAGTTTGAGCAAAGGCATGAACAGTGACCGCAGTTCAATGCCCCGGATCCTGCCCACCGCCAGGGCCGAAAATATCATAGAAACCGTTGTTGAAAACACCTGGCCGGTAATAAGAGCCTCAATACCCAGTCTGAACAACAGGAAAATGCTGACAAGGATCATTGCTTTCCTGAAGATATCAATCTTCAGTGAAATCCCGCCTTTACCTATGGTATACAGAATATTGGTGTTGAATATCAACAGCGGAAGAAAAAAACCCTCAATAAATAAAAGTTGCATGAAAGGTACTGAAGGGAGCCATTTCGCTGTCAGCGCAACTGAAATAAAAGGACGGCTCGAGATTATGAGTACCAGTGATCCCAGAAACATCAGGAATACCATGAGGTTAAACGACCTCAGGTAATTGCCGTTGAATCTCTCCCGGTTATCCTGAATGGCTGCAAAAGCAGGGAATACCACCCTGTTTGCTGAGTAAGAGGTCTGACGGATGAATATCTCGTGAAACCGGCTGGCATTGGTATAGAAACCCAGCTGGGCGACAGGGAACAGTTTACCAATCAGCGGATAGTAACTCTTCGTGAATATCACGTCTGTCAGTCCCTGCAGCAACACTTTATACCCGAAATCGAACAGAGCCCTGAACCTCCTGAAATCAAACATGAATGCGGGCCTCCAGCCTGTTGATAGCCAAAGGCCTGCCAGGTATATTACATTTCCTGACAGGGTCTGAAATACCAGAGCCCAGACCTCATAACCCCTCAATGCCAGGACCAATCCGGTAATACCCGATACCAGCGCACTCAGCAGGTGTATCCAGGTAAGCTTTCTGAAATCCATCCTCCGGGTAAGAATGGCCACCTGGACAGAACAAAGAGAGTTGAGAATTATTCCCAGGGCAGCCACACGTGTAATTGCCACCAGTACAGGCTTTTCGAAGAAGTGGGCAATAGCGCCTGCGCCGGCAAAAAGGGCAAAATAGACAAGGAGGGCAATCAGCAGGTTGAACCAGAATGCAGTGTAATAATCAGCTTCATGATACTCTCTTTTCTGTATCAGGGCCATCGAGAACCCGCTCTGCATCAGGGTTTGCCCTATGGCAATAAAGATGACTATCATGCCCATAAGGCCATAATCATCAGGAGAAAGGGTCCTGGCAATTACAATGGTGAATGCAAATTTGACCAGGTAAACCCCAAAATAATCAAGAAAAGACCAGAAGATCCCTTTCGCGGTTTTACGCCTCAAGCCTCCTGTACTCCCTGTCATTAATCCTGTATAGGTTTTGTTCCGGATATCAGTTTTGCCGGCACTCCGCCGACAAATGCATCCGGCTCAACATCCTTGTTTACAAGCGAACAGGCACCAACGCGGGCATTCTCACCAATGGTGACTCCTGGTGAGACTATCACCCCTGAATAGCAGATGGA
>JAVEZS010000070.1:0-10789 GCA_034002885.1 Bacteroidales bacterium
GTCAGCAGCCAGGCAGGCCTGTCTGACTGAATGCGTCAGCAGCCAGGCAGGGAAGACAGAACAGATGACATTATAAAGCTTAAAGAAAAAGTGATATGGCTAAAAAAGTAGTTGCCGGGGTAGACATTGGCGGAACCAATACCGTATTCGGTCTCGTTGACCGCGAAGGGAATATCCTTGCGGAAGACAGGATGAAGACCTTTCATTATGATGAGGCTGAGGTTTTTGTTGCAGCACTCTATGAAAAGATCTTACTGACCGGACAGAAGATCGGAGAAGAAATTGAAATTCTTGGATTTGGTATAGGGGCCCCTATGGGAAACATAAACAAGGGCACAATAGAATATCCTGCCAACCTTCCCTGGAAGGGAATAATCCCCATCGGAGACTTTTTCAAGCGTCATACCAGCCTCCCGGTCGTGGTAACGAATGATGCAAATGCAGCGGCAGTCGGAGAGATGGTTTACGGCGGAGCAAAGAACATGAAGGATTTTGTTGTCATAACCCTTGGAACGGGACTTGGTAGTGGCTTTGTTGTCAACGGGAAGCTGCTGTACGGTCATGACGGATTTGCCGGCGAACTGGGACACACAGCCATTCGTCCCGGAGAATGTAACAGGGAATGCGACTGCGGCAGGAAAGGATGCCTCGAAACGTATGTCTCGGCAACCGGACTGAAAAGAACTCTTCTGAAAATTATCGCTGACAGTATTGAACCCAGCGAGATGAGAAAGTACAGCTTCGAGCAGCTCGATTCGGAGATGATACACAAAGCTGCCCTTAAAGGCGATAAACTGGCAATAAAAGCATTCGAACGCACGGGCAGGATGCTTGGCTACAAACTGGCCGACGTGGTGGCACACACTAACCCGGAGGCGATATTCCTCTTCGGGGGGCTTGCCCTGGCCAAGGAACTGATATTTGAACCTGCAAGGGAACACATGGAGGAGAACCTGCTTCACATCTACAAGGGAAAGGTCAAGCTTCTTCCTTCAGGGCTCAGCACACAGAACGCAGCAGTACTTGGTGCCAGTTCGCTTATCTGGTCACTCAGGGAATCATGAAAAACCGATAATAACCACGAAATGGCAAATTTCAATGATATATTAAATCATATCCTGGGTATAATATTCATTGTTATTATTTTCTCAGTAGCCTATGCTTACCTGAAGCCTCATCAGCTGCACAAGAGAAGGCTCTTTTCGACGCTTCTTCTGAAACTGAGCTATCTGTTCTATGTCCTTGTGCTCTGTATAGTGGTTTACCTTTCGGCACTGATAAAAGGTGGACTCGACAAAGTCTTCTATGGAATAGAGTTTTTTGCCTTTTTGATAGTGCTTTTTGCCCCCACAATAGGGATCTTTGCAAGGAAACTCAACCACTTCAGCAAGAAAAGGGAAGGATACAATTACTTTTTTACTGTCGTTAACCTGTTATCCGTGCTTGCAATACTTATTATGTATATCGTGTGAAAGTTATACGCTTTTTTGATATTTTGATCCAAATCTTACCTTTGTGCTGAACTAAAAACCTTAAACCATGATAAAGGAACGCCTTGTGACTTATATCGAGCAGAGTATCAGACATAACTGGGATATTGAGGCTTTGTCTAACTACCGCGAAAAAGGATATACCTACAAACAGATAGGTGAAAAGATAATCAGGTTCCATATCTTCTTCAGGGAAGCCGGAATAAAGGAGGGCGACAGGATCGCTCTTGTGGGCCGCAATTCGGCAAACTGGTGCATGATATACCTGGCCACCGTCACCTATGGCGCCGTGATAGTTCCGATTCTTCCCGACTTCAAACCCGAGGATCTGAACAATCTTATCAATCATTCCGATGCTGTTCTGCTTTTCGCCGACGATAAGATCTTCGACACACTCGACATTACAAAAATGCCACTCGTCAGAAGCGTTCTTTCAGTCGACAACCTTGCTCTTATAAGGGCTGCGGATATGGGAACAGCAAGTATTTATGAAAGTGTTGATGAGAAATACAAAAAAGCATACCCGAGCTTAAGTCAGGACGATATTAAATTTTCGGATATTACAAACGACAAGCTTGCAGTAATAAGCTATACCGGCGGCACAACAGGTTTTTCAAAAGGGGTTATGATATCCCATAACAGCCTTGCTGCCAATATCAGGTATGCCCAGAACAATATGCCGCTTAAGTCCGGCGACCCCCTGGTCTCATTCCTTCCTCTTGCCCATACATACGGATGTGCCTTCGAATTTCTTTTCCCCTTTACATTCGGCTGCCACATTACAATCCTTTCAAAAACGCCTTCACCACAGATAATCGTGCAGGCTTTCAAGGAAATAAAGCCAAGACTGATACTTTCCGTTCCCCTGGTGATTGAAAAGATATTCAAGAAACAGCTCCTGCCCGTTATCAGTAAACCCCATATGAAGATCCTTCTGGCAATACCGGGTATCAGAAACATCCTTCATAAAAAGATTAGGGCAAAACTTGTTGAGACCTTTGGCGGACGTTTCAAGGAAATAGTGATAGGAGGGGCAGCCTTCAATCCGGAAGCCGAACGCTTCTTCAGAAAAATAGGATTCCCGTTCACTGTAGGTTACGGTATGACCGAATGCGGACCCCTTATCAGCTACACCTCGTGGAAGACGACAAAACTGGGAGCATCGGGAAAGCCTGTCGACACGCTTGAGGTAACAATAGACTCGGAAGATCCGGAAAAAGTTATCGGAGAGATAATACTTAAGGGAGAGAACGTGATGCTTGGCTACTACAAGAATGAAAAGGCAACACGGGAGATGATCGATGAGAATGGCTGGATGCATACGGGTGACCTTGGCATTATGGACAGGGAGAAGAATATCTTCATCAAGGGAAGAAGCAAAAGCATGCTTCTCGGACCTTCGGGCAAGAATATCTTCCCCGAGGAGATTGAATCAGTGATCAACAACCTCGACTATATTGCCGAATCACTTGTCATCTCCGAGGATAACAAACTGATAGGACTTATATATCCCGATTACGAGATGCTTAAGAAGGACAATATTTCCGAGGAACAGTTTAGCGGCAGACTTGATGAGATAAGGAAGCAGGTCAACGAAAGGATCCCTGAATTCATGGCTGTTCACAAGTTCAGGATACATCCCGAGGAGTTCGCGAAAACACCAAAGAGAAGCATAAAAAGATTCCTTTACACGAAGTAACCGGGTCTTTATTACATAAAGATCACTCTTACTTAAAATTTGTCCGGCACAGGCTTTTTCCTACGGGGAGGAGAAAATCGTATATTTGTCCGTAAGCAAATATCCTCATCATGAATCTCTATGCTCTTGTTGTTGCAGGAGGCTCGGGAAGCCGGATGGGTTCGTCAGTCCCGAAACAGTTTCTCGGACTTGCCGGAAGACCGGTACTGATGCATGCCATCGAAAGATTTTATTCCTTCGATGCTTCGGTGAAGATAATAACAGTGATCCCTGAAAACCAGTTCGGTTTCTGGGAGGAGCTGGTAGCCAGGCACTCTTTCAGTGTTCCCCATATCCTCGCCGCAGGAGGCGCCACAAGGTTCGAATCGGTGAGGAACGGACTGGAACATGTTCCTGAAAACAGTTATGTGGCCATTCACGACGGAGTAAGGCCGCTTGTAAGCACTTCAACGATAAGGAGATGTTTTGAAACAGCTTTCACCTATGGGAACGCGATCCCTGCAATAGCGCCTTCCGACTCGGTCAGGATAATGACGGGTCAGGGAAATATGGCTGTAAACAGGCAGTATGTAAAGCTGATTCAGACACCACAGGTGTTCAGGACTGATCTTATTAAAAAGGCCTGCCAGCAAAAATATGCCCCTGACATTACAGACGACGCCATGCTTCTCGAAAAAACAGGTGTCGAAATAGTAATCGTCGAGGGGAACAGGGAGAACATCAAAATAACAAATCCTGAGGATCTGCTGATAGCCGGCCTCCTTTTGCAATCTGTTTCCTGACTTTCCCCTTAATTTGTATCTTGCAGAAAAATTAATTTCAGATACCATGAAAGCAGGTACCATATTTTTGTTAATATCTCTTCTGACCCTTAGCTCATGCGCTGAACTCATGAATGTGATCCAGTCGCCTGTGGCTCTTCCCCTCACGGAAGAGGAGGTTGCCAGCGGCCTTAAGGAAGCTCTTTCAATAGGAGCTAAAAACTCCGCCGACCGGCTTGCAGTCGAGGATGGCTATTATGGCGATCTCGCTGTAAGGATACTTCTTCCTGATGAGGCAAAGGTGATCGTCGACAATATCTCGAGGATACCGGGTGGGGATCAACTCGTTGAGGATTTGATAATCAGGATAAACAGGGCTGCAGAGGATGCTGCAAAGGAGGTTGCGCCAATATTTGTTTCGGCGGTTGCAAAGATGACGATAAGGGATGCCTTCAACATCCTCAGGGGTGAGGACAATGCAGCTACAACTTACCTTAGGAACGCCACTTACGATGAGCTTTACAATCTTTACAGACCAAAAATAAAGGCTTCCACAGAGAAGGATATCGTGGGAAGCATCTCCACAAAAGAGTCGTGGGATGCCCTGACTGTGAAATGGAACAGTTTTGCCAATTCCATCGCAGGCAGACTGGCCGGTTTCAAACCTGTTAACACCGACCTGGATGATTTTCTCACGACAAAAGCTCTCGGAGGGGTTTTCCTGAAGGTTGAAGGAGAAGAGCTTAAGATTAGAAAAGAAGTGTCGGCCAGGGTAACCCCGCTGCTGAAGAGGGTCTTTGGTTCACTGGATACAAAAAGCGGTTTTTGAAATAAGGGGATATGTTTGAAAAGACGATAATAAGCCATAAAGAACTTGAGGTAAGAGTTTCGGATCATGCCAACGAGGCTATGCTTGAGATACTGAGTCAGGCCGTGCAGGGCTCAGAGGGAGGTTTCAGGTTCCAGCTCCAGAACATCCCGGCAAGGATAGCCGCCTATGGCGACCAGATTAGGTTTGTAACACTTTACAGGAAAAACAAGGTGACCGGTACTGTTGGTTCGTGCTACAGGATGACCGGACAGGGAAAGCTCAGATATTCTTCGTCACATCTGCGATACCTGGCATTTCTTTCAGTTTACCAGACCAGCTACAAACCCGGAAAGAAAAGGAAGGACCTTATAAAGACTGAAAAAGACGATACATTCAAGAATAAGACACTGGAGATATTCAGCAAACCGCATCTTCTCGACTTTGATCATGTGGATGAAGATCAGAAGCATATCATGTATGCTTTCATTGAGAGCATGAACGAACGTTCAAAAAGCCTGGTCAGCAAGGCAGGCTATGAATATATCCGTTCCTTCCTTACAGTAGCCTTCAGCCGCTTCAATCCGAAACCCGACAGCAGGGTATCGAGACTTTCTTCCGACGGCGAAAAGAAGGAAATGGAATCTCTGCTGCTCAGTTACTACAGGAACCATTCTTTCTTCAGCACCGACAATGTATTTTTCGGCGATAAATATTACGTCATGAGGGAGAACGGGAGGATTGTTGCAGGAGTGAGTGCGATACCATCTTCATACAGGATATACGACATGCCCGGAGTGTGGGGCTGGATCAGTATGAAGATCCTTCCGGATGCTCCACTTTTCAAAAGGCTTTTCAATCCTAATGAGTTCAGGCACCTTGTCTTTCATGCCATCTATTGCGAGGAAGGAAGGGAAGAGCTTCTCGCTGACCTGTTCGGGTCGGTATGCGCCACAGAGGGCTATAATACCGGACTTACATGGCTTGACGACCGGAGCGACCTCTTTGACAAGCTCCGCTCAGGAGTCAGAATGGGAGCACTTAACCGGATCCTCAATGCAAAGCCGGGTCTCGTCTATGCCCGGTTCATAAATCTCAGCGAAGAGGAAAAAGATTGTTTTTACGATGCTCCGGCTTATATTTCAGGATTCGACTTTTCTTAAGAAAAACAACCTGCAGGCAATCCCTGACGAACATACGGGAAAGTACCCGGCCATGACCTGCTAAAATTTTCAAGGAATAAGAGCAGATTGCTTAGGTTTGAAATTAAATATTATTTTTGCGGAATAATTAAGGGTTGTTAGCTCAGTTGGTTTAGAGCATTACCTTGACAGGGTAGGGGTCACTGGTTCGAATCCAGTACAACCCACAAAGCCGGATGGCAAATCAAAAAAAATCCCGTTACGCGGGATTTTATTATTATATGGTTCCATCTTCAGCGGTCCTGATTTGTGACAATTAGTGCGTCAGGTATGTATTCAGGCTCATTTTATACCAACCTGACCGAGTCAGTTATGACGGCAAGAATGGCGGAACAGATTGTATTCATTATACCAATATCGACGATTTATAAACTTTTCATCATGTTCAGAATCGTCTTAATCTCAAATTGGTGTTTAATGTGCAGATATATAGTATCATAACTTTCCCCTCCTTCGCAAGGAGGGGTGGCCCGCCTACTGCTTTTTGAACCGGACGGGATTTACTTCCGGGCCGGGGTGGTTATTGCCCTGGAGAGTATTTTAACAGGAATTAAGAACTTTTGTCCTCTCCTTTAAATGCATTTCTTATTTCTTTAATTATATATTCAGGCTCCTGAAATACCAACCTGTTTTCAAATCGAAGTAGAGTAAGGCCGAGACTCTCTGGAAACTTGTCCCTTATTAAATCTTTTTCAATCTGGATATAATCACCATGAAGTTCTACTCAACCACCCCGGCCCGGGATCGAATTCCGGCCCGTACAAAGCCACTGCCCGGTCCACCCCTCCTTGGAAAGGAGGGGAAAGTTATGAATATTAGATATCAGGTTGTAAATGATACATTAAGTACCTGATTGGCACCAAAATCCTCTCAACCCCTTCAACCTCTTCAGCCATTTTCCCGCCTGTCGCCTAAAGCCCAGCGCCAACAGCCTGATCTAAATCGTTTCCCATCCCTTGTACACCCTCGAATTGCTGACGGTGTTCAGATGGCCCTCCCATGTGAGACTGCCGGGGCCGAGGCCTGAAATGGTGGCAGTTGCCCTGAGATTGGCATTTACAACCATATTGATGTCGTAATGGCCGATATTTGTAAAAAGAGAGAACTTAAGCCTGAAGCTGTGATTCTTTTCATCCCTCGTCAGCTCCCATTTGCCTATGCTTCCGGCTGCAGTTACACCGCCGACCCCGTTGAACCCCATTCCGGTTACAGTTCCTGTCTGAAGTATGCCATTGGAATCCTGAAGCTTGATGAAATTCAGGCTTGGGGTAACAATGACCCTGTCGCCGTATCTGTTCGAGAGATAATCGGCTTCCAGGACAAAGCTGCGGGAACTGAGAAGAGAATCAACAACAACATAATTCGCCCTTATCTGTGCTTCCCGTATTGCCTTCTGTTCCCTGCGGTCGACTTTCCCTTTCTGTGCATAGGTGCCGGCCGTGAAAAGGAACAACCCTGCTGTCAGCGACAGCAACACTGCTGAATATTTTGATGTTTTCATATTAACCTCCTGTTGTTTATAAGTTTAATATCAAATTCTATACCATTATTATACAGAAAGATATGATAATCGGCATCAGCTGAGGATAACCTTTTTCCGGAATGAGAAGGTCGCTGCCCTGTAAAGTCCGGATCGTGATCTTGTCAACTCTCCGGCACTGAAGAGTTCCGTCAGTCCACGGGACTTTTTCTTTTTGTAATTATGGCAGGGAATTTGCATCTTTAATACAAAGACATTTATTGAATAATGAAAGCAACAGAAATTACTGACACCGGAAAACCAGAATCATCATCTTTTTCCCCTTTATTCGCAGGCTTCAGGAATTTTTTTAAAAGTATTTCCAAAATCGAAAGTAAAATCAGTATTATCATGAGCAAGCTTCCGGTTCAAAAGAGGCGGTTGGGTGTAACTGCCCTGCTTGCTATATTGCCTCTTGCTTTTGTATTCAATGCTTCTGCACTTCCAAAAGATGCAAGGGGCATCGTGGTCGACGAAAATGGTATACCTCTGAAAGGAGTGAAGGTAGTGGTTTCACGGACAATGACCTTTACATCAACCGATGAAAAAGGAAGGTTCTCACTGAAAGGAATTCCCGATGGTTCATCTCTTATATTCTCATGCGAAGGCTATAAATCGCATGTCATGCTTCCTCTCATGGCCTCAAACCACAGTCTGTATGTAAAATTGGTCAAGGATCCGGGTTACAGGAAAGCTGCAGCGGTCGACAGTACAAAACCTCAGGCTCCCTGTGCTCCCGGCTGCCCGAAGTTTGATGAGTCTTCTCCGGAAGCATTTCCTGTCTGCCCTCCTGCTGACCACTAATCCTCTTCCTCTTCTTCTTCATCTCCGGTAGCAAGGAAGGCTGCCCTTACCGAGGGAGGACACTGTGAGTCGGGTCCCTTCACTGCCCGCCAGATAACCTCGTTGAAGTCGAAGTCATTAACCCTGTCCTCGACGCTGAAATCAAATGTCTCGCTAAGTTCCTGCCACTGGTTCCTTCCTGTATTCTTCTCGTTGAGGTCGATATTGGACGGCCTGAAGGTATAGGGCGGGTGATCCGCCACAGGGCCGAAGCATCTCCAAAGAGAGTTGGCGGCGGCATCATACTGGGTCATCGGAGGGAGGCCGAGGATAAGTTCCATTGTCTTCAGCAGGGACGTTGTGGTATAAGGAGTATGGTCAACATAACCCTTCTTTACAAATCCTCCGGCAATAAGAGCCACGCTCCTGTGGGCATCCACATGATCGGGGCCGTTCTGGGCGTCATCCTCAACGGAAATGATAAGGGTTTCGTTCCATATAGGGCTATGGCTGAGGTAATCGACGAACATCCCGAGGGCAAGGTCATTATCGGCCACATGAGCAAAGGGAGTGGGCTGGCCCAGGCTGAGTCCCTGTGTATGATCGTTTATGAACCTTACGGTGTTGAACCGGGGAACGGCGTTGGCGGCAAGAAGAGAGTCAAAATCGCGCTTCCACTGATAAAAGCGGACCGTATCCCTCACCGATTCATCCCAGCCTGTAAAATCCCGGCAATAGTTATTCTTCAGGACATCGAGAGCAGGCTTGCCGCCGCTTACGAACTCTCCATAGGTGCGGTAGCTTACTCCGTTCTGTTTGCAGAGGTCCCAGAAGAAGACCTTGTTGTTTGAAATAGCCCTTGCACCCTCTCCCGGATAATCTCCTCCCCTTCCTCCGTAGCTGGTAGGCCAGTTCTTCTCCAGGTAATCTGTAGCATAGGCTCCCATCGTCCAGTTGTGGCCGTCGGCGCTTACCTCCCCGTTCACGTAGAAGTTATCCAGGAGAACGAATTCGCGGGCAATGGCATGATGATTAGGGGTGACATTCTCCCCGAAAAGGACCAGGTTCCTGTCACCGTTTCCTTCGGGAATATCTCCGAGGATCTGATCGTAGGTACGGTTCTCCTTTATGACGTAGAAGACATATTTAATGGGAGAGGGGTCACCTACTTTCTGAGGAACGGGATTTCCGGGTTCTCCTTCCGCGGTGAGCTCGTTTTCCTTTGTGTATGGGGTGTTATCGTAAACAGCTTTTGAGTATGAACCCAGAGTCCTTTCGTCTGGAGTGCTGATTATGCTCATTGTTCCTCTGAAGAGACCTCCTCCTATATACTGAACTTTTATTACCTGTTCCCTTCCTCCCTCGTGATGTATCACGACATCGCCGCTACGGGCAGGATTAGGGCCGTAGGGGTTTGGCAGGCTGGTCATGCCCTTGCCGTTGGCAACCAGTATCCTGTCGCCTGAAACCCTCACGCTGGTCGGATACCAGCCTGTCGGAATAAATCCTTTTCCCTTGCTCCTCCCTGGAACCGAGACGTCAAAAACCGCAAGACAGTTGTTATCGGCATTGGCAATGTAAAGCGTTTTTTCGTCGGCACTCAGGGCTACACTGTTGGTCGTGGATCCGGTAGGAGCATCCGGATAAAGGGCTGTGTTAAGGTTTTCGAGCACCCTTGACTGCCTGGTGTCGATAACCGAAACATTGTTGTCGTTGGCATTGGCTACGAAAAGAAACTTACCGTCGGATGTGAGGCACATGTCGTTGGGATTGTCGCCCACAGGAACCGATCCCGTTATCTTTTGCGTATAAGTGTCGAAAACAATTACCTTGTCGCATCCCCAGCATGAGGCGTACAGGGTTTTTCTGTCGGGCGAAAGGATGCATGTATAACCTTCTCCCCCGAGAGGATGCTGTGATACAATTTCCTTCGTCATCAGATCAACCGAATAAAGGGAGTTGTTCTCCTTCGTTACCGCATACAACATCTTCTTTTCATCGTCAACCGCTATGCCGGCAATTGATATCCTGACAGGCCAGGGCTTGCCAAGCCTTATTGTATCGGTGTTTATTAACTCTTTCCCGCGTATCGCATACTTTATTATGAAATTATCGTTGCCTCCCGAGGCGTAGAGCGATTTGCCCCTGTCGGCGAAGGCAAGGCCGAACCACGACTTGCCAATAATGACAGAATCGGTAACAATGCCCTTTTTTATGTTAACAAGCTGAATTATCTGGGTGCTCTGCCCGTTGTTGGTTACAGCGGCAAGTTTTCCGTTGGGTGAGATGGCAATGTTGAGGGGAAGATCGCCGAGGGGCACTATCTTGCCTGCCGGGCTAAGTTGCCAGCCGTTGGGAAGGGATATCCTCCGCGAATCGATTTCGTTGATTGTCTGTGCTTTAATTCCGGCGGCGATGCCGGCAATTAGTAGAAAAATGAAAATCTTTTTCATGGTTTGGATTTATGATATTTTGAAAAATTAATCTACGTTACAGAGACCCACCCCTAAGCCCTCCCGGGAGGGGA
>JAVEZS010000071.1:0-10155 GCA_034002885.1 Bacteroidales bacterium
ATACATCTGGGTAAATGTTCCTGGTTTCATGATTGACAAAATTTTATTAATAAAAATGCAGCTGATCAAATTTAATGAATTTCGCAGACAATGAAACAAATGTTACGTTTATCCTCTACGAGGAAAATAAACATATTCTGTCTCTAATATTCTACAATTTCTTATCGCCTACGGCGAAAAAAAGATAAGTTTTTACCGCACCGACCAATTTTATAGTATGCTCAGGAATGGAAAAATTAAGACAAAGTCCGGCCTGCATTTACATTGGTGAACTGATTGAAACTTCTACTGCACCAATTATCATAAGTCAGTAAAAACAACTGGAAAGCTTCATAAATGCAGTAAAGAAAGTGGATAAAGACCTGGTCAGATGTACGCCCGAAGATGCTTTTCAGTCGACTGCAGCCGTCCAGCTCGCGATGATCTCTTACAATACGAACTCTCTGGTGAAATGGGATAATGAAAACCAGACTATTTACGGTAATCCCGAAGCAAAGGCATTACTGAAAAGGGAATACAGGGGAAAATATGTTTACCCCTGAAACTTGAATCAATTCAGCAGTATCATACGTTTTGTCTCAATAACACCTGCTCCAGTTTCAATCCTGTAAAAATACACACCAGGGGGCACTCTTTTCCCTCTTTTATCTGTGCAGTTCCAGTTTAAAGAGTGAAAACCGGAGATTGCCTGCTCAAATTCAAACAACCTGATTTTCTGTCCTTGAAGATTATATATCATAACTTTGGTTTCGCAGGTTTCAGCTAAATAGTATTCAATAGTCACAATGTCACTTGATGGGTTAGGGTAACATCTTGAAATAGCACTACTCTGTAAAGATGATCTCCACGTAATAACAATTTCATCATCATATACTCTTCTTTCATATCCTGCATACAAGCCTTCGGAAGCGTCATAAAGCGGGAAGACATATACAGGTTTTAATATTGCATTCCATTTGTCTATACTCTCTGGTTCAATATCTATCTCAAGATGACCATAATGTTTCCCTCCATCCCTCAGAATGCCGTTTTGCCATATCTCAGGCACATCTTCGTGAACGGAGAATCGCTGAAAGGAATTGTGAAGACCTGATTCCGGTCCTCTTAATCCGTCTCCTCCCGTTCCGACGTCATAAAATTGAATCGTATGTTCCTCTTCCGGATGCCCGGGGATTATTTCTGTTCCCATAATCTGTGATCTTTCCCATATTTCATCATGCCCTGAAATAACCACATCAACCCCATAGCGCATAAAAAGATCCGTTAAGGAGCGGAGAGGGTATCCTGATTGATTATCAGTGTTTTCAATTTCTCCGGGAGGAAAGCCGTGCGGACCTGATGAATATGGTGAGTGATGAAAGATCACGAACGTGAACAAGCTTTTTAATTGTGCCTCTTCAAGACTCAGTTCAAGCCATTTGTACTGATAGGAACCTGGTGTCAGATCAGGTGCATTTCCACCATTCTGGTCGCTTTCTCCCAGCAAATAAAAGTTAGTATCGTCATCGGATTTATTTAATCCGTTATTGCACACATCAAGGACAATGAAAGATGCCGGCCCGTATCTTACGGAGTAGTACCTGCCGGCATGTTCCTTCTTCGGCGAATTATTTGCCGGTGATTCAAAATAGGTAAGGAACCGTTTAATGGCCCTTTCTGATCCGGATTGATTATACTGGTCAAGAAATGGTCCTTCATAGTATTCATGATTACCTGGAGCAGCAAAAAGGGGAATCTGACCAGCAATGCTCTTTTCACCATCGATATCAGTATTGTTCCGCCAGAACTCATCCCAGTCACGTTGTTCACCCCCGCTTTCAACTAAGTCTCCTGCTATAAAAATCAGGTCAGGTTTTCTCGATCTAATCACTTCAAGATTATTTTCGTAACCTGAAGCCTGGTCTGAAAGATATAGACGCGGATTATCATTGAGGGGATCAGGCCAGTCCGCGAATTTATCTGCAGATTCCGGTTCTGTTTCACAATCGGAATAGAAAATTATCCTCACAGCGCTATTTCCCTGAGGAGCAGTGGTAAAGTAGGAACTAAAAATGCTATTCCCTTGACTTACTGAGTATTCATAAGTAGTGGAAGGATTAAGATCATCAATCCTTATCCTGTGCCGGAATGGGGCAGAAGGAGCAGAACCTTCAAAAAAACCGATATTCTCCCAATCAGGATACTCCAGGTTAGCAGCCTTGGCAGGAATCGATTGTATACTAATCGTCTTTCCTGAGTCATTTCCCCGGTATGAAAGCTGACCTGACGTGCTATCCTCTGAGAACCAGATAATAGTAATCCCGTCAGGGGAAGGATTCTGAAGATATGGATAAATACGGAAATTATCCTGTGCCGGCATCTCAGATAGCGACACAGAAACGAATATTAAAGATGAGAATATTTTTGGACTTATCCAATACAATTTCAGGACCATTTACTTAA
Source organism: Bacteroidales bacterium (assembly GCA_034002885.1). Lineage (GTDB taxonomy): Bacteria > Bacteroidota > Bacteroidia > Bacteroidales > VadinHA17 > LD21. Next base: position 2,443 of record JAVEZS010000071.1, read on the forward strand.
TCCTTAATCCCTTTCAATCAGTGAATTTAGCACTTTGTCCGGAAAAACTGATCACTTCGGATGATTAATTACTGATTGTATTTCTTTTCAGGATTACCGGCTTTCAAAACTCAGTGAGATATTGTTCAAGGTCATAATCAATGCATAATCCCCTGTATTCTTTAAGGAGGTCCTCACTGAAAGGTATGCCTTTTTCTTTCCTGAGCATAAAAGTCTCGTATTCTTTTTCGCCGGCAGTATAAATCCTCGGCTGTCCCGGCATTTTTTTTGAAGAGCGTAATTCACGAAGAATGTTACCGGCAGTCTTTTTAAAATCTTCCGGATTGGTAAAGGCATTGATATCAATTGCAATAAAGAAGTGGCCAAGGGAGTAAGGAACTTTTCTTCCTTCACTGAATCCTGAAAGCATTTTCATGAATGCCCCCTGCTGCAATGCAGAAGAAAGGATCTCCACCACAGTAGCATAGCCGTATCCCTTGTAACCGCCGGTTTCTTCACCGATCCCTCCGAGAGGAGTCAGGGCTGCCCGTCCTGCAATCAGATCGGCCAGAACCTCCTGTGAACCGGTCATGCTTAAACCGGTTTCATCAATAACCCAGCCTTCAGGGAGTTCCTTTCCCTCCCTTGCATATAGTTCAACCTTCCCCCTCTGTGTTATCGATGTGGCACAGTCGAGAAGGAAAGGGAATGGCTCATCAGTTGGAATTCCAAATGTCAGAGGGTTTGTTCCCAGCATGTTTTCAACACCGAAAGTTGGAGCAACAGAAGGGCGCGCATTTGTCCCCGTTATACCGATCATGTTCTTCCTTACAGCCATAAGGGGATAATATCCGGCAAATCCATAATGGGTTGAATTACTGACAGCAACCATTCCAAGACCGTACTTTTCCGCCTTTTCAATAGCAATCTCCATTGCCCGGGAGGAAATCACATGGCCCATGCCGTGGTGACCGTCAATTACTGCCGTTGCAGGGCTTTCCCTCACTATTTCAGCTTTGGTGACCGGATTCATTATTCCGTCCCTTATCCTGTCGAGATAGATAGGTTTAAGCCTGTTAACGCCATGAGAATCAAATCCCAGTTTGTCGGCCGTTATAAGAACATCAGCAACCGTGCGGGCATCATTCTCAGGTACGCCGGCTTTTATAAGTATCCTGGTCATGAACTGCTCAAGAACCCCGGATTTCACGTATTTTTCATGCATAATTTACTGTCTTACAAATAATCAAAGGAAACATAAACCTGGAAACTACAGGTTTGAAATCACTTTCCTATGCAGAAATTCCTGAAAATATTACCCAGTATCTCATCTGAGGTGATCTCTCCCGTAATCTCGCCAAGGTAATGTATTGCCTGGCGTATGTCCATCGCTATAAGGTCGTCGGGGACATTTTCCGCCAGACCGGAAACAACCCTCCCCAGACTGTCTGAAACATGTGTCAGAGCCTCATAATGCCTCAGGTTTGAGATAATGACGTCATTTCTTCCATAGTTCTCATTCAAGAATAGTTTTGCAAGAGAATCCTTCAGTGTTTCAATACCCTGATTATTTTTTGCAGAGATGAAAAGCAAGGACTCAGCTTTCCCTGGCATAACAAGGCTTTTAAGTTTCTCTATATGAGAAGCATCGCAAGTGTCAGTCTTGTTTATCACTATTATCAGATGCTTCTCAAGGCCTTCCGTCATTTTTCTTATCGATTCTGCCCTCTGGTTTATTTTTACAGCATCTTCAAGGACCTCGTCGACCATCAAGATCACTGAGGCCTTCATTATCTTTTCATTTGTGCGCTGTATCCCGAGGCTCTCGATGACATCCGTTGTATCCCTGAGTCCGGCTGTATCGATGAACCTGTACATCATGCCGCTTATCACAACAGTATCCTCAATGGAATCCCTTGTTGTTCCCGGGATATCTGAAACGATGGCTTTTTCCTCGTTGAGAAGGACATTCAGCAGAGTTGACTTTCCGCTGTTTGGTTTACCGACGATGGCCACGGGTATCCCGTTCCGTATTGCATTTCCCAAACGGAAGGATCCGGCCAGGCGGTCTGAAAGTTCCTTTACCCTGGTTATCATTGAAATGAGTTCGTTTCTGTCGGCAAACTCAACATCTTCCTCGCCGAAATCGAGTTCGAGCTCTATCAGTGATGCAAACCTCAGGAGTTCAGATCTAAGCTTCGCTATCTCCCCGGAAAATCCCCCTCTCATCTGTTGGATAGCTATCCGGTGCGATTCCGTTGTACCTGAGGCCACAAGGTCGGCAACAGCCTCGGCCTGAGAAAGATCCATCTTTCCGTTAATAAAGGCCCTCTGTGTGAACTCACCCGGTCTGGCAGCAACTGCTCCATTCCTGAGAAGGAGCTCCATTATCCTGGTTACAATGAAAGGAGATCCATGGCAGGAAATCTCAACAGAGTCTTCGCCTGTATACGAGTAAGGCGCTCTGAAAATGCTGATCAGCACCTCGTCGATCAGTTCATCCCGGTTTCTTATTTCTCCATGGATTATAGTGAATCCCTTAAGTTTGCTGAGATCAGTATTTTTTCGTGAGGGAAAGAAGACAGTCCTGATAATTTCAAAGGATGCCTGACCGCTCATTCTCACGAGCGAAACGGCACCACCAAGGGCAGTTGCCGGGGCGCATATGGTCTCGTCATTTCTTATCATCTGCATCTCTCTGCCGGGTCAAAATTATAAAACTTTGCAGAATACGGTAAAAATGACAAGGCAATACTGTTATGAACCATGAAAAAAGGTATATTTGGATCTGCCCGTCCGTTCTCACGGCGGAGTCTGTTATTAATTAAGTACCATAATTAATTAAAAATAAGACCAGTATGAGTATCCTTCTGAACAGGCAATCGAGGGTAATTATTCAGGGGTTCACAGGTGGTGAAGGGACTTTTCATGCCACCCAGATGATCGAATACGGGACCCTCGTAACTGGCGGAGTCACCCCTGGAAAGGGCGGACAGAAGCATCTGGGGCTACCGGTGTTCGATACGGTCGCGGATGCCGTATGGGAAACAGGGGCAGATGTATCAGTGATATTCGTGCCACCCCGTCACGGAGCTGATGCCATCATGGAAGCTGCTGAAGGGGGGATAAAGCTTATAGTGGCCATTACGGAGGGAATACCTGTTTCCGACATGGTTATGGTGAAGGAATATATCAGGGGCTTCGATTGCAGGCTTATCGGTCCCAACTGCCCCGGAATAATTACTCCCGGCGAATCGAAGGCAGGTATAATGCCGGGATTCATCCACAGGAAAGGCCATACAGGAATTATTTCGAGATCTGGTACACTTGCCTATGAGGCTGTCGATCAGATAACAAGACTGGGATTGGGGCAATCGACCGGAATCGGAATAGGAGGGGACCCGGTTGTAGGAACCACTATTCTCGATGCAGTAAAGCTCATGATGGCAGACGATGACACTGAAGCCATTGTAATTATCGGAGAGATAGGAGGTACCATGGAAACCGACGCTGCTGAATGGATAAGGGGAAACGGAGTTAAGCCCGTTGTTGGTTTCATAGCAGGGGTAACGGCCCCCAAAGGAAGAAGGATGGGTCATGCAGGAGCCATTATAGGAGGGAAGGACGACACCGCTTCTGCAAAGAGCAGGATAATGCAGGATTGCGGGATCCATATGGTCCAGTCGCCTGCCGACATAGGGATAACGGTGAAAAATGTTATCGGAAAATGATCACGTTATGCACATGCGGCGGCATGTGCTTATTTATTTTATATTTGCTCCGAAAATAAAAGGATATCATGAGACTATTAGAAGGAAAAACGGCTCTCATTACCGGTGCGAGCCGTGGAATAGGAAAAGCCATCGCCCTGAAGTTTGCTTCAGAAGGGGCCTCCATAGCCATTACCAACATCGTTGAAGATGAGACTTTTATCAATACGATAGATGAACTGAAAGCTCACAATGCAAACATAAAGGGCTACATATCCAACGCTGCTGATTTTGCTGATTCACAAAAGGTTGCTGAACATATCATAAAGGATTTCGGAAAGATCGATATTCTTGTAAACAATGCAGGCATAACAAAAGACACTCTTCTCATGAGGATGACCGAAGAGCAGTGGGATGCTGTTATTGCCGTAAACCTAAAATCGGTATTCAATCTTACGAAGGCAGTCATGCAGTCGATGCTTAAGCAGAAGGGCGGATCAATAATCAATATGAGTTCTGTGGTTGGTGTTTCGGGAAACGCAGGGCAGACGAATTACTCAGCATCGAAGGCAGGGATAATAGGATTCACGAAAAGCGTAGCCAGGGAGCTTGGTTCAAGAAACATAAGGTGCAATGCCATAGCACCGGGGTTCATACTTACCGAGATGACCGATAATCTTCCACCCGACATCAAGAGCGACTGGATAAACAAGATTCCGCTTAAACGCGGAGGAACACCCGATGATGTTGCAAATGCAGCGCTTTTCCTGGCCTCGGATCTTTCTTCGTATATAAGCGGACAAATAATTCAGGTTTGTGGTGGTATGTTAACCTAGTTTTTTATATATTTGTAACATTGCAGGGTACCTATCCTTTTAGCACGAGGAAATGCAGCGAGACATATTTATTCCACAATTATTTTAAACAGGTACCCTGCTTCTTTTTTATCTAACGGCTTGCTGGAATAATGAACGACCTTATCTACCTTCTTCTCATCTTCATTCCTGTTTCAGGATTTGTTCTTGAGAGATACCTCGAATACCTGAACGCCGGAATGTGGTCTGAAAAGCTTCCTGAAAAGCTTAAAGGGATTTGTGATGAGGAAGAATACAGGAAAACCATGTACTATTACCGCGACAACAAGAAGCTTGCACTATGGTCGTCGTCATTCAATCTTGCAGTTATAATAATAATGATAGTCTCGGGAGGCTTTGCCATGGTCGACCGTATCGCACATTCGGCAGGAGAGAACATGGTTTTCGTTGCCCTTGTCTTCTTCGGTATAATAGGATTTGCCTCTGAGCTTATCAACATCCCGTTCAGCTGGTACGACACCTTTGTAATAGAGAAAAAGCATGGCTTCAATAAAATGAAAACCAGGACATTCATTACTGATCAGCTGAAGTCGTGGTTTATTGCTCTCCTTGTAGGAATACCGGTCCTCGGACTGATTACATGGATCTACTATGAAACCGGGAAGGGATTCTGGCTTTATGCCTGGGGGGTGATAACGATTTTTTCCGTCTTTATCAATTACTTCTATTCATCCTGGATAGTTCCTCTCTTCAATAAGCAGACACCTCTGATCGACAGTCCCCTCCGGACAAAGATTGAAGCATTTGCCCGCAAGGCAGATTTCAGGCTGAAGAACATTTACGTTATCGACGGGTCGAAGAGAAGCACAAAGGCCAATGCCTATTTTGCAGGGTTCGGATCGAAAAAGAGGATAGTACTTTACGACACTCTCATAAAGGAGATGACAGATGAAGAGATCGTTTCTGTCCTTGCACATGAGATTGGGCATTACAAGAAGAAACATGTTGTCAGGAGGCTAATCTCTTCGATACTGCTTACAGGCCTTATGCTTTTTCTCTTCTCCCTGGTTGTCGACAGTCCACATTTGTCAGGAGCCCTCGGTTCGGAAACACCTTCATTCCATATAGGACTTATTGTGTTCGGGATATTATACAGTCCGCTGTCGCTTATTATAGGACTGGCATCCAACTATATATCGCGCAAAAACGAATTTGAGGCCGACTTTTTCGTGAAGCAATATCACAAACCCGAATCGCTTGTAAGTGCTCTCAAAAAGCTTTCGGTGAAGAATCTCTCAAATTTGCTACCCCACCCGGCCTATGTCTTTTTCCATTATTCACATCCACCTCTTCTTTCCCGTCTTGCAAGACTTGAATGACCGGCTTTACTGAACCCGTGGAGAAAGGGAATATGTTAACACTCCAATTCTGCGGAATCTATATTTTTCAGTGAAGAGGATTACGGGTCTTTTGCGGGAAATAAATGAATTTCTATATTTGCATCAGTTTTTTGCCTCCTTAGCTCAGTCGGTAGAGCAGCTCATTCGTAATGAGCAGGTCGTGGGTTCGAGTCCCATTGGAGGCTCAGTTTTTTTTCGGGGTTGTATTGCCGGGAGTTTGATGCAGGTAGAATGATCAGGGTAAAGGGGATTTTGTGATTTGTGATTGGTTAACTTAAGTTATTCCGGACACTCCAAACTCAAGTTACTGCAGGCACTTCATATTCTAGTCACTTCAAAATCTAGTCTCACTGGGTATTCCAAATTTAAAATTCACCTGAAATGAAAAGAAAACTACTCCCCATGGCAGGCATCTTTTTACTGCAGTTTCTGTTTCTTCACGTCTCAAACGGCCAGAGTATCGGCCTGGTGGATATAAGGGAGGCCGGACAGGTTATTACAGTCGGAGGACCGGGAGCTGATCTGCCTGCCTTCACGTCGCAGGCGATACAGACAGCCCTGGATGCCCTTAAAACAAGGGGTGGCGGAACCGTAAGACTGAATCCCGGAACTTATGATATTATCGGGCCAATCCGTCTTTCTGACAACACCTCTCTGATCGGATCAGGTGAGAAAACCATTTTGAGGAAATGCGAGGGTTTCAGAACCAGTTTCATCATCGATGCCGACTGGGGAATGCTGAAGGCAGTTGTAAAAGATGCAGGAGGATTCAGGACCGGTATGGGGATCCAGCTTTTTGATGATGAACACAATTCGGGGTGGGATGTCACTACTGCAGTAATTACTGATATTAAGGACAATACAATCTATTTTGACAACAGAACGGTAAATGATTATATAGCTTCACTGAACGGAACCATCTCCAACAGCTTTTCGCTGGTTGAAGCAGTTGAGTCTGAAAATGTAAAGATAGCAGATCTCGTTTTTGAAGGCAGCCAGTCTTCAAACGATTACATAAACGGCTGCAGGGGAGGAGGGGTCTATATTCATAAATCAAAGAACTGCATCGTGGAAAATGTTAAGGTAAATGATTTTAACGGCGATTCATTCAGCTGGCAGATTACCGAAAACATCACCTTCAGGAGGTGTGAGGCGTCGAACGGGGGAGGGCTGGGTTTTCATCCCGGAACCGGTTCCGACCGTTCTGTTGTGGAAGACTGCGTAAGCCATAATAATAAAGGTGACGGTATCTTTCTCTGCTGGAGGGTACAGAACGGAGTATTCAGGAATAACATTGTTTATGCCAACGGAGACAATGGCTTTTCAATAGGACACAAGGACACTGACAACCTTTTCGAAAACAATCATGTTTATGAAAATGGCCTTCATGGTGTATTCTTTCGCAATGAAAACGAGCAAAACAGCGGTCACCGCAATACTTTCAGGAACAACCTTATCGAAAATAACGGGATGAGGAGAGAGTCAGCAGGTTTCTGGATTGGAGGTGAAACGCATGATATTATTATTACAGACAATACAATCCGCTCGGCAGGCAAAGGGAATCAGACAACAGCGATCCTTGTCGGCAGCAAGTCCTCTGATGTAACTTCTACAGGTAATACAATATCCGGATCGAAGGAGATCGTATATGAGAAATAGCGGCAATGATGGGATAAGCTATTTTGGAAATCGGTAACAATTATCTATTTTTGTCACTTGAAAAAATGACTTATTTGCGGGAGTAGCTCAGTGGTAGAGCATCAGCTTCCCAAGCTGAGGGTCGCGGGTTCGACCCCCGTTTCCCGCTCA
>JAVEZS010000072.1:0-9702 GCA_034002885.1 Bacteroidales bacterium
TTATACTGAACGGCTCCTGTTCTGCCTATGTCTCCATAACCCATGTCGTCCATGAGTATGAGGACGATATTCGGGGTGCTGGGCCTTAACGGTCCGGTTGTCTGTGCCCCTGCCTGAACCGCTGCAAGAGATGCAATAAGTCCTGCAGAGAGCGCCGGTACTATTCCGGCATTTCTTTCCGGTATGTAATTTTTCATTGGTTTCTTATGCTGTTCAAAAGGTCAGTCAGCTCCCTGACTATTCTATCTTCTTTCGTTGCAATATTGTTTTTCTCTCCGGGATCGGTTCTGATATTAAATAGCTGATATGAGGGATCGTTGCCGGTTTCAGTGTTTGTATTGACCTGTATCTTCGGACCGTCGCCGGGCTCAATAAGCTTCCATCCATCCTTTACAATTGAAAGCTTTGAGCGCATCTGCTGTTCCACGACCCACTCGCGCCCCATGGAGGCTTTTCCTGTGAGCACATTTAAATGGTTCTGACTGTCGGGCCCCCCTCCTTCAGGTATCGAAGCTCCTGCAAGGTTTGCAAGCGAGGCCATGAGGTCGATCTGGCTGAACATCGCTTCTGAAACGCCTTTCTTGATCTTTCCTTTCCAGCTTGCTATGAAAACAACCCTCGTGCCAGCTTCAAAAGCGCTGTACTTGCCTCCGCGCAGGGGTCCCGAAGGCTTATGCGAGCCCAGAAGCTCAACCGCCTGGTCCTTGTAGCCGTCATCGACAACAGGACCGTTGTCGCTGGTCACAATTATAAGAGTATTTCTTTCTATTCTCAGCCTTTTAACAGCTTTCATTATCTCTCCCACCGACCAGTCAAATTCAAGAATGACGTCGCCCCTCGGTCCCATTCCACTCCTGCCTTTAAACCGGCCATGAGGGACCCTCGGGACATGGATGTCGTGGGTTGCGAAGTAAAGGAAGAATGGATTATTGTGGTTGTCTTCGACAAACTCAACTGCCTTTGCAGTAATCACATCGGCCATATCCTCATCAACCCAGAGAGCAGACTTCCCTCCTGTCATGTATCCGATTCGGCTTATGCCGTTTACTATGGTCATGTCGTGCCCGTGGCTGGGATGCATTTTCAGCAGTTCAGGATTCTCTTTTCCCGTTGGCCAGTCACCGATTTTTTTTGTGAAGTCGACAGAGACCGGATCGGAAGGATCAAGCCCGACCACCCTTCCGTTTTCCACGTAGACACATGGAACACGGTCGCCTGTGGCGGGGATTAAAAAGCTGTAATCGAAACCGATATCATTAGGCCCGGGTTTGATAAGACCATTCCAGTCGGGTCCCCCTGCAGGACCGAGGCCAAGGTGCCATTTACCGACAACACCGGTAGTATATCCGGCACTCTGAATCACGGAAGGCATAGTGATCATTCCGGGTGTTATCAGTGCCGCTGCATCGCCTGGCAATATTGTTGTCCCCTCACGTCTCCATGCATACTGTCCGGTAAGAAGTGAGTAACGCGAAGGGGTGCTTGTGGCTGATGTGCAATACCCATTAGTAAACTTAAGCCCCTGATTTGCAAGCCTGTCTATATTTGGTGTCTTAAGCCGCGTTGCGCCGTAACAACTGACATCACCGTAGCCCAGATCGTCAGCTATTATGATGATAATATTGGGCTTTTCCTGCGGCTGAGAGAAAGCCGGCTGTGCAATAAATGCCGAAATAATTCCGGCGGAACCTGTAATGCATTTTAAATTCATTCTCATACCGGTGATTTTAAATGTTAAATGTGAGAAAGGTCCTGTCACATCCCGTTTCTGAATCTGACGGGCTTATTTATTGATTTCATCTGCGAATGGGAAAATATCTGACGGAGTATGAGCATCATCCATCAGCTTTTCAAGTTTTTCAACCAGCTCCGGGTTTGAAGCTGAAAGGTCGTTGGTTTCACCAATATCAGCCGACAGGTCATAAAGCTCTACGGTCCCGCCGGGAGTCTTGTCGACATTCAGCTTCACCGCTTTCCAGTCACCCATCCTGATGGCCATCTTGCCTCCCTGTTCGTGGAATTCCCAGTAGAGGTACTCGTGCTTCTTTTGTTTCCTGCCGATTAACTCGGGAAGGAAAGATATCCCGTCAATACCATCAGGGATTCGCGAACCGGTTATCTCCGCCAGTGTAGGCATCACATCCCAGAAGGCAGAGACATGATCGGAGACTGAACCGGGTTTTACCCTGCCCGGCCATTTCACAAGAAACGATGTTCTTATACCGCCGTCATACATGTCCCTCTTATAACCTCTGAAAGGTCCGTTGCTGTTGAAATAATCAGGGTCCGCTCCTCCTTCAAGGTGTGGTCCGTTATCGGATGCGAACATTACTATTGTGTTGTCTTCGAGGTTAAGTTCCCTGAGCTTATCAATTAACTCTCCAACATAATCGTCAAGCTGGGCTACCATTGCTGCAAAGGCTGCGTGACCTTCGGGCTGCGATCCGTAGGGCCCAAGCCTGAAGGTCGGGCCGTCGTCAGTACCCTTGTATGATTTCTCCGGATCAAATTTTCCCCGGAACCTTTCCATGTATTCCTCCTTTGCAAAGAGCTCGGCATGGGGAATAACGGTCGGATAGAATATAAAAAAAGGTTTGTCGCTGTTTTGTGTCATGAAGTCAAGGGCTGCCTTATGGATGAGGTCAGTACTGTAAGTACCTGTTTTGCCGCTGTCGTTTTCGTGCAGAAGTATCTTTTCATTGTTGTGCCAGAGATGGAAGGGATAATAGTTGTGTGCCAGCCTCTGGCAGTTGTATCCATAAAACTCGTCAAATCCCTGGAGATTGGGATCTCCTACGGTGCCGACGAATCCCAGTCCCCACTTCCCAAAGGCACCTGTTGTATAGCCTCTCTCACTGAGCATCTCAGCAACCGTGAATGATGAGGCCGGAAGGGGCCATTGTCCCTCCGGATCCCACTCCTTGTTGCCCCTGATGGGTGTGTGTCCGGTATGCTGACCTGTCATGAGACTTGAACGGGAGGGAGCGCTTACCGTGCAGCCTGTGTAATGCTGTCTGAAAAGCATGCCGTCAGCTGCCAGCCTGTCAATGTTCGGCGTACTGAATTTTTCCTGACCGTAACAGCTGAGATCTCCGTATCCAAGGTCGTCGGCGAGAATATAAACAATGTTGGGAAGTTTTTTTCCCTTCTCCGTATTGCAGGCAATAAGGGCCAGTGAAGCACACACTGCGGCCGGGATCTGTTTCTTCATATTAAATGTGGTTTATTACGATTCTTGTTTCAAAAGCACTGCGTTACCGCTATCGCCAACCGCTTTAAAGTCCTGATTTCAGCACATTCTTCAGGTCAGAGCGTTCTTACCCTTATGCTGAATGCCTTTCGAGGGTTACGGATAAGTATCTGATCTATCTCATCACCGGTAAATCCCCTCTTTTCAAGTTCAGGAATGAAATGATCGAATATATCTGTAAATCCGTTAGGGTTTCCTCCTCCTGGCTTCTCCGGATCGTACCAGCCGGAATCGTGAGAGATAAGAACCCTGTTGAGATAACCGGCCTCTTTCAATGCTTCTATCCTGCCGGCATACCATCCGATACTGTTCTTTTCTCCTTCTTCTGCACCGGGTCGTTCATGAATATTGTCAAGGGATATCCATGCTCCCTTTTCCGCGGCCTTTATGTTACCCCCGGCAGTTCCGTTCTGTGCGTGAACCCATATGAATGCTGAAGGATCTACTCCCTGGCTTACCAGGATCTCTATCTGCTCAAAAGCCGGGTTATCCGGTCCTGTATGTGAGGCTATAACAAGTCCGGTCGACAGATGGGCGATACCAGCGGCAGTAATGAGTTTTTTGTGATCGGGCGACAGGGCATCAGCCGGATTGACTCCTATTTTGATGAATCCTGGCCTTATCCCTGTACCCTCTATTCCGTTCTCCGATTCATCGATCCATATTCCTGCCAGTTCAGCCGCCGAAAGCCCGTAAAAACTTTCGGGAAGATACTTGTTATTGACAGCGCCGTAATATCCTGTATTCGTAAGGATGATCATTCCTGCCTCCTTGGAGAGTTCTCTGAGGAGAAGAGCATCACGGCCAAGATATGCAGGAGTACAGTCAATGAATGTCTTCACTCCTCTTTCACCTGCTGCGTTCAGAATGGGGAGAATCCTGGCAGCTACCGAATCCCTGTTCCATATGATGCGGTCAGGGCTGGCGGCCCCTCTGAAATCAACAAGAATGTGCTCGTGCTCAAGGGTTACACCCATCTTACCCGCCGGTTCAGGGCCGTTAACGGTCATTACATGGTCATCAGGAATATGACGGCATGTGACTATCACAATGCCGAATAAGAGAAAGAGTATAATCCACAGGATAATCTTGAAATCATCAAAATTATCAATATCATAATCACTCATGGTTTAAATGGTATCAGGTTTCAGCTATTACAAAAATAGCACGAATTCCCAAATAGGAAAGGATAAGAGGCGGAAGAATGAAAGAAACAGGACAAAAGGCGCCTGATTTGACTTAGTCCGTACGGCTGGTACATTCAGGTTTTGTCATAACGATTCGTTATGCACATTTCTGACAGCTCTTCCTGAGGGATCGGCCATGGCCCTGAATGAGGAGTCCCAGGCCAGCGCTTCGGCCGTGCTGCATGCTATTGAAGGTACCGAGGGCACGCAGGCTGCTGCTGCATCGGATGGAAAATGTTCCGAAAAAATTGACCTGTAAAGATATTCCTCCTTCGACATGGGAGTGTTTATGGGGAAACGGTACTTCGCGCTCTCCATCTGGTTATCGGAAACCTCCCGTGCAGCAGTGCTCTTCAGAGTGTCTATCCAGTTATAACCCACCCCGTCGGAGAATTGCTCCTTCTGGCGCCAGGTGACAGATTCAGGAAGGTAATCCTCGAAGGCTTTTCGCAGCATCCATTTCTCCATGCGTCCCGGAGCGACCATCTTATCGGCCGGGTTAAGAGTCATCGCCACATCCATGAATTCCTTGTCGAGGAAGGGTACCCTGCCTTCCACGCCCCATGCTGCAAGCGACTTGTTTGCCCTCAGGCAGTCGTAGAGATGAAGCTTGCTGATCTTTCTTATTGTCTCATCGTGAAAGGACTTTGGGTCGGGAGCCTTGTGGAAGTAAAGGTATCCGCCGAAGATCTCATCCGAACCTTCACCTGTAAGAACCATCTTAACACCCATCGATTTGATCACCCTTGCGAGAAGGTACATCGGTGTCGAAGCCCTGACCGTTGTAACATCATAGGTCTCAATGTGATATATTACATCCCTGATGGCATCAAGGCCTTCTTCAATAGTAAAGTATATCTCATGATGAACCGTTCCGATATGGTCAGCCACCTTCCTGGCTGCCGCCAGGTCAGGTGATCCCTTTAGTCCTATTGCAAAGGAATGAAGCTGGGGCCACCATGCATCCTGCTTGTCACCGCTTTCGATGCGTTTTGGCGCAAACTTCCTGGCAACAGCCGAAATCACCGATGAATCAAGTCCCCCGGAAAGCAGAACCCCATAGGGAACATCTGACATCAGCTGCCTGTGGACGGCAGCCTCAAGGGCTTCCCTGAGTCCGGAAACCGAAGAACTGTTATCCTTAACCGCATCGTAGTCCACCCATTCGCGGTTGTACCACCTGACGGGAGTTCCGTTGCGGCTGTAGAGATAATGACCCGGAAGGAATTCCTCAATCTGGCCGCAGACACCCTCGAGAGCCTTCAGCTCCGAAGCCACATAAAAATTACCCGATCTGTCCCTTCCTGTATAGAGAGGATTAATTCCTATGTGGTCGCGGGCTATTAACCAGGAGTCCTGCTCCCTGTCGTACAATGCAAAGGCAAAAATACCGTTCAGTTCCTCAAGAAAATCAGGACCCTTGTCGAGATAAAGGGGCAGGATGACTTCACAGTCGGAGTGAGTTGAAAACTCATAGAGACCTTCGTACCGTTCCCTGATCTCCCTGTGATTGTAAATCTCCCCGTTGATGGCGAGAATCAACCTGCCGTCCTTACTCACAAAAGGCTGTTTCCCCGACTGAGGGTCGACTATAGCCAGCCTCTCATGAGCAAGTATTGCTCCCTGACAGGCATAAATTCCCGACCAGTCAGGACCTCTGTGCCTTACTTTTCCCGACATTTTAAGGATCACCTGCCTTAATTCGTTGTGATCAGATTTCAGATCGAATACTCCTGCAATTCCACACATATCAAGTTTTTTAACAGTCCGGAAAGTTGTACATTGGCCTTCTCCGCCCCTGACTTTTTCCTGTCCGTAATAATTATTGGGTGTAAATCTATAATAAATATTTAATATATTATACTTATAAACGATATTTAATATATATTATTAAGCATAAGCCTTAATTTAATATGTAATTAACGTTATTATACTTGTTATGCAATATATTATTAAAATATAAACAAGAAAGGTAAACAGGAAATGGAGCCTGAAGTTTTATGTCCTTTCGTCATAGGTCAGGTGTTTTTCTTTTTAAATCCCGTTTTTACAAAGGTGGGAAGGGTTTTTAACTATTGAACCCCGGAATTGCTAATTTTGCAGGATGATAAAAGATTCAGGTCACATTACCGGCAGGCACATCGTCTTCTGCAACTGCGGCGGAGAAAGGATCGACCCCAATCTGTTAAAAACAGTCGGTCAGCACCTCGGGAACGTACCGGTGAGGGTCACCATACTTTCGGATCTGTGTGGCCTTGCCGCCATGAAAAAAGATGACCTTGCCGGTTTGTTTTCAGGAGGGGAAGACTGCCTGGTTATAGGTTGTCAGCTAAGGAGCATGAACCTTCTTTTCGGGATGGTAAATAATGAGGAGTCCCCACTGCCGCGATTCAGTCGCCTCAATCTGATTGAGTCGACAGTGCCGGAAGCTATCCGGACCATCGATGAATTCTGCGGCAACCTGGCTGGGTCTTCTCAACTTGAAGAGATTACAGAAGGATCAGGATGGCCGTCGTGGTATCCCGTAATAGATTATTCAAGGTGCACCTCGTGCGGACAGTGTGCCGATTTCTGCCTTTTCGGCGTTTATGGAAAAACCGGCGCAAAGGTAACGGTGATCAACCCTAACGCCTGCAAGAATAACTGCCCGGCCTGTGCAAGGATATGTCCCGCAACCGCGATTGTCTTCCCGAAATACAGGCACGGAGGCGCAATAGGTGGTTCGGATGAGATTGACGAGAAGGAGGAACAGCAAAGGCAAACACATGATATTGAGGAGTTCCTGGGTAATGATATATATCATGCACTCCAGAGAAGGAAGCTGAAACGGCAATCAATAATCAGGGAAGAGGCGATGAAAAAAGCAATGTCTGAAAGGGACAGGGCGCAAAAAGGGTCTTCAATAAACTAGAGTAAGCCGATGTCGATATACAAAAATTTTATGAATGCCGACAGTAAATGCCGGAGGAAATTCCTGATAAACATGGGATGGAAAGGCTTTACCGGTTTCCGGAAATTCAGGAAGAGATATAAAAGAGGTTCTTTATTTCCAGCATTCCAGTTCATTTCGATAACCAACGATTGTAACCTGAGATGTCAGGGGTGTTGGGTGACAACGGCAGGAATCCCGGATTACATGCCGGCTGAAAAAATCGATTCGGTAATTGAGGCAGGGAAAAGGCATGGATCCTACTTCTGCGGGATCCTTGGAGGAGAACCCCTGATGCACCCTGGTCTGATGAATATTTTTGCAAAGCACCACGATTGTTATTTCCAGCTTTTCACCAACGGGACTCTTTTTACTCCCTCAGTCGCTGCAGGACTTCGGAGAATGGGAAATGTAACCCCTCTGATAAGCCTTGAAGGGGATGAGGTGGTTGCAGACATACGCCGGGGAGGACACAATATATACAAAAGGACCATCGAGGCAATAAAAACATCCGTTTCTGAAAAACTTATCACAGGTGTTGCAATAAGCGTATGCAGGTCAAATATAGAAATGGCTCTTTCTGACGAATTCGTTATGAGGCTTCACGACATGGGGGTCGTTTACATATGGTATTATATATACAGGCCTGCCGGGAGCAATCCGAACTACGAACTGGCGCTTGATGCTGACCAGATCCACCGACTGAGGAGCTTTCTTGTTGAAGGAAGAAGCAGGCTCCCCATGGTACTGATCGACTCATACTGGAGTGCTGAAGGAAAACCATTCTGCCCTGCGGCTGACGGACTGAGTCACCATATCAACGCAGCAGGCTTTATAGAACCATGTCCTGTGCTTCAGATTGCAGCGGAGAGTGTCCCGGAAGGTTCAGCTGAATCTCTCTATGAAGGGTCGGAATTTCTAAAGGATTTCAGGGAACAGATACATGGAAAGACAAATGGTTGCGTAGTGATGGAAGACCCTGAATGGATAAAGGCTTTCAGCATAAAGCACAATGCCATGAACACATCGAACAGACCCGGGTATATTGACGATCTTGAGGCAGCACCAGGGCTTCCGAGCCATGGATCATGCCCTGTGATACCGGAAAAGAATTTTTTCTACAGGTTTGCAAAAAGAACTGCTTTCTTTGGAATGGGTGCATATGGATAAAATTAACAATATAATACAGACAGAAGTGGAAACTGTCATGCCGATGGAAGTTCCGCAGGACAATGAACTGAGGGAGGAAATACGGCGCAGGGTGGAAAGTTTTTTCCTTGAGAGAAAGATCACACCTCCCGTTTCCTACGAGCGGCTGTCAGGTTACGCCGATATGCTTATCGCAGAAAACAACTGGGATAAAAGCAACAAGGCTTTCATAATGGTATGCGCAGGGAATGCGGTCTGGAGACCCATTGTGGGATCCATTCCCTTCGACCGCCGGATGCTCCTTCTTCCGATGTGCCTGCGAAACAGCAAACTATGCAGGGGCGAGGAGGATGAGCTTGGCCTTCTCTGCAGCGAGTGCGGCAACTGCAATATCTGCTGTTTTCTGAAGGAAGCTGAGAACCTGGGATACATTACAATAGTTGCTGAGGGAAGCACCATTGCCTCTAGACTTCTTGAAAGCGGAAAAGTAGATGCCGTTGTCGGAGTCGGATGCATGGCCGTTCTTGAGAAGATGTTCGGTTCGGTAACCAAATACTCGATACCCGGAATAGGAATTCCCCTTGTGACCTGCGGATGCAAGGACACTACAGCCGATGCCGGATGGGTTAGTGAGGAAATAAACTACATCGACAGGAAGTCAGAATTCAACCTGCTTAACATAAACAATCTTAAAGAAAAGACTTCAGCGCTTTTCACTGAAGACAGAATTGGCAGGATCCTTGAACTCGACGGTTCGGCAACAGGGAACATGGTTAAGGAGATGCTGATGGCAGGTGGCAAAAGGATTCGTCCTCTGCTGACAGTCCTTGCATACGAGGCATTCAGCAGGAACCCCGACCAGGAACTTCTTGCCCGCCTGGCAATGTCGGTTGAATGCTTCCATAAGGCCTCCCTTATTCACGACGACATTGAGGACAACGATTCATTCCGTTACGGAAAGGAGACAATACATTCACGCTACGGGATACCTGTTGCCATCAACCTTGGAGACCTTCTTACAGGAGAGGGCTACAGACTTCTGGCCGGAAGCGGCCTTTCGGAGAGTCCGGCCTCAGGCTGCTTCAGGGCTGTATCCCGGGGGCACAGGGCGATGGCGATCGGTCAGGGAGAGGAACTTCTTGCCCGCCGCGAAGGAAGGATACTTTCGGTGAATGAGATAATAAGGG
>JAVEZS010000073.1:0-9455 GCA_034002885.1 Bacteroidales bacterium
GTGTCGTTGTAATTTCCGGCTGCATAAAGCTTGTATTGATCTTCAGGGATCACATATCCGTCTATTACAGGCCATGCCATGCCGATTCCACGTCCTCCGGGAAGCTTGTCTGCAGGTATCTTCCGAAACTCATCGACCGATGAAACGCCGGCATTTTTTAAATATTCTATCCCGGCGAGTTCAGCATCATGAAGCCGCTTCATATTCTCACCCGGGAAAGTAGTAGGTCTTGAAGGTCCAAATGAACCTCCGCTCTGAGAAATGGCACCATGAAACAGCCCTTTGGCCAGGGGTGAAGCGCACAGCATACTTACCGCTATTCCACCTGCTGACTCACCAAAAATAGTCACCTTACCGGGATCACCACCAAATGCAGAGATATTTCTCCTAATCCATTGCAGGCCTGCGATCATGTCGAGAAGACCGTAATTTCCTGAAACACGGGCCTGACTCCCGGCACTCAGTTCAGGATGTGCCAGGAATCCCAGCTGACCTACCCGATAGGCAATACAAACAAGGATAACTCCCTTCTTTGCAAGCTTATCCCCATAAAAAAGTGCTTCTGATGCAGATCCTGCACCAAATCCACCTCCATGGATCCATACCATTACCGGTATCCGGTCATTCTTCGACTTCGCAGGTGTCCAGATATTAAGGTACAGACAGTCTTCGCTCTTACCGAAAGGAAAATTCTGTCCCTGAACGGGACCCGGCGCAAACTTGTCAGCTTTAAGTGTACCATCCCATTTTGCAGCAGGCTCAGGAGCACGCCAACGCAGTTCTCCAACAGGAGGTGCTGCAAAAGGTATACCTTTATAAACCGTTAAACCATCTTCAACAGTCCCCTGTAACTTGCCACCTTCAACTTTAACCGGTTCAGGAAACTGTGCAATGCAGATTCCGGAGGCAATAAAAAAAAGCATTGTGAGTAACCCATTTCTTCTTTTCATAACACTGTCAATAAAATTTTAATAATTGCATTTTTCGGATATATATTTTAAATCCATTTTTTCTGATAATGTATTGCTAATCAGTACCAGATACGAATGATCAGATTCGTGTATTCCAGGCTTAAGCGTTTGACATAAAGTTAGTGTAATCCCAATACAATTCTTATGATCTGATTTAATAAGAGACTATTCTGACCTGAAATTCACCGTGAAAAAGTCAGAATTGCCATTCATTTGTTTTATTAAGCGGGCCTTAATTATGACTTCGACTCAAAATTTGAAGCATCGAACTGAATTGAATGTTCAGAATCCGCTTAACTTAGTAATGGAGATTGAAATAACATTGATCAGGTTTCTTAAATAAGAAAAGTTATTTTTAATATTTGCTCCATAACAAGTTAAGCCTCTCCCAAATCTGAATAACTGTATTATTATCCGAAAATATTAATTATGAATATCAAAAGACAAATAAGAAAAAGTGCCTGTCTGATTATTGCCTTATCTGCAATCAGCAACTTTTTATTCGCTCAGCCGGGTATGACCGGAAGAACCTCCCCTGTTGTTAATCCTGACCTTACCGTAACATTTAATTTGTTTGCACCCACTGTCTCAGAAGTGCTTCTGAGATTCGAGGGTGACACCTCAAAATATCCGATGAAAAAGGATGAAAAAGGGAGATGGTCAGTTACGGTTGGTCCTCTGAAACCAAAGATTTATACATATGCCCTTCATGTTGACGGTCTCCGGATTCTTGATCCGCTGAATCCCGACTTACAGATAGGTACGGTACCCGGTTATAACCTGCTCAACGTACCAGCTGATCCTCCCCGGTTTGATGAAATCAGGAATGTACCTCATGGGAGCGTACATATAAGAACATATTACTCCACTGTCCAGAAAAAACTACGTGAGCTTTATGTATATGTCCCGCCGGAATATGATCTGTCGTATGACAGAAAATACCCTGTATTATACCTTCGTCACGGCGGAGGGGGGAATGAGACATCATGGTACAACGAAGGCGCTGCCGGTATTATAATGGATAACCTTCTGGCGGAGGGAAAAGCCGGACCTATGATCATTGTGATGACAAATGGAAATGTTGAAACGGGAGTGCCCGGGGGATACAGTAATGAAGCGCTGCAGGTCGGGGCTGATGAATTATTTACTGATGTGCTACCTGTTATCGAGAAGAATTACAGGGTTTATAACGATCAGTCAAAAAGAGCAGTAGCAGGTCTCTCTATGGGTGGAGGTCAGTCCTTTTACATCGGATTGCGTAACGTTGAAAAATTCGATTACCTAGGAGTCTTCAGTACCGGCCTCTTCGGAGGAATTGCTGAGGCTGACTTTGATGCTGAGAAAACAATACCGGGATTGCTGACGAATAATCCTGATTTTAATAAAAGCCTTAAGCTCTTTTATATTTCCGTCGGCGAACAGGATCCCAGGATCGATGCAACAAACAAATTTGTTAATACCTTAAGACAGAATAAGATGGATGTTGAATATACAACCTTTCCGGGAATACATGAATGGCAGGTGTGGCGAATGTCACTGTATGATTTTCTTCCCCGATTGTTCAATCAATAATAGAATCTGCCAACCGGGTCAGGAGAAAAAGTTGATTCAGAAATTACAGGAATGGCCTGTATCCTGATTATTGATGCTTAGGAAGATCAAAACTTTTCCTAACTTGCCGGTTAAACAACAAAAATCCGGCAGACATGAACACGAAGATTTTCAGATTACTTATAATAATCCTGACAGTATCGCTGACAGCTTGCAATTCCGTAGATAAGAAACTTACAGAAGAGATGAAAGCCAGTCTTGCACGATTCAAAGAGGTAACGCTTACCACCGACCTGAGCTTCCTCAGCAGCCAGGAAAGGGAAATTACAGGATTGCTTATTGATGCGGCAGCCATAATTGATGATATATATTGGACGCAGGCATACGGCGACAGGGAGGAGCTTCTGTCCGGAATAAAGAATGAGTACGCCAGGGATTACGTAAAGATTCATTACGGCCCTTGGGACAGACTGAATGGCAATGCTCCATTCATTCCCGGATTCGGGGAAAAGCTCCCCGGGGCTCAATTCTATCCTGCTGACATTACAGTAAAGGAATTTGAAGAATGGGATGATCCGGAAAAGACCAGCCTCTATAACCTTGTCAGACGCGATAATGAGGGTAAACTGGTTACGGTACCATACTCCGAGGCATATAAGGAGCAGCATTCGAAAGCGGCCGGGCTTATGATAAGGGCAGCAGAACTGGCAGAGGATCCAGGTCTGAAGAAGTACCTCACCATGAGGGCCGACGCCTTGCTCACCAACAAGTATCAGCCGAGCGACTTTGCCTGGATGGAAATGAAACAGTCGAATATCGACTTTGTCGTTGGCCCTATTGAGAACTATGAAGATCAGCTGTTTGGTTACAAAGCTGCCCACGAGGCATTCGTTCTGGTGAAAGATCCGGTCTGGAGCGCCAGGCTTGAGAAATTCAACTCGATGCTCCCGGCCCTTCAGGAGGGACTTCCTGTCGATCCTGCCTACAAAGCCGAGAAGCCCGGAATTGATGCTGATATGAATGTATATGATGCTATTTACTATGCAGGTGACTGTAACGCCGGGAGCAAGACCATTGCCATAAATCTGCCAAACGATCCCGAGATTCACCTTGCGATCGGAAGCCGCAAGCTCCAGCTCAAGAACTCCATGAAGGCCAAATTCGACAATATTCTCATGCCCATAGCATCGATGCTGATTGACGAGAGCCAACGCGGTCACATAACCTTCGATGCCTTTTTCGAAAACACCACATTCCATGAAGTTGCCCATGGCATGGGGGTGAAGAACACCATAAACGGAAAGGGTCCCGTCAGGGAGGCTCTGAAGGAACAATATTCTGCCCTCGAAGAGGCCAAGGCCGATATTATGGGCCTGTACCTGGTAACAAAACTCTATGAACTGGGGGAAATTACAAGCGGTGAGGTGATGAACAACTATGTCACTTTCTTTGCAGGGATCTTCCGCTCCAGCCGCTTTGGTGCTTCAAGTGCGCATGGAAAAGCCAATATGCTCTCGCTTAAATACTTTGCTGACAACGGGGCATTCATTTACCAGGAAAACGGTTACTATAAAGTGAACCTCAATGAAATGAAAAAAGCAGTGGAATCGCTTGTTGAAAAAATTCTTGAGGTTCAGGGTGATGGTGATTATGACGCAGCCAAAACCTGGGTGGAAGGCGACGGCGTAATGACGGAAAGCCTGCGCCGTGACCTCGAAAAGGTCAACTCAGCCGGAATCCCTGTTGATATTGTGTTCAAACAGGGAAGAGAAGTGCTGGGGTTGTAGAATAAGTCGCTTGTTCAGGTATTTCAGGCTGTTGACCGAACTTTCGGATTTTTGCAGTGCTTTCAAATCCTGCAAAGGATCTCATCTCATTCCTGATTCTATAAATTCGAAAGGCAGGTTCACAATTCGTGCTATTTCCCGGCCTGCTTCGAGCATGTCATCATCACCTTTTATATAATGCCATCTGACGGAAGCATCGACCTCATGTGAACGCAGTTTTGCAAGGATCTTGCAGATATCGAGAATACACTTCGCGGATCCGGAATTGAAGTAATTGAAATTGAAATTTATGGTGACGGGATCCTTGCTGTCATCAGAATCAAGAATCCTCTGACTGTAATCATTCATCCATTCCACGACAGGAAGATAAAATTCTCGAACATCCTGGGGTCTTGACTCGCCAACAATCTCCATAAGATGCTTCTCATGGTCAAGTATGACCTTCGGTGTAAAGACTGTCGGATTTATGATCAGCTTATCCATAAGAGCCTGTTAAATGTCAGTTAAGAAATTCGCGGGATGCATATGCAGACCTTAATGCCTTGAGGTTAATCTAAAAAATTTCTCCGGATACAATTTAATTAGTAACTTGATATACTTAAACAAATATAAGATTATTTGCATATTTCAAGAGAAGAAAACCCGGAAAATATCCTGGTGATTATTACTAAATTCTCAGTAGGATGAGTGAACCTATCCTGAAAGCGCTGATCCAGTTGTTTGCCCTGATAAGTGATGTTCATGCAGAAAGGGAATTATCCACAAGGGGACGTGAGGTTGTACGGCTCTTCCTGTCAAAGCATCTGAATAACGAACAGATCATCAAATACATGGCATTGTTTGATGAGTATCTCAGGCTTTATTACCCCGAGGGGATTCTGAAGGACAGCATAAAAGACCGCAAACGCACCTCCCTGACATCAATGAGAATCCTTGGTATATGCGAACAAATAAACGAGGAGCTTCAGCAGAGCCAGAAGATATACGTCATGGTCCAGCTTATGGACTTCATAGCTTTCAGTGAGGGCATCACCGAAAAAGAGCTTGAATTTGCAGATACTGTTGCTTCAGCATTCAACATCGAGCAGACTGAATACCATGATATCCTGGGGTTTATTCTTGAACCGGATAAGGGAAGCATCCGGAAAAAGATGCTGATTACCATTAACAGCAAAAACGATAAAGACCGCTCTGGGATCAAACATATTGTCAATGAGAATCTCAGGGGCATGCTGTCCTTTCTGAATGTTACAAGCATCAATACCCTGCTTATGAAATATGAGGGGGAGGAGGATCTTTTTCTGAACGGACAGAACATTTATCCCGGACAAACCTATGTGTTTGATCATGGATCGTCAATACGGGGGGCTTCGGTAAATACAATCTTTTACAATGATATTGCCGAAATATTTACAGGAGCTGCATTCAAGGTCCGTGTTACGGTTGAGGCGAGGGATATCAGCCTCAGATTCAACGACAGTGAAAACGGGATACAAAACCTCAGCATCCGCGAAGAATCAGGGAAACTTATCGGGATAATGGGAGGAAGCGGTGTCGGGAAATCGACCCTGCTCAATCTCCTGAGCGGCATTTACAAACCCGGATCAGGAATGGTGCTTATCAATGGTTATGATCTTAACAGTTCAGAAGGCAGGGAACATCTTAAAGGAGTCATCGGCTTTGTACCCCAGGATGATCTGTTGTATGAAGAACTTACCGTATTTCAGAATCTTCTCTGCAATGCCAGGATGTGTCTGAACAACCTTGGAGAAGCCGGCATCAGGAAGGAGGTCGAGAAGATCCTTAACGATCTTGATCTTTATGAAATAAAGGACCTGAAGGTTGGAAGCCCTGTAAATAAAATAATCAGCGGCGGCCAGCGAAAAAGACTGAACATAGCACTCGAACTTATAAGGGAACCGACCATACTTTTTGTCGATGAGCCTACTTCAGGTCTTTCCTCCGTCGATGCAGAGACAGTTATGACAATGCTCAAGGAGCAAGCTTACAAGGGAAAACTTATAATCACAACGATACATCAGCCGGGTTCTGATATCTACAAAATTCTCGACCGTATCATGATCCTAGACCGTGGTGGTTACATGATATTCTATGGGAATCCCAATGAGACTGTTATCTGGTTCAAAACCCGGGCCAATCTTGCCAATGCTACTGAGGATCAGTGCATCAACTGCGGCAATGTAGATACAGACCAGCTTCTGAGGATAATAGAATCTAAGGTGGTGAATGAATATGGCAGGCCAACCCGCCTGAGAAAAGTCTCTCCGGCTGAATGGGCTGAAAGGTTCAGGGCAGAAAAACAGAAAAAACCTGCAGAAAAAATCCTTATCCGGGAACCCTTGCCCGAAAATAAATATTCAATACCCGGACTGGCCAGACAATCGGTTAACTTCTTCACACGAGATCTTCTGGTAAAAATGGCTGACAGGCAGTATATGCTTATTAGTCTGCTCGGAGCACCTCTTCTGGCTATCCTTCTTGCCTTCTTCACAAGAAATGTTTCAGGCGAGGCCTACAGCCTCCGTGAGAATGAAAACCTTCCTGCCTACATGTTCATGTGCGTTATTACAGCTCTTTTCATGGGACTTATCATCAGCGCTGAGGAGATTGTCAGGGACCGTAAAATTCTCAAGAGGGAATCCTTTCTTAGTCTGAGCTGGTTCAGTTACATAAATTCAAAGGTGATGATGATGTTCCTGGTATCAGCACTTCAGACAATATCATTTGTTTTCACAGGAAACCTGATTCTTGGAATAAATGGAATGACACTGACATACTGGATAATACTGTTCAGCATTTCATGCCTGGCCAATCTGATAGGACTTAACATTTCATCTGCCTTTAATTCAGCTGCAACGATCTATATACTTATCCCTTTTATAATTATTCCCCAGCTGTTGTTCAGCGGAGTGCTTGTGAAGTTCGACAGTCTGCACAGAAAGGAAAACACCTGCAATGAATTTGTCCCTATTATCGGTGATCTGATGCCTGCCAGGTGGGCCTATGAAGCGCTGGCAACCGAACAATTCAAAAACAACAGGTATGAAAAAAACTTCTTCAGGTATAATATGGAGATAAGCCAGAACACATGGTATGCATCATTCCTGTCTGAAGCCCTTAGAAAGGATCTGTGGATCTGCCGCAATTACAGGGATTCTTCCCGGTACAGGGAACTTGTTGCTGACAACCTTGGAAAACTGAGAGTGTATATCGGGAAAATGTCGGAGCAGGCCGGATCAGGACCTCTTCCGGGAGATATTAAAAACTCGCTGGAAACCGGCAGATTTGATGATTCCGCAGCAATCAGGACAGAAAGTCTGCTTGACAACCTTGCAAACAGGTTTAAGGAGGTCAGGAAAAAGAACGTTCTGAAAAAGGACTCCGTCACAGCCGCCTTGCTGGAAGAAATTGGGGATAGCGCACTTATCGAACTGAAAAATAACCATACCAATATCAGACTCACGGAAATAGTTCTTGATGAATTTTCAATCCAAAAGATAATAGAGACTGATAAAAAGATCATACAGAAATATGAACCAGCATACATGAAGCCTGTGTCAGCCAACGGTCGTGCTCATTTTTATGCTCCTTATAAAAAAATAGGGAATACGCAGGCAGATACTTTTTGGTTCAATATAATTGTCCTCTGGCTCGTTTCCTTTATGCTTTACCTGTTCCTCTATTTCAGGCTTCTGAAGAGAGCTGTCAATTCCGGAACGGGCAAAAGGATATTGACAAAAAGAAAGAAGATACTGAACAATCCGGAATAAGTCTTCAATTGTTATTGGTCTGGTCTTTTGTCTTAACCCAAAAATTGCCAGACAGAACCTGAAAAGTAACCCCGTTGAACACAACAGGTTGTTCGACAGGCATGAGATGACTGGAATTCAAGACTTCTTTCTTATTCCGGTCCTTAATAAGTAATCATCCAGTGGTTCAAGTCCGATCTCTCTTCTCCATTCATCAACCTTTGACTCGTCCTCAAGAGGATACAGTTCATTTGTATTGCCTCTTGAAGGATCCATATAATGGTGTGTACCATATCTTTGCGGCTTATCCTGATTCATCCTCATCCGGTCGAACATCAATGCATATTGCTGCCAGTTTCCTTCGCCTTTCCGGCAGGCAGCCTCGAACAGTTCTATATACTTCTCCTGGATCCCGGCATTTGAATGCTGAATGACAAAAAATGCAGAACTGGCCGCCTGGCTGCCAACCTGGCTTATCCCGGGCCATCCTTTTGAACTAATCAGCGCCTCCATCTCTGCAAGATTTTTTTCATTCTGCCATGTTTGTAACCTTCTGAGCGCAGTTACCACCGGGGAGTCGGGCCCAAGACTTCTGACGGCAATTCCGACTTCATAAAATACCGACATTTCCTGGCACAGGATTCTCAATAGAGATTTTGCGTACTCTGTATCCTTTATACTGTTGTCTGTTATCTTATTTACAGCTGAAATCAGTTCATTTTCAAATTCATCCCAGCCCTTTGATTCCCTGACCGCAAGCAGGTCAGGATCAGTAAGAACGGAAACCGAAGGTTCATTCTTCACTGCTTCATACAAAAAATAAAGCGAACTGTCTGTCTGCCCCGATCGGGAGAGAGCGCAGGCATAATTATAGATGATCTCTCTGTCATTCTTATTCTGAGAATACAAAATCCGGTACTGCTTAACAGCAGCTTTTATGCTTCCTGCCTGGAACAGGCTATCGGCTTTGGTCACCTGACCTGACAAGGCTGTATCGGCAGGAGGAGGTGGAGGTGGAGGAGGCGGTAGCGGGGTCTGGGCAATCATGATTGCAGATCCTGCGCAGTAAATGACTGATGCCAGTATGATTACGGCCTTTTTTTTGTTGTTTTCTGACATAATCTTGTGCTAATGTTTCATTAATCATAATATAAACAGATTCTTAAATTTAGACTAATATTCCCAGACATTAGGCTGATGATTATATATTTTGTGGGTTTGACTTTACAATCGGACCATCTCATACATTAGTCAGATTCTTTCCATTGAATGACTGAAATATTGTTCAATGTCTTATCCGGGAAAGAAACCGGTCGTTAATTACCTTTATGGGAAAAGAGTTCAAGAGTATTGACTCTGCATAATATTGACAAACC
>JAVEZS010000074.1:0-9438 GCA_034002885.1 Bacteroidales bacterium
GATGAACGGGACTTGTTAACCGATACTACCGCTATTCTGGTCTTATCCAGGTCCCTGACAGGAATAATATTTTCGTTGTTGTTGATTACCGTGAGAGCATTGGCGTAAAGATTTCGTATGAGGGCTATATTCCAGTTCGACGACAGGTCAGCTTCGATTTCTTTTTCCACTACAGGGCTTATTTCATTAAGTCCGCACCAGTACTTCGCTGCAAGTACTTTCCTGCACTTGAGATCAATATCGGCCTGTGTCAGTTTCTTTTCAGTGAGCATCTTTTTAACCGCGACAACAGCTGCATCTATATCAGTTACAAATTCGACTACATCGTTCCCCGCAAAGAGAGCTCTGGCTTCAGCTTCACCAGGGTTAAAGTATTTTGTAACGCCTTTCATGTTCATTGCATCTGTAATAACAAGTCCCCTGAACCCGAGTTCCCCTTTCAGCAGATCATTTATTATTACGGATGAAAGCGTTGAAGGAAGGTTGGATGACGGATCGAGGGATGGGAGATTCAGATGGGCTGTCATTACGGCTCCTGCTCCTTCGTGGATAAGGTTGCGAAAGGGGTAGAGCTCAAGTGTATCGAGCCTGGAACGGGAATGTGAAATCACCGGAAGATCGAGGTGTGAGTCGGTGTCAGTATCACCATGCCCCGGAAAATGCTTGAGCGTGGCAAGAACCCTGTTATCCTGCATTCCTTTCATGTACATCATCGCGGCTCTGGTCACTCTCTCCCTGTTCTCACCAAAGGACCTGTAATTTATTACCGGATTTCCTGGATTATTGTTTATATCGGCCACAGGTGCGAAGTTCACATTTACTCCCATCCTTCTGCACTGCCCGGCAACAGCCTGTCCCATCTGATAAATGAGCGAATCGTTGCCAATCGCACCCAGAGTCATCTGATAGGGAAATCTCACAACATTCTGAAGCCTCATTCCAAGCCCCCACTCGGCATCCATGCTTATAAGAAGGGGGACTTTTGCTATACTCTGGTAGAAGTTTGTAAGTTCTGCCTGTTTGCCGGGGCTACCCTGAAAAAAGATTAATCCTCCGGGGCAGTACTTTCTTATGAGGTCGCTTATTTCAACTTCATGTGAAATATCCCTGTTGGAGTAGGCAGCTATCCAGATTGTCTGGGCAATCCTTTGTTCTGTGTCGAGCGACCTGAGGACCGAATCAACCCAAGGATGATCCATGTATTTAATAAAAGGAGGATCAGTTGTCTGTGATTTTGTTACTAATGGCTGTAATAAAAGCACAAGGATGAAAATCGCAGGATGGATTCTTTTTATTAATAACATGGCTGTAGTATTTCGGTAATTTTCACTGGCTGGTAATCATGATGGCCAAATTTAATAAATATTTCATATTGCCTTGAAGCAGCTGTGTCGTTGTGAAAACTGAACTCCTAAGATATACCGGCAGGTGTGATTATTTCGGGAAAGGTTCTGAAACATTTTTCAGTTTCTTTTATCTTTTCAGGAAATCGTTACATTTGTTTTCATTGCTTATTCTCAATCTTACTTAAATCCTGTTATGCAAAAAATAAATGAATTCCTTATAATGCTCGACGGTTACATCGGAGGAGCACCATGGTTCGTTATTCTTCTCCTCGGTACGGGCATTTTCTTTACAATTTATCTTAAGTTTCCCCAGTTCAGGTATTTCAGGCATGCCGTGGATGTTGTAAAGGGTAAATATGATCATCATCTCGATGTCGGCGATACTTCACATTTCCAGGCTCTTTCAACAGCCCTTTCGGGTACTGTCGGAACAGGAAACATAGCAGGAGTAGCCCTGGCGATTCATCTCGGAGGTCCCGCAGCTCTCTTCTGGATGCTCGTTACGGCAGCGATAGGAATGTGTACCAAATTCGTTGAGGTTACCATTTCTCATAAATACCGGGATATTCTTCCCGATGGCTCGGTTTCGGGCGGACCAATGTATTACATGAAAAAAAGGCTTAACATTAAGACTAAAAATGGAAAGGTAATAAGGACCGGTCTTTGGATAGGAGGTTTTTTCGCAGCGGCAACAGTACTTTCGTCATTCGGAACAGGAAGCCTTCCTCAGATTAACAGCATTGCAAACTCCATATTCACTACATTCGGTATTAAACAGATAATAACAGGAGCAGTTCTGTCAGTGATCCTTGCTCTGATTATTATTGGCGGAATAAAGAGGATAGCAAAGGTTACAGAGAAGCTTGTCCCAGGAATGGCCATTTTTTATTTTATAGGAGCAATCCTTGTTATCCTTACCAACTATGAGAATATTATTCCCTCGTTTATCGCATTATTTTCAACAGTGTTTACCGGGACTGCAGCAACAGGAGGCTTCATGGGAGCCGCCATTGCCTTTGCCATCAACAGGGGTGTCAACAGAGGGTTGTTTTCAAACGAATCCGGGCAGGGATCGGCACCGATAGCCCACTCAGCAGCCCGTGCCCCTGAGCCCGTGTCGGAAGGAATGGTAGCAATTCTTGAACCTTTTATTGATACAATAATAATCTGTACCCTTACAGGGCTCGTTGTTCTATCCAGCGGAGTATGGACAGAAAAGATAGAAAACCAGTTCCAGACTGCTGATATGATATTTCTTGAGCAGAAGTACGATGAAAATGTTCCCGGAGAAAAGAACATGCTCGCTGACTTTATCACAAGGGGAGAGGCACTTCCACTGTTTACAGGACAGCTTGATATTGTTAACGGACAGATGAACAATGAAATAACCCTCATTTCCTCCAGATCGGTAGCTGAGGATTTTAGATTTTATGAAAATAAAGGGTTGTATACTGGGAAAATTGATGTGGTAAACGGCAAATGGAAACCTGCATCATCGGCCCTTTATGTAACGGGAAAATCCCTTATCCATAGCGCCCCACTCACAACTATTGCCTTCGAACGAAGCATACTGGGGGGATTCGGGAAATATATCGTGTCGATAGGACTTCTGCTTTTTGCATTCTCCACTGCAATCTCATGGTCATATTACGGCGACAGAGCCCTTACCTATCTTGTGGGCCCGAAATACGTTATCTATTACCGGGTTATTTTTGTTGTTGCATTCTTCATAGCTTCGTTTACAGATACAACTATAATCTGGTCGCTGTCGTACATAACAATTGCATTTATGACAGTGCCCAATCTGATAGGCCTCTGGATATTGCATAAGGAAATAAAAGTTACTATTGCCGATTACTGGTCGGACTTTTCAAAAAAGCACCCTGGCGACAGAATGGCAAAAAAATACATCGAAAAAGGGAAACTGTAGTTACTCCTTCATCATTGAGACAAAAAATCTAATTTTGTGTGCGATAACCCGATTTCACATGGCTAAAAGCAGCAGACTGGTTTCTCTTGATATTTTCAGAGGCATGACGGTGGCTTTCATGATTCTGGTAAATACTCCCGGAAGCTGGGATTACGTTTATGCTCCCCTCAGACACTCAAAATGGCATGGATGCACTCCGACCGATCTTGTTTTCCCCTTCTTCCTTTTTATCGTCGGGGTGTCAGTCTGGTTCTCAATGAAAAAGTACGGTCACGAACTCCATACCGATTCCTTATTAAGGATTTTAAGGCGGACAATATCGATCTTTGCACTGGGACTTTTTCTGAATATCTTCCCCAACTTCGGCAGAGACTATTCAGCATTGAGGATTATGGGTGTCCTTCAGCGTATAGCACTAGCCTATTTCATTGGGACAATTATCTGCATTACTGTCAGAAGGGATTACCTGTGGATTGTTTCGGCAGTGATTCTCCTTTTGTACTGGGCCTTGCTGGCAATTTCCGGAGGAGACGATCCCTATTCCCTTGAGAATAACCTTGTCCTTAGGATTGATAAGCTCATTCTCGGAGAAAACCATCTTAGTACCGCCTTTGGAATACCCTTTGATCCATTGGGACTGCTGAGTACCATTCCTGCTGCAGTGAATGTCATGATAGGATATTATACTGCTGAACTGCTGACGAAAAAGTCGGCATCAGTAAAGAATATTCTCAAAATATTATTTATCGGAGCAGGTCTGATCGGACTGGGCCTCTTGTGGGGCAGGATCTTTCCCATTAACAAACCACTATGGACAAGTTCCTATGTATTGTATTCATCAGGACTGGCTATGATAATTCTCGCATTCGTTTACTGGGTGACTGACGTACTCAAATTCCGGGGTTGGGGTACTCCTTTCCTGATTTTTGGAACAAATGCACTGACCTCATATTTCCTGGCAGGGATCTGGGCTAAAGCCCTGTTGCTGGTAAAGACAGGAGGAGAACCGGATTCGGCAACCCTTTACTCATGGTTTTATGAAAAGGTTTGTGTGCCGGTTGCAGGAAATCTTAACGGCAGCCTGATGTTTGCAATTATCCAGGTAATCCTCGTCTGGGTTATTACTTTAATTTTGTATAGAAGGAAAATATTGATTAGATTATAGTTTTAAGTGATACAGGAAAGCCTTGATTTAAATGGAAGATAATGAGATAGTTAAGGTAATTTCAGAGGGTTACCATGATCTGTATGGAAGGAGTCCGGCTTCTGTGACCGCTTTACCAAGGTCCGGATCCGACAGGAGGTATTACAGAATAAACGCCGGGGACTCCCCTGTGATAGCTGCCTATAATCCAAATGAAGAAGAGAATGAGGCCTTTATTGGATTCACAAGGCATTTCCTTTCAAAATCGCTTCCTGTTCCAGAACTCTACGGCTATTACCCCGCCCGCTTTATATATTTTCTTCAGGACCTGGGTAATGAAAACCTCTATACCTGGCTTCATAACCGTGAAGAAATATCTCCCTTTGATGATGAGAGCCTTACTCTGTACAGAAAGATATTCGACAAGCTTATTTTGTTCCAGACGGAAGGCATAGAAGGTCTTAACCTCGATCTTTGCTATCCTCACAGGAGCTTCGACCGTCAGTCGATGATGTGGGACATGAATTATTTCAAATACATGCTTCTGAAACTCCTGGCTGTTCCTTTCAATGAACGCCGTCTCGAGAATGATTTTGAAAAGCTTGCAGATTTTCTTCTCGAGACCGGTCAGGATTATTTTCTTTACAGGGATTTCCAGACAGCAAATGTGATGGTTATGAACGGGGACCCCTGGTTTATTGACTACCAGGGTGGAAGGAAAGGCGCTCCGCAATATGATGTAGCTTCATTGCTGTATGATGCAAAAATACCCATGACAGAGGAGGACAGGGAGTCGCTGCTGGAATATTATATCGGCAGATTCTGTAACCGGACTCAGGAGGATCCCGGCAAATTCAGGGGCTACTACTTTGCATTCAGTATGATCAGGGTAATGCAGGCTCTTGGTGCTTTCGGTTTCAGAGGATTGTATGAAAAGAAACCCACTTTTACTGAAAGTATAGTTCCTGGAGTGGAATTGCTTAACAGGCTTACGGAGAAAGCCTCTCCCCATATCCGGCTTGATGAGCTTTATCGCGTGGCAGAAGTTATACCTGAAACATCTGTTTTTGTCAGCCTTCAACGACAGAGGCATTTATAACCCTTCTCCTTATGAAAGCAATGATAATGGCTGCAGGGAAGGGGACGCGACTGGGAAAAATAACAGATTCGGTTCCAAAGGCTCTTGTGGATATTAACGGTAAGAGTATCCTCAGGATTGCTGTTGAGAATTGCAACTGCTATGGATTTGATGATGTGATAATTAACGTTCATCATTTTGCGGAAGATGTGATCAGGGAGGTGCAGCGGTTGAAAATGTCAGGATTTAGGGTCTCTGTTTCGGACGAATCTGAAGAGCTTCTGGAAACAGGAGGGGGCCTGTTTAAAGCAAGGCATTTCTTTGATGAAAAACCTTTTCTGGTTTACAACTGCGATATTATTACAGATCTTAACCTGTCACTTCTGTACGAATATCATCTCCAAAGAAAAGGAATAGCCACAGTGGCAGTCAGGAACCGGAGAGGAAACAGATTTCTTCTGGTTGATAACAGAGGTCTTCTTTGCGGCTGGACCAACGTGTCAACAGGTGAAGAAATCATTGCCCGGAGAAGCGAAGAAATCCCCAGTAAGATTGCTTTTTCAGGAATTCATGTGATTGACCCTTTAATCTTCAGGTACATGAAAGAGGGTAAGTTTTCGCTGACGACATTGTATCTTAGCCTTGCTGCAGATAATAAGATCTATACTTTCAGACATGATGATGGCTACTGGTTTGATATTGGAACCCCCGAGAACCTGGAAATTGTAAGGAAAACAATTCTTGAATAAATGATCATAACTTCCAGAATGATCTGGAGAGAAGTATGAAAAAGGTGATGATCTCGAGCCTTCCTATGATCATTAAGATGCTAAATATCAGCTTGCTGGCTTCTGATATGTGCGAGTAATTGAACATCGGACCTAATGATCCCAGAGCAGGTCCGACGTTTCCGAGAGAAGCGGCAACTCCGCTTGCTGCAGTGACAGGATCGCTTCCCAGAATAATAATCAATAGTGTTACTGATAAGAAGATAAAGAGGTATAAGACCATAAAGGACAAAACTGATATGTTGGCCTTTTCTTCAAGAGGCTTGTTGTTGAGCTTAATCTGACTGATAACATTTGGGTGTACGAGTTTTGTAAAAGTGTTCCGGATATTTTTTGTTATAACCAGATGCCTTACCATCTTAATCCCTCCGGTAGTAGACCCTGTACAGGCACCGGAAAACAGCAGAAGGAAGATAATGGTTAAACCAGCAGAAGGCCAGGTGAGATAATCAGCAGACACGTAGCCCGTTGTTGTAATAATGGATACTACCTGGAAGAAGCCCTCCCTTGCGGCATCCCCGACCGGTTTGGTTGTTCCTGATAAAATAATGCTTGTGGCAAGTGTCCCGAAAAAAAGAGTGGTTCCAAGGAAAAACCATAATTCTTCGTTGTGCTTTACTTTTCTGAAGTTGAGCTTTACCAAATAGTAATAAACAACGAAGCTTACCCCGGATAGGAACATGAATAATGTTATGATATTTTGACTGTAAGGCGAGTAGCCTTCAATACTGTTGTTTTTTACAGAGAAACCTCCGGTTGAAACAGTGCCAAAAGTATGGCAGATGCTTTCAAAAAGGTTCATTTCGCCTGCCCACAGAAGAATAACTTCGATCACGGTGAGCCCGAGATATACATATAGAAGTCTTAAACCTACTGACTTTGTTTTCGGATGTGTCTTTTCCTTGAGCGATGACTCAAGGGGCAGAAGCTGGTTGGCTGTTATGCCCAGTGTAGGGAGAATGATTATCACAAAGACTATAATTCCCAGGCCTCCGATCCAGTGGGTAAAGCTTCTCCAGAAAAGAATTGAATAGGGAAGCGACTCAACATCTCTGAAAATTGTTGCACCGGTTGTTGTAAAACCTGAGGCTGATTCGAAAAATGCATCTACAAAGGAAGATAGAGATCCTCCCAGAAGAAACGGCAGAGTTCCGACAAATGAAAAAACAAGCCAGGCGAGAGAAACTGACAGGAAACCTTCTCTGGGGTGAACCTTTTCCGAAGCAGCTTTTCTCGAAATAAGAAAAAGGCTGACTGATATTAATATGGTTATCAATGAAGACCAGAGGAAGGGCCCGGCCGGCTCCCTATAGATCAATGCCACCGGAAGGCAGAAAAGAAATGAAACAGCCTCAATAAAAAGGATAGTGCTGATTATGTAAGCAATGACCAGAGGATTGATCAGTTTCATATGAAATCAGGAAAAGTAAGGTCAAAGATAATCAGAATTAGTATAGAAGGAAGCGCATTCAAATTCTTAAAGGCTCACCGGGACTGATTTTGTCTGAATCAAATTCCTTGAATGGTCATTTTAAAATCTTATATTTGGATCGTACTAATAAATGAATTATAATAATGGGAAAAGTATTGGTTATTGGAGCCGGCGGTGTGGGATCGGTTGTTATCAGCAAGATGGCATCCCTCCCTGAAGTGTTTACCGAAGTGCTGCTCGCCAGCCGGACAAAATCAAAATGCGATGCGATAGCTGCCCGTACCGGCTCCTCCCGGATTAAAACGGCTGCTGTAGATGCAGATAATGTTCCTGAACTAAGGAAGCTAATCAGCAGCTTCAAACCCGATATCGTTGTGAATGTAGCTCTTCCTTACCAGGATCTGCATATTATGGATGCGTGCCTGGCCGAAGGTGTCGCCTATCTCGATACGGCAAATTACGAACCTCCGGATGAAGCAAAATACGCATACGGATGGCAGTGGGCATACCACGACAGGTATAAGGAGGCGGGACTTACCGCAATCCTTGGCTGCGGATTCGATCCGGGAGTTACTTCCATCTTTACAGCTTACGCCGCCAAACACCATTTTGACGAAATTCATTACCTCGATATAGTAGACTGCAATGCCGGAGACCATGGCAAACCATTTGCCACCAATTTTAATCCGGAAATCAACATCCGGGAAGTCACCCAGAAGGGCAAATACTTTGAAAACGGCAAGTGGGTGTATACCGAGCCTCACGAGATTCATAAACCGTTGAATTATCCTGAGATCGGACCAAAGGAATCCTACCTGATCTATCATGAGGAGCTTGAATCGCTTGTGAAAAACTATCCGACGATAAAAAGAGCCAGATTCTGGATGACGTTCGGACAGGAATACCTTACACACCTGAGGGTGATTCAGAACATTGGCATGGCAGGCATAAAGCCCATTATGTACAATGGTTGTGAAATCGTCCCGATCCAGTTCCTCAAGGCTGTCCTTCCCGATCCGGGAGAACTCGGCGAGAATTACAAGGGCCAGACTTCAATCGGCTGCCGCATCAGAGGGATTAAGGACGGCAGGGAGAAAACCTACTATATCTACAACAACTGCAGCCATGAAGAAGCCTATAAGGAGACAGG
Organism: Bacteroidales bacterium; assembly: GCA_034002885.1. Lineage (GTDB taxonomy): Bacteria > Bacteroidota > Bacteroidia > Bacteroidales > VadinHA17 > LD21. Next base: position 8,869 of record JAVEZS010000074.1, read on the forward strand.
CGCTCAGGGTGTAAGCTATACTACAGGAGTTCCGGCTGCAATCGGCACGATGATGTACCTGAAAGGCTTGTGGAAAAAGCCCGGTGTCTACAATGTGGAGGAGTTTGATCCCGATCCGTTTATGGAACAACTGAACCTCCTCGGACTGCCATGGGTGGAGCTTCATGATGTAGATCTGGAATTATAGAACGGCATAACGGCATAAAGGCGTAACGGCTTAACGGCCTCACGCCTCACGCCTCACGCCTCACGCCTCACGCCTCACGCCTTGATCACCGATTATTCCCAAATACCGTCCCCATGTTACGTAATCGACGAAGAGCGATTCCGCAGCAACCTCTCGTTGATAAAGGGTGTGTCAGAAGCTTCCGGCGCTGAAATTATTCTTGCATTCAAGGGATTTGCAATGTGGGGAGTGTTTCCGGTTTTCAGGGAGTACTTCAGCGGGGCATCTGCCAGTTCGCCACATGAGGCCCGCCTCAGTTTCGAGGAGGTGGGAGAGCGGGCTCATACCTACTCTCCTGTATACAAGAAGGAGAGTTTCGGGCAAATACTGCAGTACAGCTCACA
>JAVEZS010000075.1:0-4577 GCA_034002885.1 Bacteroidales bacterium
GCACAGTACAACCAGCCTGAGGGGATCACTTTTTTACCTGAAGGAGATCTGCTGATCTCTAATGAGGGTCCGGACAAGGGACCTGGTTCATTGAGGAGGCTCAAATATCATCATTCAGATAAATAAAAAAAGCTGTATCAGTTTTGTTCTTCTGATACAGCCTTATTCTGGTTTAAAGGGTCAGCTTTATACGTAACCCCATTCCCTCATAACATCCAGGTTTTCCTTGATGCATTCCATAGGGGTTTTTCCCTGATACGACTCCTGTTCGATAATGTAGACCTCGGTTCCTCCTATTTTTGTTGCCAGGTCGACAACCTCTTTTGCATTTACAATTCCCTTTCCAACTATGGTGCTTTCATATTTATCGGTTCCTCCCGTTGCTAATATTTCATCCTTGACATGAAGGTTCTCAAATCGTCCCGGGTATTGTTTCACAACGTCAAGGGCAACGGCTCCACCGTTATACATGTTCCCGATATCCAGCTGAACGACAACCATATCGGGATCCATGCTTTTCATCATTATATCGAAGAGTTTTTCTCCGTTGAGCTTTTCGCTGAATTCGAAATCGTGATTGTGATACCCGAATTTCATTCCATGTTTCTGGCAGAGTTCTCCGCATTTGTTAAAGACGTCCATGTAATGTTTGAAATCGTCGTATTTCTTCCTCATGCTGTCATCCATCGAGGGGCTCACGACATATTTCTGTGAAAGAACGGCGGCATCGTCGACGAGCTTTTTCCAGCTGTCGGAAAAATCCTTTTTGTTCTCGTCCCAGTGTTCTCTTCCCATTACGGTATGTCCGCTGATCATTTTCAGCCCCAGGTCGTCGAGAATCTTTTTGAATTCTGTGGGAGAATACCCGTAGAATTTCCCGTCAACATAATTGGCATGTTCAACATATTCATACCCTATCCTTGCAACCTCCTTTAGTGATCCCAGAGGGTTCTTCGACATATCGTCGCGGATGGAATAAAGCTGAACACCCACTATTCCCTTTTTCTTTTTCTTTGCGGAAAAAGCCGGTGCCGGTAATAGAGCTGCAGCAGCTACAGCCAAGGCACCTGATCTGATAAAGTCCCTGCGCGAAGTTTTCATTCCTGTTTGAGTATTTGGTAAGTTTTTAAAAACAGTTATAAGTCATAAAGTTATTAAACTGCAGGTAAGTTGCAACATCAGGATGTACAAAAAAAGGGTTTATCCCGGTAATGCTTAAGTTTTCTGGTTACTGAGCCATGCTAAGATCTGCTTCCAGTAGATTTCCGTGCCCGGGCCGGAGCCATTCCATCGTTTTGCGATCTTCTCGAGGTTATAAGGACCTATCTGCGATGCAAAGAAGAGGAAAACCTTTTCAGAGTTTTCCCTGTCGAACATGTCGTCAAGGCTGAAGTTGCTTCCCGTAAGTCGATTGTAATCATCTATTCTTATCTGCCGTATCTGAAAGATCCCGACGGCATTCTCGGTTTCATTGTATGCAAACTCATTACCCATGGTCTCGACCATTGCCGTTGCATACATCAATTCAACAAAAGGGTTCACCGGTTCATGAACCGGGATTATCAGCCTGCTTGTTCCCGGCGCTTTCAATGTGTATGGCGACAGAATAAAGAACAGCGTAAGAAGTATTTTTCCCATATACTCAGTTGAGAATGAAGCCCTTTCTCGTTGATGGTAAGGCATGTTGCCCAACCGGGCTTCTCTGTCCCTGAACAGTTCCCTTAACATGAAGGGAAACCTGGGTCTCAGGGGGTGATTTGCTTTATAATACTTTTTCAAAAACTTCCTGGTTTAATTACACTTAGCAGAGGCGGCACCTGAAATATTTCCGGAAAAGTATACGTACATAATTTAGTCTATTTTCCCCGGCTGAGTTACTCCTGGTTTGCCAAGTTATTAACATTAACATTGTTATTAACAGGCTGACCCTGTTCAGGTCTTCCTTTTTAGAAATGCTAACAAAGCTGCGGAAGAATTGTTTAATCTGATGATTTTCTGAGAGTCTGCAGGTAATTCCATGATCGTTTCACTGAACTTAAGCAATAAAATATAAACTACCCTTAGTAAAGATGATTTCATTTTCTAAATTGCGCGATAATAAACATTACAGTGATGCCAAAAAGGGAAGACATTCAAAAGGTTCTGATAATAGGTTCCGGACCGATAATTATCGGTCAGGCATGTGAATTTGACTATTCTGGCACTCAGGCATGCAAGGCTCTAAGGTCGCTTGGATATAAGATAGTCCTTGTGAATTCAAATCCGGCGACAATAATGACTGATCCGGGGATAGCTGATGCAACGTATGTTGAGCCTCTCAACGAGTATGCTCTTACGGAGATCATTAAGAAAGAGAGGCCCGATGCACTTCTTCCCAACCTCGGCGGGCAGACAGGGCTTAACCTCTCTTCTCTTCTCGCAAAAAAAGGCATCCTTGAAAAGTACAATGTAAAGGTAATAGGGGTAAACATAGATGCTATCGAAAGGGGCGAGGACCGTATTGCCTTCAAGGAGACAATGAACAGGCTCGGTATTGAGATGCCAAGGAGCGAAGCCGTGAACAGTGTTGAGGATGCCGAGAAGGTTGCTCAGGCTCTCGGATATCCTGTCGTGGTCAGACCTGCATACACAATGGGTGGAACCGGCGGTGGTCTTGTTTACAATGTCGAGGAACTCAGGACCGTTGCAGGACGGGGCCTTTCGGCAAGCATAGTAAATCAGGTGCTTATCGAGGAATCTGTTGTTGGCTGGGAAGAACTTGAGCTCGAGGTTGTAAGGGATTCGCGCAACAAAATGATAACGGTTTGCTTTATCGAGAATGTCGATGCCATGGGTGTCCACACAGGAGATTCATATTGCACGGCACCGATGCTGACAATCAGCCCTGAGCTCCAGGAACGTCTTCAGAAATACTCATACGATATTGTTCAGGCAATTGAGGTTATAGGAGGCACGAATGTTCAGTTTGCCCATGATCCAGTGACAGGAAGGGTTGTTGTGATAGAGATAAACCCGCGAACCTCGCGTTCGTCGGCGCTTGCCTCGAAAGCAACAGGTTTCCCCATAGCGTTTGTTTCATCCCTTCTTGCAGTCGGGCTGAACCTTGACGAGATACCTTACTGGCGCGAGGGCACCCTGGATAAATACACTCCCTCGGGCGATTACGTTGTTGTCAAGTTCCCGAGGTGGGCCTTCGAGAAGTTCGAAGGCCTGGAAGACAGGCTCGGGACCCAGATGCAGGCAGTCGGTGAAGTGATGAGCATCGGGAAGACATACAAGGAGGCCTTCCAGAAAGCCATAAGGTCACTGGAGGCAGGGAGATACGGACTCGGCTTTGCAAGGGACTTCAACAAAAAGCCCCTGGAGGAGCTTTTGAACATGCTTAATCACCCGTCGAGCGAGCGTCAGTTCATAATGTACGAGGCCCTTCGCAAGGGAGCCGACATAGAAGAGCTTCACCGCAGGACTCACATCAAGACCTGGTTCATCGGTCAGATGAAGGAGCTTGTAGGGCTTGAGGAGAAGATCCTGACCTACAAGGGGATGATGCTTCCCAACGATCTGCTCATCCATGCCAAAAAGAACGGGTTCGCCGACAGGTATCTCTCCCAGCTCCTTGGGATCAATGAAAAGGTAATAAGGGCGAAGAGGATATCGCTCGGGCTCTCTGAATCGTGGGAACCGGTACCGGTGAGCGGAGTTGAAAATGCCTCCTATTACTTCTCGACCTATAATGCTCCTGACAAAACAACGGTAAGCGACAGGAAGAAGATAATGGTCCTTGGAGGAGGGCCCAACAGGATCGGTCAGGGAATAGAATTTGACTATTGCTGCGTACATGCTGCCTTTGCCATCCGCGATGCCGGATATGAGTCGATAATGGTCAACTGCAATCCTGAAACCGTATCAACCGACTACGACACTTCGGATAAACTCTATTTCGAACCTCTTACAGCTGAGGATGTTCTCAGCATATATGAAAAGGAGAAGCCCGAAGGGGTTATCGTCCAGTTCGGGGGACAGACACCTCTCAATCTTGCAAAGGAGCTGGCGGAAGCGGGAGTGAAGATACTTGGGACCACTCCCGATGTGATAGACCTGGCGGAAGACCGCGATCGCTTCAGGAATGTAATAAACAAGCTGGGAATACCCCAGCCTGAATCGGGAATGGCTGCCACTATGGAGGAAGCGCTCAGGATTGCAGAAAGGATTGGTTACCCTCTTATGATACGGCCTTCTTATGTTCTTGGCGGCAGAGCCATGAAGATAATCCTTGATGAGGAAATGCTAAGGGAATATATTGCCAGGGCGGTGGGCGTAAGTCCCGACCGGCCACTTCTTCTTGACAAATTCCTTGAGGATGCTATTGAATCAGAGGCTGATGCCATATCTGACGGAACAGATGCATTCGTCCCGGCAGTAATGCAGCATATTGAATATGCAGGCATACACTCGGGCGACTCGGCCTGCGTAATTCCTCCCGTGGTTATTCCGAAGGTGCATAAAAAAACGATTTACGACTATACGCGGAAAATTGCAATGGAACTGAAAGTTGTAGGGCTTCTTAACATTCAGTA
>JAVEZS010000075.1:4677-9174 GCA_034002885.1 Bacteroidales bacterium
TACATAAGGAAGAACGCTATCAGGTACAAGGTCCCATATATTACTACCACTTCAGCGGCCCTTTCGGCGACCGAAGGAATAAGGGAAAGGCAGAACGGGGAATACAGGGTGAGATCGCTTCAGGAATACCATTCTTCGATCGAAGACTGATCAGCCTTACACTGTGCCTTGATTTATTTCAAATGATAACTGATCCTGTAATCAAACGGGAAGGCCGGATATGATAAGTCTTTTCGGAAGATCTTCCGGTTGAAATGCGACCGGTTGCAGGGTCAGTCTTTGAAGAGAATGTCAGCCCTGAACTTCCTGAAGAGCGACTCCTCATCCTCTCCATTACTGATCCCGGTGATAAGAAGCTCAATAAGAGCGGCTATCGTCTTATCACTGAATCCGGCTTCGATGGCAAATTTCTTTATCAGCCGCCTTTCACCTTCTGTAACTATCTCATCAGCAAGGACCATTTCAGCAATATTATAGAGATGCTCAAATTTATCATGGAGGCTGTAGGGAGGATCATAGTGATGGTTTGCCTCCTGCTCGATAATCATGTCAATCTCGGGATCGGTAAGGCCGAACTTCCTCCCTTCCTTGTGGAGAAGTTCGCATTCTTCCTTGTTTATTTTTCCATCGGCCCGTGAAACCTGAACGAGATGAAGATAATGCTGCCTGCTGATCCTCTTTCCATTGTTCTTTATGAAGTCGGAGAAATTCATATATTGTTTTGTTATTACAGTTAACGGAAAAGTTTTGTCAAATATATTATGTTATCAATTCACTTGTAACATCCGGTTAACAAATCATTAAAATAATTGTTTGGTCCTTTCCCTCCAGAAAGTGTTGAAGCTTCCAACCGGGTCGCTTAGCAGATAGACCCCTGTCCCGTACTCCCTTGCATCCGGATTGGTAATTGATCCAACTTTGACAACGCTGTGGAAAACCCTTAAAACATCTTCTCCGGGGGACTCAGAATTAATATATAAGACATACCTGATATCAGGATTGAATTCCCTGGGAAACCAGTATTTGAAACTTTCGCTGAAGCATACCGGGTCGGGCAATCCGTATCTTTTCCCGATAACGTTTATAGCACCGGCCTGACCATAGTTCTCGGCATAAATAAAGGCAGCCTCTTTATCGGGAATCGTCTGCCAGGCTTCAGCAGTTATGGCAGTAAGCTCCTCCCAGCCAAGCATGTCGGCATAATCCTGCGGAAGGGAATGGATAGAATTATCTTCGAACCTGCATATGAAATCCATACCGTATCTGTTCTTAAGCATGTCGAAATAGGTTACAAGACCCTCTGTCTTCCAGATAGGGATCCCGATCGGGACCGCCGGCAGGGTCAGGACAATCATCATTAAGATGAATGCGGTTTTCAGCCAGGCTTTCCTCAGGGTTTTCTCCCAGAAAACAGCTCCGGCAGCTATCAGGAAGGGGTATATTCCCTGGGCATAATAGCTTTTGCCCTGAAGAAGCATCAGTATCAGGATAACAAGCACAGCAACAAATGCCATGAAACGGTAATCCTTCATCCGTGGTGAAGAGAACATATAAACCAGTCCGGCGACAGTCAGCAGTGATGCTATACCGGGCATAGCCAGCTGTTCGATCAGAAAGGCCACACGGTCGACATTGACCAGCTGAGTCCGCTTGAGTTCGGAAAAATGGTCTATCACGGGCAAACCGTTAGCGATCTGCCAGATAAGGTTCGGGGAAAAAACAAGCAGACCGCCGAATAAAGCGAACAGGAAACTTTTCTTACCGAAAATGTTTTTAAATCTTGTAAAGGGAATTACCAGAAGCAGGGAAAACAGGAGCAGTCCTATGAGGTATTTATTAAGCATTGCAGCTCCGGCTGACATCCCAAGAAGAATAAGGAACTTATCTGATCGTGTGTTCACATAGCGGGCTACCAGGTAAAACACAAGAGTCCACATTAAAAGATCAATATGGACCGGCTGGAACATCAGGAAGGTCCTTAATCCTATTATAGAGACAACCGATCCGACGGCTGCGAGTATCCTTGCAGATGATGATCCGCCGAGTTCCCTGGCTGTTTCGGATACAAGGACAACAAAAACCGCACTCATAAGAGCAGGAAATATCCTCACGGAAAAAAGCGAGTTGCCACTAATACCCTGCATAAGCCAGGCTATCCATCCTATCATCGGAGGAACAGTGGCATAGCCTAAATCAGGATTCATCCCGAGTGAGAAATAGAGAAGCTCATCACGGTGGTACTCAAGGTTAAAAGAAAAGTATAAATGAATGAACACATTCAGAAGTGCCAGCAATCCGATCATAAGGTTTGCATTGCTGAAGTAGCGTTGATTGTCCATTTTTCTAAACTTTGGGGATCTGAACAGTAAAATTCACCGAAAGTTAAAAAAGATTCATAACAGAATTATAAATTGAAAATGATAAATTGCCCGGAATAAAGAATAATGTCTGGTTGTCATACATTATTGACATATTAAACGAAATCTATATGAACCGGAAAAAATACATGAAACAGATAATTATGGTTTTACTTGTTATCGCCATGATAGCAGGTTCAGCCTATTCGCAGGGTTCAGCCAACGAAAGTGAGCTTGACCTGAAAGTGAAAAAGTTCCTGAGGGAAAGTTCGGGAAGATGGTACGATATGAACATTCCTACTGTCGACGGTCAACTGCTTTACGATATTATTACAAAGGGCAATTATACTTCGGCTCTTGAGATAGGAACTTCCACGGGTCATTCGGGAATATGGATAGCCTGGGCACTTAGCAAGACAGGCGGGAAGCTTATAACAATTGAGATCGATGAACAAAGGCACAGGGAGGCTCTGGAAAATTTCCGGAAAGCAGGATTGTCTGAATATATAGATGCCCGGCTTGGTGATGCCCATAAGCTTGTCAGGGAACTCAAAGGACCATTTGATTTTGTCTTCAGTGACGCAGACAAAGACTGGTACAAAAATTATTTTATCGATATAGATCCTAAGTTAAAGGTTGGAGGTTGTTTCACAGCCCACAATGTTTATGAAAGGAGCCGGGGCTACGGAGGTTACGGAGGACAGGCTTCGTTTCTGGAGCACGTAAGGAGCCTCAAAAACTATGAAACTACGGTAAACAGTGCCGGAGGAGGAGTATCGATTAGTTATAAAAGATCTGCAAAATAAATCCCTGTAATGGCTGAAGAAAAACTCGAGAGAAAGCTGGGGCTTTTCCCTGCTACCAATATTGTTGTTGCAAACATGATCGGCGCCGGAATATTCACTACTGCCGGACTATTAATGGCAGGGCTCAACGATCCTGTTCTGATGCTTGTCCTCTGGGCTGCCGGAGGGCTCATTGCATTATGCGGAGCCCTTTCGTACGGTGAGATGGGTGCGGCGATGCCAGGCGCAGGGGGGGAGTATCTCTTCCTTTCAAAGCTGTATCATCCGATCTTTGGCTTCCTAAGCGGATGGGTTTCGTTCATTGTCGGATTCTCGGCACCAATTGCAGCATCGGCGCTTGGCTTCAGCGAATATTTCACCAGAGCGGTCCCTTCCTTTCCGGCGTGGCTCGAAAATTCAGGTGTTATGGGCCATGCAGCAACCAACAAGCTCCTTGCGATATCCGTAATAGTTATTTTCACTTTCATACATTACCGCGGTATCAAATACGGAGCAAGGATACAGAATATCCTCACCATCCTTAAGGTACTGCTTATTGTTATTCTTTTAACAGCCGGATTCTCGTCAGGAAACGGGAGCTTTTCAAATCTTGCTCAGGGAGGTCCGGCCCCTTCGGGACTTGCGGGATGGAAAACGATAGGATTGTCGCTGATGTGGATAATGTTTGCCTACAGCGGATGGAACGCCTCAACATATCTCGGAGCCGAGATAAAGAATCCTTCCCGGAACCTTCCCGGTTCGCTGATAGTCGGAACTCTTATTGTAATGGTTCTCTATATAGGGATAAACCTTCTTTTCGTTTACGGGATAGAACCGGAAGCAATGAAGGGAGTTATCTCGATAGGAGGCCTCGCTATGGGAAATCTTTTCGGGAAACCGGCCGAGATCCTCTTTTCCATTCTCATAGCATTTGCGCTCTTCTCATCCCTGAGTGCCTTTATAATCATCGGACCCAGGGTTTACTATTCAATGGCCCGCGACGGGTTGTTCTTCAAGGCTGCTGCAAAGATCCACAGCAGGTTCCATGTGCCATCAAATTCAATAGTGCTTCAGGGCATACTGGCAGTTATACTTGTTCTTTCGGGTACATTTGAACAGGTGCTGACTTATATGGGATTTGCGCTTGGCATCTTCCCTCTGCTGACAGTATACGGCATCTGGAAGCTCAGAAGATCAAATCCGGGAGCCCTCAGACTGAAAGGATTCCCTGTCACACAGGTTATTTATATTGCAGCAGGCACCATGATCCTGGTCCTTTCATTTCTTGAGAGGCCGGCCGAGTCGTCGGTCGCCCTTCTTACCGTTGCAGTCGGCGTACCAATGTATTTTATCTT
>JAVEZS010000076.1:0-9140 GCA_034002885.1 Bacteroidales bacterium
AGTCTTTTCACCAGTCCGGCAAGAACAATGGCAAAAAGAGTTTCGACAAGGCTTATGATAAGAGCCTTTTTCCAGCCGTATTCTTTCCACAGAACCGAGATTGTTGCCACGCAGGGAACATAGAACATGCTGACCACTGCAAGGGTTATCATCTGCGTTGAGGTCAGGACATCCGAAAAGCTTGTTGTCCCAAGATAAGCTGCGAGCATAACCAGGATAAGCTCTTTCCTCAGGATACCAAAAATCAGCAGGATCCCTGTTACAGCCGGGAGCCCGAGCCAGTTCACAGTAACAGGGCTCATCACCGAAGCGATTGCCGGCATCCAGCCCGCAAGGTTTATGGCCTGAATAAGGACCCCCGAAACTATGACAATAGGTGCAGCTATATAGATGAATTCTTTTAGTGCTTCCCAGGTCTGTAAAAGGATCGTCTTTACCTGCGGAGTCTTATAATCGGGCATGGGCATTATCAGTTCAACAGGTTCTCCGATCATAAGTTTGGAGGAGATCTTGCCAACAATGAATATCAATATTGTGGCAAAAACGTATAATCCCAGAGCCCACAATAATCCGACATACTTGCCCACAAGTCCGAACACAATCACCGATACTGCCGAGCATGGCACAAGGGTTACAAGAACAGCCGTGATAAACCTCTCCCTCTTAGATTCCATGATTCTGCATGAAAGACATCCTGGCACATTACAGCCAAGACCGATGATGAACGAGATACATGCTTTGCCATGTATTCCCATCTTATGCATGAACTTGTCCATCAGAAATGAGATCCTTGCAATGTAACCCCAGTCTTCGAGCAGGTACAGCAGAATATAAAAAGGCAATATATAGGGAAACGCGATCTGAACCAGAGCAAGAACGCTTTCCACAGCTGACCAGCCAAGCGCAGGCCAGAAAGAGCTTCCAAAATTAAGGGTCCACCAGTCGTGCCAACCGGAAAAAACGGGCTCCAGCCACCCCGAAAACCAGTTCCCGAAGCTGAAAACCATAAAGAACATACCTCCCAGGATCAAAGCCATCAGGAGGTATCCGGTTACCTTGTGCGTGCTAAGAGCATCCAGCCGTTCATTGAGTGACAGTTTCCTGTTCCTGGCTATCTTCACTGTTTCACGTGTGATGCGGGAGGCCAGAAGGCTCCTTTCATCAGCAATAACAAGAGGTGAATCGTGTCCGTGAATTGCTTCGAGATCTTCAGTGATCTTAAGGGCGCTTTCAACAGCCTCCGGCTTTTTCTCAGATACCATTAAGGTTATATCCCCATCTTTCTCAAGAAGCTTTATGGCAACCCAGCGGATCGGGTAAGGCAGATCAACTTCTTTAAGGAGCCCTGTCAGCTTTTCGATCCCCTGCTCTATCTCCTTGCCGTATTTGTGGACTTTGCGAGTTGGTTTGGCATCCTTCAGGTCAATCACCCTGTCGATGATCTTCGTAAGGCCAGATCCCCGTGAGGCTACAGTTGGAATAACCGGGACGCCCAGGATAGCCTGAATCTTCTTTGCATCAATTGTAATACCCTTCCTCTTTGCAAGATCGGTCATATTGAGAGCAATGATCACCGGACGTTCAAGTTCCAGAAGCTGAAGAGTGAAAATCAGGCTCCTCTCAAGATTTGTGGAATCGACAACATTTATAACCCAGTCGGGATTTTGTTTGATAATGTACTCCCTTGAAATCAGTTCCTCGTCAGAAACAGTTGTAAGGGAATAAATCCCTGGCAAATCAAGAACATCAACTACATGATCCCTGTAAAAAAGTGTTCCTTCAGCCTTTTCGATGGTCTTTCCGGCCCAGTTCCCTATATGCTGATGAAGTCCCGTAAGAAAATTGAATACCCTGGATTTCCCCGAATTACCCTGTCCCGCAAGGACTATGTTGATTTTATTCTCAACATTCATCTGACCTCAACCATGATTTTCGATGCCAGTCCCCAGCCGATAACCAGTTTTGACCCAGCCACCTCAACCTGAACCGGTCCGGAAAAAAGAGTCTTCCTTATAACTTTCACTTCTTTCCCTGCTGTAATCCCCAGGTCAGCCAGTCTCTTTGTAAGCATCTTGCCTCCCAGTACTGAAACGATGATACCTGTCTTACCATCCTCAAGATCTGAAAGACTAATACCGCTGGCTCCTTCGCCGCTTCCATGTCTATGATGCATCTGTTTTAACATATTAACAGTTTTTTGGTCAAATTTTATTTCTCTTCCACATGCCTCAACCCCTCTGCAAAAAGATTGTTGATATGGATGTCATCAAGAGAATAATAGGCCACTCTCCCGACCTTGTTGTATTTTACAAGTTTCATATTCCGCAAAATCCTCAACTGATGTGAAATTGCAGAATTCGTGGTTTCAATAATAACCGCAATGTCGTGTACGCACAATTCTTTTTCGAGACACAGGGCATAAATGATCTTAGTCCTGGTTGGATCGCTCATCGCCCTGAAAGTCTCGGCCAGGTCGTGAAAAAACCTTTCGGTTTTCATCTTTCCAATCACTCCTTCGACCTTTGCTCTTTCTATATAGGAGACGGGAGCTATTAATGATTTGCTTTTTTCCATTGAATATATGAACAACTATTCAATTATCACGCAAAAATAGTCTTTTATCTGACATGCCGGTATTTCAGAGGTTATTTTTCACCGCTCCATTATTACACTGACCGATCCTATCTTTCCGCCCATGGGGGGATTCATCTTTGAGACCCTGACAGTGGCTTTTTTTATGCCGGTCATTTCGGCATATAGTGAATCGAGAATCCGACCAGCGATGTTTTCGAGAAGATATGATTTCTTCTCCATCTGCATCTTTACAATCTGGTAAGCTTTCTGATAGTTGACTGCATCTTTGAGGTTATCGCTTTTTGCAGGGACCGACATGTCGGTTTCAATTGTGAGGTCAAGGATGAACCTGTTGCCGACTATCTGTTCCTCCCTGAAATGCCCGTGAAAGGCGTAGAACTCCATGTTCTCTATTTTAATCAGTCCCATAGCTTAAAATTTATGAATATGATAAAGAAGGCGTAAATGGCTTATTCGTATTATCGGCCTCATTATGTTTAAACAAATTTAAAATTTAAGTCTGTTTCAAATAAATAATCTTAAATAATTATGGAAACAAAATCCGACAGGTTTATCTTACCCCTTCCAAGGAACCCGATCCGGCACTGCAGGTTAAACGACCGGTACAGCATAAAAAATCAGCATTATAAGTAGTAAGCTCTCAAATTCATCCTATTTTTGTACTCCTAAAATCGAAGCGATGAATGAGGAGAACATGAAAGCAAGGGAAGAGACAAAGCCTCCTGTGAGCTTTATCGAGCAGATAATAATTGACGATCTGGAAGCAGGTAAAAACGGCAGCAGGATCCACACCAGATTCCCTCCGGAGCCCAATGGATATCTTCACATTGGTCATGCAAAAGCCATCTGCCTCGATTTCGGAATGGCATTGAAATACGCAGGAAAGTGCAATCTCCGTTTCGACGACACCAATCCAGTAAAGGAAGAAGTTGAGTATATCGATTCCATAAAGGAGGATATCAGATGGCTTGGCTTCGACTGGGAGGACCGGGAGTATTATGCTTCTGATTATTTCGGGAAGCTTTATGACTTTGCCGTCGATCTGATCAAAAAAGGTCTTGCCTACGTTGATGATCAGCCTGCCGATGTTATCTCATCCCAGAAGGGCACCCCGACCCAGCCGGGCGTTGAAAGTCCCTTCCGCGGAAGGGATCCTGAAGAAAGCCTTGACCTCTTTGAAAGAATGAACCGAGGTGAGTTTGAGGAGGGGAGCAGGGTTCTCAGGGCCAGGATCGACATGGCATCACCCAACATGCAAATGCGCGATCCAATCATTTACAGGATAATAAAAACTGCCCATCACCGTACAGGAGAAACATGGAAGGTCTATCCAATGTATGATTTTGCTCACGGACAATGCGACTATTTCGAAAGCATAACACATTCCCTGTGCACTCTTGAGTTTGAAATTCACCGCCCCTTATACGACTGGTTCATCGATCAGCTCAAAACTGACGAGTACCGCCCCAGGCAGATCGAATTCAACAGGCTCAACCTCACCTATACCATGATGAGCAAGCGGAAGCTTCTCGAGCTGGTACAGGAAGGAAGTGTTTCCGGATGGGACGACCCGAGGATGCCTACTCTGTGTGGTCTGCGCAGAAGGGGATATACTCCGGAATCCATCCGCAAATTCGTCGATCTCATTGGATATACAAAAGTAGAGGCGATAAACGACGTTTCTCTCCTGGAACATGCGGTCCGTGACGACCTCAACCTAAGGGTGCCAAGGGTGTTTGCCGTTCTGAATCCGCTTAAGGTAGTGATCACCAACTATCCCGAAGGTAAAGTTGAGAATATGGAACTAATCAACAATCCGGAAGATGAATCGATGGGCAGCAGGATGATCCCTTTCAGCCGTGAGCTCTATATCGAGAAGGAGGACTTCATGGAGAACCCGCCTCACAAGTTTTTCAGACTTGCTCCCGGGATGGAAGTAAGACTCAAGGGCGCCTTTATTATAAAATGCACAGGGCTCCGTAAGGACGCGGATGGAAATGTAGTGGAGGTGCTTTGCACCTATGATCCGGAAACTCGGAGCGGAGCTTCTCTTTCGGACCGGAAGGTTAAGGGAACGCTTCACTGGGTGTCGGCGGAGCATGCGATAGATGCCGAAGTGAGGCTGTACGACAGGCTTTTCAACACAGAGGATCCGGCAGGACAGAAGAATGAGGATTACAGGAATTTCCTCGATCCCGACTCACTGAAGGTCCTTCGCGGTTGCAAGGCGGAGCCCTCGCTTGCCAAAGCAAAGCCGCTTGACAAATTCCAGTTCCAGAGACTCGGATATTTCTGTGTCGATTATGATTCGACAGAAGGCCAGCTTGTCTTCAACAGGACTGTTGGCCTTAAGGACACATGGGCGAAGATCAACAGGTAGTCTCTATGGCTTGATGAACCTGAAGATATCCGTATCAAAGGTCATTTCCTCACCGTTTAACAGAAGAGCTGACTGAATGATCCCGAGATGTGAATATGCCTGAGGAAAATTTCCAAGAAGTTCTCCGGTGTTAGTATCGATATGCTCGCTTAGCAATCCGGCATGGTTGACATGGCTGAGGATATTTTCGAACAGTTCTACCGCCTCTTTCCTGTGGCCAATTTTGAAAAGACTGTTGACCAGCCAGAAATTGCACAGGACGAATGATCCTGAAGGCTTGCCGAAATCATCCTCGTTGATATACCTGAACATGAACCCGTTCCTTAGAAGCTGTTCCTTCGTTTTCATTACCGTGCTCACATATCGCGGATCGCAGGCATCTATCATTCCGAATTCCTCCATCAGCAGGTTCGACGCATCGAGGTCTTTCGATCCGTAATACTGAACGAAACTCCCGGTCTCTTCATCCCATCCATTCTCGAAAACATCATTTCTGATGGTGTCTGCAAGGCATTTCCACTCATCAATGTAGAAATCCTTGTCGAGCATCTGCGCGATCTTCATTCCTCTGTCGACCGCCACCCACGACATGATCTTTGAATACACAAAATGCCGCTCCGGACCCCTTATCTCCCAGATGCCCTTATCAGGATTTTTCCAGTTTTTCTTTACAATGGCCACCATCCCCCTTACAAATGTCCACAGTTCCTCGGAGGTGTCGAGTGTTGAAGGAAACTTGAGAAAAGACATAAGAATGGCATCTATGAGAACACCGTATATATCGTTCTGTTTCTGAGAGAAGGCTCCATTGCCTGTCCTCACCGGTGATGAATCGCGGTATCCCTTGAGGTTTACGATCACTTTTTCAGTAAGATCAGTCTCTCCGTTAATGCCGTACATTATCTGAATATCCTCCTGTTTACCCCTGTTCACGTTAAGGATGAAATTCCGGAACTTCCTGGCCGAATTTGAATGGCCTATCTGAAGGAGAGTTTTAATAACCATCGAAGAATCGCGGATCCAGCAGAAGCGGTAGTCCCAGTTGCGGGTTTCACCGATTATTTCGGGGAGAGAGGTTGTAGGTGCCGCAACGATGGCTCCCGACTTTTCATAAAACAGAAGCTTGAGAACAAGTGCGCTTCTCATTATCTGGCTCCGATATTTCGGGAAATTTGCCGTACGGTTCGACCAGTTCATCCAGTAGACCTTGGTTCTCTGGTATTCGAGATAGGCCCTGTTATAGTCAACTTTTATAAGTTTCTGGTTGTAAGTAACACAGAAGAAGCAGTTTCCCTTCAGCGTGAAGCTCTTTCCCTCAAGCACCAGATCCATTCCAAGATCTGTGTACAGATAGATCGATTCATATCTTCCTTCCGTAGTTACGTGCTTTATATAATTCTTATTCGGAATGCCCTTCGTGGGACTTCCGTAATTAAGCGAGGGACCGTATTCAATCCTCACCACAGGTTCTCCCTTCCTGACCCTGAGCAGCCTGAATAGTTCGGGGGCATTGTAGTAACTCGTCTCATCGGGCCTGTAGATGGGCATAAAATCGATTAGTTCAAAAGAAGAGTCATCTGAAACGAATTCGGTTTTCAGAATATTTGTATTCAGTATATAGTTCTGTGAAACAGAATAATTCCCTTCCGGGATTATACTGAAGTGTCCTCCTTTTTCATCGTCGAGCAGTCTTGCGAACACTGAAGGTGAGTCGAAATCAGGAAGGCAGCACCAGTCGACTGATCCGTATTTTGATATCAGGGCGCTGCTCCGGCAGTTGCCCGTTATTCCATAGTCCGATATAAGCATATGATTATCTGGTCAAGAGTTTAAGGAATCTGACAAAATCCTCGCTTTTAGCCAGAGAATATCTTGATTTCTCCGACGGTTTCCCTATTTTGATCGTAATGGCATCCTGTGGGAGAGCCTCAAACATGTCCTCGTCGGTGGTATCGTCACCGGCCGCAAGGATAAAGTCATATTCCTGAAAATTGAAGTAATTTTTGATTGAGGTTCCCTTGGTATATTCCGAAGGCTTAACCTCCACAATCTTGTTTCCCTTCATAAGGTGCAGCTGCCATTTTGTGCAGGGATATATAAGTTTATTTATTAGCTGTGCCACCCTCAGTTCGGCAAGCCATTTGTCGGTATTTCGGTAGTGCCATACCACTGCGGTATTCTTTTTTTCGATAAATGAACCGGGGGTAGAGTCTGTAACATCCTTCATTATCCTCACAATCTCCGATTGCCATACAAGACCTTTCCGGAAGAGCGACTCCCATTTCCCATCTATTCGCCTGTGAGAGCCATGCTCGGCAAAAATCAGCATTTCCTGATCGGGGAAAACCCTGTCGAGGAACTCTCTGTTACGTCCGCTTACAACAGTCATTCTTGTCCCTGGTTTTTCCCTTATCTCCCTGAGAAGTCTGACCAGAGAGGACGATGGAAGGGCTAGTGCAGGATCGGGGTGAAAAGGAACGAGAGTGCCGTCATAGTCTAGGATAATAAGCTTTTTTCCCGATTTACTGAACTGTCCTGCAATGCTGTTGAGCTGTTGGGTGCGAAGGTATTTTTTCCTCAGGTCGCCCTGACGGATGTGGATCCGTTCCAGCTCATCGATGAAATCGCCAGCCCATTTTTTTATGTCATGTTTCTTCAAGGTCTTCTGCATCATTCGCAGTCTCTCTTTTTGTTCTGCTGCAGGCATCAGCAGGGCTCTGTTAAGTGCCCCGGCAATTTCTCCGGAATTGTTTGGATTGACCAGTATTGCTTCCGTCAGTTCTATTGAGGCTCCTGCCATTTCACTGAGGACAAGCACTCCGGGTTTTCCTGCCTTTGCAGCCACAAACTCCTTTGCAACAAGGTTCATTCCGTCGCGCAGGGGAGTCACAAGTGCCACATGGCTCACATGATAGAAAGCGCAAAGCTCGTCAAAAGAGAAGTTCTTGTAGAAATAATGTATAGGGATCCAGCCCGATTGGGAGAATGTGCCGTTAATGTTACCGATGGTCTCATCAATCCTTATCTTCAGATCGTTATAACTGTCAACACTGTCGCGTGAGGGAACAAGTATCATCACGAGCGATACCTTTTTTATCCATTCCGGGTGACTGTCAAGGAGCGTTCTGAAAGCTTCGAGTCTGTTGATAAGGCCTTTGCTGTAATCGAGGCGGTCGACAGAAAGGATTATTTTTGATTTCCTGTACTGTTCACGGAACTGTTCAATGAAAGCTCTGACTTCCGGCTTTTTATATGCAGTATGGAAGTTTGCATAGTTGATCCCCATAGGGAAAGTATCGACCGACAGTGTCCGGTTTCCTGCATGGAAGGTATTATCGTCCGATTCGATCCCTGTTATCCTGTAGAGTGAGCTGATGAAATGCCTCATGTAGTTGAATGTATGGAATCCTACCAGGTCGGCTCCCAGCATTCCTGTCAGTATCTCCTTCCTGTTTTCCAGTGTCCGGAACAGTTCGTAGGAAGGGAAGGGGATATGAAGAAAGAATCCAATCCTTAAGGAAGCAAGGTATTCTCTCACCATTCCGGGGAGAATCATCAGGTGGTAATCCTGTATCCAGATAATATCTTCGCAAGTAGCTATTTCCCTTACCTTTTCCAGGAATAGCCTGTTTACCTTCTGGTATGCTTCCCAGTAAGGGGTCTCGTGCCGGGTGAAAACAAAGAAGTAGTGGAACAGGGGCCACAATGTTGAGTTACTGTATCCTTCGTAGTAGAGTTCCACATCCTTATTTGTAAGGAAAACCGGGTGGAAGTTTAGTGGGGCCAGGGAGTCCTCGATTCTATTGCGGGTTACCTCTTCGGATGCATAGATACCGGGCCAGCCTATCCAGTGTTTCTCCCTTGAAGTATCGAGTGAGTCGAGGCCTGTGGCAAGGCCGCCTGCGCTTTTTTCGAAAACGATAGTCTCATTGAGGATCTCAGCCTTAACCGGCAGGCGGTTTGAGACTATTATCAGTTTTGCAGGTTTCTTTTCAGTCATGTTGTACAATATACGAAAAACCCGTCTTGGAGCAAAATCTGATTTTCCTCGATGTATAAAAATTAAAAATTCTTATATTTGCAGCCCAAACTGCTCCGTGGTGTAATTGGCAACACGTCTGACTCTGGATCAGAAAAGTTCAGGTTCGAGCCCTGACGGAGCAAC
>JAVEZS010000077.1:0-9098 GCA_034002885.1 Bacteroidales bacterium
ATAAATAAAAATTTACTGAAAGCTGATCCGGTCTTGACTTATGACGTCTAGCTAAATTAGTGCGGTTTTATTTTATAACACACTGAATATGAGTAGTGAATTAATCTTAAAATTGGGTTTTACCGCACTGATGCATATTTCTGTTCTAAGCCCAGTATAAGAAAGGTCATGAAAAAGTCTGTATTTACGGTTCAACCATCTTTCTTTCCCGGGGAGAAGCGGAGTATGTTTATTGTTGAAAGAGGCATGTCGACTTTAGAATAAGTTGAGAGGATTCTGTTGCCAATCAGGTATTTAGTGTATCTTTAACAGGCAGATATCTAATTTCTTAACTTTCCCCTCCTTTCCAAGGAGGGGTGGACCGTACAGTGATTTTGTACGAGCCGGAATTCGATTCCGGGCCGGGGTGGTTGATCAGTTCTTATTTTACTTTACTCTGATGAAAAACAAAAAACTCTTTAACAGAGAATACCTCAAGCCGGCAAGGTCATTCCAGAGGAATAATTCTACCTCTGCCGAAGCAGTGTTATGGACATATTTAAAATCAGCCAGCATTGATGGCAGAAAATTCAGAAGGCAGCACAGTATAGGAAAATACATTGCCGACTTTTACTGTCCGTCAGAAAAGCTTATCGTTGAACTTGATGGAGAACCTCATGGTGATTATATCCAGATTGAAAAAGATAAAATAAGGGACATGTTTCTTGAGGGTCTCGGCCTTACTGTTCTTCGATTTGAAAACAGGTTGGTATTTCAGGACCCCGAATACATACTAAAAGAAATAAGAAAGGCATTTAAAGAAGAGGATAAGTGTATTTAGATATGGAGAAACTACACTCCTTAGCTATAACCACCCCGGCCCGGAAGTAAATCCAGTCCGGTTCACTAAACAGTAGCCGGGCCACCCCTCCTTGCGAAGGAGGGGAAAGTTATGGTATAAAATATCTGTCTAGTTTGTATTGCCGGGAAGTCCCAGTTCCTTTTCCAGAAGGGAGTTTTGCGGGGAATCGATTGCATCGATTGAGGGAAGGTACGGTTTAATATCTAATACCGGTGTCCCGTCGAAAGCATCTGTTCCGGAAATATGGAGAACCCCGTCCTCGATCTTTTCGAGTTTAACTGCGGCAATGCCTACCGGATTGGGCCTGTTGGGACTCCTTGTAGCAAACAGACCGAATGTATAGCGAGGATTCGATACCGGTGGCTTTGTTACAGGATGCCAGCCCGCCAACTTGTCAAAGTGATAGAGGACAATTATATAATCAAACAGTTCAAGAGATTGCAGTGCTTCCCTGTATTCTGGCAGGATCTCGATTCTGGCCTTAACATCAGGTTTCAGGATCCCCTGCCGGGGAGCCCTCGTCTCAGGAGAATAAGGTGTACGGAAGTATCCTATGGGATTGTAAGATATTGTCTGCGGGTTGTCTTTCTGTCCTTTCACGGGTGCAAGAATCATTAACGATGAAATAAAAATAATCAGTTGTTTTTTAACCATATGTGCTGGTCTTTAATTGTTATATGCGGGGAGAAGTGCGCGGGATCGATCTTCTCACGGTATCTGAAGAAAACCTTCTTTGAATCTTCCCATGTCTCTCTTTTCAGAGCGGGATCACCTAGCAAGAACTATGTACCCTAACTCTGATCATCGTTTTCGTGACGGTTGTTGGTAGTAAGATTTGTTATGTTCCCAGATTCACATTCGCCACACTGGTTTAAGGGATGGTCTGACACGATCGTCTGATGACAGTCGTTGCATCTGTACCAGAAGTTATCGGTAACAAAGGTCCCTCCTCTTATAACTATTGCCTTCCCCTCAACAAAAGCCTTTGCCACGCTTTTACGGGCTTTGTCGTAAAGCCTTGTAAAAGTGGGTCGGGAAATATTCATTTTTTGTGCTGCTTCAGCCTGTGTTAAGTTCTCATAGTCGGCAAGCCTAAGGGACTCGAATTCTTCATAAAGAAGATAAACAGACTCAAGATCGCGCATAGGGATTCCAAAAGGCTTGAAACCTTCCATCCCGGGAGGCCGGTTGATCTTTCTGTATCTCCTGCGGTTTGGCATAATGCCGGTGCTAACGATGAGTAACCTGTCCGGATGCAAATTTATAACTTATATGGACATATGCTCATTTCCCTGCGATTAATGTTCATTAATCCCTTATCCCGGGTAAAAAGGGATATATATTATAATTTCACTGTGTTTGTCTGTATTGGTTATCTTTGTTTTCTGCAGGCATTACCTGAAAAGCGGAAATCAAATTGTCGGACAAAAGTAAATCAGAGAAAAAATGAAAATATCATCAAATAGTATTGCATGTCTGGTAGCTCTCATGCTTTCGTTCAGCGCATCAGCACAGCAGGGAGCAACAAACCCTGTAACACTTAACATGATCGGGGATAATCTGTATGAAGTACTGGGAGGAAGCGGAGCTAACGGAGGAGTTTACATAGGAGAGTACTGCGTCCTGGTTATCGATGCCAAAATGAATAAGGAGTCTGTAGATCAAACAATTGACGAGATCCGGAAGCTTACGGAAAAACCGATAAAGTACCTGGTCAATACTCATAGCGACGGGGATCATGTAAATGGGAACAAATTCTTTCCCGAATCGGTGGTTTTTGTGGCCCATGAAAAGTGCCGTGAGGAATTCTTTCATCCCGGAAGGAACGGCGAACCCTCTTCGTGGAATGATCCGGGACTGGCAAAATTCATTCCTTCGGTAACGTTCACAACGAAAATGGACCTCTATCCCGGACCTGATCCTGTTGAACTGTGGTACTTCGGAACAGGGCATACAAAAGGCGATATAGTTGTGTATTT
Organism: Bacteroidales bacterium; assembly: GCA_034002885.1. Lineage (GTDB taxonomy): Bacteria > Bacteroidota > Bacteroidia > Bacteroidales > VadinHA17 > LD21. The sequence continues at coordinate 2,821 of JAVEZS010000077.1, forward strand.
CCCAAAAGACAAGATAGCCTTTATCGGCGACCAGGCATTCAGGGGACGCGTTCAGCTTATACATTCCTACAAGGGCGGCAACTCGTTTGAACATGTCAGGACCCTTGAACGTATGATTGAGACCCTCGATGCACAAAAGTTCTGCAGCGGTCACAGCGAGATAATGGGCAGGGAAATTATAACCGTTCATATCTCTGAAATGAAGGAAGTGCAGAAAAAGGTTGCAGGGTATGTTAGAAGCAACTACACTCTTGAAAACGTAAAGAAGGAGTTCAGGAACGACCAGGCTGCCCTTGTTGAGACAATCTACAATGAAATAAAGGCAGGCAAAATCTGACTTCAGAGGGATCCTGCCTTCACGGCTGATTCGTAAACCTGATTAGAGCTATCTGGAAGCCTGTAGTTTTATGAATTCCAGGACTTCGGCAGTGTCTTTTTCAGCATCAACGGCGTCATTCTTATAAATGATCTTCCCGTCCTTCCCGATAATGAAGGTCCACCTTTTCGTCGTAAGCTCCCTTACAAGCTCATGCTCAATACCTCCTACAGTACGTTTGATTGCACCTCCCTCGCCGGCGGGAACACCAAAAGCTTTTGCGATTTCACCCTTCCCGTCGGAAAGAAGACTGAAGTTGAGGTTTTCGGCTTGCCTGAAAAGCCTGAGATTTTCCACCTTGTCACCACTGATCCCTACAACAACCACTCCTTGGGCAAGCAGCTTATCCATGTGGTCGCGGTATGAACAGGCCTGTTTCGTACATCCTCCCGTCATTGCGGCGGGGTAGAAATATGCCACTATGTAGTTTTTTCCAAGATAGTCCTTTACATCCCATACGGTACCGTCATCAGTCTGAGCCTTAAACTCCGGAGCTTTGTCTCCGACCTGCAAGCCCTGCTGTCCATGGAGGTTAAGGGAAACAACTGCAAGAATTGCCATTATCATGAGGATTCCTTTTTTCATTTGTGATGGTTTTTAATATTAATCAATACAAAAATACATATATAACTATATGAATGAATATGACTGCAGCCATATTTTTCAGGTAACCTGAATAGGTGGCTGATGTTGCTGAAAATCAGGCGCCAAGGCTCTTCAAAGCCTCAAAGACAAGAAACACAGGCCATACTATTGCCTTAAGGAAACCCAGGACACCGGCCCAGAAGCCGGTTGCAGCCGAGATGTAATAAACAGCAGCGCCAATCAGACCAAGTCCGTACACGGCATTGCTCGATGCATTTTCATTCATTTTTCCTTTCATGGTTTACCCCCTTTTCAGTATTTACGCTATCAAATATTTCAATTTTAATTTCCGTCCAAAGATCAGACATGTTTATACGGTCCCTCCCGTTTTCTTGTAAATTTTACATCCTTGCTGTCAGCCATGGCTTTTGCACCCTGACCTGCAACCGGGGAAAAAAGTTATGAATTCCATCAGAAAGAAAAAAATTATTTTTACCCTTCCGTATCTTAAAAAGAAAAGAGCCGGACCTGTGCTTAATAAACAAAGAGCCGGATTATACGTTTATCCTTTATGTTGAATTATTGATTGCCATGTTTCACACGATACTCATCCTTACCTATTTAATTCCAAATATTTATCTTTTTACAAGGCTGATGCAGCTTTTCATAAGGAAAGAGAACCGCATTGCTTACACGGCTGTTTACCTGCTTCTTTTCACTGTCTTTCCGGCAAGCAGGCTCCTCAACGGAGATGATGCACCTGCGGCAGGAAGGCTTCTTTCAGTCATTTCCGATTACATGGTTCCTTTCTTTTTGTACCTTTTCCTATTCACACTTCTTTACGATCTGCTTCAGCTTATCAACATTCCTCTTAAGGCAGTACCCCGTGAAAAAATAAGAAGCCGGAGCTTCAGGAATGCTGTTTTCGCAGCTATTGTCTTCTGTTCGGCACTTGTTCTTACAGCCGGGATTATCAATTTCAACGTAATCCGGACAACGGAATACGGGATAGAGGTCGCCGGGAAACAAAGCGGAAAGGATCATCTTACAATTGCCTTTGTATCAGATTTTCATCTTCACAGAGAAGTAAATACCCGTTTTGTCGAAAAGTTCATAAGGAAGATAAACAGCATTCGTCCCGACATACTGCTTTACGGAGGCGACATAATTGACGGAGGGAGAGCCGATGAAAAGATAAGGGAATTTGAAAGGCTTCTTTCCGGAGCTGAGGCAAGGTACGGTTCTTATGGTGTTCTTGGCAACCATGAAAGATATACACGAAATGAGGACGGAGTTTTTTTCAGAGACTCCGGGATAGCTCTTCTCACCGACAGTGCTGTTGTCATTGACAGCTCATTCGTCGTTGCAGGAAGGCACGACAGCGGTACACAAGACAGGAAAAGTGTTGGTGAACTGATGAGAGATATACCTGATTCTCTTCCCGTGATTCTACTTGATCACAGGCCGACAAGCTTTGATGAGATCAGCACGGCAGGTGCAGATGTGGCCTTTTCCGGCCATACGCACCACGGACAGCTTTTCCCTATAAATTTCATAACCCGCAAAATTTATGAACTTAGTTACGGATACCTTAAAAAAGGGGATACTCACTTCTTTGTGTCGAGTGGGATACGACTGTGGGGCCCCCCTGTAAGGACAACAGGCAAATCAGAGATCCTGCTTGTGGATGTGACTTTCAGATGATTCCCCTGGGCATGGAAGGGATCCATAAAAGTGAGTAAGCTTTGATAAGAAGGATAAAATCTTATTTTTGCTGCCCGGATTTGCAGATTTAAGAAGTGATAAAATTCTTCAGAAAATATCATAAATGGCTTGGGATAATCTTTGCATTTATTATTCTGAGCTATGTCTTTTCGGGAATTATTCTCAATCACCGTAATGTATTAGCGGGAGTAGATATAAACAGGAAGCTGCTTCCCGAAGTATACCGTTACAACAACTGGAACAACGCCGCTGTGAAGGCAACGCTAAGGATCTCCCCCGATTCGGTGCTTCTTTACGGAAATATCGGCATATGGCTTACCGACAGCGCTTTTTCAACTTTTACCGGCTTCAGGAACGGGTTCCCTAAAGGGATCGATAACCACAGGGTTTTTCAGTTAGTCAGGACAAAAGAAGGAAAGCTTCTCGCAGGAGCCTTTTCGGGCCTTTTTTCCTACAGCTTCGATGAAGGAAAATGGACAAGTGTCGATATTCCGGTCAGGGACAAGAGGGTTGTCGACATTGCAGAAAAGAATGATACTCTGCTTTTTCTTACACGATCATATCTTCTTAGATCGGTTGATTTGAAGGAATTCGATGTGATGCAGCTTCCTCCTCCGGAGAACTATGACAATAAAACAGGGCTTTTCAAGACTCTCTGGGTAATACACAGCGGCGAGATTTACGGGCTTACAGGCAAGCTTATTATTGACTTTGCCGGACTGGTATTTGCATTCCTTACAATAAGCGGTCTTATAGTTTTCATAAACAAAATTGTATTGAAAAAAGAAGGAGTCAGGGCTGAAAGGAGGAAAAAGCTTAAAAGTTCAAACCGCTGGAATCTCAGGTGGCATAACAAGCTGGGGTGGATAATGCTGGCTATACTTATCCTGAACACCGTGACGGGGATGTTTCTCAGGCCCCCTCTTCTGGCTTTTATTGGCAATTCGAGGGTCGGAAAGATCCCTTTTACGGAACTGGCCGACTCAAACCCATGGTTTGACCAGCTCCGCCGCATCTTTCATGATGAGGAATCCGGCAGGTACATACTTTCGACATCGGAAGGGTTCTTCCATTCTGACGATGATTTCTCTTCACCCCTGAAGAAATATGTACATCAGCCCCCTGCAAGCATAATGGGAGTGACCGTGCTTGAAAAAGTACGAAGCGACACTTATCTCGTCGGATCGTTCGAAGGCCTTTTTCTTTGGAATTCGCAGAATGGCCGGGTTTTCGATCATATCACAAAGCAGGAATATGAAAGCAATTCGGGTTTTGGAAGCCCTGTCGGTGATTTTCTGATATCGGGTTTTACTCGCGACTTCAAAGGACAGGAATTCTGGTTTGATTACAACAGGGGAGCCCTTCCCGTGAGCGGTTTCGGAGATTTCGCTCCGATGCCTCAGCAGTTAAGGGACGCAAGCACAATGTCATTGTGGAATATAGCTCTGGAAATACATACCGGGAGGATCTGGCAGCCCCTGATCGGCGGATTCTACATCCTGATAGTACCACTGACCGGACTGATAGTCCTTTTCATACTAATATCAGGGTTCATAGTCTGGCTGAAGCTGAGAAGGACCGGGCCCTCAGATGATACCGATACCTGATCAGATTCTCTGCATGAAGAAGGCAAAAGCCATGAAATTTTACTTATGCACGTTTTTTGCCTTTAACCTCACCCTGAAGATCTGTTTATACTTGTCAATATTCAGAGCGACATTTATCAGTATTTTCTCTGTCGCTTCTGTCTTTTTTTTCGGCCACAGGGTCCGGAAAATATGGCTCAATATTTGTACATCCTGCATCAGGGTGTTTTTACGACTCTGTCATTTTATGCAGATACAATGAAACCGCACGAAGCCATGAACAGAAAAAGCCGGGTGGCAGTACCGGCAGCAGCAGGAATCATTGCTGTTTTGTTATTGCTTTTGATACAGACTTCTGAAGCTCAGCCGGTCTATGTTCCTGCTCCTGACCCCGGCTACTACGGGCAGGGAAGTCAGCGCAGCCAGAGAAGCCCATACGACAGGAGGGGTTATAATCAATGGTACAGGAACAGGGGATCTGAATACATAACAATGGGAATTTTCGTCGCACCCGTAATAAGCTGGTTCGCGACCGACAGCTATGACAGCCGCAACGAGGGAGCATTGCCGGGAACAAGCTTCGGAGTCTCGTATAACAGCTATTTTGGCGATAACTACTCATTTTCGACAGGAATAAGCATTATTAATGCCGGAGGACGGCTGTCGTATACCGAAGAGGTAAACCTCGACATAAGGAATTTCGGAAGTGAGACGATAACCATCGATCCCGGCGAAACCATAATCTACAGGATGCATTACGTCTCCTTCCCTCTCGGTCTGAAGCTGCAGACCGATGAAAGAAGCAATGGGAGGTACTTCATCGATTTTGGTTTTGATCCCAAGATAATGGTGAGCGGAAGAACCGATATACCTTCACTCAGGATAAGGGGAGGAAATGCCTGGCATCAGCTCAGGATGCTTCACCTTTCATACCATTTGGGAGGAGGACTCGAGTTCCCCCTGGGCTCCCTTAACAGTGTAGCCGCAGGGATAAGATTCGACAATACATTCACGGATATAACCAGGAATAACCGGAACCAGCCCTGGGACATCATAACACATAAAATGCTCATCTTTACTATTGGGATCAACTTCTGAAAGGAGAAGGGAGCATTCAGGGGAAAAGAAACCCGGCCTGCATAACTGATGAAGGTCCTCAACAGGATAAGACAAATACTTTTTCTGATTGTGCCTCAAAGGACCTGTGGCTTCTTTAAGGGAAACACACCCTGATTGCACATGGGAACCAGCCCGAGGACATAGGATTTTCAAATAGTTTTACATATATTTAAGCAGTATTTCCTTTAAGGAATGAGTTTTATTTTCCTTGTAACAGGAAAGACAGCTTTAGTATTCCATATTCAGAATCTGATGATAAGGCCTTCCCGCGGAAAACAGAATAATTCCTGAGAAGAATTACCTGCAAGACCAGGTGCAGAAGTGCATTTTGGTTGATTCAGAAATATTTGCCGGAAAGGATTTTGGATGTGTTTCAGGTAAGCAAGAAAAATTACCCCGATAAAACAACAATAAACAAAAATCACCCGAACCATGAAAACAGAGAAGAGACGGACTTTCCTCAAGAAATCAGTGCTTGCCTCGGCAGGGCTTGCAATAGGTGCCCCTGCCTATATCAGAGGTTATGCCCAGACAAAACCCAGCGACATTCTTAACGTCGGAGTCATAGGGATCAACGACCGCGGAGGCTTCTACGGCGGCGGCGGGCATACAGCCAACTTCACAAAAATTAAGGAGACAAGGGTAACGGCTATATGCGATTGTGTCGAATACCTCTGGCCAAAGGCAATCAAGGATATCGAGAACCTTGGAGGACCCCGTCCGGCAACCTATGTCGATTACAGGAAGATGCTCGAGGACAAGGACCTGGATATTATTTCAATAGCAACACCCGATTACTGGCACGCTCTTATGACAATAAATTCCTGCCAGGCGGGAAAGGATGTCTACGTCGAGAAACCTCTTGCTTACACTATCGACGAGGGACG
>JAVEZS010000078.1:0-8605 GCA_034002885.1 Bacteroidales bacterium
AATAATACACATAATAAGTTGAGAAAGAATCCCTCCACCATATGAACATCAGCGTGTCATCCGGACCTATGGTAAAATCTATATCATACATATCATAAGACGATAGCCAGATCGCTTCACTCCCCGGAGTGCTTCCATCGCCCGCTGTCCACGCAGATCCGTTCCACCGCACAAACATAGGCTGTTGGAAATTGCCCTCATCTTGCAGCCAGGCAACATTTGGATATCCATTGGAATCGGACAGGATCTTTAGATTCTGATACCAAATCGCTCCGGTACTCGCCCTATCGCTTGATATCTTATCAAATCCCGGGTCACCGTCCATCTTCTGCCAAGACCCGCCCACCGACTTTGAGAAATATATTTGATCTTCATTATTGAAATTGATCCAAGTCGCATACACATTATCTTCCGAATCAAGATAGAAGTTCGGATATTCTCCATCCGCCGCTACAGCCTCTTCTCCAGAAGTTTCTCCATCCGACTGGACCCATCCGTTCCCAGGAACATATTTTGTGAAATAGACATAATTATTGTCAGAATACATAATCACCGGATTTTGACCGGAATCCAGCCTCATAAAATCGCCTGTCTTAAGGCTTGATGAAACTGTTTCCGCTCCCAAAGTAGCGTCATCCGCATAAGTCCACGCTGATCCGTTCCATCCGGTATAATAGACATAATTATTCACCCAAGAAATGTGGGGCCTATCGTCTTCGTCCAGAAGGAATGAAAATGGCAACGCCCAAAGGGCTACCTCCCCGTTTGTCGTAGCCAACCCATAACCAGGAGTTGTTCCATCCATCTGTACCCACTGTGATCCGTTCCAACGGGTGAAATAGAAATCTTCTCCATTGACGCTATTGGCTCTCCATAATATATTAGGCCTGCCGTCAGAATCCAATTTCAGATCGGCAACGTGAGTATAAACATAATAAGTCAAAGTTGTGCCTGAAATTTTTTCATTTCCCGGATTGCCGCCTGCATCGACCCAATCCGAACCATCCCAACGGGTATAATATATCTCGTCATCAACTATGTCGTGCCAAATTATATGTGGATAATCATTGGAGTCGATTTCCATGCGAGGATAGTAATTATGATTCCCCCTATCGGAAACATCCTCACTGCCCGCTGTGATTCCATCCATATTGACCCACTCTGACCCGTTCCAGCGCGTAAAATATATCTCCGAACGGCTTTCTGCCTGTATCCATTCCGTCCAAGCTATCATCGGATTGCCATCAGAATCATGGGCTATGACCGGAGCAGACTCTCCTCTGGAGTAGTCAGCCTTTGTGGAAATTATATCCCTATCGCTATTTATCTCATCAGCGTTTGTCCAATTATTCCCGAAGCTTGGCAATCTGATAGTTCCTTCTGAGATATTCCAGTTAGCCGTAGTCTCTCCTGCATCTTTATGGCTCGCAGTGTAAAAATCATCAGTAAATGCGAAATCGTTTCCGTCGGGCATTATGGTAAAACTCCAAGTACTCTTATCACCGATCCCGGAATAATCGGCGTCGGATCCATCCTTGAATGCGCCACTGCTTATTAAGATATAATATTTCACCCCGTTTATCAGATCAGCTTCCGAATTGACGGCAACCACATCACCCCCCAAGCCTCCTACATTGCCAGAAGCAACATCAATTGCTTCGACAACGGAATCATCTTCATATTTTCTGACAGTAATTTCCCCTGATCCTGCATAAACATTCCTATCAAATGCTATTATCAGGTCTGGTGAAGGTTTGATGCCTATAGATCCGTTATGCGGAGAAAGACTGATGAGATTCGGACCGAATACGCCCCAGGCCGAAGTATCGACCATATCGAAATCAACGCCGCCATTATAGACAGACTCCGTATAGGTCGACCCGTCTCCCTTGGAAATTCCGACTGCCGCTCCTGTCAACAAAGAAACGATCTGCTCCCCATAGTTAAACTTTATATTCCCATTGGAATAGAGAACGGCTTCAAAATTTATCTGATTCGTCTCACCCCACTCCACCGCATCCCATCGGATGACCACATTATCTGAATTTTCTGCTATATATATGTCGCTAGTAGGATTTTCATCGGTCCGTAAATCTGTCCCCATCGGAAAAATTATAGGACCAAGATAATCATTATCCAGTGAAGGATAATAATCGGTGCAATCCTTGGAATCATCCAGACAAATATAACCATTGGAGCTTATCTTTATATCCGTATAATCAACCCCATAGAAATTGAAAGTGAATGGCAAGGTATAATTCCACTCATCATCATCTCCATTCCATCCCTGTGCCACTCCTCCGCCTTGAAATTCATTGGGAATAAGATTTTCTATCGTACTTTCATCGGCAGCTCTGGAGGTTCCTGACAGAAGAAGAAATGAAAGGAAAATTACAGATATAATTATTGTTTTGATCTTTTTTCGGATGCTATGCCTATTTTTTATTTTTGTTTTCATGGTTTCGGCTGGAAGATCTTTTATGCCTTTAATATGATTTGATATGATTGTAACATATATTTGCAAAAAAAACCAATAAACAAGCCTTTTTTATTCGGTATCAAATATATGACAGCTGTTCTGGAATGAAAAAACCGCCCCTCTTGGGGCGGTTTTTTCGTATCGAAGATTACTCTTTTTCCTTGTATCCGGTTCCGGCCGGAATCAGTTTTCCGATGATGACGTTTTCCTTGAGCCCCCTGAGATGGTCGACTTTTCCTTCGACCGCCGCGTTGATGAGAACGCGGGCCGTCTCCTGGAAAGAAGCTGCTGACAGGAAACTTTCGGTCGAAAGGGCCACCTTGGTGATTCCCAGAAGCAGCTCTTCTCCCTCTGCCTCTTTTTTTCCGGCCGCCTTGGCCTCTTCATTCACTTCCCTGAACTGGTCTTTTTCCACTATGTCTCCGGCCATGAGGCTCGTGTCTCCGGCATCGGTGACCTGCATGCGGCTGAACATCTGCTTGATGATGACTTCGACATGCTTGTCATTGATCGCCTCTCCCTGAGAAGCATAGATCTCTTGGATCTCTTTCACGATATAGCGGTGGACCGCTTCCCATCCCATCGCCTTGTAGAGCTTCTTAAGATCGATGTTCCCATCGGTCAGCTTCGATCCTTTGCCGATCAGATCTCCTTTTTCCACGCGCAGGACGCTGCCCAACGGAACTTGGTATTCCTTGATCGTTTTCGCCTTGTCCTTGGTTTCGATCTTGATGTCGATGGTCTTGTCCCCGCTTGAAATATCGACTACTTGTCCATCCTCCTCCACGATGATCGATTCTCCCTTCGGCGGACGGAAACTGAACTGCGTCACCGACGGTCCTGTCTGTATGCCCCCGCGCTCGACTTCGATGCCGAACTGGCGCAAGGTCCGCTGGATGATTTCTGCGTTCTTTTCGATATCTCCGCCTTTGGCTATGCTGGAATTCTTTTCCAAAAGATCGAGGGACGGGAATTCCCAATCTTCTTCCTCCCTATTTCCGACCAGTGCCTTCTTCGCTTTGGAAACCTTGCTGGAGATCTTGTCTGTCAGCCTTTCGTCCACGAACTGATCGACTCCGTCAGCAAATTCGACCTTGCCTATGTTCCCATCTTCATCATCCTTTTCCGCATCATCCTCTGATATTTCTTCTTCTTGTTGTGGTTCATCCTCTTCGGCATCTTCAATATCTTCCGCATCTTCCTCGGTCCCATCTTCTGCCTTACTCCTCTTCAAGCCATTATATTTCCTAAGGATACCTTCTATGAAATGACGGATGGAAAAATTGAAAGCTACGATTATGCCGACCAGGAAAAAGGCCGCTATCACGACAAAGCCCCCGGCTTTTCCAAGGAATTTCACAGAGGCATATGCCATCGCATAGCCGACATATCCTCCTCCTGAACCGGCATAAGCAACTTCCTTCATCTCTTTCGCATCGAAGAACCAATGCAGGAAAGCGGTCAGACTGAAGAAGGTCACGAGGAGTCCCACGAGCTTCACGATGTAAAATGACGTCTCTTTCCGCAGCAGCAGTATGACGCCCGCCATGATCAAAAAGATCGGAAAGACCCATTTGACCCAGCCGATAGAGACCGCTGTGGCTGAACTCAGATATTCTCCCACTATTCCAGCTTTTTCAAAAAATCCGAGGATGATGACCAGTGCCAAAGCGAACAAAAAAACAGCTGCAAGGCTCCTTTTAGCATCGCCGGCTATGTCGAATTCGAGACCGTCGCTTTCCTGCTCTTCTTTCTCTTTGTCTATTTTTTTCTTCCTCCCCATGAAGCGTATATGTTAAGCCCTTCCGGGCATATCTGTTCCATACCTATTCTAGCATAAATTTCCATAAACAAAAAATATCTCTTTCCAGAGTGATTTTGGGCTTAAATTCCCAAAAAATAAAGATCCCGAAGACAATTCTGTCTTCGGGATTTCGGTTGAATTTCAATATAATGGCTACAAGCGCTCTGCAGCCGCCTGGGCCAAGGCTGACCGCACCGTTTCGGTGAGGGTTATATGTCCATACATCGGCAGATCCCTCATCCGATCGATGACATAGGCCAGGCCATTACTCCGCTCATCCAAAAAAGGATTATCGATCTGCTCGGGGTCTCCCATGAGGACAATCTTGCTCCCTTCTCCGATCCTGCTGATGATGGTTTTCGCTTCCCGAGGAGTCAGATTCTGCGCCTCATCCACGATCACCATCTGATCCGGAATGGATCTGCCCCTGACATAGGTGAGGGCAGTCGGAACGAAAATGCCATTGGAAATGAGGGATTCCGGACTGACGATCGCATCATCCTTTTTTCCGTTTCCCATCCTGTTACAAATGACGGACAAATTGTCCTTGAGACCCTCCATCCAGGGATCAAGCTTCTCTTCTTTGTTTCCCGGAAGATAGCCAAGATCATTGCCCATCGGAATGACCGGCCTTGCAAACAGCACCCGCTTATAGGCCTGTGAAGACACTATCAGTTTGAGTGAGGCAGCCACTGCCAGGAGAGTCTTTCCTGTTCCGGCCTGTCCGGACAATGTCACCAAAGAAACCTTCGGATCGAGGATCAGATCAAGCCCCATCCGCTGCTCCTTGTTCTTCGGACTGATCCCGTATATATGCTCCTTTTCAGTGAAAAGAAGCTTTACGAAATAGCCGTTGCTGAAGGCCTTGGCGATCGCCGTATGCTTGTTGTTGTCCTCATTCGTGAGGATCGCAAACTCATTCGGGAAAAAATCATTGCCAGGAATATTGACCGATCCGTGCTTGTAGAATTCTTCGATCATTTTTCCCGGAACAAGGATGCTGCGACAGCCTAGGTAAGAATCGACCGGTTCGATGAATTCTTTTTTGTCATACTCGTCGACAGCGATTCCGAAAGAATCCGCCTTGAGCCGCGCATTGATGTCCTTGGAAACAAAAACAACATCTTTGCCCTGTTTCTTGAGGCCATATGCCACTCCGATGATCATATTGTCAGGAATGCCCGTCTTGAGATCCATCCCGGCCATCAATTTTTTTTCATTGACGACAGTCCGGATACATCCGCCACATTCCCTCCTAACTCCATTTTCAGAGCCCAGCAGGCCAGGATTCTCGCTCCTCAGGTTATCCAGAAATCGGATGACCTCCCTGGCATTCTTATTCTTCGTATCCAATCCTTTCTTAAAATCATTGAGCTCCTCAACCACTGTCATAGGGATGATGATCGTATGTCCATGATAGTTCTTGATCGAGCCCGGATCATGCAACAAGATGTTGGTGTCCAATACGAAATATTTCCTCCCTTCCTCCTTTATCTGATTTTTTTTGCCATTCGCCCGGCTTCCGACGCGCGCCTTCGACTGTCCTCTGGTCTGTCCCATAGACTCACCTTCTTGTAAAATTGATAGATCGGGAGCGGCTTCTCCCTGTTGTTCATATTGTTAATGTTCTAATTCAAGACTAACATCATTCCGTGCTGATGGAAATATTGACAAATCCCCCTTTTCTATTATAATTATAATCTGTTCTTTGATTGAGTGATTTTCTACCGATGCAAAATTCACCTAGGAGGGTGCTATGGACAAACAGGATGAAACAAGAAGAAGAGGCGTTATGGGTTGGTATGTCGGGCTCCAAGTAATCATCCTCAGCGCCTTGCCGAGAGACATCGATCAGGAAACGGCCGAATATTGGATGGATAATGGAGATCTTCTGGAAAAGCGTCTCCGCGAAGCTCTCAACATGGAGGGAACAATAGAAATAGGCTTCATTCCTGGCAGTTTAGAAGAGAAAATAAAAGCCCAAAAAAAGGAAAAGGAATGATTTAATCGCCTGAAAAAGCCCTCGCCCAGGCCTCCGGGATTTCGCAGAAATTCTGGAGGCTTTATTTTTTTCCTGGAATATGCAATTTTAAGACCTTCCTGTTTGTCCTATATATCAGAGAGGTCCCTTCAAAGGCTTGACAATTTTGACAAAAAGTGTATAATACAGAGTTACTTGGAATGAACCTGCACAATTCAATAAAGGAGAGCGACATGAAGACAGCAGTGAATTTTTTGGTAGTATTGGTAGTATGGTCAGTCTTAACAGGTTGCGCCGGCATGCCCATGAAGGGCGTTTCCGGAGCCGGTATCGGCGCCGGAGTCGGAGCTATCGCCGGCCAGGCGATCGGAAGAAACACCGAAGCCACCCTGATCGGGGCGGCTGTCGGCGGCCTGCTCGGCTACATTGTCGGCAACGAAATGGACAAATTTGACCGCCAGCAGCTCGGGGCGGTCATGGAGCAAGGGGTGAGCGGCCAGCCGGTCGGCTGGGTCAACCCAGACACCGGGAATCGCTACCAAGCGATCCCGCAACCGGCCCAGTTCGTGCAGACCCCGCAAGGTACGGTGCCTTGCCGGGAGGCCATCATCATCGCCGAAATCGACGGCCGGCCCGAACGCACCGTCGCCCGAGCCTGCCGGAATCCTGGAGGCTGGTGGGACCTCCAGTAGCGCAAAGCCCGAATCCCGCCACGGGGTGTTGAGAACCGAGTTCTCGACACCCTGTTTTTTTTATCCTTATCATTCCTCATCGCTCCTCTCTCAGAATACTGACATTCTCACATTCTCGAGAATGTGAGAATGTCATCATGGATGAAGATCGATGCCCGTGCGCTTCCGAAAGCTCCATTCCGAACGTTCCATTTTTTTGGAACGTTCAAAAAAACCGTCCTGAAAAGGGCGGTTTTTTCGTATATTTTTAGAACTATATTTTTTCTCCTTCCAGATAAAGGTTCATACCTCGAGATCCTCCCTCACCACTCCCTCTTCGACCTCGATGTTGAAATTCTTGTCGAACGGCTGGCCGCTGATCGTCTGGCCCTGGACCTTCATGAGATATCTGCCGTTCTCCATGATCTGGTAATACCGGCCGAAGACATCACTGACTGCAAAAGCGGCTCTTTTCTCCGGATCGTCTTCGCCGTAGAAGCTGACGATGGCGAAAGGGACCGGCTTGCCGTCGCGGTTGGTGATGGTGCCGTAGCTTCTGGACCTGAAGAAGAGGCTGTAGATGATCATGGCCAGATAGGCGAGAATGATGGCGAGATTGAGGACGGTCGGATTGAAATACAGGATGGCTGCGGAGGCGATGAAGCCGACGTAGAAAAGGATGATGAAGGCATCCTTCTTGATGACGGACCAGAGGGAGGAATAGGCGGCGAGCTTCTTTTGGACGAATTCTTTCCAATCGATGCTTGGAGCCCGCATGGCGATGTTCAATTTAGCCATCTCCCCTTCCCGGACGGCAAAGACCTTGCCTGTATACAGGTCGCCATAGAGCTCATCCTTATCCTCCTCGATGGATAATTCATATTTCTCCTTGGAAGCTTGGAGGGAGTAGGTGCCGGGGCTGGCCAGGAAGCCGAAGCGCCCTTCCTTGTCGGTGATGACGGAATCGACGATCTTGTCATTGCTTATGATATCGATCCTGGCTCCGGAGATCGGCCGCCGGGTATCCCTGTCGAAGGCCACTCCCCAGTCTTCGCGCTTTTTCGACCTCTTGCCGAGGAATCCCAGGAGGCGCATGAAGCTCGAGAAGCCGTCCGAGACGGGAGTCGGCGAGACGGGAAGGAGCGGGACGGCGGTGGCGGCCACGGCCACGGAAGCCCCGGTGACAAGGCCTATGGCTCCGAGCGCGGATGGAAGGCTCTTGAGCGCCGGGCTCTCCAGGATAGCCGCGCTGAGACTGGCTATGAAAGAGCTGCTTTCCTCTCTCTCCTTTTCGTCATCGCTTCTTTTCGAAGCCGCATCAGCTCCTGCGATAGTCTCTATCTCATCTTTTATCGGATCATAGTAGCTGTCGAAGTCTCCGTCTCCGTCAGTATCTATCGCGATCACAGTCCGGCCGCCCACCTCTTCGATGTCGGTATCGGTCGCTATCCCGTCATCTGGGTCCCAATAGACGTCCGGACTTCCGTCTCCGTCAGTATCTATGAGGAAATCGGTCTGGCCGTCTTGATCCCCGTCTATCTTATAGATGTCGTCAGATGAGCCGTCTGGATCGCTGAATTCTTCATATCCGTCAGTGTTTCCGTCCGAAATATCTCCGTTTTGATCGATAGCTATCTCATCATTCCCGTCTCTATCGATATCTTTTTTCT
>JAVEZS010000079.1:0-7733 GCA_034002885.1 Bacteroidales bacterium
CCCGGTTGATGATCTTTTCCGATTCTTCCTCCCTGCCTTTTATCTCAAGAGTGGCCTGGCCGCCCATACTGAGGATCCCCACCTTGTAGCCTGTCCTGCCGAAGGAATTTGTCGGCATCGCACTGAAAGTAACCGGATTGAAAGGATCTTCATTGTTTTTCTTCAGGGGAACCGGCCCGTCATTCCCCTTTGCATCAAATGGCTTTCCTGCAGTCATGACTGCTGCGGCTGCTACCCCGTTCCCTAAAAATGTTCTTCGGTTTATCTTTTTCATGATTGCCTCTTTTTAGTGGTTTTCAATGAGTTCTCTCCTTTCAAATTTACTAAATCTTACTTTACTGACAAACAGGTCTGACAAGTTCCGGATGATGATAATAATCACTGATAGTGCCCCTTTATGAAGTCAATAACTACCTTCAGGATTGACAAATGAATAGCCCCCCTTTCCTAATTTCCCAGAGCCCCCATAAGATTCTGCTCGAGGTTTTTGAAATATTCCGATTCCAGGGAACGCTGTTCAAAAGGCACAGTAATCTGCTGTTTCAGTATTATCTGGGCCGGAGGCCTGCTTAAAACTATTATATCACTTCCAAGGAGAAGCGCTTCATCCACATCATGAGTCACAAAGATGACAGTCCTTCTATCGGCCTGCCACATGCGGGAGAAGATCCGTATCAGGTTTAATTTCAGCTTGATATCCAATCCCTTAAGTGGTTCATCCATCAAAATTATATCCGAAGGAAATGCAAAAGCCCTCGCTATCGAGACTCTCTGCCGCATCCCGCCGCTCAGTTTCGACGGATAATAACCGGCGAAATCTTCAAGCTCCATAAGCTTAATCATCTGCCCCGTTATCTTCTTACGCTGATCTGTTGCCATATCCCTGCCAAGAACAAAATCGATGTTCTCCTCTACAGTTTTCCACGGAAGCAGCCTCGGATCCTGAAAGATATAAGACATGGTCGTCCCACTGAAGCCTGACAGGCGACCGCTGTCGGGGTTAATGGTCTCTCCTATAATGTTTAACAAGGTGGTTTTGCCGCAACCGGAAGGACCAAGGATACAGGTTATCGTTCCTTCCTGAAATTCAATACTGAAATTACTGAAAAGTGAAAGATTATCGAATTTCTTATTAAGTCCCTTTATTTCCAGACTCATATTCAGGTTCTCCAGGTTATAAATCTGCTTTCAATCCATCTGATAATTTTCTCAAATCCATAGCTGATGAGCACTGCAACTATCGTCCATGCTATCACCGCGTCAATATTTAGGAAGGTCTGCGCATTCTGCATCATGGTGCCAATTCCATAGAAGGGCTGGCTGAGAACCTCTCCTATGATGATGGCCCTCCATCCTATGCCCAGCGCACTCGATGCCCCGCTCACTATAAAAGGCATTATAGCAGGGATGTACAATTCGCGCACTATCCTTTCTCTTCTTACCTTGTAGAATGTAGCCATCACGACAAGCTCCCTGTCAATACTCCTTATACCATCGCTTACATTGGTGGTGATGAAAGGGAACATGGTAAGCATTCCTATGAAAACCGGAACCGACCCTGGGTTGAACCAGATAAGTGCCAGAAGAATTATTGAGATAACCGGTATTGAACGGATTGTAACCAGAACGGGCCTGAGAAAAGCATCAGCGCAGGGGTTTAGTCCGGTCAGGATCCCTGTCCCTAATCCAAGAACAACCGAAATAATGAAACCTATAAGACCCCTGGCTACAGTCGTTCCGACAATACCAAGAAATCTCCCGTCGCCGAAAAGGGTCAGTGTAGTGATAAGTGTCTTTTCAGGGGATGGAAGAACAAAATCGGAATCGAAATGCAATGAAAGGATCTTCCATACAATAAGCATACAGATCACTGAAGCCAGGCTGATGTAATTTTTACCGGTAAATGAAATTTTCATCGGGTAACTTCCCTCCGATTATATCGGGATTCAATTTATAAAAAACATTCAGATAGTCTTCAATTTCTCCTTCCGCTTCAGCTGCCCTGACAAACCTGAGATTTGATCCGGGTATGGCGCGAGCCGCTACAGCAGTGTCGGGAAGGATCCCGTAACGTACGATCAGAACCGCGGCGCTGTCTGGATATTGATTCACCCAATCGGAAGAATACCTGTACGAATTAATAATCCTTTCAACCAGTTCAGGGTCGTGTCTGAGGATGCTCTCACTGCCAAGAAAAGCCGTTTCCGTAATTTCAATATCCTCTTTTATGCTCCATTCTTTCTCAAGATTGAAGATAACCCGGATATCCTTGTTTTTAAGAGTAACCAGACTGGCCAAGGGTTCTGACAGAATTCCAAGCGCTGCCTGCCCTGCAGCTACGGCGTTGGCAAGATCGATATGTGTGGGAAAACTGTAGTCAAGGATCACATCCCTGTCGGGATCAAGGCCATTCTTGCCGAGAAGATACCTGAACATCACATCGGGGGTCATTCCCCTGGCCATGACATGAATACGCTTGTTCCTGAGATCTTCCCAGCTTCTGACGAGGGTATCGCTGCCGGCCAGATAGAGAGTTCCCCAGCAGGGTATACCGATAAGCTTGTATTCCAGGCCCTTGTTATACAATATGGCCGCCATGGTAGTGGGCAGGATCGCAAAGTCAGCCGTTCCGTCGAGCATCATTTTACGGACCTGAAGGGGTTCATTCAGTATCTGCACCCCCACAGAATGTCCGGAACCACTGCCCAGACTGTCGATCAGCCTGATCATACCCATGGATGAAGGACCTTTCAGGGTAGCAATGGTAAATTCCGGCTGTCCTGCTTCATTCCCTTTCCTTCCCCCACATCCGGAAAACAGCAAAACAATTATTGCCAGATATGTCAGCTTCTTCAGCATATTGTAAGTTCCTGATGCAAATCTATCCATTCAGGGAATTATGTAATCATTTTTTTAACGGTTTCTTCAAATAAAACCTCTCCTCTTTTTAATTCTCGAAAAAAATTCCCACCTTTGTGAATTAATTAACAATAGCTCCGTGCAGGTCTGAGAACCACTCCGGATGGCTTCCTGAAAGCCGCCCGCAGAATCAAGGACGCACAAGCTCATAAACAAATCCAATCCGGAGGTATTCTGATGGAAAAGAGAATAGGATCGGCAATCATTTTGATTCAGACACGCGAAAGCGTTCATGAGCTGAACGAAATCATTTCAAAGCATTCCGTTATCATAATCGGACGCCAGGGCCTGCCCCGCAGCAATGGCGAAAGCATCATCTCTCTTGTTCTTGAAGGTACCACCGACCAGATTGGCTCACTTACAGGCCAGCTGGGCCGCCTAAGCGGAATCCAGATCAAATCGGTACTATTAAAGAACATGAAAGATGAATAGAAAGTGGTTATTTACTGCATTCCTTGCAGTGTTTTTTTCATTGAGCTCATTCGGGCAGAAATACTCTCTTCAGGTTGTTGTGCGTGATTCAGTGACAGGCAAGACAATCGAGGACGTCGTGGCCGAGATTACCACACACGGCTCAGCTGACAAGGCTGTCCACACAGAAGTTTCAGACGTAAGGGGCCGGTTTTTCTTTTCCCTTCCCGCAGGAAACTATCGCCTGGTTGTAAGAATGCTGGGCTATTCTCCCCTTATACTGGAACTGAGTGTCGGCAGCGACCAGCAGCAGGAAGTCCTTTTGTCACCGCAGCCGGTGAATCTTGGTGAAGTGGAGGTCGCAAGCCTGATGGTAAACCGTAAGGTAAAGGAGCTTCCCACTCCCATAACAGTTGTCGGGGCACTTAAATACAAAAAGCTTTCATCCCTCACCCTGTCAAATGTCCTTGCCACCGAACCCGGTATAGCAATGGGCAATGATGGCGTATGGGCCACAAACATAAACATCCGCGGTTTCAGTGAAAACCGCCTTGTGACACTTATTGACGGTAACCGCGTGGAAACGGCCACTGACCTTACTGCTTCGCTCAGTATGATCGATGTTAACGACATCGATAAGGTGGAAGTTGTCAAGGGAGCCCAGTCATCCCTTTATGGAACAGGAGCCATGGGCGGTATCGTTAATATTATCACGAAAGACGGGCATTTTTCGGAAAAGACATATCTCTCGGGTAATGTCAGTTCGGGATTTTCGTCTGCCAACAAGCTCTTTACGAATCATGCCGATCTCAACACGGGAGCTGAAAAATGGTATCTCAGGGTAAGCGGTTCCTACGGAAAGGCCGATGACATGCGTACCCCGGAAGGTATCCTTCCCAACAGCCAGTTCGCCACAAGCAACCTTACTGCAAAAGCAGGGATCAAGCCTCTCCCCAACCACCAGTTCAATTTCCAGTACCAGCGCAACTGGTCGACCGATGTCGGCATTCCCGGCGGAGATGCTTTCCCCGGTCCTGCTGAAGCTACCTATACTGATATCGGAAGACAGCTTCTTTCTGCTGCCTATGAGATAAAAAATCCCGGCAAAACCCTTGAATCCATAAAACTTAGTTATTTCCTTCAATACATCCAGCGCGATGTGGCTTTGATACCAAATACAGTAACCCTGAATGAAACACCCACAGGTTTCCAGCGAATAACACCCGAGCTTTTTCTTCCCGTAGGGGAACACTTCACAAGAGGAGGAAAACTCCAGGGAACATGGAAACTGTCGGAAAAGAACACTCTTATCACCGGAGCCGACGTATGGGCACGCGACCTGTTCACGGAACGTATAAAGTATATAAGGGTCGACATTCTGAACAAAGACGGAGACATTCTTAAAACAAATAACCTCGTCCGCGGAGAAACCCCTACCCCGGAGTCAACTTTTGCCAGCGCAGGTATATTTATACAGGACGAAACCTTATTGTTTGACGACAGGATGACTCTTATCGTCGGCGGACGAATGGACCGGATAAAAGTCAGCAACGAACAGGGACGTGACATCGATTACCTTGTAACAAACGGGACAAGGAACGATTCTCCTCCTAATCAGAGGATAACCTTCGCAGCCGGAAGCAACACCGGTATGTCATGGAGCGCCAACGCAGGACTTCTTTACAGGCTGCCCAAAAACACTGACCTGTCGTTCAGCTTCGCCCGTTCATTCAGGGCTCCGTCGCTCGAAGAACTGTTCAAATACATAGACCTTGGAAACTACGTGCGCCTCGGCAACACCGAACTTGAGCCGGAAAGCGGTTACTCCTCCAATCTCGGACTGAGAATATGGAAGAAAAAACTCAACTTCCAGGCCGACATTTTTGCCAACAGGATAGTCAATATGATAGTAGAAACACCTGGAGAATTTATCTATACCGTAAATACCGGGGCCTCCGAGGGCCTTACAGACACTCTTCCCGCCCTCGTCAATACCAATGTCAGCAAAGCATTCCTTTATGGTTTTGATTTTGGATTTCAGTATAACTTCCATTCCAACTTTGTCCTGCTTGGTTCAGGATCCTTTGTCCGCGGGAGAGATACCGAGGCCGAAACCAACCTTCCACAGATACCTCCCTTTAATGGACGTCTCGGCATCCGTTACACATACAACAGGATCGGAGCAGCTGAAATGACGGTTGTAGGGGCTGCCACTCAGGATAAGATTGCCGAAGGAGAAAAGGAAACCGGCGGATTTGCACGTATCGACCTGGCTATTAGCTCTTCGGCTTTGAGCCTGGGAAACACGAGGTTCCAGGTGTTCGCAGGAATTGATAACCTGACCGACAGGAGTTATACAAATCATCTTTCAACAAACAGGGGAAACATAAGTGTTGAACCCGGAAGGAACTTCTACCTGAGGATGACACTTGCTTTCTGATCTTCCTGACATGAAAGCTGACCCTGCAAGCCAGGATCCGTTACTGCAACCAAAACAGGAACTGCATGTATCCTTAACGGCAATTGCATAAATTCCTTGTCACAGATTTTTTCACCTTTATCCATGCACTGATTGCAGTCATCAAAACCAGGGACTGATCTCATGGCCGGTTCAAAGCCATTAGCTATTTTGGTGAAAAATACAAGGAAATGGACGAAGAAAGCGTAGGTTGTATATTCCCTTACTGGGAACTTGAAACAGGAACTATAATCGAAGATCCGATAAGGCTGTTTGACTGGTTCCTTAACTGATGACACCCCGGAAGTGGCAGTAAATTTTCCCCTCACTAACGGGTTACGCCTGAAGGAAGCTCTGTTATCCTGAGGTTTCGGAAATGTATCTCGGCGCCCTCAGATTCAAGGCACAAGTATCCCTTCCTTTTCGTCGAATTGCTGATACCATTGACAAACTTCCCGTTCACCGAAAGCTTTATTACACCATCAACGCATACGACATCGTAAACATTCCAGTTACCCCTTCCCAGACATCTGTTCTCCACCGATTTGCTCCTTGTTCCCCTCGGATTGTCGGGTGTGGTCGTTACTCCGCCGACCCCGAATAATTCACCATGAACGTAGGCTATTGGTGGTTCAACTCCGTCTCTCGTATTGAGTTTAACCCAGTCGAGTTCAAGCATCTGTACCTCAACACCGTCGGGAAGACCTGATTTCTCATCAGGAATGGCAGAAGACCATACAAAAACCCCCGAATTGCCCCCCGGCTCAGTGTGCATCCATTCGACATGGAGTATGAAATTTTCGTACTGCTTTTCCGATCGCATAACTCCTATCGGTTTACCGGAGCATATAAGCATCTTCCCTCTCTTTGACCATGTGCTAATGTCGGTGTTGACATTTATCCATTTTAAGGCGGAATTATTCTTCTGACCCGATTCCGGGGTTACATCCTTCAGGATGACTGCCTTCCCGAACTCAATTGATGTTTCCTGAGAATAAGCTCCCGGAAATGATATCAGAAAAATAAACAGAAGGATAATAAACGGTATTGATTTCCTTAAATTCTTCATCTTTCACTGTTTTATAACAAAGATAAGCCAACCGGTCTTTAACCAGGCAATTATTTTACGAATTACGCAATGATAAACAAGCTGAAATTCCATTTTCCTTTTTCCGGCAATTCAGCTAAGTACTCCAAACTCCAGCTCACTCTAAATACTCCAAACCCCAACTAACTCTAAGTACTCCAAACTCCAGCTCACTCTAAGTACTTATGAGTTATTTACGTAATAAATTACGAACCCTTTACGTAATTAATTACGTAATTCAACAGAATCACATCCCTCTGCCCTAATCCCCTGACTTTACAAATCTTATCCCCCGGCGATGCCTTTCCAAATAAAATTGACTTCCGTCTTTTCAGGGCGTAACTTTGTACAAGACCATACGGGAGATCCCGGCTTTTCACAGAAAGTTTAGTACTGCCTTAACAAAAACAAAAAAGTGTAAATATCTTATTCTCCCTCTCCTGAAAGTGATGAAACAATGAATCATGAGTGTTTTTTAAATAATAAAAGGTGCATAATATAACCTGAGAGTTGAAAGACAATTCAAAAAAGGAGGACAATCATGCCAGAAACAAAAAAATTCAAAGTTGCCGGAAAACAAACTCTTGCCTATACAAGACAGGAAAGAAAAGAAGTGGGTGACACTGAGGGTCACATGATCTCCCTGATCGAAGCCGAAGGCATTAACATCAGTACCGGGGAAACTGAGTATATGAACGGAGCTCAGGTAATAAACATAGTTACTTCCGACCTCGTTAATTTTAACGGACCCATACAGGGATACTCAATCACGATAAAAAAGGGCGACAGTGCGTTTGGGAAATTTGAAGGTAAGATAATTACATCACTTTCAGCAGACGGGAACCCTGTTGCAGTAAT
>JAVEZS010000080.1:0-7371 GCA_034002885.1 Bacteroidales bacterium
CAGGTAAGTAATCGGAAATTGTTCCCGAACTCAGGGTAATAGTTCTGTTTTCAAACAAAACCCTTGCCCTTTTATCCTGAATTCCACTGATTCTGATGTCGCATTTCTGAGGGGCATTGACTTTGTTAACAGCTATTATAAGGAGCCTGCCATTATGCATCCGCGAAGCAACGCTTATATTGTCTGATGCTGAACTGACCAGATGCGCTTCGTCCCCTGACAGGAGCCAGGGTGTTATCTCAGCGATCTCCATTGCCATCCTGCCGCATTCGTTCCAAGCTGCTGTTGATTTTGGGAATGAATTCAGCCCGTGGCGTATGAAGTACTGTATGCCCGTCGCCCCGTTAACAATAGCCAGATAGGTCATGTTCCTTATTTCCTGTATTGTGGGTTCCCGGCCCCACCATTCTCCTCCTCCGAAAGCCTGGGGAACTATCCATACCGGTCTTTTGCCCCTGAATTCCGTGACCAGCTGCCGGGTAACAGTTCCTACCTGTGCCGGAGACCCGTTCGGAATGGGATAGGGATCTGCCATCACGATATCAAGGCCATTTGCATATCTTCTCGATGACATAAAGGGAGCCATGAAGACAACTGTAACCGGATGCCAGGGATCGACGGATTTTATTGTTTTATAAATCTCCTCGAGCTTCCCGGGTGGTATCCTGAATCCGTTGGGTTCATCCGCGATATACCAGGCAAGAAGGGCCGGATGATCCATAAATTCCTTTATCTCGGAAATAAGCCTTGATCTCTTCTCCTCGTCGCTTATTCCTTCAATCTGCGATGAAACGCCGCCTCCGCCCGAGACCGATAAAAGGTTGTAATGGACTCTCATTCCAAGCATGGCGCATCTGTCCATATATGCTTTTCTCTCCTTTAATGTCTCCGGAACTATCTTCTGATAAGGCGAAATCATATTGAACCCTTTCACCACCTCCTGTTCCGGCAGTTCTGGCTGAACCGGCGAATAACAGTAAAACCCGAAAGGGAACATTATCCTGTTTCCTGTAACCAGTCCGCCTGTAAGCCTGTCGGTTTTTACCTCGTTGTGCCTGAACGGAAGTATTATTAACTCTGATGTTGCCCTGTACAATGTTGATGATGCCGACCTGATTTCACCAGTAATTTTATAAGTTCCCTGGTTCATGTCGAGGGGAAATTCAACTGTGAGGATCCTGCCTCCGGATGTGCCTTTCCATGAGTTCAGTTCCCGCCCATCGGCCTTAAGTTTAACTGAAAGCCAGGAACTCTGGTACCGTGACGGGATATGGATTATCATCTCGCCCGTTTTTTCCGTCGTGTAGAAACTGTATCTGCTGTTCATCCCGAAGGATATAGTGTCGGTCTTCTGGGCTGACGCCAGCATTGTAAAAACAAACAATTGCAAAACAAGCAGGAATGCCTTTCTTCTTAACATATCTTCATAACAATTCGTGGCCAAACGACTAAATGTAGCGACTTTTGCCAATGGAAAAAAAAGATATTATAAACAATATCCTCACATGCTGTTGAAAGCTCCAGATTTGCTGATCTCAAATTGTTATTTACTTTCAGTGGCGCCAATAGCAGATCGCCGGGTGCTTGTTGCTGGCTTTGCCCGCCATAGCAATAGCGGAGGCGGGGTGTTTGTTGCTTGTTGACTGGTTATATATCACAAATCACCAATCACCAGCTGCCAGCTGTTTCTCCGGTAAAAAAACCCTCAGCCTCTCCTGAGGTATCTGTCGATCTCCTTAGCGACCTTTCTTCCCGAGGCGATGGCATGTACTACAAGACTTGCTCCTGAAACGGAATCCCCGGCTGCAAATATTCCTGGAATATTGGTTTGAAGCGATCCGTTTGTCCTGATGTTGTTCCTTTCATTGAGTTCGATTCCGAGGTCTGCAATAAGTCCTTCAATGACCGGATGTACAAAACCCATTGCCAGAAGGACAAGGTCAGCTTCGATGACGCGGCGTGATCCTGGCACAGGGTTCATTGTGTATTTCGCACCGTTTTGTTCCCATTTTACTTCTTCGACTTCGGCACCTGTTACATTTCCGTTTCCGGTAAATCTGACCGTAGAGAGGCTCCAATATCTTTCGCAGCCCTCTTCATGTGAAGTGGATGTCTTCATTATCTTCCCAAAGAAAGGCCACGGGTTGTCGGGGGTTCTTGATACCGGAGGCTTAGGCAGTATCTCTATCTGGGTGACCCTGGCTGCTCTCTGCCTTATAGCAGTTCCGATACAATCAGAACCCGTATCTCCTCCTCCAATAACAAGAACCTTTTTTCCTGTTGCGCAAAGTTCTCTCAGACCGTAAGGATCGGATCCGGAATTTATTCTGTTCTGCCGGCTGAGGAAATCCATCGCAAAATGAACACCTTTAAGTTCCCGGCCCTCAATGTTAAGGTCCCTTGGTTTGCCTGAACCAATTGCAATGCATACGGCATCACCCGACGCGAGGAGTTCGCGTGCGCTTATATCCCTTCCTGCAGTTACCCCTGTGACGATACTCAGACCTTCCTTAACCATTATGTCTATCCTGCGGTCGATGACAGCCTTGCTAAGTTTGAAATCGGGTATGCCGAATCTCATCAGTCCTCCTGCCTTTTCGTCCTTCTCGTAGAGAGTCACATAATGGCCTGCTTTATTAAGAAGGTCGGCTGCTGCCAGTCCTGCGGGACCGCTTCCGATAACTGCCACCTTCTTTCCCGATCTTTCAGCCGGAGGCACTGGAATGATATAGTCTTCAGAAAATGCCCTTTCAGCGATGGCTACTTCATTTTCCCTTATTGTGACCGGCTCCTGGTTTATATTGAGAACGCATGCATGTTCGCATGGTGCAGGGCATATTCTTCCTGTTATCTCCGGGAAGTTGTTTGTGGAATAGAGCCTTTCCCAGGCACCTTTCCAGTTGCCCCTGTACAGAAGATCGTTCCATTCCGGGATAAGATTATCGACCGGACAGCCCCAATGGCAGAAGGGAATACCGCAATCCATGCATCGTGAGGCCTGAAGCTGTCTGTCTTCGCTGTTAAGGATCTGTTCCACCTCGCTGAAGTCATGGACCCGTTCATTGACAGGTCTGTTGCCGGCTTCCTTTCTTCTTATCTTTAAAAATCCTGTAATGTCTCCCATAAATATCTTATTTAATTCAGCCTATCTCGGCATCAATTTCGACATTTGCTATCTTCTTTCTTATTTCTTCAAGTTTCTGTTCCTGAAGGACTTTCTTATAATCGTACGGAATGACCTTAATGAACTCAGGCAGCAGTTTCTCAAAATCGTCGAGTATCATTTTTGCCTTTTTGCTGCCAGTATAATTCAGGTGGGCCGAAATAAGCTGCTTCAGTTCTTCGATATCGGCAAGTTCTTCAACCAGTGATAATTCGACCATGCCCATATTGCAGTAATAATCAAAATTTCCTTTCTCATTGAAGACGTAGGCTATTCCTCCGCTCATCCCGGCTGCAAAATTGCTGCCGGTCTGACCCAGGACAGCCACCCTTCCTCCTGTCATATATTCACAGCAATGGTTCCCGACTCCTTCAACAACAGCCCTGGCTCCGCTGTTCCTGACACCGAATCTTTCGCCGGCAACACCGGAGATGTATAGTTCACCCAAGGTTGCGCCGTAAAGGACTGTGTTCCCGATGATAATGTTCTTGTCCGGTTCAAATGTTGAACCCCTCGGTGGAACTACGATTATTCTTCCACCCGACAATCCTTTGCCGAGATAATCGTTCGATTCGCCCTCAAGGAAAAGTTCAACACCTGGAGCCAGGAAGGCTCCGAAACTTTGTCCGGCCGATCCCGTAAAGCGGCATCTTATTGTTCCTTCAGGCAATCCTTCAGGGCCGTGAATGGAGATAATTCTCCCTGAAAGCATTGCACCTGTCGTTCTGTCGGTATTTTTTATCTGCCGTTCGATTACAACAGGCTCCCTGTTTGCAAGAGCCCGTTCCGATTCTGAAAGAAGATCAAGATCCAGAATTCCTTCCAGTTTAGTTTTCTGACCTTCGATACAATGAATTTCGTTATATGCAGCTTCGGGAGGAAGCTTCAGAATTCCAGAGAGATCCAGGTTTTTTGTTTTCCAGTGATTTACCTGTGGATTTCTTTCCAGAAGGTCTGATCTCCCTATGATTTCATCCATTGTCCTGAATCCCATCTCTGCAAGATATTCTCTTATATCTTCGGCCAGGAACCTGAAGAAATTTACCAGGTAATCGGCTTTACCCAGGAATCTTTTTCTCAGCTCCGGATTCTGGGTAGCGACTCCCACCGGACAAGTATTGAGATGGCATTTCCTCATCATTACGCATCCGAGGACAACAAGGGCGCTGGTGGCGAACCCATACTCCTCGGCTCCGAGAAGAGCTGCCACAATAACATCCCTTGCTGTTTTAAGCTGTCCGTCGGTTTGAATGGTGACCCTGCGGCGGAGGTTGTTCATTACGAGTGTCTGCTGTGTCTCTGAGAGTCCTATTTCAAGCGGAATACCTGCATGTTTTATTGATGATGCCGGACTGGCGCCGGTTCCGCCTTCATATCCGCTGATGGTTATCAGGTCAGCCCCTGCTTTTGTGACTCCAGCCGCAATTGTTCCCACTCCGCTGGCAGAGACCAGTTTGACGCTGATTCTTGCTTCAGGATTGACGTTTCTGAGGTCGAAGATAAGCTGTGCAAGGTCCTCAATTGAATAAATATCATGATGAGGAGGGGGGGAGATAAGAGTAATTCCTGGGATGGAGTATCTCGTTTTTGCAATTATCTTGTCGATCTTGTGTCCGGGCAGCTGACCTCCTTCTCCCGGCTTGGCACCCTGGGCAATTTTTATCTGAATCTCATCGGCATTCACAAGGTATTCGGCAGTAACCCCAAAGCGGCCGCTTGCGACCTGCTTAATAGAACTTCGCACAGAATCGCCGTCAGGACGAGGTTTAAACCTTTCCGGATCCTCGCCTCCCTCTCCTGTATTGCTTCTTCCTCCTGTCCTGTTCATGGCAATAGCCATTGTCTCGTGCGCTTCACGGCTTATTGACCCGAACGACATTGCGCCCGTAACAAAGCGTCGCATTATTCTCTCTGCGGATTCGACCTCGCTTAGGGAGATAGGATTTTTTCTGATATTCAGCATTCCTCTGATAAATAAAGGAGACACTGTATCGCTGTCAGCTCTCGCAGAATACTCTTTGAACTTTGCCCTGTCGCCTGTTCTTGTGCTCCACTGAAGGAGAGCTATTGTCTCAGGGTTCCAGGCATGTTTTTCTCCGTATTTCCGGAAAGAGTATATTCCTTCGGTAAATGCTTCGGGAACTTTTGCTCCGCTGAATGCCTTGCGGTGCGGTATCATAACCTCTTCGGTGATCTCTTCGAAACCTATTCCTCCAATTCTGGAGGTGGTTCCTGCAAAATATCTTTCAATGACTTCCCTGTTTATCCCCACTGCTTCAAAGATCTGCGACGATCTGTAACTGCGAAGGGTGCTTATGCCCATCTTCGACATTATCTTCAGGATGCCCTTGTTTATGGAGTTAACGTAATTCTCTTCCGCTTTCTGGTAATCGAGTTGTATTGCCTTGTCCCTGACAAGCCTGTCGATAACGGCAAAGGCCAGATATGGATTAATAATGCTTGCTCCGTAGCCGAACAGAAGAGCAAAATGCATTACCTCGCGGGGTTCTCCCGACTCAATGACCAGGTCTATCTGCATTCTCTTGCGCTTTTCTATAAGGTAATGATGGACTGCTGATACCGCAAGAAGTGATGGTATGGGAGCATGGTTTTCATCTACACCGCGGTCGGTAAGTATGATGTAGTTCTTTCCCTCATCCACTGCTTTCTCGGCATCGAGGCAAAGCTGATCGACCGCACGTTCAAGCTCACCATGTCCTTTCACCGGTTCAAAGTGCATTTTCAGTGTTGCCGCCGAAAATCCCTTGTATCGCAGGTTCCTGACTATCTGAAAGTAGGTGTTTGAGATAACAGGATTCCTGAATCGTACCATCTTCACATGATCGGGCGATTCGTCAAGGAGATTCTGCTGAAGCGAACCCAGGTAACCCGACAGGGTCATCACAAGCTCTTCCCTTATTGGATCGATGGGTGGATTGGTCACCTGGGCAAACTGTTGCTTGAAGTAGTTAAAAAGCCTGTACGACTGTTTGGAAAGGACGGCAGCCGGAACATCGTTGCCCATCGATCCAACCGGTTCTTTACCTGAGGCAGCCATCTCCTTGATGAGCTTCTCAGTTTCCTCGGGAGAATAGTTGAATACAGTAAGGTATTTTGAAAACTGGTCGCCCATGTCCGGCGATACAATGTGCCCTGTTTCTATCTCTTCCAGTTTGACCATGTTCTCTTCTATCCATTTTCCATAGGGAAATCCGGCAGCGAGTTTCTCCTTCAACTCCTTATCGTATAATACTTTACCCTCGAGAGTGTCTACTAGAAGCATCTTGCCGGGTTTCAGCCGTCCCTTCTCCCTTATTTCTTCGGGAGGGAAGGAAAGCACACCTGCTTCAGAGCCCATAACAATCAGGTCGTTTGTCGTTATGAGATATCTTGATGGCCTCAATCCGTTTCTGTCAAGCATTCCTCCGATGTATCTTCCGTCGGAGAAGATCAGTGAGGCAGGACCATCCCATGGTTCCATGAAAGTTGCATGGTAATGGTAGAAATCGCGTAATCCTGAGGGTATAGGGTTCTTGTTATTTATTGATTCCGGTATCAGCACCGACATGGCATAAGGCAGCGACTTGCCGCTCATCAGTAGGAATTCCAGCACGTTATCGAGCGAGGCCGAATCACTCTTTTCAGGTTCTATTATCGGATAGATCCTTGCAAGATCTCCCAGCTTGTCGGATCTTAGTATCGACTCTCTTGCTTCCATCCAGAACCTGTTGCCCTTTATAGTGTTAATCTCGCCGTTGTGGCCCAGCACCCTGAAAGGCTGTGCAAGATCCCAGCTTGGAAAGGTGTTAGTGCTGAACCGTGAGTGGACAAGGGCTATCGCGCTTTGGAGCCTTTCATCTGTCAGGTCAGAAAAATACTCACTGAGCTGCATCGAGGTAAGCATACCTTTATACACGAGTACTTTTGCAGAGAGACTGGGAATGTAAAATGCATTCTTCTGTGAAAGATCCGATTCCCTGACAGCCTTCTCAGCTCTTTTTCTTATTATATAGAGTTTTCTTTCCAGTTCGTCTTCCGGAATATCAGCCCCAAGGAGTATCTGTCTTATTAATGGCTCTGCTCCCTTTGCTATTTCACCGATGGTCGAATTATCCCTTGGCACTTCACGGAAGCCGATAACGGTGATCCCTTCTTCATGAATGATCTTTTTCAGGATGTCAAGGCATTTTTCGGCTTCCCCGCTGTTC
>JAVEZS010000081.1:0-7044 GCA_034002885.1 Bacteroidales bacterium
TCAGCCTTGTCAACAAGTTTCTTTGCCTTGTCCAAAAGACTTTCCTTTTCCTGTCCTTCAGGAGCTTTTTTTTCTTCTTCCATACGATTGATTATTTTAAATGTCTGAAATAAAACCAGTGATTACTCTTATAAAGATAAATAAATATTTATGTAATTTCATTGATGCTAAATGATTATTTTAGACTGATTAATATTAAAGTAAATTACACCTGATGGATAAGGAATTGATAACTGCCATAGCAATCGGGATAGGATTGAGCGCCAGTTGTGGCTTCCGCGTCTTTGTCCCGATGCTCATTGCCAGCATAGCGGCAAAAGCCGGCATATTTCCGGTCACCGAAGGGTTTCAGTGGCTTGCCGGATGGCCTGCCCTTTTAAGTTTTGGCACCGCAACGATTATCGAGATAATCGCCTATTACATACCCTTTATAGACAACCTGCTCGATTCCATTACCACACCTCTGGCAGTGGGAGCCGGTACCCTTCTGCTCACCTCAGTCCTTCCTGTCGACAACGATCTTCTTAAATGGGTTACCGGTTTTATTGCCGGAGGAGGAACAGCAGCCGCTATCCAGGGGGGGAGTGTCATGACCAGGCTTGCCTCGAGCAAGCTTACTGCCGGAACAGGCAATGCGGTAGTGGCAACCGGGGAACATGCCGCGGCCTTCGGGGTCTCGGCCCTTTCACTGTTCATACCTGTCTTCATTGCAATAGTAATTCTTATTCTGACGGTTTATATAATTTACCGACTTGTAAGGAGACTTGCACGCTGACATTAATAAAACCAGGGAGATAAAATTCAGAAATCAACAGTAACAGGAAGGCTGCCCTGCCATTAATGATGTGTTTCGGCTTTTCCCGTCCCTGATCTTTTCTGTCTTCTTCGCCTGAGAATAAGATATCCGCTTATTACGACGGCAATTGCCGTGAGGCCTGCCAGCGGTACAATAAGAATATAGAACCCTCCTGTAAAGGTCTGAAATATCCTTCCTGTATGAAATTCAAGTGCAAGGTTCCAGAGAGAGATCTTTTGTTCGTCGCTCATTGAGGCAGGCATCACAGGAAGGTCAGCCTCATGTCCGATTGCTGCCAGTCCCGTGTTATAGTCTGCAGCCACCAGTCTTCCTTTAAAATCCCTGAATGCACCAGTAACCAGAAATTCTCCCACAGGTCTGCCTCCCTGATTCCCGGCATAGGGTGAGCCGTCTATAAAATCATTTACCGTCCCGTTCAGGGGATCCCACCTGAAGAGGCCGCTGAATGATCCTGCCAGGAAGGATTCGTCCTCAAGTTTTTCGAAGGTGTTAATGCCCATCACACTCACCGGGGGTTGTGAAGGAAAGCGGACCGGAAGCATATCATCCCTGTTCATCGAAAAGATCCCTTCCGAGGTTGCAAGTAAAAACCTGTCATTGTCATCGTCGTAAAGGATATCCCTTAGCCTGTCGTACCATGGATTGGGCTGGTCAAGGTGTGAAAATCTGACCGGAGCTGTACGTATCTCAGCAATGGCAATAAGAAGCGGGGGTCTGAGGAACATCCCTGTAAGAAACAGCAGTCCCAGAAGAACAAAGGTTAATTCACCTGTCAGGTTATGCCACCTGAGTGACCACCTGTTAACCCCGGCGAGCCTGCTTACATCCTGGTTTTTCCTGGCCCTTCTTTTAATTATCCGCGGGAAAAAGAAATAAATGATACCGGTAAGCGACAGGAAGATTGTGATCATACCCAGAAAGTCGACGAAGAGCTTGCCGGGCAGCCCGAGTATCTCACCCGAGTGTATCTGCCATATAGTCTCAAAAAGAGTTATATCATTTTTATAGCCTTCAGGAGCTGCTATTTCCGTTTTTTCAAACCTTGTAGCCGGACCTTCGGAACGGGCCACATAAAGGTTTGATCTGTCGGTTGCATACAGGGTATCTCCGGCACTTTCTATAGCGGTGAACCTGGTCTTTGTCTCCGGCCCCAAATCGAAAAGCACCCACCTTTCATTTTCTGAATCCCATGAAAAAAGACCGAAAAGGGTTGCCGCGTACATCTCACCATCATCAGCGCGGTGCAGGTCAAATATCTTGTGATTGTCAGTTCCCTCCGGAAACCCGGCATTCATTTCAACAAAGCCTGAATAGGCAGAGTCGGTCAGCCATACCCCGATATTCCCGAACAGGAGAAGAGAGTCGCTGCCATAGATAAGGCCTCCTTTGATGGCTGCATTATTCCAGTTACTGTACCTGTATTCAGGAGGCATAAGTCCGGCGCCTATATCGCAGCCCGAAATAAGCTCGCGGTGATTCATCAGTATTCCTGTTACACCATAATATAACAGAAAGAACGAAATAAACAGGGCAGGCCATTTGTGGATCTTCCTGCTAAGACTCTTCTTCACTGTTGTTTTTCTTTTTTTATCAAACATAAAACATGTTGACTGAATAAATGTTTCGGAATGACTATAATACCTATACCGTTTCCCCTTTTATAATTAAACATAAGCCTGTGATTAACTGAACAGGAGGAGCAAAGATATTGAAATATAGGCTGGCATTGATCTCCAGGCATGGGTTCATTACAGTTTAAGCTAAGATCGAAGATCGAAGATGAAGGATCACATCAGGCCTTATGAGGCTCAATGGTATGTCAGTGTGGATTTCTGTCAGATGCAGTTTTTTAAATATGTGTTTCTTTTGTTATTAGAAAGGAATGAATTACTTTTAATTCCGGAAATAGAAGTCATTAAGGGTAGAACTGATTTGCCGCTTGTAATTTGATCTTTCAGACATTCACAAACTTAAAGAATTGACAGATGGGGACAGAAATCACCTCCACCAAACCTTCTGCATGGGCAGGAGCCGTTAGGAAAACCAAAAAGATCTTCAGGTGGATGATCATTCTTCTGGTTGTTTTCCTGGGAGCTTTTATCTACTGGAAGTATTTCTTTACATACAGTGAAGGTTACAGGGCAGGCCTTCTTCAGAAGTTTTCGAACAAGGGAGCCCTGTTCAAGACCTATGAGGGTGAAATGATACTAAGCAGCGTATCGTCAACATCAAATGTCGCCATTGCTTCAGAGAAGTTCCTTTTTTCTGTAACAAACAAGGATCTTATTCATATGTTTGACACCCTTCAGGGAGAAAATGTGATAGTTCATTATATCCAGAAGAACGGGGCTGTTTTCTGGAGGGGAGATTCAAATTACCTTGTTGACAGCATAAAACTGAAATAGTCAGGCCAACCCTGTAGTTCTTTCAGCCTTAAGAATTATTCTGCCGGGTATGATCATTACCTCAAAACGGTACCCTGGATTAAGCCAGGGAAAAGCCAATATCAGATCACCTTTTTAAGTATTCCCATCACGCCTCTTATAAAGGTGGCACTTGTAAGAACCTTTACAACGGGACTGACTCCTGATCTTCTTCTTGTTGTTGTGGTGCTTCTTCCCCCGGAAGCCGTTTTCTGCTTTTGCCGGGCTTCCCTTTCAGCCATCTCAGCGGCTTGTTTTTCAATGCTTTCAATCTTCTTGCCAAGCATTTCATAGGCGCTGTCGCGGTCAATCTCCCGGCTGTACTTCTTAACAAGTTCCGAGGAATGGTTTATATCATCAATCTCATCCTGCGACAGTATATCCATCCTGCTCATCGGGGCTCTTACCATTGTAGCGGCCAGGGGTGTGGGTATTCCCTTTTCATTAAGGGCAGTGACAAGCGCCTCACCTGTCCCAAGCGATGTAAGCGCCTCATCTGTGGCATAATATTCTGATATCGGGAAATTCTCGGCTGTAAGCTTTATAGCCTTCCTGTCTGTAGCCGTAAAGGCTCTCAGTGCATGCTGCACCTTCAGTCCCAGCTGGGCAAGAACACCGTTGGGAACATCCATGGGATTCTGGGTTACAAAAAATAGGCCGACACCTTTTGACCGGATAAGTTTAACTATGTTTTCAATCTGTTCAAGCAGGGCCTTTGAGGCCTGGTTGAATATGAGATGAGCCTCATCTATAAAGATCACGAGTTCAGGCTTTTCGGCATCCCCTTTCTCAGGCATTGTCTGATAAACCTCAGCCAGAAGACACAGCATAAAGGTCGAAAAGAGTTTGGGTTTATCCTGAATATCTGTTAGCCGGATAATGTTAACATAACCCCTTCCGTCCCTGTCGCGCCTCATCAGATCATAAATGTCGAATGACTCTTCTCCGAAAAACAGGTCTGCATCCTGCTGTTCAAGTTCGATAATTTTTCGGAGGATAATGCCTGTTGTTGCTGAAGAGATCCGTCCATAATCCTTCTCAAGCTCTTCCTTTCCCTCTCCGGTAACAAACTGAATCACTTTCTTCAGGTCCTTAAGATCCAGAAGCGGCAGCATCTTGTCGTCACAGTATTTGAAGATAATCGACAGAACCCCTCCCTGGGTATCGTTAAGGTCGAGTATCCGTGAGAGAAGAACCGGTCCGAACTCCGATACTGTTGCCCTCATCCTTACGCCGTTCTGCTTTGAAATGGTAAGAAGTTCGACGGGACAGGCTTTGGCTGAATATGGCAAGCCTATTTTGGCATGCCTGTCAGTTATAAAAGGTTTCTCCTCTCCCGGCCTTGCCATGCCGCTCAGATCGCCTTTTACATCCATCAGCAGGACAGGAACGCCCTTTTCGGAGAGCTGCTCGGATATCACCTGTAAGGTCTTGGTCTTACCCGTTCCTGTCGCTCCGGCGATAAGTCCGTGCCTGTTCATCGTCTTAAGCGGCACAGTCACGTGGACCCCCGGAAGCGGAACACCGTCGAGAATGGCCCCACCAAGAATTACTGAATCACCCTTGCAGGCATAACCTTTGGTAATAATATCCGAAAATGATTTTTCCCTCTCCATAATCTGATTTTTAATTGTTACTCCTTTAGCTAAGACTGCAATTTAGTTGTTTTAGTTCTTATTTTCAAGAATCACTGTTCAAGGAAATGTGATCATATTTATATTTTTAAATGTTATTTTTTTTATATTTGAATCACAGGATAAACTTTAGCGTGAGAAATCCTGCCAGAAAAGTCTTAATACATTGATTAAGTGGATATAATCATAATATAAGTAATTTCATAAGTTTACAAATGTCTGATCTATAATGATAAATAACTATTGTGTAACTTAATATTAAAATTATGGCAAAATTTGAAGTTTATCAGAGTGGTAAAAACAAGGAGTTCCGTTTCCGTCTAAAGGCAGATAACGGACAGACCATCCTCAGCAGTGAGGGCTATACCACCAAGGCATCATGTATGAACGGCATCGAATCAGTTAAAAAGAATGCTTCGGATGTAAAGAGGTTTTCAAAATCTACAACTCCAACAAACATGTTCCGTTTTGCTATTACGGCTGCCAATAATCAGATCATAGGAACCAGTCAGAACTACAAAAGTGAAAGCGGACGCGATAACGGTATTGAGTCGGTAAAGAAGAATGCCGCCAAAGCTGATATTAAGGAGATTGAAGAATAGGTTTTTTTATAAGTGCTGAAATAACCGCAAAGAGTTCAGACAGGCACAAGACACGTAAGGGTTTTAAAGAAAAATTATCCTTTCCGGTCTTATGAACAGCTTTTGTGTTCGCTTTGCGGTTATTTTTTTCAATAAAATGTTGATCCCGGAGAGGTTTAATAAGTGATAATATGAAAACAAGAATTTATTCAGTCATTATGCTTGTGGTTTTCCTTTCGGCTGCAGCAAACGCACAGATTACAGATGCCGAGAAGAAACTACGGACGCTAAGCAGTGATACCACACTAGGGTGGACCAAAGGTGGTGTATTTGCAGTCAACCTGGCGCAGACGTCGCTGTCGAACTGGGCCGCAGGGGGTCAGAACTCATTGGCTGTTAATGGTATCCTCAGTGCCTTTGCCAACTATAAACAGGGCAAATCGGTATGGGATAACTCCCTCGACCTTGGATATGGTATACTGAAGCAGGGGAAAGATACAAGTCCCATGAAGACCGATGATAAAATCGACTTCCTTTCAAAATACGGACGGGAGGCCTTCAGTCATTTCTACTATGCTGCCCTTCTCAATTTCAAGACCCAGATGAGGCCCGGCTACAAATATCCCGACACTGAAAACAAGATATCCGATCTGTTTGCTCCCGCCTATCTTCTTTTTGCAGCTGGTCTCGATTATAAGCCCAATCCCAACTTCAGTGCCTTCCTTGCGCCCCTGACAGGAAAATTCACTTTTGTAACTGACGATTTGTTGTCGGCTGCAGGAGCATTCGGAGTGACACCGGGAGAAACAGTGAAAAGTGAGCTCGGTGGTTACATAAGGGCTATATATACTAAAAATGACTTCAAGGGAGAGTTCCTTAAAAACGTATCTTTCACAACAAAGATCGACCTGTTTTCAAATTACCAGGAGAACCCCCAGAATATTGACGTAAGCTGGGAGACACTCATTGCCCTTAAGGTAAATAAATACATTTCAGTTAACTTCAATACACACCTGTTGTATGATGATGACATAAAGATTCCCTACGACAGGAATGATGACGGGACCATAGGCAGCGATGAAGCCGTTGGCTCGCTTGTCCAGTTCAAAGAGATCCTTGGCGTCGGATTCTCATATAATTTCTGAAAATAAAAACTAAAACCTGAAAAGATGAAACTAATCGATGAATTCAAAGCCTTTGCAATGAAAGGCAACATGGTTGATATGGCTGTCGGTATAATTATCGGAGCAGCTTTCGGCAAAATCGTCACCTCTGTTGTCAACGACATCCTTATGCCGCCACTGGGACTGCTCCTTGGAGGAGTAAACTTCACAGACCTCAAACTTGTAATGAAAGAGGCCGTAGGGGATGTTCCCGCGGTAACCTGGAACTATGGCAGTTTTATTCAGGTAACCATCGATTTTCTGATTGTTGCCATGGCCATCTTCCTGCTTATCAAAGCCATGAATGCTGCAAAGAAAAAGGAAGAAGCAGCTCCTGCCCCACCTCCTGCCCCTTCAAAAGAAGAGACCCTCCTGACAGAGATCAGGGACCTCCTCAAAAAATAATAAGGCTTTCAGCCTTAAACA
>JAVEZS010000082.1:0-7044 GCA_034002885.1 Bacteroidales bacterium
AAATCTATATAAGTGTAGACAGTGTCAGAAGAAATGCAAGTGACTATAAAGTTAGGTTTAAACAAGAGCTGTTAAGGGTTGTTATACATGCTGTGCTACACTTTTGTGGCTATAAAGACAAAACGGAGGAAGAGAAGAAAATTATGAGGGAGAGGGAGGATTACTGGTTGAATGAAGCTTAATAAGAGGTGATACTTGAGTACGATATAGTTGTTGTTGGTGGCGGACATGCAGGTTGTGAGGCGGCATTGGCTGCAGCTCTGATGGGAGCTCGGACTTTGCTTGTTACTATGGATATGACGAAACTGGCACAGATGTCGTGTAATCCTGCAATGGGTGGTATTGCGAAGGGACAGATAATAAGAGAAATAGATGCACTGGGGGGAGGAAGCGGCATAGTGACTGACAGGAGCATGATCCAGTTCAGAATGCTTAACAGATCAAAGGGTCCGGCGATGTGGAGCCCCCGGGCTCAATGCGACAGACAAAGGTTTAGTGTTGAATGGAGAAAATTGCTTGAAGGAACTCCCGGATTGCATATCTGGCAGGAGGAAGCCAGTAAGGTTATTTTCACTAATGGTAAAGCTGCCGGAATAGAAACATCATTTGGAACTGTTATAAGGGCCGGTGCCGTAATACTTACAAATGGAACTTTTCTTAATGGATTGATGCATGTTGGCTTCAGGAAAATAAGTGGAGGAAGATCAGGTGAGCGTGAGTCGCAGGGCATAAGTGAACAGCTTGCTGAAATAGGTTTTTCAGTCGATCGGATGAAAACGGGTACCAGTGCCAGAATAGATGGCCGTAGTATTGATTTTTCAGTGATGACCGAGCAAAAGGGAGATGAGGAGGGCAGGACATTTTCCTTTATTTCTGAGGGTGATTTATGCAGGGAACAGATGAGCTGTTTTCTGACACATACAAATGAAGAGGTTCATGCGGAGCTAAGAAAAGGACTGGAATTCAGTCCTCTCTTCAAGGGAATAATTAAAGGACGTGGACCAAGATACTGTCCAAGTATTGAGGATAAGATAGTAACTTTTAAGGATAAGGAGACCCACCAGCTTTTTATTGAGCCCGAGGGTCGTGAAACAGTAGAATATTACGTTAATGGTTACGCAAGCAGCCTGCCTCTGGAAAACCAGTACCGGGCTCTGAGGAAGGTTAAAGGACTTGAGAATGTGGTAATATTCAGACCAGGTTACGCTATAGAATATGATTTCTTTCAGCCAACACAGTTATGGGCAACACTTGAGACCAAGAGAATAGAGAATCTCTATTTTGCAGGTCAGATAAATGGAACGACGGGTTACGAGGAGGCAGCGGCACAGGGACTGATGGCAGGTATTAACAGTGTTCTCAAACTTACGGGAAAAGGCAGTTTCATTCTTGGCAGGGATGAATCGTATATAGGGGTTCTTATTGATGACCTTGTAACAAAGGGGGTCGATGAGCCTTACAGAATGTTTACTTCCAGGGCAGAATACAGGATTTTGCTAAGACAGGATAATGCTGATGAGAGACTGACCCGAAAGGGATTTGATTTAGGACTGGCAAAAAGGAGCAGGGTTGATAAACTTGAAGAGAAAGAGAGAGACGTAAACAAACTTATTGCATTCCTGACAAATGAAAGCGTAAGTCCGGATATCATTAATCCATTTCTTAAAGAAAAAGGAACAAATGAAACCGAACAGAAGGTTAAGGCAATTACTATAGCCTTACGACCCCAGGTGAACCTTGATGAATTACTTGATCTGGTTGACAGCTCAGATAGCCTTGGTCTTATTAATAATCTAAATAAGAAGGAGGTTGTGGAGTCGGCGGGAATCAGGATCAAATATGAAGGATATATAAAGAGGGAAAGACTACTCGCCGAAAAAATAAAGAGACTTGGTTCTCTGAGCATTCCGCAGGATATAGACTATAGCGAACTTACATCAATATCTACTGAGGGAAGGCAAAAGCTTGCCCGCATTAAGCCGGCTACCATTGGCCAGGCGTGCCGGATCAGCGGTGTTTCTCCCTCTGACATTAATATACTTTTAATGTATATAGGAAGGTAATGTTCCACGTGGAACGTTTTTATCTTTTTTATTTTCTATTTATTACGGGAATCAATAGCTGCAATTTCATGCAGAGTAATTATTATTGATATGGTTGACGGCTTCTGACAATAGTTTTTTATATACACAGGTTTGTTTGGTACTGCTTTCGCGATACTGGAATACGGGGCAGCTGGACAGACATGAAAAAAAGATACTATATGGTAGTTAAAGGCAGGCTGATAGATATTCATGAAAGAAGGATTTATCCGGCAAGGATAGAAACGGAAGGCAGGCTTATAAAAAAAATAGAGCCTGTAGACGATTGTGATGAAGTTTACATAATGCCAGGAATGATAGACGCGCATATTCATATTGAAAGTTCGATGCTGGTGCCTGGGTATTTTTCAATGGCTGCTGTTTCACGTGGAACAACGGGTGTTGTTGCCGATCCCCATGAAATCGCAAATGTCCTGGGTAGAAAGGGAGTGGACTTTATGATTGACGATGCAGAAAGAGTTCCTCTTAAGTTTTATTTCGGCGCCCCTTCATGTGTTCCTGCGACAACCCTTGAGTCATCAGGAGCTGCTGTCAGTCCTGAGGAGATTGAAGACCTGTTCAATAAAAAAAGGGTAAAATTCCTTGGCGAGATGATGAATTTCCCTGGTGTAGTTGCGGGAGACGAAGAGGTAATGAGAAAAATTCAGATTGCACGGTCAAAAAATCTGGTTGTTGACGGTCATGCTCCGGGACTATCCGGGGAGGCGCTTGAGAAATATGTTGCCGCAGGAATTTCGACAGATCATGAGTGCAGTGATATAAAGGAAGCTCAGGAGAAACTGAGTCTGGGCATGAAAATCCTTATTAGGGAAGGTAGTGCTGCAAGAAATCTCGACAGCCTGAAGGAGCTTATTAAATCCGAGCCTCAGAATGTAATGCTGTGCAGCGACGATCTGCATCCTGAAATGCTGGTCAGGCGTCATCTCGACAGGATAGTTGCTGATCTGGTTAACCAGGGATTTGATCTGTTTAATGTGCTTGCCTGTTGTACAGTTAACCCGGTAGAACATTACGGGCTGGATTGTGGATTACTCAGACCAGGAGATCCGGCTGACTTCAT
Organism: Bacteroidales bacterium; assembly: GCA_034002885.1. Taxonomy (GTDB): domain Bacteria; phylum Bacteroidota; class Bacteroidia; order Bacteroidales; family VadinHA17; genus LD21. The sequence continues at coordinate 3,163 of JAVEZS010000082.1, forward strand.
AATTGTAAATAGCCCGTCTGAAATGAAAATTTTAAGTACCTGGATAGAAGGAGAGAAAGTATTTGACGGCAACAATGTCCTTTTTTCATATAGCGGCCCGGAACCGGTAAATAAGTTCAACAGCAGTGAAATCGATGCTTCAATGATAAAAGTCAAACGGCTTGGGAATAACTTAAGGGTGATCGAAGCGTCGGACGGCCGGTTGATTACAGGAAGCGGACTGGCCTTATCCGGAACTGGTGAATTCGCTGAAGCAGATCAGGAAAGGGATATACTTAAATTAGTGGTAAAGGACAGATATAGGGATGCTCCTCCTTCCACTGCTTTTATAAGAGGTTTCGGCATAAAAAGCTGTGCATTCGCAAGCTCTGTTGCTCATGACAGTCATAATATAATCTGTGCCGGTACCAGTGATGACTTAATAGTTGATGCAATAAATGCAGTTATAAGAGTGAAGGGGGGTATGGCTGTTGTTCGTCCCGGCAAAACCCTAACCCTTAAGCTTCCGGTGGCAGGAATCATGTCTGATCTTCCCGCAGCGGATGTTGCTTCAGAATATGAAGAGTTAACAGCTTTTGTGGCAGAGTCGGGCTGCAGAATGTCGGCCCCTTTTATGACCCTGTCTTTCATGGCCCTTCTGGTAATCCCGGAACTTAAGTTAAGTGACAGGGGCCTGTTCGATTTCAGCAGGTTTGCCCTGGTGCCTCTGTTTACTGATAAAATTATTTGAGTTAGTTATATTAAAGATAATCAGTACGTTAAAGCCTTGTCTGTAGATGCCGGTGAAATATTGCCTTTACTGCCCGATAAGCCGGGAGTTTATCAGTTTCTTGAGGCTAATGGGACCATTATATACATTGGGAAGGCAAAAAGTCTTAAGAAAAGGGTAGCATCCTATTTTACAAAGAACCAGTCGGGGAAGACAAGAGTGATGCTTGGAAGAGCTTCACAGGTGAGGCATATAGTGGTGGAAAATGAGTCGGATGCACTTCTTCTCGAGAATAATCTTATTAAGAAATATCAGCCCAGGTATAACATACTGCTGAAGGATGATAAGACTTTTCCATGGATATGTATAAAGAAAGAAGCATTCCCACGTGTTTTCAGCACACGTAATGTGATAAGGGACGGATCGGAGTATTTCGGTCCATATACATCAGGTCTTATGGTTAAAACCCTTCTGGAGCTGCTGAGGCGTCTGTATAAGCTGAGAACCTGTAATCACAACCTCTCACCGCTTAATATTGAAGCCGGCAAATTCAGGGTCTGTCTCGAATATCATCTGGGAAACTGTAAGGCTCCCTGTATAGGGAATCAGGAGCCCGGGGAATACCAGCAGTATATAAATGATATTCGTGATATTCTTAAAGGCAACATTCCTGGCGTCATCAATCAGCTGAAAATCATTATGATGAAATATTCAGATGAACTGCGGTTTGAGGAGGCACAGCTTATTAAGAATAAGATAGAGCTCCTTAACAAGTTTCGCAGCCGTTCGGTGGTGGTTAGTAACACAATCCGTAATGTGGATGTCTTTGCTTTTAGCTCCGATGATGACAGAGGTTATGTTAACTATATGAAAGTGGTTGCTGGCGCAGTAATACAGGCATTTACTCTCGAGATCAGGGTAAGGATGGATGAAGACCCTGAATCTCTTCTTGGTTTTGCAATTACTGAAATACGGCAACGATATGGTAGCGATTCGCCTGAGATAATTGTGCCTTTTATGCCTGATATACAGTTAAATAAGATTAAATATTCTGTGCCTGTCAGAGGAGAGAAACTGAAGCTTCTTGAGATGGCCCAGCGAAATGCTGTGTATTATAAACATGAACAGAAAAAGAAGCAGCTTATACAAAAGACAGAAAACAGGACAGGTAAAAACCTTGAAAGAGTAAAAAAAGATCTTCATATGCCTGATATGCCTGTACATATAGAATGCTTTGACAATTCCAATATTCAGGGAACAAACCCGGTCGCATCATGTGTGGTGTTCAGAAACGGGAGACCCTCAAAGAGGGATTACAGGCATTTCAATATAAAAACGGTTACTGGCCCTGATGATTTCTCTTCCATGGAAGAAGTTGTGTACAGAAGATATAAACGCTTACTTGATGAAAAACAGCAGCTGCCGCAACTTGTGGTTGTCGACGGAGGAAAGGGTCAGCTTTCATCGGCAATTAAAAGTCTTGAAACGCTTGGTCTGAGAGAAAGGATAACTATTATAGGTATTGCCAAGAAGCTTGAGGAGATTTATTTCCCCGGTGATTCCGTGCCCATTTATCTCGACAGGAATTCCTATACTCTGAAGTTAATTCAACAAATGAGAAATGAGGCTCACAGATTTGGCATTTCTTTTCACAGGGATAAAAGGTCGGCGGGGATGCTCAGATCGGAACTCGACGAAATTAAGGGTATCGGCCCGAAGACAAAAGCCATTTTACTTAAACACTTTGCTTCCGTCAATGATATAAGAATTACCAGTCATGAGGAGCTTGCAAAGCTTGTAGGACCAGCGAAAAGCACATTGCTGCTTGAGGGTCTGGAAAAGTCTCCGGAAAGGAAGTAAATAATTAACTGATATAATACACTATAAGATATTGTATATCAATATAATAAGACAATTTTGCAGGTATCTTAACCTTCCGGGAATTGAATGGATGAGAGTTAGTGAAGGATGGTACGCGAATTTTATTTTCCTGAAGGGTTATAGTTGAATTTTCAGGACCTGAATAGCAGAGGTTAAAAAAGAAAGGGAAGTCAGTTACGGATTTTCAGGATTTCAAAAATCTCAGAGGCGATTTTGTCAGAACCGTAAGTAAGGTAAGTTTTCATTCCGCTGACTGAGGCGGCTTCGACATTGGCAGGAAGGTCATCAATAAAAAGAGTCTCTTCAGGAGCAAGGCAGAATTTTTTAATAAACAATTCAAAGAACCTGATGTCGGGTTTTGATAATCTTGCCTCGGCTGAAATCAGGCCTCCGTCAAAATGCCTGAAGAAGTAATAGTCATTTTTTACTTCTTCAAAAAGATCAGCAGGGAAGTTGGAGAGGTAATATAGTCCGAAGCCTTCCTTTTTAAGGAAAGGAAGGAGTCTTACATTATCGTCGATAGGGTAGAGTATCTCCTTTCTCATATTGAAAATAAGTTCGGTTTCAGCTATATTGAGACTGGAACGGCCGCTTATTGAGCGGATGGCCTGTTCAGTTGAAATATCACCGTTATCAAGCATAGCCCACTCTTTTCCGTAAAAGATATCCGAGAGAATAGTATTTATCTTATTCTCAGGATATTCTTTCCTTTTAAGAAACTCAGAGGGCTTGAAACTAATCAGGACGTTTCCAAGGTCGAATATAAGATTCCTAATCATCAGGGGTATTTTTCATAGAGTAGGGCTGGCCTGTGGCTTCCAGAACATTCCACCAGAGTTCTCCCTCAATATCTATTTTCTTCCTTTTGGCAACAGCCATGGGAATGGGTATCAGGGTAAACTGATCGTTCCAGAAACCTACCACGAAGTCGGTTTTACCCGATAGGGCAGCATGTACTGCATTCTGTGCAAGAAGGTTGGCAAACTTACTGTCGTTGGCATTGGCCGGGGCACTTCTGACAATATAGCTTGGGTCGATGTATTTTATTGAATGAGGGAACCCTGCTGCATCAAATTCCTGCTTGATACTGTCCTTAAGTAGCAGCCCTATATCCTTGTGTTTGACATTGCCAGAGGCATCCAGCTCTCTGTCCTCATTGTTGAAAAGATCCTGGCCGGCCCCTTCGGCTACCACAACTACTGCATGATGGCGATCCTCAAGCCTTTTCTTAAGGACATTAAGAAAGCCCCTGGGTCCATGAAGGTCAAAGGAAATTTCAGGGATAAGCACAA
>JAVEZS010000083.1:0-6920 GCA_034002885.1 Bacteroidales bacterium
TAGGGATGATCCTTGTTACATTCCTGTAATAAAGCAGTGCTGATCTGTTGGAAATGCGAAAGGCCGGCGGCTAATAAATACATAATAATATTCAGTATGATCAGATAGCCCTGACGCGTTTGACAATGCATCTTTAAGGATCTTATAATCCCACTCTTCATCAAATTCAGAGAAACGCATTTTCGGTATGTTTTTATTTCTCAAAGGATTTACCCTCTTTCCAGTTCGCCTGATTATCGGTATTTAGTTGTGAATTCGTTCCCGGTCGGCAGCAACACGGATAATATGATCATAAAACCGGGGTTGCCAGGCAAAGACGGGATGTATTTTATTTATTTTAAACGAACACCGCCCTTTGTACCACCGAATAATCCGTGAAATATTGATGTGAAACATTGGGTTTTTGTTTCCTGCCGTTCGTGCAAATGGTGATATAATATGCACCTTCGTTCCCATAATCCCAGGTTTGTAACCGGGCAGACGGTATCCGGTATTTATTCAGAAATTTTTCAGATATAGATCAAAATGGTGTTTCAATTCCCCGGGGAGACGCGATTAATAGCATCTCAACAGAAACGTGATTACAGAGACGCGATTAATCGCGTCTCAACATACCACATAATGTAAATTTCAGCGAGACAGAGATCTGGTGGAGATTAGGGGAATCGAACCCCTGACCTTTAGACTGCCAGTCTAACGCTCTAGCCAACTGAGCTAAACCCCCGGGAAAATAATGAACAAAATAGCCGGGCCTGTGGTTAAAGTCTTCCCGGAAAGACAGCTCAAATGTAAGAAAAAAATGAAAATTACAAAATAAGCTGCCTTCTCTCCTTATTATTGCCTTGCACAATATTGCGTAATTAGTAATTTTGGGTTTGATTTTGAAAAAGCTGAAAAGGAGACCGGTTTGCTGAAAGTGGTCTGATTATTGCCGGCATGAAAATGAATGAGCTTTTGGACTGACGCTTTAAAGGTGTGAAAAAAGATAAAGCAGAAAAAGGGTTGAAGGAGAAACAGAGCAGGGGATTCTTTAATGTAACTGACTTTGATGATCTTGTTTTTGAGAATCGCAACAGGGATTACGGGGCATACCAGCTTCGTAAAAGATACTTCCGGGCATTATTCGCCGGCCTCATAGTAGCTGTTTCAATTGCTCTCATTTCAGTGATTGTTCCCTTTATCTCGAAACCTGATGACGAATATGTGGTCTCAGGCGGCTTCGGCTATTCGGTCTCGGTTCAGATGGAGAACCTTGAGCCGCCGGAACAGATTTATATACCGCCGGCTCCGGCTCCCCCGGCTGCGTCAAGACCCACTGAAAGTGTTGAATATGTTCCTCCGGTTGTTGTCGATTCGATCATCCCCATCGAGAGTTCACCGGTTGCAACTGATATCGCCCTTGCCTCATCAGGCGACGATCTGACGGAAGGCTCCGGCTCAGGCTTCGGAGAGGATCTTATTCCTGGTGGTAGCGGAGACGGCTTCGATGAACCTCTTTTTCTCGTTGAGGTGATGCCCACATTCAGGGGTGGAGACCTTACTAAATTCCGTGAGTGGGTGGGAAAAAGAACCAATTATCCCGAAGAAGCCATCAATGCAAAACTGAAAGGGACTGTCTTCCTTACATTTATCGTCGAAAAGGACGGCTCGGTAAGCAATGTTACTGTTATTAAGGGAGTTCATCCCCTTCTCGACCAGGAGGCAATCAAGGCAATCGCGGAATCACCCAAATGGTCTCCTGGCCTTCAGCGTGGTCAGCCTGTAAGGGTTAGGTTCCAGATACCCCTGACATTCCGATACTGAAACATAATAATAAACAAATTAGATAGTTATACGTTTAATTGTTTTATTCCAAAACTAACCGGGGACCACTGTTTATGAAAAAATCACTTTTGTTAATCTCAGTTCTGGCCATCCTTCTTTCAGGATGTGGTTCTTCAAAGAAACACCTTGAAAAGGGTAATTACGAAGCAGCTCTCGACAAGGCTGTAAAACAGCTTCGTAAGGATCCTGACGATGCAAAGCAGGCTTCAATCCTTGACAAATCGTTCAGGACACTTAACGAACAAGACGGTGAGAGGATAAGGTTTCTCAAGATGGAAGATAAACCGGCAAACTGGGATGAAATTTACCAGATAAGCAAGCGTATGAGCGACCGGCAGGCTTATGTGCGCACTGTAACCCCTCTTGAGATAAACGGAAGGACAATTGAATATCCGTATGTTGACTATATGCCCGAGATGGTAGCAGCAAAACGCAAATCAGCCGATTTCTATTTCGCTCACGGAAACGAGCTTATGAAGAACAAGCTTAAGGATTCATACCGTCAGGCTTATTATGAATTTGTCAGAGCCAGGGAATATGTTGGCAATTATGAAGGTATTGACAATAAAATCGAGGAGGCAAAATATCTGGGAATGACAAGGGTGCTCATTGCTCTGATCAACAGGTCGCAGGTCAAATTCGACGGAGAGTTTGAAGATGACCTTCTTGCCGTTGATCTTCCGCGACTTAACAGTGAATGGGTTGAATACCACACACATGAGCTTGACCGTGACCTTCAGTACGACTATTTTGTCAATGTGATCCTGAGAAGTGTTCTGGTCAGTCCCGACCAGACCATGCAGAGGGATTCAGTAGTTAAGAAGGAAGTGGAGGATGGCTTCAACTACCAGCTCGACAGCAGGGGAAATGTGATGAAAGACTCCCTTGGCAACGACATAAAGACAAAGAAATACAAAACCCTTCAATGTGCCCTGATTGAGACCATTCAGACAAAGGAATGCCAGATAAACGGAGATCTCGAAGTTGTGCAGGCCAGCCCGAACAAGGTTATCCGGAAAGAACCCCTGGGAGCCCAGTCAGGCTTTGAACACATCTCAGCCCGTGCCCTTGGAGATATTCAGGCCCTTAGTCCGGCCCAGCTCGAAAAGACAAAAACCAAACAGATGCCCTTTCCTTCCGACATGGAGATGATCTTCCGGTGTTCCGATCCTCTAAGGCAGGCAATAAACGGAGCCATTCTCAATAACAGGAAATTTATTAATTAACTTTGCCCGCGTGCTGAATTTTGATTGTTGCCTTATGAAATCAGATCATTTTATTGGGCAACTATAATTTTTAATGGATGATCGAGACCGGTAAAAAGAAGGAAAGAGCTATACTCGTGGGATTAATCTATCCCGGGCAGGATGAGGATCAGTCGAGCGATTACCTCGCTGAACTATCTTTTCTTACGGAGACAGCCGGTGCCGAGCCTGTTTTTTCTTTTGTGCAGAGACTGAAGGCACCCGATCCAAAGACCTTTGTCGGTTCAGGCAGAATATCAGAAATAGCATCTTACGTCTCGGAGAACAGCATCGACCTGGCTATCTTCGACGATGAACTATCAGCCGCCCAGATCAGGAATATTGAAAATGTCCTGAAGTGCAGGGTCCTCGACAGGACAAATCTCATCCTCGATATTTTTGCAGGCCGTGCCAACACTTCTTACGCCCGTACCCAGGTGGAACTTGCGCAGTATCAGTATCTTCTTCCCCGTCTTACAGGAATGTGGACACATCTTGAAAGACAGAGGGGAGGTATTGGTCTGAGGGGCCCCGGTGAAACAGAGATTGAAACAGACAGAAGGATCATAAGGGATAAGATCGCACTTCTGAAAGACAGGCTGAAGAAGATCGACGTACAGATGTCGACTCAGAGGAGGAACAGGGGCAAAATGGTAAGAGTGGCTCTTGTGGGTTATACCAATGTAGGCAAGTCGACAATAATGAATCTCATCGGTAAAACTGACCTGCCAGCCGAGAACAGGCTCTTTGCGACACTGGATGCCACTGTCAGGAAAGTTGTGATCGGAAATCTTCCCTTCCTGCTATCCGATACAGTCGGCTTTATACGCAAACTCCCTCATCACCTGGTTGAATCATTCAAGTCGACTCTCGATGAGGTAAGGGAATCGGACCTGCTGCTTCATGTAATCGACATCTCTCACCCCGGCTTCGAGGAGCAGATAACAGTTGTCGATTCCACTCTGAACGACCTGGGTTCGGCCGGAAAACCCGTTATTCTGGTTTTTAACAAAATCGACTCATTCACCTTTACAAAAAAGGATGAAGATGATCTTACTCCGGCAGAAAGGGCGAATTTTTCACTCGACGATCTTAAAAATACCTGGATGGCATCTGACAGGAATCACTTGAGTATTTTCATTTCAGCAAAAACCAGGGAAAACATTGGTGAGTTCCGTAAGCTCCTTTATGAAGAGGTTAAGAGAATACATATTACCCGTTATCCCTACAACGATCTTCTTTTTGAAAATGAATAGCCGGGCTCCCTGGTGTCCGGTGAAAAACAGCTGATATTCCCCTGGCAGGGCCTGTACTCTTTTCTAATACAATCCCTTCCCGGCCATATATTCCGCTATCTGGACAGCGTTGGTAGCTGCTCCCTTGCGGATATTGTCTGAAACGATCCACAGGTTGAGGCATTTCTCCCTGGAAAGATCCCTTCTTATCCTTCCTACGAAGACCTCATCCCTGTTATGTGCAAGCATCGGCATCGGGTAAAGCAGCTGGTCAGGATTGTCATAAACCACAACGCCCGGGAAGTTGTCGATAATAGATCTTACTATGTTGATATCAAATTCGTTTTCAAACTCAACGTTTACAGCTTCGGAATGACCTCCCACTACTGGTATCCTGACAACAGTGGCTGTCACCATTATCGTATTGTCCTCCAGTATCTTGCGTGTTTCATCAATAAGTTTCTGCTCCTCTGTCGTATAGCCGTCGGGCTGGAAGTTTCCTCCGTGAGGGAAGCAGTTCATGTCGATACGGTATTTGTATGCCATCTCTCCTGTAATACCGGCTCTTTCGTTCTCCATCTGCTGAACGGCTTTCACTCCTGTACCGGTTACCGACTGGTAAGTGGCTATCACAAGACGCTTTATCCTGTATTTCCTGTGAAGCGGCGCAAGTGCCATCACCATCTGTATCGTGGAACAGTTGGGATTGGCAATTATCCTGTCGCCCTTTTTTATTGTGTGACTGTTGATCTCGGGTACGACAAGGGGAACATTGTTATCCATTCTCCAGGCCGAGGAGTTGTCAATAACTACTATTCCGTTGTCAGCGAATACAGGAGCCCATTCTTTTGAAGTGGTGGCTCCTGCTGAGAAGATAGCGAATTCCGGCTTTGCCTTCACTGCATCCGGCACGCTTACCACCTTTACCCTGCTGCCCTTGAACGGTATCTCTTTTCCGACCGATCTCTCGGAAGCAGCGGGGATCAGCTCAGTAACAGGGAAATTCCTTTCTTCAAGGACTTTGATCATCGTCCTGCCAACCATTCCGGTGGCTCCAACAACAGCAACTTTCATCTTGATATAAATTTGATTTTATTGGTTTGATGCCCTTCTGTACGGCAGACGGGCAAACACGCATTAGCGAACTTGCCGGACCCGCAAAACATGAAGTAAATTATGCTCATTACATATTTGCGCTCAGTATCGATCATGCGGTTTTTAGAATTTAATTTGTCCGGATATTTTTAATAAACTAAATTTATATCCGGATAAAGCTGTCAAAAATAATTCTTTTTTCAATTTGTCTCGCTGCATGAAGAAAGTTATTTTACTGGCTTTGCTTGTACCTTTGCAGGCGGCAGGCCAGAATACGTTTAAGCCGGGCGATATTATCATTACCGAAATAATGGCTGACCCCGATCCGGCTGCCGGACTTCCCGGTAAAGAGTACCTTGAGATCCATAACCGTTCCGGTGATACAGTAAACCTGATGTCGTGGGTATTGTCTGACGGCAATTCCCGTGCGGTTTTCCCGCGAAGGGAATTGTTACCCGGAGAATATGCCATTGTCTGCCAGCAGCAGGATACCTCTCTTTTTATCAGGTATGGCCTGACAATAGGACTAAAGTCGTTTCCTGCTCTTACAAACAGCGGGAAGCTGCTGTTTTTGAGCGACAACAAGGGGAAGGTCATCCACGGCCTCGAATACTCCGCGGAATGGTATGATGACGTGCTCAGGGAGGATGGCGGATGGTCGCTTGAGATCATTGACGAGGACAATCCATTCTATGAGGAAGGCAACTGGAGAGCTTCACGTGCATCTGATGGAGGAACTCCCGGTAAGAAAAACTCGGTCACGACATTTAACCCTGACTCTTATTTCGGAGGATTTGACAATGTCTTTCCCGCTGACAGCGTAACAATCTCGTTGAGGTTCACCGAGAGTCTTCTCTCTTTTAATGATATAGGAGAATTCCTTGTTATTGAAGGATACTCAATTGACTCCATTAGTTACATTGATCCTTTGGCACGGAGCTGGATTGCAAAGCTTTCGGAGCCTCTCGCCCCGGGTAAGGTTCTCACGATATCGGCAGGCGACGGACTTACCGATTTTGCAGGTAACCTTATGGAAAGGAACGAATTTTCTTTCGGGCTTCCCTTTCCTGTGGAGCCGGGAGGCATACTGTTCAATGAACTTCTTTTTAATCCCTTTCCGGGAGAGCCCGATTATATTGAGTTTTACAACCGGTCGGGGAAAGTTGCTGATGCATCATCCCTCATTATTGTCTCAGTAAATGATGAAACCGCCGACACCTCCTCTGCAGTTACCGTATCGGAGATACCATGGTGCATACTCCCAGGATGCTGTTATGCGATAACCACCGGCAGGAAAAGCGTGATCGGCAGATATTACTCATCATCACCTCTCCATCTTCTGGAGGTGGGTCATCTTCCGTCGATGCCTGATGACAAGGGACATCTGATCCTTTTCAGCCGGAAGCTTAAAAAGATAGATGAAGTATTTTATGATGAAAAGATGCATCATTCACTTCTGGGCGGAGGTGAGGGTATTTCGCTTGAAAAGGTGAGAGAGGACGGTAACTCGGCCGACAGGTCG
>JAVEZS010000084.1:0-6893 GCA_034002885.1 Bacteroidales bacterium
AAGGAGGGGAAAGTTACGAGATTAGATAACTGCTTGTTAAATATACACTTAATACCTGATTGGCAACATAATCCTCTAAACTTATTCTAAAGTCGACAGGCCTCTTTCAACAATCAACACACTCTGCTTCTCCCCGGGAAAGAAAGATGGTTGAACCGTAAATACAGACTTTTTCATGACCTTTCTTATACTGGGCTTAGAACAGAAATATGTGTTAGTGCGGTAAAAACCAATCTTGAGATAAGATAACAACTCATAATCAGTGTGTTATAAAATAAAACCGCACTAATTTGGCGAGACGTCACAAGTCAGGAAAAAGTAAAAAGGGAAAGTTCCCGCAGGGGAGGCTATATAAGGGAAAGATATTAGAAGCGTAAGCTTCCTGTATATGCTCCCGGTGTCTGTCAGATCTTCTCAGCTGAACAGCGATCTTACAAGCTCTTCGACCTTGCCTACTGCAATTATTTCTATGTCGTTGCCTTTGCTGATCACTTTCCTATGATACTTTGAGATATAGATCTTTCTGAAGCCCATCTTCGAAGCTTCCCTGATTCGCTGTTCTATCCTTGAAACAGGACGTATCTCGCCCGAAAGGCCTATCTCTCCGGAAAAACAGATATCCTTATCTACCGGAATATCCAGATTCGATGAAAGAACGGCAGAGATTATTGCCATGTCGATAGCAGGATCGACAACTTTTATTCCACCTGCAATATTGAGAAAGACATCCTTTATCCCGAGCCTGAAGCCTGCTCTCTTCTCGAGAACGGCAAGAAGCATGTTGAGTCGCCTTATGTCGAATCCTGTCGAGCTACGCTGCGGGGTGCCGTATACGGCGCTGCTTACCAGAGCCTGGGTCTCGATCAGGAAAGGCCTTACTCCGTCGATGGTTGCTGCAATGGAGATACCGCTGAGAGGTTCGGAATGCTGGTTGATGAACATCTCTGAGGGGTTTGCCACTTCTCTCAATCCGCTTTCAACCATCTCGAATATAGCCAGTTCGGATGTCGATCCGAACCTGTTTTTAACAGACCTCAGAAGCCTGTAAATGTAATTGTTGTCACCTTCAAAATAGAGCACAACATCAACAATATGTTCAAGAACCTTGGGCCCTGCAAGGGTTCCGTCCTTCGTGATATGACCTATAAGAAGTACAGGCACTCCGGTTATCTTCGAGTACTTCAGAAGCTGTGCTGCTGACTCCCTGACCTGCGTGACGGATCCGGCTGACGACTCAAGGAAAGAGGTCCTGATCGTCTGTACAGAGTCAATAATGACAAGCTCCGGTTTGAGGTTTTCAGCCTGGGCAAGTATGCTTTCCAGCTCGGTCTCACTGTAGATGTAGCAACAGCTGTTTGTCATGCTCAGACGTTTTGCCCTAAGGCTTATCTGTTCCTCACTCTCTTCTCCCGATACGTAAAGGACACATTTATCCCTCATTGAAAGCGCAAGCTGAAGGGCAAGTGTCGATTTCCCCACACCCGGCTCTCCACCGAGGAGTATCAGCGAACCCGGAACAACTCCCCCGCCAAGCAGCCTGTCGAATTCAGCTATCCCGGTCATCTGCCTGCTGTGTTCGTCGGACCTGATCTGATCGAGGAGCTCAGGTTTCCTTTTTTCGCGCCCCGAAAGAAATGATACGTTACCGGGAGACCCACCTCCGGTTATCTCTTCGTGATAAGTGTTCCATTCCCTGCATGAAGGACATTTCCCTATCCATTTCGGCGATTCTGCGCCGCAGTTCTGACATATGAAAACGCTTTTTACCTTAGCCATTTTCTGCGGTTTTTCTGTTCTTCCTGTAAAGCATGTAAAAAGCAACAGCTCCAAGGATAAGAACCATTATGAGCTGCGACTCGTGAGTAAGGATAGCATAAGCCGATGCATCTTCGATGCTTACATCTTCAACAAAGGCAATCCCCCTCGAAACAAAATAGTGAAATGCTCCCATACCACCCTGTACCGGTGCTGACATCGCCAGTCCGCCGATGACGAGGATGAAGATTGAATTCCAGAATGAAAGATGGGAAGTGCTCTCAAGGCAGAAAACAACAACCCAGGTCATGAGGGCATAGTTCAACCATATAAAGAAGGTGTGGAAGATAAATTCCTTGTTGTTCTTCAGCTTCAGAATTGTCTTAAGTCCGTTAATAACTCCCCTGGCAATATCGAACATCTTGGAAAAGAACCTTATTCTTCGCAGTTCCCTTTTATATTTTATGATAAGCCAGAGTGAAACCAGCGAGAAAACAATAATAGCAGCCCACGGGATCCACATGGTTCCGAAAACCGACAGGACCTTTTCCCTGAAGGGTATGATGATGGCCTTGTTAAGATATTCCTTTATCGACGATCCGCTGGTAAGCAGAAGAGCCGTCATAATGACGAGAAGTGAAATCAGGTCGATAGTCCTTTCTATAACAACAGTCCCGAGAAGCTGGTCAACAGGTATCTTTTCCTTTCTGCCCAGGGCCACGCATCTTGTTATTTCCCCTACTCGGGGAAGTGCAAGGTTGGCCAGATAACCAAGCATCAGTGAGTGAAATGTGTTCCAGAAACCAGGCTGGTGACCAAGAGGTCTGATGAGGATCACCCATCTGCGCGCCCTGCTCAGGTAAGCGATAAGCCCGAAAAGAAGCGAAAGAAGAATCCACGAATAGTCTGCCCCTATAAGGTCGTCTCTGAGCTTGCTGAAATTGACGGTTCTGAAGGCAAGCCATAAAAGGAGAATGCCGATAGCAAGAAATCCAAGAAATTTCAGGATTTGAATTAAGGTTTTTCTCAATTCAGATCAGTTTATTTGTGGTTGTATCGGGAAAGATTACCGCCGGACTGAACGTCCTTGCTTCCTCAAAATCGAGGATGGCATAGGACATTATTATTATAACGTCGCCGACAGCAACTTTGCGTGCAGCCGGACCATTCATGCATATTTCACCCGAGCCCCTTCTGCCTTTTATTACATAGGTCTCGAGACGCTCACCATTGTTTATATCGAGAACATGAACCTTCTCGTTTGCCAGAAGGTTCGATGCGTCCATGAGATCCTCATCAATGGTTACGCTTCCGATATAGTTCAGATTGGCTTCGGTGACAGTCACCTGATGGATCTTTGATTTAAGTACTTCTATAAGCATGCTAACAGCTGGTGAAATTTTGACCGCACAAATTTAAGCATCCTTTTTATTGATTACAAAGGAATCTCGATATTATCAATGAGCCTGATCTTGCCTGCCCTCACAGCGATACAGCCAAAGTATTTCTTACCCGGGTCCATCATGTCTTTTCTTTCTGCCGGCTGCAGCTCTGTCTCATCGACTATCTCAAAATACTCGAGGATGAAGCCTTTTTTCTTTTCAATGGTTTTTTTTACGAATGAAGAAATATGGGCGATATCGTGTTCCTTTATCATTCCGGAAGCCGCCGATAGCGTTGAATAGATTATTCCTGCTTCCTTCCTGATTTCCGGCTCCAGGAGCCTGTTCCTGCTTGACAGTGCCAGGCCGTCAGGCTCTCTTATTATCGGGCAGGCAACTATTGAAACATTGCTTCCCGTCTGGCGCACGAGTTCCTTTATAACAGCTACCTGCTGGAAATCCTTCAGTCCGAAATAGGCCACGTCAGGCTTGACCAAAGCAAAAAGTTTTGATACAACCTGAGCCACTCCGTTAAAATGACCCGGCCTCTGAACCGCTTCCATTACTTTGTCGAGGTTACCGAAACTGAAAACCCGCTTGTCTTCATCAGGATACATCTCACCGTCGCCGGGGGTGAATACGATATCATCCTTACTGAGAACCCCCTGTAAAAGGCCAAGATCCTCATCCAGCGTCCGGGGATAATTCTTAAGATCATTTTTATCGTTGAACTGGGTCGGATTAACATATATGCTCACCACCACCGTCTTATTCTCAGCAGCAGCTCTTTCTGCAAGCGACATGTGTCCCGCATGCAAGGCTCCCATTGTAGGAACAAATCCTACCGGCCTTCTCTTTCTGCCTCCGAGAGCTTCCCTGAGGTCTTTCACACTGCTTACTGCTATCATGGATCGGAAATTTTACAAACCTATACTAAAAACGGGGAAAATATACGCCTTTTAAAGGATAATTCGTATGGTGAATGGAAACTCGCCCGACAAGCTGTTGATTAATTTGTCAATTTTTATTATTATCTTTGCAAATTGTTACGGAATGGTATATCCAGGCGTATAAATGGAAAGCAAGAAAATATTGTTCATATCTCAGGAGATCACTCCCTACCTCACGGAAACAAAGCTGTCGAAAATCGGAAGGTATCTGCCCCAGGGGATTCAGGAAAAGGGAAAGGAGATAAGGACTTTTATGCCCCGTTACGGAAGCATAAACGAGAGAAGGAACCAGCTTCATGAGGTGATACGCCTGTCAGGCATGAACCTGATCATTGACGACACCGACCATCCTCTAATCATCAAGGTTGCATCCATACAGAGCGCGAGGATGCAGGTCTATTTCATCGATAATGACGATTATTTCCAGAGAAAACATACTGTGGCCGATTCGTCGGGAAAGGAATTTGAGGATAATGATGAGAGGGCGCTTTTCTTCGCAAGGGGAGTTATTGAAACCGTAAAGAAACTTAGATGGGCTCCGGATATAGTGCATTGCCATGGATGGATGACCGCGCTTGTCCCCGTCTACCTTCGCAGTATCTATCACGACGACCCCCTGTTTCATAACTACAAGGTCATTTACTCGGTTTACAACAACGATTTCAAAATACCCTTCAGGGAGAACTTCGCCGACAAGCTGCGCTACGACGGTATCGACGGCGAGAGCCTGAAACTTGTTAAACAACCCGATTTCATCAATGTCTCAAAACTGGCAATAAAATATTCCGATGCCGTTATTGTTGGAAGCGAAGATATCAACAGCGAACTGACAAAACATCTTAACTCGCTTTCAAAACCTGTTTTACCCTTTCAGGATGAATCGAATTACATAGATGCCTACAATGACTTCTATGACATGATACTTTCCTGAGATCCTTATTCTCCCCTCCGCAATATTTGAATCCATATTGACGTTTCTAATGGTATTAAAAACCAGAACTTCTGTTTGAGGTTTATTGTTACCTAATATTAATGAAATGTGTGGAATAGTTGGATATATCGGGTCAAAACCTGCCCGTGAGATAGTGATCAGGGGGCTTAAACGCCTTGAATACCGTGGATATGATTCAGCCGGTCTTGCCATTGTGAATGGTGAAACAAAGATCTTCAAATGCAAGGGAAGGGTGGAGGACCTTGAGGCGATGGTAAACGGAACGGATTTTAACGGGACAATCGGGATGGGCCATACCAGATGGGCCACTCACGGTGAACCAAACGAGCTGAATGCCCATCCGCAGGCTTCGGCAAAAGGAAATTTCATAGTTGTGCATAATGGTATTATTGAAAACTATTCCTTAATAAAAAAACATCTCCAGAGCAGAGGAATTTCCTTTAGCAGCCAGACCGATACCGAAGTTCTTGCTAACCTTATCGAGCACCTGTATCTTGAAGGTGACCTGACAGCCGAACAGGCTATTACCCTTGCACTCAACAGGGTTGAAGGGGCCTATGGCCTTGTGATAATCTGCGTTAAGGAACCCGACAGGCTGTTTGCAGCACGAAAGGGAAGCCCTCTTGTTATCGGCGTCGGCGAAGGAGAGAATTTCATAGCCTCCGATGCTACACCCATTGTAGAGCATACCCAGCGTGTAATTTATCTCAAGGATGATGACCTGGCAATAGTAATGAAGAATGAACTCGTCCTTAAATCTGTAAGGCCGGGAAGAAGAGAACCTGAGGTGAAGGAGGTTGACCTCAAGATTGGCGAGATAGACAAGGAAGGCTTCCCTCACTTCATGCTGAAGGAAATATACGAACAACCCAGGGCTATGCACGATACTTTCAGGGGGAGAGTTCTTCCCGACCACAGCGGGATAATGCTGGGCGGCCTTCATAGTGTTCTTGAAACAATATCCCAGTCGGAAAGGGTCATAATAGTAGCCTGCGGAACATCATGGCATGCCGGACTTCTGGGTGAATACCTGTTTGAGGAGTATACAAGGATCCCCGTGGAGGTTGAATATGCTTCAGAGTTCCGGTACAGGGACCCTATAATAAAGAAGGGAGATATAGTTATCGCAATAAGCCAGAGCGGAGAAACAGCAGATACACTGGCAGCAGTGAAACTTGCAAAGGAGAAGGGGGCCATAGTCCTCGGAATTTGTAATGTTGTGGGATCGAGTATTCCCCGCGAAACAAACGCCGGTGTCTATACCCACGCGGGCCCTGAGATCGGTGTCGCATCAACAAAAGCTTTTACGACACAGGTAACCGTCCTGGCAATGATGGCCTTTGAAATAGGATTCCTCAAAGGAACGATTTCTGCCGAGAAATACCGGCAGCTGATCGATGAGCTTGTCTTGATCCCTTCGAAGATGGAAAAAGCACTTCAGGTCAATGAGCAGGCTCTGGAACTGGCAAAAAACTACCAGAATTCACGGAATGCCCTGTATCTTGGAAGGGGATTCCTCTTCCCTGTTGCACTCGAAGGAGCCCTGAAACTGAAAGAGATCTCATATATACATGCAGAGGGTTACCCTGCTGCGGAAATGAAACATGGTCCCATCGCGCTCATAGACGAAAACATGCCGGTTGTGGTAGTGGCCACAAAGGACGATACTTATGAAAAGATCATAAGCAACATTCAGGAGATAAAGGCAAGAAAGGGAAGCGTAATAGCAATTGTTACGGAAGGCGATGAACTGATAAGAAAAATGGCCGACCATGTGCTCGAAGTTCCGGAGACACTTCCGGCCTTCTCAGCCGCACTTGCGGTGATACCGCTGCAATTGTTTTCTTATCACGT
>JAVEZS010000085.1:0-6763 GCA_034002885.1 Bacteroidales bacterium
TCGGGTAAAACCGTTTTTATTGAACCTGCCGAGATTGTGGAAATAAACAATGACATCGTTGAACTTGAATATGAAGAAAGACGGGAGATAGTACGGATACTTACTTCCCTTGCCGACGACATCCGCCCATATATTGATGATCTTCTTTACTCAAACGAATTTCTCGGCGAGATTGACTTCATCAGGGCAAAGGCACTTCTCGGGAACCAGTTGGGATCGGTAAGGCCGGTTGTTGCTGAAAAACCCGGTATTATGTGGAGAAAAGCCATTCACCCACTTCTCTTCATAGCCTTTTCAACCCTGAAGGACAGAAAGGTCGTACCACTCGACATAGTGCTGGATGACAGGAACAGGATAATTCTTATTTCAGGCCCGAATGCAGGAGGTAAGTCGGTTTGCCTCAAGACTGTCGGACTGCTACAGTATATGCTGCAATGCGGGCTGACAATCCCGGTAGGGGAGGGTTCTGAGTCAGGGATCTTCAGAGAGATCTTCATTGACATAGGCGACGAGCAGAGCATCGAAAATGACCTTAGCACTTACAGCTCTCATCTTATGAACATGAAGTATTTTGTCAGACATGCTTCTGAATCATCGCTCATTCTCATCGACGAGTTCGGAACCGGTACTGAACCAATGCTTGGTGGATCAATAGCGGAAGCTATTCTTGCCGAATTCAATAATTCCGGATCTTTCGGGGTGATAACAACCCACTACACAAATCTCAAGCACTTTGCATCCATGACCGACGGTATAATAAACGGGGCAATGCTTTTTGACCATCATCTGATGCAGCCTCTTTTCCAGCTGAGCATTGGAAAACCGGGAAGCTCTTTTGCATTTGAGATAGCAAGAAAAATCGGTCTTCCGGAAGAAATCCTCAAAAGGGCTTCTGATAAAGCAGGGATCCGTAATATTGACTATGACCGCAATCTCAGGGATATTGCGAGGGATAAGCGATACTGGGAGAACAAGAGGCAGAGCATCAGGCAGCATGAAAAGCGTCTCGAGGAACTGATAAGCCAGTATGAGACTGAACTTTCCGGGACTAAAACCCTGAGGAAAGAAATAATTTCGAAAGCAAGGGAAGAAGCAGCGTCCCTTCTGGGAGAGACAAACCGTGTCATTGAAAATACAATACGACAGATAAGGGAGGCTCAGGCTGAGAAGGAAAAAACAAAAGAACTCCGTCAGAAACTTGAGGAATACCGTCAGTCAGTATCCGGGATCGCGTATAAGACAGACGATCCGATTGAAGTCAAAGCAGCAGGACTGGCCCGTAAGGCATTGAAGATCAAGCCGGCTCTTGTTAAAAAGAAAGAACCCGTAAAAGAAGTCCTTCAGGGCAGTCTTCATCCCGGCGATGCTGTAAGGATTCTGGACACGATGGCCCCGGGGGAGGTATTAAAGGTGGAGGGTCAGACCGTGATAATCGAGAGCGGTAATCTGAAGCTTTCTGTACCCTGTGAGAAAGTTGAGAGGATAAGCAGAAGTGAGCTTCGGAAATATGAACGCAAGGATAAGGGTAGCAGCTTTACTGACCCTGTTATTTCAGAGAGAAAACTGAATTTCAGACCCGAAATAGACATAAGGGGATACAGAGGTGAGGAAGCCATCATGATTGTCCGGGATTTTATTGATGACGCCGTGATGGTAGGACACACAAACCTCAGGATACTTCATGGGAAGGGAAACGGTATCCTGAGGCAGCTTGTAAGGGAGTACCTTTCAACTGTTAATGTTGTTAGGTCATTCCGTGATGAAAGCGTTGAACTGGGCGGTTCGGGGATTACTCTTGTGGAGATGGATTTCTGATCCTAGTAAAGTCTCACTGAGCCGTAAGATGCTGTAATATTTACTCTCGACGAAGGCTCACTTTCGTCCCCCACAACACCAGACATTTCTCTTTTGTTATTTTCAACTATCTGTTTCTGATGCCTGAACTTGTCTTCATCAAATTTAAGGTCTCCGTATGAGAGTTTTGCATCCAGACGGTAGCTTGCATCCCCGTCGATGCCCAGCTTGACTCCAATGTATTTCGTATTGCTCTCGATCGATTCGAATCCGCTTGCAATTCTGTCTATGCTGAGTGAACCATATCCTCCGTCGAATTTCAGTCTTTTTCTCAGTTCGCCTACATTGGCATCTGTGTAACCTGCATCGAGTGAGAGGTTATTTATCCTCTCTATATCAAGTTTATCGTATTTGGTTTCACCAACAACCGAGCTAACCTCGTCTATACTGATCTTCGAGTATTTGCTGTCGATCGAGAGGGCCTGCGCACTTCCGATCGAAAAGTCCCCCGAGTATCTCAGCACCACGTCGAGCCATCCTGCAGATTCAATTGTGGCGTTTCCGTATGAAAGGTTGATATAGTTAAGAGGTTTTACATTTCCTCTTGAAAGATCCCCGGCTTTGAGATTTCCATATTTCAGGTCAAGCTTTACAAGTCCTGTTATGGTCTCAAGGTCTGTATTCCCGTATCTGTTTACCAGGGTAAAATTTATCCGTTCGGGCATGCTGATCTTGTAGTCGATGCTGAATCTCCTCGAGCCTCCGCCCCAGCCTGTAAAGGTGAATTTGTCGTCTATGCTGGTTCTGGCCTTTATCTGGTCACCATCCTGCGAAAACTGAACATCGATATAGCTGAGAAGTTTTTCGGCTCTCTGTCGGTTGGGGAGTTCTACCGTTACCTTCACGTTAATTACTATATCATTCCCGTTGGTGGTTTCGACAATAACTTTCCCGTATCTGTTATTCACATCGAGAGTAGTGTTTTCTCCTGCCTTGTATTCCTGATGGAATTCTTTTGTCACCTCCTGCCCTGCAACCGGCAAGGAGACAAGGAAAAGCGCTGCAAGGAGCGCTTTTGCCGGGTTATAAATTTGTCTCTTCATGGCTTCCGTTATTAAGATTCTCATTCCTGATTGCCTTGAACTGGTTAAGGATGTAGTTCATAACATCAACTTTGGTCTGGTAGTGCTCGATCATCGCGTTTATAATTCTCTCGTCGTCCGGATTTGCCTTCAACTCCTTCTGCAGCTGCACATACACTGAATCCATGCTTTTCATTTCCCTTAACAGGACCTTTTTCTGTTCCTGATTGCCTTTCAATTCGAGATTTCCGAGCTCACTTTCCATCAGATTTACCTGGTGAACATAATAGTTCTCGACCTCCCTGAATTCCGGGGATACTTCGCTGAGGCTCATCCTGTCCCTGTCGGGCCTGATGAAATGATCCCATGTCCATAAGGATGAAAGGGTTACAAGCAGGGTTACAACAGCGGCTCTGAGCAGGTAGGGAACTATGCTCCTTTTTACCGGGATCTTTCCGCAGCGTATTTCGAGTTTCCTCGAAAAACGCTCGAAATGTCCTGCTGAGGGTTCTGCCCCATCAAAGAAATCCCTGTTGCTCTTTATTATTTCTTCTATATTTTTCATGACTTCACTTTTTTTCTGTTTTTCTGAGTTCAGCAATCAGTTTCTGTTTGGCCCTTGACAACTGCGACCTTGATGTGCTGCTTGATATTGATAATATTTCAGCTATTTCATCATGGTCATAACCTTCGAGAAGGTAGAGAGAGAGAATTATTCTGTAACCATCGGGAAGATTGTTTATCGCTTCCTTTACCTCTTCAACTCTTGTATCAAGTTCCTCTTTTCTGAGCTGGTCATCCTGAGTGTCATCCCTGATACCAAGATGAGTATCAATTTCTTCAAAGATCGCTTTTCTTCTGCTCAGGGCGTCGAGAGAACGGTTTATGACTATTTTCTTCAGCCAGGCTCCGAAACTAACCGTCCCCGAGTAAGTATCAATCTTTTCAAACGCCGACAGGAACGATTCCTGCATAATATCCTCGGCTTCCATAGTGTCGTTCACGATCCTCAGCGATGTGTTGTACATTGCCTTGTAGTACAACTTGTAGATCTGGAACTGAGCTTTCTGGTCGCCTGCTTTGCACCCGTCAAGTAAATCCTGGTGCAAGTTCCTGAATGCCGCTTCAACATTTCCCATCTTTACGTAAAGGCTGGTTCTTATTTGAGATGCTGCACCCACTGTCGTTTCAATTTTTCAATTAAAAGACGGGGCTGTTAATTAAATGCTGCACTCAATTTAAGAATTTTTTGAAATTTTGAACAATGATAAAAGAATTAATCCCTGGGTTACCTCACCTGATTCAAAATCAAGCTCCGAACCGAACAGGCTGTGAGGGATGGAGAAGATGATAAGTAATACTACCGAAGCAATAATGGTGTATATCGGTTTTTCCTTTTTCCGGTTGACGAGAACTGCGATAATCCAGAAAATAAAAGCAATGAGCGTCTTATTGTCAGTAAGATCCCAACCCATTGGTACTCCTGTCCAGAACTCACCGAAAGCAAACTTTTGCACAAGGGGCCCGAGGATCATACCGCCAATCCCCAGAACCACAAGAGTGAGAATGGAATACTTCTTATAAAGAGGATGCTTTGCCAGGGCCATCAGGCCGGATAAAGTAGACAAAAGCATCGCAAGGAACATGAAAAGAATATGAGGTGCAAGTACCC
Organism: Bacteroidales bacterium; assembly: GCA_034002885.1. Taxonomy (GTDB): domain Bacteria; phylum Bacteroidota; class Bacteroidia; order Bacteroidales; family VadinHA17; genus LD21. The sequence goes on from JAVEZS010000085.1 coordinate 4,549, forward strand.
ACGACGGGACAGCTCCCTTGAAACGGATAACCAGAGGGCTCTCCTTTAGAAGTGATTTGACTCCCTCTCTGTCAGTAATTTCTATGTAATACTCAAGTTTGCCGGCAGGGGGTTGTTCAGGAACTGCTGCAAAAAAACCCTTTTCTTCACTAATGTTAAAGATCCTGTTCATTACGAATGAATCGACGGGATAGACCCTGTATGTGAAATCACTTACGCTATAAGCGTCATTTGTTCGGAATCTCTTATAAAGAAGCCTCGCGGTGATAGTAGTGTCGTCGACAGCAAGCTTTACTTCGGGACGCTCATCAAGGCCCAGGCTTCTTATCAGCCTCAGATCGTAGGTTGTCCCGTTAATCACTATCGATTCGCTTTTAGGATTGGTAGGACCTGTCTTTCTTTGATAATAAGCAGCCGACAGCGTTATTATAATAGCCATGAGCCATAGAAAAAACTTCTTCATCCCCAAATTTTTATTCTCTTAGACGTACAAATTCTATAATTGTATCAGCAAAACTTCTTTTTTCCCGTTCCTGATTACTTCGACGCTTATTGTCTCTCCGTGCTTAAGCTGCCCCATCCTGAACATATAATCCTGAATATTATTGATTGTCTTTCCGTTAATGGCAGTGATTATATCTCCTTTTTTCATACCTCCGATAGCAGCAGGTTTTCCCGGAGTAACGAAATCGGCACGAAGGCCGTTCTTGATATTTCCTGCAAAGTCGGGCATGATTCCCAGTGTGACACCTCTTCTTCTCATTGCACGGTTTATCTCTACAGGAGGACCGGATTCAATATATGACAGCCTTTCGTCGCTGTTGGCAAGATGTTCTGCCACCCTGAAAATAATATCCGATACCTGCTTCATTCCATGGTAGTTAAGCTTTTCCCAGGTGTCGAACGGGGTATGGTAATCGAGATGAGCCCCTGTCGAGAAGAAAAGTACAGGGATATTCTTACCGTAAAAGGAGGAATGATCCGATGGACCGTAACCCTCTTCGGAAAATGTCATGTCAATAAGGCTTGTATCAGCCAGCGACAATACTAAATCCCTTAGACCTTCAGCCGTTCCTATACCTCCGGTCTGGAGGGAGGATGAATCGCTGAGCCTGCCGACCATGTCGAGGTTTATCATTGCATTTACTTTTTTAAGGTCGATAGGCGGGTTCTCCGCGAAATGCTTTGATCCAAGCAATCCTGACTCCTCTCCGGAGAATGCAATAACGATAATGCTTCTCCTGTGGCTCCCTTTTGTAAGGGCAAAGCGTTCCGCAAGCTCAATTATGCCGCTTACTCCCGATGCATTGTCGTCGGCACCGTTATGTACAGCAACAGTATCCCTGACACGGCTTGATGCTCCGCCCATTCCCAGATGATCAAAATGAGCCCCAATTATGAGGTATTCATTCCTTAAATTCTCATCCTCGCCCTGAAGAAGCATCACCACATTCCGTGTTGAAGAAACTTCTTTTATAACTTCTGATTCTCCTGTAACGGTTGTGAGTGTATTGAATGCCTTGCTTTTGCGTGATGAGTTTATGCTTTTTTCGAGATCACCGGTTTTCGACCTGGTTTTATTAAGTATCCTGTCGGCAACTTCCCTCTTTATTCTTATAGCAGGGATTCCGGCGGAATAACCATCTGAGCCGGGTTGATCGAAGCTGTCGCCTTCATCATTCACAGGACCTGATACGAAGAGAATACCGGCAGCTCCAAGATCTTTGGCAATCATTGCCTTGTCCCTGTCGCTGTTGAATGGTATGAAACCACTGACCGATTTCTCAGGTTCAGGATCACCTCTCAGGACCATAACCCATTTCCCGGTAACATCAATACCATCATAATCATTCCATTTCAAAGTATCGTTGTCTATAACAAAACCATAACCGGCAAAAATAACCTCACTCTCGTGCCGCATATTGCTGCTGAACGGCAGAGGGACAAAATCCTTACCGGTAATAAATTCTTCTTCCCCGACTGACAGGGAATTATCTGGTCCGGGCAATACCCTTCCGGTTACACTGAATCGCTGGAATCCGTCGCCCCCAAGAGGAATGAGCCCGGCTGAAAGAAGCTTCTCCCTTATGTACTCAGCGGCAAGGCTGTCGCCTTCGGTTCCCGTTAGTCTGCCCTTAAGCGAGTCGGACGAAAGCCATACTACGTGCTCCCTGAGTTCGTCCGGTGTTATGTCTCTTGATATTTCATTCCTGCA
>JAVEZS010000086.1:0-6667 GCA_034002885.1 Bacteroidales bacterium
ACGACTCCTTGAAGACAGCACCTGGACTGTACCGAGAAATCTCGGGTACCCTATAAATACCTATAGCGATGAAATGGGTCTAACTATCGAATCCGGAGGGCAGAAAGCCTATTTCTCATCGAAAAGGGATGAACAGGAGGGGAAGAATATCTTTTCATTTAACCTTTATGAAGAGGTTCAGCCTGATCCTGTTGCATATCTCAAGGGTAAGGTCACCGAAAGGGAATCGGGAAAGCTTCTTTCCGCGGAATATGAACTCATAAATCTTTCGACGGGAAAAACAGTTTTCAGCAACAGGACCGATGAGGATGGTGATTTTCTTGTGTGCCTTCCGTCCGGTTATAATTACGGCCTTAATATCAGCAAAAAGGGATATCTGTTCTATTCCGAAAACTTCATGTTCGAAGGAACCCATACAGCAATTGAACCCTTTGTAAAGAAAATATATCTTAGTCCTGTGAAAGTCGGTGAGAAAATGCTTCTCGCCAATGTGTTCTATGAGATCGATTCATGGCAGCTTAAGAAGGAGTCATTATCAGAGCTTAACCGGCTTTACCGGTTGCTCAGCGAGAATACGGGAATGAGAATTGAAATAGGTGGCTACACCGACTCAACCGGCAGCGACGAACACAACCTTTCATTGTCAGAAAAAAGGGCTCTGTCGGTTGTCGAATACCTTACTTCAAAGGGCATAGAAAGGGAAAGGCTTCAGCATAAGGGATATGGGAATTCATCACCTGTAGGCGACAACATTACCTCAGAGGGAAGAAGGTTGAACCGGAGGACTGAGGTTCAGATAACAGGAATTAAATAAAACAGCTGCCGGAACCGGCAGCTGTTTCTCTCATGCATCAACAATCAGACATTGACTGAAAAGTGCATCTGGGATCAGATAGTGGAAAGGGTATTGGAATATTTTCCTTTTTCATCAGTTTCTTCATTTATTAATTTCACAGAAACAGAAACAAAAAATCCGGTTCCGGAAAGGCAGTTGCTTTCAATCCGCATGGAGCAACCCATTATGGCGGCCAGTTTCCTTGCCAGAACCATACTGACTGCCATGGGTACATCATGGAATCTCATTAGAGAATGAGTAAGATCATTGCTGAAGAAGAATTCCCTGCATTTGAAGAATCCCTGACCGCTGTCGAGGATGTAGAAGGTAAGGATATCATCATTTAAACAGTAACCTGTACGGATATAACCGCCTGTAGTATTGTTCAGGGCAATGCTAAAAAGAAGGGAGGCAAGCCGTGTAAACCTGTTCTCGTCAAGGTAACAATCCGGAACTTTTTCATCCTGGTTGTCAGGCATGAACGTGATATCCCTGTAGAGATCAACATTCATTGCTTCTGAAAAACCTGCAAACAACTTTTTAAAGAAGATCGCCGTATTACATTTTCCTGCTTCGCTCTTTGAATTACCCGTATCAATGATTGCCGAATCAAGAAAATTGTCAAAAAGGGATATTATCTGTTCACACGCATTATGGATGTGGTTGCTGAATTGTTCTCTCTCGCTTATTATATTGTCGTCACGATTAAGGAGATATGTAAATGCAACAACCGAATTCAGGTTTGTTCGCAGTTCACGTGACAAGCCTGCCAGAATGGAATTATTAAAGATCACCGGACCATGAGCTGAGTTTGCAGACTGATCATCCACTGGTCTTGTGCTCAGATCAGTATCAGGTATTCTGTTATTGCCGCTTTCTGGAAGATCGAACATTACGTTTTGGTTTATCAGTGTTTACTTAAGATCTCTAAGGATCTTTCTGGCATTTCGGCTGTAAACGGTCTTAGATTTTTCTATGCCCGAGAGGATTTCCACCGCCTTGAGCTTCTCTTCAGTTTTGATATAGCATAGCGCCAGGTACCACTGGGCATGATCAATGTAATAGTTGTTGTTGTCGGAAATTACTTTCGAGAATGATCCTTTTGCATCAGGATAGTTGCGGTTTTCGAAATTCGAAATACCGTTAAGGAGTACCGATTGCATGTTGTCAGGATCATTTTCAATGACCTTGCTGAAATAATAAGCGGCATTTCTATAATCCCTGACGTTGTAATACCCCATAGCCATCTCGTAATCGCTGTCTGCCATGGTGTTACCTGATCTGACAGTGTTTGAAGCTTCATAGGGTTTGTAATACCTTTCAACAATCTCATCGTAACCGGCTTTTCTGTCGGACAGGATTACAGCCAGGCTTCCCAGAATCACAAGGCCTGCAATTGCAGCGGCATAACGGATATTGAATAACTGCCGTCGCTTATTTCCTGCTGTAGCTGACTCTGCTCTTCTTTTTTCAATGGATTTTAGTTTGGACCTCAGGTTAATAATTTCCTGGTCACGAATGATTGAATCAGTCTTTCTCCGCAATTCAACTTCCTTCCTGAGTTTCTCGTTCTCGGAAAGTTCCCTCGCAAACCACTCTTTCTCAACATTATCCATCTCACCGGCGATATACTTCTCGATGAAATAGGAAAAGTCTGTTGTTTTCATAATATATAATTATAATACGGTAAATTTAACTATATCAGCAACATAGCCAAGTAGTATAGCTGCTATAAATGCACATTCGCTTCTACAATGGCAGATATTATCCCTGTAACAATTCCCTTTTGCCTGTACAGGTGCCGGCTTTATATCGGGTATATCGGTTCGTCTATTAACGTTTTCTCGGGCGCAATCCTGTTTTATCCAAACAGGTTTATATGTGATTAAAAAAAATCAGATCTTGATAGGAGGCACCGAGGGCTTAAGAATAGGTTCACCTGCATCGCCGCCTTTAACACTTATCATTTCATCAATAGTCAGTAAATACTCACTGAAACTCTCCTCGATACTATTTGCGTTGATATTTTTCATCTTATTCTCCTTTTTTAATCATTGATAACTATTTCGGGTAATTGTTTTCTGTCTGTCTTCGTGTAACATGTCGGCAATACCGGTTTTGTGACAACGGGAATTGATATTTTTTTAAATATTTTTTTTAAGTACACATAATCAGTGGTATGGCAGAACAACGGCTTTTTGTGTTACAATTATTTTTACATTTTTTGTAAACTTGTCCAATAAATAAGCTAACCGGGAAATCAGCCCATCCAGATGATCATCTTTTGTCGAATACTTTGCTGTCTGTGTTTTTATTTATCCCTGATGACCTTCAGTGATTCTTATGAATTACACGGGGAAATGAGCTCCGTCACTATACTACCAGGTAATGAACAAATTCAATCTGATGTTACTGGTAAAAATAAGCAGGATAGCCTCAGGTCTCTGAACGATGATCTGTACAAGACAATCCTTAGCGGAGATCTGGTATCATCCGGAAAGATACTTGCCTCACTGGAGAAACTGCTGGCGTCCGGAAATGTTATAAGCCTTGTCTCTTCTGATTCATACTACTACAAAGGAATATATTATATGATAACGGGCATGAATCGTAATGCAATAGAGTCTTTCAGGATCTCATCAGCGATGAGGATTCAGTTGGATGAAGAGGATGCGGTTTATGCTAAGACCTTGTATAATATGGGAATGGCCTATTTAAATCTGGGTGATTTCAGAAGAACGGAAGATCTGATCCTTAAATCGCTGGAAACCGAAAGGAAACTTTATGGTGACTCGAGTCCGCTTCTCGCGAGAAGCATCTCAACTCTTGTCGCCACATACCTTAATCTCAACGATTTCGAAAAGGCCATAAGTAACGGAATGCTGGCTCTGAATCTTATTGACAGGAGCAATACTGATCTGATGCCCGATCTTGCGATACTTTATACAAATATAGGTGTGTGCCATGCAAGCCGTGCCGACTATACAAAAGCTGAAGTCTTCCTTGAACAGGCAGAACAGATATACGACGAGTACCGGCTTCCGGAGGACGGCAACTACATAAACCTTCTCAACAGTCTTGCAATAACAAGCTATTATCTGGGCCATGATGAAAAGGCTTTCGGTTATCTTGAAAAAGGAATTGATAGATCTGAATCATCCAATTCCTCTCTCTCTCTGAATTTTATGAACAGTTTTGCCAACATTCTGGGAAAATCGGGAAACGCGAAGAGAGGAGAGGTTCTTCTTGTCAGGGCGCTCCGCAGAGCTACCTCATTTTATGGTACGGGAACCCACGGGTATACAGAGGTGTTAAAGAATTTTGCCGAGTTTAAGCTTACACACGGTAATGATCCGGCAAGAGCTCTCGAACTTTATGGCGAGTGCATTGAATATCTTTCTGAAAATCCTGATGATCTGTCGCTTGTTCAACCGGTGTGGATGGGCTATGCGTCAGCTCTTTCTTTAAACGGGAAGCACCTTCAGGCGCTTGAAATAGTGCAGAGGATGTTATTCGAAGGCAGCAGAAGGGGAGAAGCAGGCGGAATTCTGGATAATCCTTCCTCCGAAGCCCTCGCGGGGATTCATTCTGCATTGGATCTTCTTAAGATCAAATACAACATTCTAAGGGCACTCTATGAAAAAGAAAAGGACAGTCAGTTTATTATTGCTGCCGCCGGGACCTCGGAGCTGATTATCGGACTGATTGACGGTGTAAGGATAAACATCAGCGAGGAAGAAAGCAAACTAATTCTTGGCGACAGATACCGCGATTATTATCTCCGTGCAATCCGCGATTTTGATCTTTGTCATAAGATAACAGGCGATCAGCTTTATCTTTTAAAAGCCTTCGAATATTCCGAGAAAAGCAAGGTTGCCGGGTTGCTGGCTTCAACCCGCGAACTTAAAGCGTCTCAGTTCCATATACCTGTAGAAATTGCAGAGATGGAGAGAAGCCTGAAGAAGGAGATATTATTCTATAACGCTAAACTTTCGGAGGAAGGAGTAGCGCCAGAGGATACGAATATTGCGGCTGAGTGGAGGGCTAATGTTCTTAATGCCACTAAAAAGAGGGATTCACTGATATCTGTTATAGAGGCAGAATACCCCGATTATTACCGCATAAAATATAATACGGGCGTTATCGCTCCAGGTTCCATTCCCGGTATTGCAGGAAGAAGAACAAACTATTTAAGCTATATCCTTTCCGATACGGTAATGTACATCTTTGTAGTTAACAGAAAGGCCCTCAACATGGTGTCAATGCCGGTCGATTCCCTGTTTTTCGGTCAGATCAGGGACTTCAGAAAGATACTCGAATTTCCGGGCCGGGGGGCAAAAGAAGAATTCGAAAGGTTCACTGTTACCGGCCTTTCTCTTTACAAGACGCTGATTGAACCCATACGTAAATTTCTATTATCTGATGTGCTTTTGATATCACCTGATAATATTCTTTCATACATTCCATTTGAGGCTCTTCCGGCAGAAAGGCCAACGGACAATGAAGCATTTTACAGGGATCTTGTTTTTATGATGAGAAATTTCAGGGTTTCGTACACATATTCAGCTACTTTCCTGGCTGAATCGTCCGGTAATGCCCGTAGCTTTTCAAACCGGCTGATCGCCTTTGCCCCGGTTTACGGTGAAGGCATCAAGCTTGATACCATCTTCAGGACAAGGCAGAACTCCCGTCATGTGCTGAATGATCTTCCATTTGCACGGCAGGAGGCGGAGTTTGTAACCCGTCTGGCAGGAGGCCGCCTCCTTGTGAATAATGAGGCAAGGGAAGGGATCTTTAAGTCGGAAGCTTCGCAATATGATATTGTACATCTGGCCATGCATACTGTCCTCAATGACAAATTTCCTATGTACTCGATGATGATGTTTTATCAGGAAAAAAGCCCGGAGGAGGATGGCCGGCTTAATACCTATGAAGTATACGGAGTACCACTGAATGCCAAGATGGTTTTACTCAGCTCATGCAACACCGGCGACGGGGCGCTGCGTTCGGGTGAGGGAATCGTCAGTCTTGCCAGGGGATTTTCATATTCGGGAAGCCGATCGGTGGTAATGTCGATGTGGGAGATTGATGACCAGTCGGGAACTCAGATCGTCTGCGATTTCTACCGGTACCTGAAAAGAGGTTATTCAAAGAGTGAGGCTCTCAGAAAAGCCCGCAACGGTTTTCTGGAACAAGCAGATATGCTCAGGTCACATCCGTACTTCTGGTCATCACTTGTTGTTTATGGCAACAATACACCTTTATACTATCCGCTATTTCCCGTTATACTGGCGATCGGACTGTCAGTATTGGTTTCCCTGTTATTTTTTATTTTTCGTCACCGGCCGAAATAATCCCTGTACTCGGGATCTTCCTTTATAAATTCGATAAGAGTTTCCTTGCTAAGGTATTTTTTCCTCCTTGCATAGGTCTCACTTTTAAGTTTCATTATGGACGCAATCTCGGAAAACGGGATATCGTCAGCAAAAAGCCTCAGGATGGTCTGCGCATCAGCACTAAGCCTGAGAAAAGCCCTGCTGACGATTTTTTCCAGAACCGGCATGTGATTGTCATCAGGATCATCAGGGAGATCTGTTTCAAGATTTATTGTCCGTGCCTTTATCCTGAGCTGCGCGCTCCAGATGTTTCGTGCCACACCAAAAAAATAACCTTTCAGATCACTGGTCAGCGTTAGCTTATTGTCAGAAATCTGCCGGTACAATGTAATTATTGCCTCCTGGAATACATCTGAAACATCATCTTCCGAGCCGTTGTTCCTGAGCACATGATGCCTCACTGACTCAAGCCAGTTATCATAAAGCCAGTTAAGTA
>JAVEZS010000087.1:0-6528 GCA_034002885.1 Bacteroidales bacterium
GTATGGTAAACCTGATTATGAACCTTAGTCTTAAAAAGTACGGAGGCGATTTTGCCATAGGGGCATTTGGTATTATTGTAAGCATAGCTACACTGATAATAATGATTGTTTTCGGCTTCAATCAGGGTATGCAGCCCATAGTGGGCTATAACTACGGAGCAGGAAAGATGCAGAGGGTCTTACAAACTTACAGGTATACCCTTATTGCAGGTATCTGTGTCACAACAACAGGTTTTCTTCTTGTTCAGATATTTCCGGGTGCGATAGCTTCAGCATTCACTACAAGCGATGAGCTGACAGCACTTGCCGTTACAGGGATGAGGCTTAATCTCCTGGCATTCCCCATAGTGGGATTTCAGATAGTCACCACTACCTTTTTCCAGTCCGTGGGAAAAGCTGGAATATCAGTTTTTCTTTCCCTGTCACGACAGGTACTATTTCTTATCCCCGCCCTACTTATTATTCCTCATTTCATGGGACTTAAGGGCGTTTGGCTGAGCACCCCGTCGGCCGATATAGTTGCTACTATTGTAACTTTTTTTATACTAAGGTGGCAGTTTAAGAAAATGGAGTTCAGCACTGATCGAGTAAGGCCACTATCTTAGTTTTGGATGCAGTGATTGACAATATTATTCAATCATCCCGGCTGCAACAGTATTATTAGTGCCTTCTTCTATAAGTATAAGACTTCCTGTTATATTGTTTTGTTTATAACTATCAAAATATAAGGGTTTTACTGTTTTGATAGTGATGTTTGCAATATCATTCATGGTAACGGGAAGGTCCATGCTTTCTTTTTCAAGCTTGTTTATGTTCATCTTATAATTTACTGATTTAATAAAGCATGGGACCTCATTGCTGAAATTTCTGACCAGGTATCTGATACCTGTTTTAAGGGGAGTCTCACTGAACCAGCATAACATAAGAGTAATTTCCTGTTCCTGTCTGGGAGGCTCAGAGGCTTTTACAAAGAGGTTGCCTCTGCCAATATCAAGCTGGTCTGACAGGGTAATTGATACTGATTCGCCATCTGAAGCTTCCTTCAGTGTCTTTTCCATAACATCGATGGAGGCGATTCTGGATTTTAGTCCCGACGGATAAATAAGCACTTCATCACCCACTCTGAAGGAGGCTCCTGCAATCCGGCCTGCATAACCCCTGTAGTCGTGGTATTCAGCTGACTGGGGGCGGATGACTGTCTGTACGGGAAAACGGGCCGGGGAACTGTCTTTAGTCTTCTTTATATCTATTGATTCGAGTAAACTCAGCAAGGTTGGACCATTATACCATGTCATGTTTGATGAAGCATTGACAACATTGTCACCTAATTTGGCGCTGATAGGCAGGAAATATGTTTCTTCAGTGTCAAACATTCTGATCATCGATTGCAGCTGTTCTTTTATACTTTCAAAGACTTCCTGTGAATAGTCTGCCATATCCATTTTGTTAATACAGAAGACAAGATATCTTATGTCGAGCAGGGAAGCAATATAGGAATGCCTTAGGGTCTGTTCCAGAACGCCTTTTCGGGCATCTATGAGAATGATGGCCAGGTCGGCGGTACTTGCACCGGTGACCATGTTTCTTGTATACTGGACATGTCCAGGGGTATCTGCAATGATGAATTTTCGATGAGGTGTGGCAAAGTACCTGTATGCAACATCAATAGTTATTCCCTGTTCCCTTTCATCTCTGAGTCCGTCGGTAAGCAGGGAGAGATCTATATTTTCCTTGCCCAGGCGTTTGCTTGACTGAACAAGGTGATCCATCTGATCTTCAAATATTGATTTGCTGTCGTAAAGCAGGCGTCCAATAAGTGTGCTTTTCCCATCGTCAACACTTCCTGCGGTTGTAAACCTGAGCAAACCCTTAAGCTCCTTTCCTGTATTCTTCTCCATTATTTTCCTGTTGATTTTATATCCTTAACAAGACGTTTTCAAAATAACAAATCCCGGCAGGATAGTTACCTGAGGGATCTCAGCAGGTTTCCCTGAAAATATTTTTTAATTAAAAATAACCTTCTTTTTTGCGGTCCTCCATAGCTGCCTCTGAACGTTTGTCATCATATCTTCCACCCCGTTCGGTGACTCGGGTAGCAGCTATCTCGGAAATGATGTCCTCCAGAGAGTTGGCAGTGGAAAGGGTTATACCGGTACATGTAATATCTCCTATTGTACGGCATCTGACATCTGCTTCAAACACTTCTTCTGTAGGTTTAAGCTGCATAAAAGGAGCCCATGCCAGATAGATTCCGTTTCTTTTGAAAATTCTCCTGCGGTGGGTATAGTAAAGATCCGGGAGAAGGATATCTTCATTCTGGATATACTGCCATACATCAAGTTCGGTCCAGTTACTTATCGGAAAAACCCTGAAGTGTTCTCCATAGTTCTTATGTCCGTTAAAAATGTTCCAGAGTTCCGGTCTCTGGTTCTTTGGGTCCCACTGGCCGAATTCGTTCCTGTGAGAAAAGAATCTTTCCTTTGCCCTTGCTTTTTCTTCATCACGTCGTCCTCCGCCAATTGCAACATCTATCTGAAGCTCTTCTATAGCATCGAGAAGGGTGACGGACTGAGCCTTGTTTCTGCTTGCATTTATTCCCTTTTCCTCGGTTACCCTGCCCTGGTCTATTGAGTCCTGAACGCATCTGACAATAAGTTCAACGCCGAGATCCCTGGCAAGGTTATCCCTGAAGCTTAATGTCTCTTCAAAATTATGACCCGTATCAATATGAAGAAGACTGAATGGCATTTTTGCGGGCCAGAAAGCTTTTCTGGCGAGGTGCACGAGTACTATGGAGTCCTTGCCTCCTGAGAAAAGTATTACTTTCTTTTCGAACTGGGCTGCAACTTCTCTCATTACAAAGATAGCCTCATTCTCAAGCTCTTTAAGATGTTCGTCATTAATCTTCATTCCTGTTACTTGTTCTGGTGTTTTGTTTAAAATAAGCATACGCGGTTACCCGATAGTTACTTTGAATTAATCAGGTATACTTTCAGTACAATTCTTTGCCTTGTTAATATCATTGTTTAATGTGAAATCCACATTCTTTGCGGCTGTCACTTTCCCACCACCAGCGGCCTGCCCTGAAATCATCGCCCGGGTTAACAGCCCTTGTGCATGGCTGGCATCCTATGCTTATGAAATTCTTATCGTGAAGCAGATTGTACGGTATGTTGGCTTCTTTTACAAAATCTTTTACCTGCCCGTAGGTCCATGAAAAAAGAGGATAATATTTAAAGATATCCTTGTCTTCATCATACTCCAGCCAGTCCATCATTGCCCTGCTTTCCGACTGGTCAGCCCTTATTCCTGATATCCAGACTTTTTTATCTTTCAGTGCACGGTTCAGAGGCAGCACTTTTCTTATGCGGCAACACTCAAGCCTGTTTTCCTTTGAGTAGTAAAAGCTGAAAGGGCCCTTTTCTGTGACCATTTTTTCAACAGGTTCATGGTCAGGAAAATAAACCTTTATTTTAAGGTCGTACTTTTTGATAGTCCTGTTAAACACATCGTAGGTCTCGGGAAATAGCCTACCCGTATCGATTGTCACTATCTCGATGGGTAATTTTCTTTCAGAAATGAGATGTGTGACTACCTGATCTTCAATTCCAAAGCTGGTGGTAAAAAGTATTTGCCCGGGAAACAGTGTGGCCAGTTTCTCTAATGAATCCTCTGTTGATTTTCCCTGGAGTATTTTTTTGAGTTCTGTTTTGTTCATATCTCCTCTCATCCGATTTTTTAAGTATGTTGATCCTGATCCTGTGGATATGAGCCCATAACCTTTCGTGAAAATAATAGAGTATTGTTTTGGTAACAACCTCAATACCTCCGATTGATACGGCAAGCGACAATTTGCCGGTTATAAAGTAACTTATAATCATCGTATCAATGGTTCCGACAACTCTCCAGGAGATAGATTTGATTAAACTCTTTATCGGTTTGTCTAAGCTGACATCCATTGCTGAGTTCTTCTTCTCTTTTATATTCTCCCCTGATTTCTCCAGGATTAGGTCAAGCATAGTTCCCGTATTTTCTTAAGCTGTAAAAATACACTAATAAGAAAGACAGGGAATTGGCAATTAAGCTGTAAAAAATATAAGTATTTATACATATGTTTTTGTATGTATAAAACTCAAAAATCAAGCATGGGCATTATAAATCAGGTTTCCGGCTCAATTCTCTGACCCTAATTTTAAAGGCATTTACGGGATTGGTGACAAGCAGTTGTTCAATTTCCCTGTCAGAAAAGTCTCTGGCTTTCAGTGCAGGAATAAGGTAGTCAAATACTGCTGTAAAACCATTTATTTCACCTCCTTCCGGTAAGGCCGGATCGTACCATCCAGAGTCATGTGAAATGAGAACCTGATCCAGGAATCCGTTTCTGCGAAGCTCATCAATTCTCCCGGCATACCATTCAGGTGAACCATGGCTGGTGTCGCCTGGTTCGGCTGGTGTGTGGATATTATCCAATGAAATCCATGCTCCTGCCCTGGCTGCTTCAATGTTCCCCTCAGTTGTGCCTCCCTGGGCATGAACCCAGATAAACGCCGAAGGGTCGACACCGTTTTCCCTGATTATGCTAAGCTGTTCGAATGCCGGTCCGTCGGGACCCGTATGTGATGCGATTGTAAGTCCCGTTTCAAGATGAGTGAGTGCAGCAGCCACAACAAGTTTCTTATGGTCGTCTGAAAGCGGTTCAGACGGATCCACACTGATTTTAATGAACCCCGGCCTGATTCCGGTATCTTCGATGCCATTGACGAATTCATCAGTCCACATGGCTGCCAGTCGCGGAGCATCAAGTGCATAAAAACTTTCAGGGAGGTACAGGTTGTTCCTGACACCATAATAACCTGTGTTTGTAACAAAGTTCATTCCTGTGCGTTCTGAAAGTTCCTTTAGCAGAAGTGGATCACGGCCAAGGTAAGCCGGAGTACATTCAACAATGGTAGTCACGCCTTTTCTCCCGGCTTCAGCAACAAGAGGAGTGAGTTTTTCCCTTACTTCATTCCTGTTCCATCTGTGGTAACCTGTACTGTCGGCTCCTATAAAGTCAACAAGGATATGTTCATGCTCCAGGATGGTACCGGCCTGGCTTATTTCAACCGGCCCGTTAACAGTCATAATATGTTCAGGGGGTGCAGGACTGCATGTAATTATTATTATGCCAAAACAAAGGAACAGTATCAGCCACAGTATGATCTTAAGTGTATCAAAGTCAGAGTTTTTATCTTCCATAAAGCGGATAATTACGGTTTCACTTCATGCAAAAATAATAGTATTCAGGACACGGGAACCTGGCTCTCTTCATTTTTTAACTTATGACCGTTTTAAACCCACCCGGAAATCAAGCCTGGCCTGGCAGAGCTTCTTTATGGACGTTCCTGACAGCCCGGCCCGAAGGGTCAGCATTGTTTCTGAACGATGAATCCCATGCAAGCGCTTCAGCTGTACTGCATGCAATTGAAGGTACTGATGGGACGCACGAAGCAGCAGCATCGGAGGGGAAGTGCTCAGAGAAGATCATCCTGTAAAGGTATTCCTCTTTCGACATTGGGGTATTTACAGGGAACCTGTATCGGGCATTTGTCATCTGGTGATCCGTAACCTGTTTTGCTGCTATGCTCTTAAGAGTGTCTATCCAGTTGTACCCCACCCCATCTGAAAACTGTTCTTTCTGCCTCCATAAAACAGACTCCGGGAGGTAACCCTCAAAAGCTTTTCTAAGCATCCACTTCTCTATTCTTCCGGGTACTATCATCTTATCGGCCGGATTCAGTCGCATAGCAACATCAATAAACTCCTTGTCGAGAAAGGGTACCCGTCCCTCTACACCCCAGGCAGCCAGTGACTTGTTGGCCCTAAGGCAGTCGTATAGATGAAGTTTGCTGATTTTTCTTAATGTTTCGTCGTGAAATGATTTCGGATCGGGAGCCTTGTGGAAATAGAGATAGCCTCCAAAGATCTCATCTGATCCTTCACCTGTCAGCACCATCTTTACTCCCATTGACTTGATGACTCTGGCAAGCAGATACATGGGGGTGGAAGCTCTTACCGTGGTAACGTCGTATGTTTCGATATGGTAAATAACATCCCTTATAGCATCAAAGCCCTCTTCAACAGTGAAATACACCTCGTGATGGATGGTTCCGATATAATCAGCTACCTTTCTGGCGGCTTCAAGATCGGGCGACCCTTTCAGACCTATGGCAAAGGAATGCAGCTGCGGCCACCATGCATCCTGTTTGTCTCCCGACTCTATCCGTTTAGGTGCAAACTTTTTGGCTATAGCTGAGATAACAGATGAATCAAGTCCACCTGAAAGAAGAACCCCATAGGGTACGTCCGACATCAGCTGCCTGTGAACCGCATCTTCAAGTGCTTTACGGAGCTCGTCAACAGATGATGTGTTGTCTGCCACCTCATTGTAGTCCATCCATTCACGACTGTACCACCTCTTCATCTGCCCTTCCCTGCTATCGAGATAATGACCGGGGAGAAATTCACTGATCTGACTGCAAACACCTT
>JAVEZS010000088.1:0-6376 GCA_034002885.1 Bacteroidales bacterium
TATTGAAATTCTCGTTGTTAACCTCTTCAAACCGTTTACGGAAATAATCGCGCCTGTTGAAGGCAACTACCACCCTGAAATTTGCCAGGCTCTCCTGTATCTCGGCCGACAAATTGCCCAGGCTTATCAGACTTGCTTCATTCCTCCTCCTGATACAGGGTGAAACACTTTTCGTAAATATCCAAAGTAAGATTGCCGGGGAAAGTGCTGCCACTCCCAGGGGCAGGTTAATCACCAGAAGAAGTATCCCTGCACCTGTCATGGTTATGAGGCTTCCAATGAATTGCATCAGCGACTGGGAAAAGAACTGATTAACCTTGTCGGTATCGTTGTTGATGCGGGATATAAGGTCCCCTGCCTTGTTCTGGTTGAAGAAATCGAGAGGGAGCTCCTGCAGCTTATTGAAGACCGAATTACGAAGACTGAAAAGCATTCGTTGACCTAAGCCGCCCATCAGGCGCATCTGAATATAGTTGACAGCAAACGCTAAAATGAACATTATCATGAGTATCCCGGCAAAGAGAAGAACACCATGATAATCTTTTGCCTGCACGTAATTATCGATGGTATAACCAACAATATATGGCCCCGCGAGGCTAAGTCCCGCATTCAGGAAAATTGCTGAAAATGCAATGGTCAGGTTACGTCGTTCTCCGCTTATAATTGAGACCAGCTTCCTGAGCGATGCCAGCACCGGGAGTTTCCCTGCAATTTTATCCGTTACCTGACTCAGATCATAATTCATAATGATGAGTGCTTTTTTGTGAACTGTAGATCTGAATATATTCAGGTGAACTTCCCAGCAAATCCTTATGTTTCCCTGTGGCTATTATCTCCCCCTCCATAAGAAGTATTATCTGGTCATAATGTTTTACCGGCGCTATTTTCTGGGTAACCGACAGGAGTGTAAGGCTGGGGTAATTGGCCTGGATATTGCACAGTATCCTGTCTTCTGTTTTCCTGTCTACCCTCGAGGTGAAATCATCGAGCAGCAATATTCCCGGATTCATGGCCAGGGCCCTCGCGAGCATAATCCTTTGCTTTTGTCCTCCCGACAGACTGGTTCCTCTTTCCGTGACTATTGTCTCGAGCTTCCCGGGAAGTGATTCTATAAAATCTCCCAGTTCAGCTGTTTCGATCGCTTTTTTGAGAGATTCTTCGGTTACTGAATCATTGAAGGCGATATTTTCCCTGAGACTCAGGTTGAAAATTATGCTGTCCTGAAATACAAAGCCAATCTGTTTATGAAATACTTCCTTTGAATATTTTTCAATGGGTATCCCGTCAAATTCAATAATTCCGGAGTCTGGAGGTAAGAGGTTTGTAAGAAGGTAGAGCAACTGGCTTTTTCCTGCAGCGGTAGGACCGATAATTGCACACTTGCTGCCGGCTTTGACAGAGAAGGAAACATTCTTCAGGATGGGTTTGTCTTCATAGCTCAATGATACATTTTTCATCACAATTTCTCCTCTTATATCCGATCTGACAATTCCTGACTCTGCCGGCGGCGGTTCATCCAGGACCTTTCTTATTCTGCCGTATGAAGCTGTTGCCGAGGCTATTATGTTGCTCATAAATCCGATCATCATCACCGGGAATATGAGCATTACAAGATAGCTGTTGAACGCGGCAAAATTGCCCAGAGAAAGCGTGCCGAGAACAACAAAACGACCACCCAGGGCAAGAATTGTGACAACTGCCAGGTTTGAAACAAACATTATTACGGGAACAAGGACAGAAAAGAGCCTTACAATAGATAAACCAAGGTCCATGGATTCAATATTCTTCTCAAGGAATTTCTGACTCTCCGGCTGCTGTGAATTCAGTACTCTTATGATAGCTGAACCCAGAACACTCTCGTTTATCACCCTGTTAAGAGCATCAATAACCTCTCTGCTCTTACGGAAAAGCACCCGCACTTTTCTGAAAACTATATAAAAGGCGGTTGCAATGAAAGGCACCATTAAAAGAACAGCAAGTGCCAGTCTTAAGTTAATCATTATCAGAATGACTGATGCTCCTGCAATGACGAACAGAGATGAAATGATAGTGACAAATGCCTGGGATACAAACATCTTCACAGAGTCCATGTCGGAAGTCATGTTTGTAAGAAGTTTTGCCGGATTAGCCTTCAGGATATAGGAATAACTCTGATGAGATAGTTTTACTGCAAGCTTGTTGCGCATATCTAAGGCGACTCTCTCAGCTGTAAGGGTCTGCACTACACCCTGCAGAAAAGTGAAAACAAATATCCCGAATGCTGCGAGAAGGAATCGAAAAATAATCTTTCCGGCGTTAAAACTGTTCGCAGAGAAATCATCAATACCGCCTGCAATGATCTTGGGGATAAGGAGGTTTATGCCGCTGCCTCCAAGTGCCAGCAGGATCAGCAGGAAAACAATCCCCCTGTAAGGACCAATCACACTGAATAAACCTGATTTCTGCCCTGAGCCTGTCTCTGCTTTTCTGTTAAATCCTGGCATCCTGATTTGAATTAATATGTAAAGAAACTTATTTCAAACCAAATATTGCCAATAAACATAAAGATGAAAATGGCATTATGGGTTCTTTGCATGCAATGCATCTGCAGGGACCGGCCTTTTCCCACAATGGAAATAAATTTGATAATTAAATAAATCTGGGTATATTGATGGTTTCGTCCGGATTAAAGACCTAATGACCAATATACTCACATAACAGACATAATATAATGAACAAGTTATTCAGAGTTATCTTATTCTCGTCGATGATTTTTCATATCTCTCTGACAGGTTTTGGACAATCACAGCAGGACACATCAGTTATCTCAAGGACAGGGGCTTTGAAGGTATTTATGGATTGCCGCTGTGATATAAACTATATAAGACAGGAAATTCCTTTCATCAATTATGTAAGGGACGTTACAATTGCTCAGGTCTATATTCTTGTCACAAGCCAGAATACTGCCAGTGGCGGAAATCAATACACCTTCTCATTTCAGGGGCTATCAGAATTCAAGGGCATTAACGATACCCTGGTGCTTACGACATTTCCTGATGAGACAAGTGCAATGATCAGGGAGGGGCAGGTGAGTGTGCTTAAGATCGGATTGATGAGATATATTTCTCATACTCCCATGAGAAAGGAAATTGATATCAGATACACTGAAGGACTTCAAACTGAGGAGGTAGTTGACAAATGGAACAATTGGGTAATCGATTTGCAGACAAGTCCCCGTTTCAATTCGGAAGAGAGTTACAGTACCCTGAACCTTTTCAACTCAATAAATATCTCTAAGGTAACACCCGAAATTAAACTGGAAATTGACTTTGACCACACTTTCAACAAACAGAAATATAAGGAAGACGAGGATGAAAATACATATATAAGACAATCTGAGGCTGTTGATATTCTTTTTGTCAGAAGTCTTGGAGAACACTGGTCTGCAGGTCTGACATGGGGACTGGGGGGCTCCACTCAGGCTAACTATAATTCAAATCACGAAGTTATGCCGGCAATTGAATATGATCTTTTCCCTTATTCCAAGGCAACTCATAAACAATTAAGATTCTTATACAGTGCAGGTTATCAGGGCAGTAATTATATAGACACCACTATCTTCAATTTAACGAATGAACACAGGTTTAAGCAGATTCTGAGAATTGGTTACCAGGTACAGGAAAAATGGGGATCGGTTAACCTTTCTCTGTCAGGATCGAATTATTTCCACGATTTTTCGAAAAACAGCATAGAAGTTGATGGATTTATAAGGATCAGATTATTCAAGGGTTTGTCAATGTCGGTTAACGGACAGGCAGCCTATATAAACGATCGTCTTAACCAGAGAAAGGGAGAACTCACTGAAGCTGAAAGGTTGCTCCGCCTGAAACAACAGGCAACAAGTTTTGAAGTCGGTGCATCGTTAAGTATAAATTATACCTTTGGTTCAATCTATAACAATGTCGTAAATCCACGGTTCAACAGATATTAACCGGATAAGCGGAATCCACTCACCCCCTGCCTTCGCGAAGCTCAGGCATCCCCCACGCCGTAGAGAGAAGGATCGGGAGGGGGAGTTCGTGGAGGACGGGATAATTTGTAAGGGCTGTTTTTCATATGATGAATTTTATCCGGATACTAATGTAACTTTATCAGTATAAACGAATGGCATGGCTTCTCCATGCAAGAATAAGAGTCAGACTATGAAAAAGTTAATACACACAACAGTTGTTGTTCTTCTGATTGGTGTTTCCTGTACATCAGGAAAACCACAGGAAACAGAATCCGGATCTTTTCTTTACAATAAGGAGCCCATGCCCATGGATACCGCCAGCAGTCTTCAGCATAAATGGGATAATAAAGAGGTCTTTTCCTCTGTCCTGCTCGATGGCATGGAATCGCTCGATAACTGGGAGCTCTCTTTCGGTGACAGGGCCAATGTCGGCACCATAAGTCTTTCGAATGAAAAGGTGATGGAAGGTAATTCATCCATTAAGTTTGTCTGTCCGACAAAATTGCCTGAACCTCTTGGACCTGATGGCCGATACTGGGGCAGGCAGAATCTGACCCGCAAATTCGACCTGGAGGATTTTTCAGATTACAACCGGATTGCGATTAATGTATATCCCGAGTTTAAAGGTTTCCGGAAGTTATACCTTACCTTTATCCTGCATAACGGGGATAATGTTCCCGACCGTTACGGCAAAGAGGGCTGGCATACTGTGATGCTGAAAAACAATCAGTGGAACAAGATGGTCATGGAGGTTCCACACCTGCCTCACGATAAGGTGACCGGAATAACCATCAGTTACGGGCTTCAGGGAAATGAACCGGATGCTGCTGACACTATTGTATATTACATAGATAACCTGGTGTTTGAGAAAGTGGAGGCTGATTATTATGAAGGTTGGGGTACTGATGTGGCAATATCTTTCACACACTCGGGATATAACAGCAACGACCGAAAAAAAGCTTTCACTTCGCTGACAGGCGAGGATAATTTCAGGATCGTTGACATAGCGACTAACAAGAGTGTACTTGAAAAGAGTATTAAAACGGAGATCAGCCATATCGGGAACTTCACGGTTTTTGATTTCTCAGAGGTCAAAGCTCCCGGAAAATATAAAATTGTATATGGTAATGTTGAAACCAGACCTTTCCCGATCAATCAGGACATATGGCTGCCGGTAATTGAAAAGATCACAAATCAGTTTTACGTTCAGCGTTGCGGATATGAACAGCCGGGAATACATCTGAAGTGCCATTCCGACTGGTACACTGTTTACCGGGGAGATACTATTATCATGGCCGGCGGATGGCACGATGCAGGCGACCTGTCGCAATCGTACTGGCAGACAGCAAGTGCAACGGCTGCTTTTTTCAGGTTGGGGATTCAATATGTGAAGAAGAACAAAAAACTATCTGACCGTCTGATTCAGGAAGGATTATGGGGGCTGGAATGGCTTCATAGGAACCGCTTTGACAGTCTGCAGGTAATAAGCTGGACTACCATGGATTCGTATACTGACGGAATCATCGGGACCTATGATGACAAACATGTACAGCCCGGAGGGAGGATTAACACCAACGATAATTATTATTCCATTATTGCTGATGTGGAAGCCTCGATCGCTCTGAGGGAGTCAGATCCTGTATTATCGGAGAAATGTCTTGAGTCAGCCAATGAATACTGGAGACTTCTGAAAGAGGTCCGGCAGCCATGGAACACAGAAAGATTAGCGATTGCTTTACTGGCCGGCACGAAATTATATGGTCTGACCAGGAACGAAGAAATTAAGAAGGTTATCATCACCTTTGCAGATTCACTTATGGCTTTCCAGCAGGCTGAACCAATGAACTGGAGTATTCCGCTGAGCGGATTCTTTTATGCAGCAGGCAGATCCGACAGATTTTTCGGATATAACCACAGCTGTACTGCTGCATCGCCCGTTCTGGGCTTAGTGGAACTTTGCAGGCTACTTCCTGATCATGAAAAATACCCTGAATGGTACAGGTCAGTTGAGCTTCATGCAAATTACCTGAAGAGAATTGCACAGTTTACGGCCCCTTATTATATGATACCGGCAAATATTTACCGGCTGAATGGAACGGAGGACGATGCCCAGATCCTGCAGGGTATAAAGCTGGACGAGAACCATTATTTGAGGATGTTCCCTGTATGGCAGGCCTTCAGGGGCAACAGTTCCGTTATCCTGTCTCCCGCCCAGGGACTTGCATCAGCAAACCGCCTTCTGAAAGATTCTGAAATACACAGCATCTCTTTGGCTCAGCTGGAATGGATGCAGGGGAAGAATCCTTTCAGCCAGAGCCTGATGTATGGTGAAGGGTACGATTTCACCCCTCAGTATGCAGTATTTACGGATGATATCGTAGGGGG
>JAVEZS010000089.1:0-3049 GCA_034002885.1 Bacteroidales bacterium
AGGGAATTGTCTTTCACGATTTCTTAATAAAAAATGCGAAGGTTGTCTTGCCTGAGTATCAGGAAGCGCCTTCGTATTTTTATTTGCTTAATTCATCAGTAAAGGACCCATAAATTGGTCAAAATATTAATTATTACAGTAATAATTTGAGAATACCGGCCGTTAATAGGAAGTGAAATGAAAGTCAAATTCAGCATTAGAAGTTTATGTGGATGTATATCAGGAGCATAAACCATGTGTTTTAGTCATCGGCGGGGCAGGTTTACCCTAAGGTGTTTCGGAGTTAACTATTAATGAAGAAAAAACTCTTAGGCATATGAAAAAAATTCTACTTCTGGCATTATCAGCGGTTCTACTATGTCCTGAAGTATTTGGTCAAAGCTGTACTATTATATCCAAGGCCAATAATATAACACCCGACAAGCTCTGTTCTCCTGTTACGGCTATTTGGAATGTAAGCTATTCTGGTGTAAATAATGCAGGTACGCCGGTAAGCATAAGATTCGACTGGAACAACGGACATGTAAGGACCGTTCGTGCCATTCAGACCTCGCCAGGGGTTTTTCAGGCTGCGGATACAAATATTTACACTTCGGCAGGTAATATTTGCAATTATCATCCTCAGGCAACTTTGATGGTGGATGGTGTTCTTTGCACTTCCTCGACACAGGAACAAATTGTTACCGTATGGGATGATGATGATCACAACGGAGGACGCATGCATATCCATCCCGAGGTTTATCCGGTATGTTTCGGGAAAAGCGCGGAGGTGAGGTTCCAGGACCTTACAAGGTTTAACTGCGTTCCTCCTCAGGAACGTGATAATCCCAATGTGAATACCCGTTGGATCCAGTGGATCTATGGAACCGACATAACAATGTCAGGTACTCCGGTGAGAGTTGACGGTCGCAACAGGAGTTTTCCCTACGCTGATAACATTGTGACTCTGAACGGACCAGTGACAGGTTCAGGTGAACGGTCGGATGTAATAAGCGTGGCAGACGATAATCTGATAGGACAGTATTTTCAGGTTACCCTTCGAAACTGGAATTACTGTAATCCCTACGATGATCCCAGATTACCGGGTCCACCCCGCGACAGGGTAAACGGCGACCATGATCCGGTTGTTACGACGGCGATCATACTTATTGTACCCTATCCGGATGCGACTATTACACCTGTTGATCCGCTCTGTGCCAATGCGGCGCCTGTTATGCTCACTGCTCAAGACCCTGGCGGAACCTGGTCAGGACCCGGAGTGTCGGGGAATATGTTTAATCCCGCAGTTGTCGGAGCCGGCAACCATATAATAAGGTATCAGATAACCAATGCTGACGGGTGCGATGATTCGGACGAAACAACTATAATTGTTGTGCCGGTTCCCGATGCCACGATTGTTCCTGTTGGTACGCTCTGCTTCACTGATCATTCTATTGAGCTGAAAGCTCACGATCCCGGTGGAATCTGGTCGGGACCCGGTGTGTCGGGAAATACTTTCGATCCCGCAGTATCAGGTTACGGTAACCACACGATCAAATACAAGATCACCGATGCGAACGGTTGCACATCATCGGATGAAACGATAATCACTGTTGCCACACCTGACGCCACAATAGAAGAGGTTGATCCCTTATGTGTCGATAGTCCTCCGGTAACACTCAAGGCAGTTGATCTTGGAGGAGTATGGTCGGGTCCGGGTGTAAGCGGCAATACTTTCGATCCCTCGGTTGCCGGACCCGGTGATCATGTGATAAGTTACAGTCTGGTGAATCCGGATTGTCAGGATTTTGATACAGAGATCATTACGGTCGTTCCGATACCTGTGGTGAACTTTCCGTCAATAGGCACTCAGTTTATAAACGGTCCCCTGGTAACCCTGGCTGCAACTCCTGAAGGAGGAGTATACACAGGTAACGGAGTATCCGGAAATACTTTCGATCCGTCAGCTGCAGGAATGGGAGATCACATTATAACCTATGAGACTGTCCATGACCAGTATGGCTGTTTTGGTATTGATACTATTCATGTGAGGGTGATGATGCCTCCCGTGCCGGTGGCCTCATTTTCGCCCGATACGGTGGGATGCTCACCTCTTAGGGTTCAGTTCAGAAATACCAGTCTTTATGGTGAGACCTATATCTGGGGTTTTGGAGATGGTCAGTTTTCAGTTGAGAAGAATCCCGTTCACACCTATTACATGCCCGGAAGCTATATAGTAAAACTTATTGTTTACAATGCTGCCGGGGAATCGGTTTATAACGGAATAATAACCGTCTACCAGAACCCTTCGGCTTTATTTGAGGTTTATCCCACCGATGTCATTAATAATGAGCAGATCGTTGTTTTCTCGAACAACAGCATCCACGACGCCTCATCATTATGGATTTTTGGTGACGGAAATACCTCAACGGAAGACAGTCCTTATCATAAATATGAAGATGAGGGAGTCTATAATGTCACTCTTGTTGTTGTTTCGGAGGACGGTTGTGTGGATTCCACGACTTTATCAACACCCATAAATGTAGAATGGGTTGAAGGACATATTGACTTCCCCAATGTTTTCAAGTGGAACAAGACGGGACCTACGGGAGGATTCTGGAGAAAGGGAGTCTATCCTGAGATGGACAATGTCTTCAGGCCATTCTTTGAGAACGTTGCAGAATACAAGCTTCAGATCTTCAACAGGTGGGGTGTTCTGATCTATGAAAGTCATGATCTTTATAAAGGCTGGGACGGGTATTTCAACGAGAGTGATCTGGCTGTCCAGGGTGTATACGTCTGGAAGGCCACTGGGCGTTATGTCGACGGGAAGTATTTTGACCAGGTAGGGGATGTTACTTTTTTGCATTAGGATATTAGTCAGAACCATTGTTCCCTGAAGGGAGGGCAGTGAGTTGTTTATCAGTGAGATGATCAAGCCCGGATGACGCCTGTCACTCCGGGCTTGATAATTCTGCTTGCCAGGATTACCTGCGGTGATCCTTTGGGAAGTGATTCAAAAGAAAAAGCCTTTCATTCGCTTCGCTCATTAACGGTCTTTTTTGTCTTC
>JAVEZS010000089.1:3149-6302 GCA_034002885.1 Bacteroidales bacterium
ACAAAAAAGCCCGGCACTTTCGTGCAAGGCTTTTTCTTTTGTCGGGGTGGCAGGATTCGAACCTGCGACCCTCTGGTCCCAAACCAGATGCGCTAACCGGGCTGCGCTACACCCCGCTTTGACCTCCGTAGCTTTCTTCGGAATACGTAACTTCAGCGAAGTATTCAGCGAAGGAGGTCTTTTAAAGTGCCCGCAAAAATACAACGAGTTTTTATAAATTCATAATATGTCTGAAAGATTATTCCCAGACTTCAATTCAGATCACCCTTCTTGTATCACCAGTTCGTTCTGAAAGAGTAAGTCCCTGAACCGACTGAATAGACTTCATAATCTTTTTCTCTCGTCTCGAATTTCACCCCTTTCAATTTTCCTGGTTTCTTTCCCGTTTCCTTCACTGAAGAGTCTTTTTTAACCGGTACATAAACAGTTGCAGTTGATCCGACGGGTACGGTTGTTTCAAGAGTGAATGTGCCATCTTCTTTCTTCCATGAAATTGAAGCTTCGCCGTTTTGTGTGAGGTTGGTGTACGAAACGTGATCAATGTCTCCTGCAGGCTGGGGCCTGAAAATTATATGTTTGTAACCCGGATTCTCCGGGTCGGCGTTCATTCCTGCCAGTTTACGGTAAAACCACACAATACCGCCTCCGAACATGGGATGGTTCCTTGAGTTCGTCCCGTCCCATTTTTCCCAGGAAGTTGTTGCTCCCTGCTCTATCCACCATCCATATGAAGGCTGGGTTCTTTGGTTCATAACCCTGAATGCCAGTTCGTGTTGCCCGTATTCGGAAAGAACCTCGAAAAAGAATTGTGTCCCGAAGATCCCAGTGTCGAGATGATCGCCAGCCTCTTTTATTCCGGTTACGAGAGCATTTATCACTTTCTGCCTCTGTTCGTCGGGAACTCCCATCTTCAGAGCGAAGATATTTCCGCCTGCAGGCCCGTAGGATCCTTTTTCGCTGTCGTAGAACTTTGAATGAAAAGCTTTTCTGACTTTTTCCGCAAGGTTGGTGTAATATGTTTCATCATCTTTCAGTCCCAGTGCTCTTGCAGCCATCGCCGTCAGGTCGGAGCAGCGCCACAGGAAAAAGGTATGAACCATCTCGTCGGGCGGAAGCTCTCCGGGAGCAACCCAGTCGCCCAGGTTTATCCATCTGTTGGGTTTGTTCCTGTCGGGCGCCTGTGAATGCATTATCCCGTTATCATCGGTCCAGGTAAGCATATACCTTATATATCCCTTCATGCCTTCATAATTATTTCTGAGGATATCAATGTCTCCGTAATGAAGGTAGAATTCCCAGGGCATTATGTTCATGGCGGCGCCCCAGCCAACTCCTCCTCCGCAGCCGGGCTGCCAAGGCGCTCCGTTGGGGACATAACCGTTTTCGGGATTCTGTGCTCCGTAAATGTCTCTGATCCATTTGGTATAGAATGCTCTCGCATCGAGATTGTGCATAACGGTTACGCAGGCAACCTGGCCGTCTCCGGTGTAGGGCGATCTTTCCCTGTGAGGGCAGTCGCTTGCTATTCCTCCGTGCATGTTATCCGTCTGGCTTCTCCACCATATTTTATTTATCGTGTTGAAAAGGCTGTTTGACGATTCGAAGTGGCCTGTTGTCTCAACATTGCTGTATACTGCCTCTGCTCTCAGGTTTTCGGGTCGAAGTTCCCCGGGCCAGTTGCTTATCTCTGCTTCCCTGAAAACGAACCAGGTGAATCTTGCAGCATACGATTCAGGTCCGCCACCTCTCATAGTGTAGGAGTTGGCTCCCATCGCTGATTCGCAGATGTATTTTATGTCGATCTTCCTTCCTTCCTCACCTGAAATGTTCAAAAGGCGGATCCATCCTGATATCTCTTCCCCGAAATCGACTTTGTAATGGCCATCTCCAAGTTTTTCGATACTTCGTGGTGGAAGTGTCTCCATTACTTTGTCAGTTGGCGAACTATGTGCCTTGAGAGTTCCTTCAGGGGCTTTCCGTAGTACGGCATTCTGCCACCGGGAATCGTCAAAATCCGGAGCACACCATCCCGCTTGTTCCAGCCGGGCATCATAGTGTTCACCGTCGTACACAAGATCCATGACCACCGGACTTTTTTCCGCTTTCCATGTTTCGTCAGTTATTATAATCTCTTCGGTACCGTCTGTAAATCTTATTTGAATCTGGCCCAGGAATCGTGGTGTGCCGTATCCCTGGCACCAATAGCTTTGAGGATTATAGAAACCGTTACCAACAATTGCGCCGGTAATGTTTTCCCCTTTCTTGAGGAGTGAGGAAATGTCATAGGAAAGGTACATCACCCTGTATTCCCGGAAGTTGTTCCCCGTCATTGCCGCAATACTTCCCACATCTTCCCTTTTGCTGTACAGAGTAAGATTGGGCACGAGAACGTCGTCGCTGACTTTTTCCCCGTTAACATAAAACTCAAAAAACCCCAGCCCTGTTACGAAAGCCCTGGCGGAGGCAATTTCCTTTTCTATTGTGAAGCTTTTCCTCAGCATTGGTGCAGGGGGAGGTAAATAAGAAGGTTTAAAGCTTACTGGTGCCGGTCGCGGTGAGGCAGGCCTGGGAAGGGGATCTTCATCCTGCCATGGAGCCCCTATCCATCTGGCTTTCCAGTCATCAGGCGACAGAAGGCCCATGCACCAGAATGCAGGATCACTCCAGTCAGATACTTTTCCCTTACGGTCCCAGACCCTTACCTGCCACCAGCATTCCTGCCCTGAGCTTAATTCCCTTCCCTCGTAAGGGACATTAAAGGAGACTTCCGATATTACCCTGCCGCTGTTCCACAAGTCAGGCTCACCGGAAAGAAGCTTTTCGCGGCTGGTGGCAACCCTTATTTCCCTGGCGGTCTGAAACTGTCCGCGTACCCCCGCTCCGGCAAGATTAACCCACGATAGCCTGGGATGGGCAACATCAATTACCTGAGGATCCTTAAGGTATTCACATGTAAGCCTCGAAGGCTTTAATTCTGCATAAAGCAGGCTGCCTGTCAGTAACAGGGCTGATAAAAATAAAATATAGGTTTTCATTCCATAAATGTAAATAATTAGTATTAAATTTTAAGCTTGTTTTAAAACGATTAATCACATTAATAAATCATCAGAAAATGAAATCCAGGTCAGTCAGAACAATCGTGTTTACAGCGCT
>JAVEZS010000090.1:0-5988 GCA_034002885.1 Bacteroidales bacterium
CCTTACAATAACAAGGGCCAGCCCGTTGAAGGCTTTCCTCCGTTTAAGATGAAAAGGCATCATATCGGTCGGATCGCCATTGTCAGCAGCAACAATCTCTCCCGGGCCTTCTATGCTGAACTCAATAAGATTGTCCGACAGCGGGACTATTAGTTTCTTATCATCGGTTACCTTCACTGTAATGAAAGCCAGGTCTTTCCCATCCGGAACAATATTCTGCCTGTCTGCCTCAGCTTCCAGGGCAACAGGTTCACCGGTTGTTGTAACAATATCTTCAGCCCACTTAATACCGTATTTATAGGCTACTGCCTTAAGCTCTCCAGGCTCATAGGTCACCTCATCCCAGCGAAGGCGGTATTCAAAAAGTCCTTTTTTCTTTCTTCCCAACGATTTGCCATTGAGAAAAAGTTCAGCTTCGTCACCTGAGGTAAAAACATGGACAGGGGTGATTTCGCCTTCCCGTCCTGGCCAGTTCCAGTGGGGCAGTATATGTGTCATCGGCAGATCGGGGCGCCATTGTGACTGGTACAGGTAGAAGCGGTCTTTCCTGAAGCCAGCCATATCTATTATACCGCAATATGAGCTTCGTGAATCATAGTAAGGAGTAGGTTCTCCAAGATGATCCCATCCTGTCCATACAAACTCCCCTGCCACGAAGGGATTGCTGTCAAGGGAAGCAAAGACCTTATCGGCCGATGACCCGAAATCAACGGCATGAAGCTCATAGGAGCTTACCTGCCTGATTTGTGAATCTCCTCCCCTCCCGTCACGGACAGGTTCACTGATTCCTACCGACACCGGAAAAAGGTAAATACCCCGGCTGCTGAATGCCGAAGCTGTCTCGCTGCTAAGTATAACCTTATCAGGAAACATTACATGAAAGGCCGGATACATTGGAGCCGTCCGGATCCTGTCGGTACCTTCGAATTCGGGAGTGTTTCTTATCCCTTCTCCCTGGTAGTTAAGGCTTATCACATCCATCACGGCCGGGAAAGGCATATCGGGCTTTGCCCAGTTCATGGAGCTGGTTGTCGGACGGGTTGGATCTTCCTCCCTTATTATATTATGAAGTGTTGCAGCTACAGCTGCTCCTTCCTCAGCAGTATACTGCTCGCCAACTTCATTGCCGTAGCTCCACATAATTACTGAGGGATGATTACGGTCGCGGCGGACCAGTGCCCGCATATCCTGCTCGTGCCAGTCACTGAAGATAAGGTGGAAATCGAGCGGGGTTTTCCTGCGGAACCACACGTCAAACGACTCGTCCATAACAAGGAATCCCATCCTGTCAGTGAGATCAAGCAATTCAGGAGCAGGGGGATTGTGCGACATTCTGATGGCGTTGCATCCCATTTCACTGAGTATCTCCAGCTGCCGGGTTGCTGCCCTTGTGTTAAAAGCAGCACCAAGGGCTCCCAGGTCGTGATGCTGATTAACTCCCTTTATCTTAACTCTTTCACCGTTGACAAAAATACCTGAGTCAGCGTCAAACCTCAGCGTCCTTATACCAAATGAAGTTCTGTAACTGTCACATACCTCACCGTCTCTGATAATAGTGGTCACGGCCATATAGAGGTTGGGCTCCTGGGTGGGAGGCGGTCCCCACAAGGCAGGGTCACTGACGACAGCTGACCCTTTCACTATTGCGCTTCCGCCAGCAACAACCTTAACCGGATCCGACCTGAAGCTTGCTTCCGGATCTCCTGAAGTCTTTTTATCTCTATCGATAAGGAAGATATCTGTAACGGCGCTCAGCTCTTCATCCCTGCCGGAGTCATTTTCTATTTTTACCTCTATATTTACCCGTGCCGATTGAGCCGTGACATCAGATGTGCTAATAAAGGTACCCCACTGTGCCACATGAACAGGATCGGTTATGGTAAGCCAAACATTCCTGTATATTCCGGCGCCCGGATACCAGCGAGAAGAAGCCGGAGGGTTGTCGAGCCTTATGGCAAGCTGGTTGTCTCCGCCGGGCACTAGATAGGGAGTCAGATCGAGCCTCCATGATGCATAGCCAAAAGGCCAGCCTCCGACAAGGTTGCCGTTCAGCCACACCATGGCATAAGACATGGCGCCGTCAACATCGAGGAAAACAGATTTCCCCGCATCTGCAGCATTCATGTCAATCCTGCGGCGGTACCAGGCAACACCATTACTGGGGAGACGTCCCATGCCCCCTCCGATAAGGGCATCCGGACCGGTTATAAATGGCCCCTCAATAGCCCAGTCATGGGGCAGATCCACGCTGCGCCACGTACTGTCATCAAAATCACCCTGCACAAAGGGGAAATCGCTTCCGGGATTTCCTTCGGGCCTGATATGTTTTTTTGAGGGATCACTTAAGAAGTCATTCCCGGAGGGTAGAATCCATGGCTTCAACACCAAAGCATCTGCTTCAACACCAACAGCTTCAGTCGGCTTTGAATCAGCAGGACGGTTGTCGTTGTACGACATCACATCAGGTCTGACGTCGTATATCAGCCTGTCGGCTTCAGTATCATATCTGAAGAACTTCCACCCTTCATTTATTGAGACCCGCCTTCGAATATCACCTGAACCTTTCCTGGAAATTTCCGTACCTGGCACAGTGACGCATCCCTGGAAAACCATAAACGGCATTATAACAAGTAACAGAAGAAAAGCCTGATTCTGCACCCTGGTATTTGATATCTTCTTCATTTTATTAATGTCTTTTCAGAGAAGGGCAGGTTTTATACTGATACAAAATCCATAAAAAAACTACTGCCCACATTTATTCAATGTGAACAATAGTCTCAGATAATCATTGCCTAGTGAAGGTCCCTCGACACATGAGATCCCGACCCGCCCCTGAGGAAATCGAAGTCACATCCCTTGTCGGCCTGCTCAACATGCTGAACGAACATGTTTACATAGCCTCTTTCGGATAAAGGAGCAGGAGCTTTCCACTCACTTCTTCTCCTTGTAAGTTCTTCATCAGAAACCTGCAGGTTAAGTGATCTCTTTTCAACATCAAGCTCAATTACATCCCCGTTCCTGACGAGGGCAAGGGTTCCGCCAACGGCCGATTCGGGTGACACATGCAGAACCACAGTGCCGTAGGCTGTCCCGCTCATCCTGGCATCGGAGATACGGACCATATCTGTAACACCCTTCCTTATAAGCTTTTCAGGCAGGTCGAGATTACCAACTTCAGGCATCCCGGGGTATCCCACCGGACCGGCTCCTTTCAGGACCATTACTGACGTCTCATCTATTTCCAGACCCGGATCGTCTATCCTTGCATGATAATCCTCAATACTCTCAAAGACTACAGCCTTTCCTGTATGTTTAAGCAGTTTCCCCGAGGTGGCCGAAGGCTTCAAAACAGCACCATTCTCGCACAGGTTGCCTTTCAACACCACTATTCCGGCTTTTTCCTTAAGAGGTTTTTCCATGGGTGCAATCACTTCTCTGTTATAGCACACAGCTCCCTGGCAGTTTTCCCCTATTGTCTTTCCGTTAACTGTAAGTGCATTCTTATGGATGATATCTCTTATCTGGTCGATAATAACCGGAAGCCCTCCCGCGTAGTAAAAGTCCTCCATCAGGTACTTTCCCGAAGGCATAAGATTGAGCAGCAGAGGCATATCACTTCCTATCCTGTCAAAATCATCCAGGTTAAGTTCGATGCCTATCCTTCCAGCAAGTGCAGTGAGATGGATCAGAAGGTTGGTTGAACCTCCTACGGCTGCACTTACCATTATGGCATTTTCGAAAGCTTCGCGGGTCAGTATATCTGACATCTTCATATCTTCCCTTACCATTTCAACAATCCTGTTTCCTGTAAGATGGGCCATTACTTTCTTTCTTGAGTCAACAGCAGGTATTGCCGAAGCACCCGGGAGTGTCATCCCCAATGCTTCAACCATCGTTGCCATCGTTGAAGCCGTACCCATAGTATTGCAATGGCCGGCACTACGCGACATACAGGTCTCGGCTTCAATAAGATCCTCCCTTGTTACTGTTCCGGCTTTCATCCCTTCCGACATCTGCCAGGTGGTGGTCCCTGAACCTATATCCTTACCCCTGAACTTACCGTTAAGCATGGGACCTCCGGGTACAACAATAGTCGGCAGGTTAACACTGGCTGCACCCATAAGAGTGGAAGGAGTGGTTTTGTCACATCCGGTAAGCAATACTACACCGTCGATAGGGTTGGCCCTTATGGTTTCTTCCACATCCATACTTGCCAGGTTCCTCCACAGCATGGTGGTGGGTTTCATTATGGTTTCGCCGAGCGACATCACCGGGAACTCAAAAGGGAAACCGCCCGCCTCGTAAACCCCTCGTTTGACTATCTCGGCAAACTCCCTCAGATGACCGTTACAGGGGGTAAGGTCAGACCATGTGTTGCATATTCCGATAACAGGCTTGCCCCTGAACATATGATCGGGATGACCCTGATTCCTAAGCCAGCTCCTGTGAACAAAGCCCATTTTGTCATCTTTCCCGAACCATTCAGCACTTCTCAATTCATTTTTTTTTGCCATTGCATATATTTTTATTTCAACATTATACTACTCATCTGATGAACATATGACTTCCATGTTGTCATGACTGGAGTTCTTCCTGAAAGAATAAAGATATCCGGTTTACTTAAAATACCGAGGCTTTAATGCTTTAAAAATCTTTATTATCTTTAACCTCTCCCGTCTATTAATCTGTTTATTGCCTTCAAAATTACAAACCGGACAATATCTGCGGGCATCACTTAACTGAAAACCTGTAGATGGTTACCGACCTGAATTTCTCTCCCGGCTTTATCACCGTTGAAGGAAATTCCGGTTTGTTGGGACTGTCGGGGTAATGCTGGCTTTCGAGGGCAAAAGCTGACCTTGTTCTTGCCGATCCTGATCCTGAACCTGATTCTGTACTCTTCTTCCACATCATGGCGTTTCCCGAATAGAACTGCATACCCGGCTGGTCGGTTATCACTTCAAGCATACGTCCGGTTGCCGGGTCATAAACTGATGCATCCACTTTCTTCTTATTATCCAGAACAAAATTATGATCGTATCCATTGATAACTCCGTTATCATACTCCTCTCCTATCCTGTCGCCAATAACGCGGGGTGTGCTGAAGTCGAAAGGAGTATCCTTTACCGGCCTGATCTCTCCTGTCGGGATGAGAGTGGCATCAACAGGGGTATAGGAGGAGGCGTTCATTGTAAGGATATGATCGAAGATATATCCGTTACCGGCTCCGTGAAGATTGAAATAGGCATGGTTTGTAAGATTGACAACGCTCTTTTTGTCAGTTGAAGCCTGATATTCCATAACTATCTCATTCCCCGCGGTCCATGTATAGGTCACTGAAACTGTCATTGTTCCCGGGAAACCCTCTTCCATGTCGGGGCTCACATAGGTAAACCTTACAGCAGGATCACGGCCCTTTACCATTTCCCCGGTCCACACCTTTGAGAACCAACCGTTGTTTCCCCCGTGAAGGGTGTTGGGCCTGTTGTTTACAGGAAGAGAATATTCAACACCATCGAGGCTGAATTTCCCGTTTGCTATCCTGTTGGCAAATCTTCCTATTGTCGCTCCGCCAAAGAGATCTCCTTTGACTATCTGTTCGAAGGTATCACCTCCCATTGTAACATTTTCTCTTTTACCATCTCTGTCCGGAACTTCCACTCCGACTATCCTGGCACCATAGTTTGTGAGTCTGAGCACATTACCCTTACTGTTGGTAAGGGTAAACAGAGAAACACGGCTGCCATTATGTTCGCCCAGGTCCTGTATTATCACAGGCTCCTTCACGGCCTCATTCCTGCCGGCCTGAAATAAAGCCGGAGGGAACATTGTCAAAACCATTAAAACAAATACTTTCATCCGTATATAATTTTGATTAAAAAGGTCAGATGCAATCCAAAAGACTGAATATCATATGCATGATTATTGGGTTATGCAATACAGCTGTGGTTCATCATATAAATACTTCCTGTCTGGATTATGAATAAC
>JAVEZS010000091.1:0-5979 GCA_034002885.1 Bacteroidales bacterium
CTTCGTAATACCAGTTTACAATAAGCTGGTTATCATTTAACCTGACCTGCATGAGTTTTCTAACAGCTGATATTATAAGCGGACTTTTAATTGCTTCAAGATATTCAATATGAAGGCTGAGTGTTGTCACTCCCGCGGGATCGCTGATGTAGTCATTGACCCAATCCAATAAATAACCTGATTCCCTGGGGCTACCGTTCCCCATAAAACGTCCGCAGATCGTTATCTGGCCATCATGGCCGACTGTGATCCCTGGTGTTTCCCCGGTTGCTGCAATATGTAATCCCCCCGTCTTCATCACTCCAGATTTATACCGGTCCCCTTACCGGATTTCCATGCAATTATACGTACAACGCGCATGAATTCCTCAAGACAGGCGACTGATTTTGATCAAATGGGGAAATGAAGGGACAAAGCGGGGATCTATAGGGACAAAGGGGTTCAGCATACGAAAGAACAATCAGATATATTTTCCGTAGGCTTTTATCTCTTCTTCGAGCCGCGAAGCCAGAAAACTGTTACCCTTCTTAAGGGCATGCAGAATAAGTCTTGATTCCTCCCTGTAGCTTTCTTTTTTAACCCTGCTCCATGCATGAGGAGGAATCTGCAGGTTTGTAATCCTGTCGGCCAGCTTGACTGCCCAGACCTCTGTTCTCTGTTCCTTTATCCTGCCAAGGCTGTCGATGGTCTGAATCTCAACAGGCAGCTTTTCATCCTTCGACAGTGCAAGGACTGCCAGGGCAATATCTCTGCCGAATCTCTCAGCGAGTTCATCGAAGGTGACGGAAGTATCTTCAAGAAGATCATGAAGAAGAGCAACCCTTAAAGCAAAATCGAGATCAAAATCGTCTCCTGAGTGAGGAGCAGCTATCATGATCTCCATTGCCACATTACTTAGATGTACCACATAGGGAAGCCTGGTTCCCTTAACCTTTTGTCTCTTCTCAAGGTGCCGGGCTGTCGCAAATTTTATAGCTTCCTGATAATGAGCCTGGATTTCCATTCCCGATTTTTCCTTAAATATACCAATTTTTATCCATTTAGGGCAGGAATCAGGCTTCTGAAAAATGGGTCTTTTTCCCAATTTATGTCAGGAGGGATCATGATAACCCTATTAGCTAATAACCTGTATCCCGATAGTGTGATATTTTAAAAAACATCACCATCCGGGAGTGAAGCTAAGTCCGAACTGAGCATTTTTAAGTCCCCCGTTCTGCAGTGGTATGGCATAATATGGTTCAATAACCATATAACCAAGCAGGTTGACTCTCAGTGAGGCACCCGTGCTGAAGACAGGATATCTTACCTCTCCCGAGTCGTCCATTACATGTCTGTCTGTTACAACCGTGCTGCTGCTGTTCCAGGCAAGGCCTGAGTCGAAGAAGAGATTAAGGTCTATAAGAAACCATTTTGATTTGATAGCTGCCAGTCTTTCCGGACCCGACAAGGGGAACCTCAGTTCGGCATTGGCAACAGCCACCCTGCTTCCTGTAAGCACTGATATATTGAAACGGTTGAAATCGCTTACCGCTGTATTTGTATAGGAAATATTGTTATAGCCTCTTATAAGCCATGGGTATCCAATGTAAATCGGAGGCAGGATTCCGTTCTCAGCATCCTTGCCAAGCATGGCGAGGTTGTAAAACCTGAATGCGAGGGTGAATGGTCTGACATAGAAATATTGCCTGTAGTCGATAAGGGTGGTAAATATATTGGCAGCCCCGAAATACTTGTCGACCTGGAGTCTTGCACGGTGACCCTGCATAGGTGAGGTCATCCCCGAGTACGAATTATCCTCTACATATGCTGCTGAGATCTGCTGGTAATTACTTCCTCCGGGAGCTTCGAGCTTCTCTTTTTTACTGGCCAGTCCAACTCCGTTAAGAAGATAATAGTTGTTATACCTGTCGAGACGATAGTAGTACCACGACAGTGATACGTTGGCTTCGAACCTCCTTGTCTGGCTGAGCGGATAAGAAGCAAAAAGCGAAACATTATCCTCGAACATCCTCAGGTAATCGATCACAAGATTATCAACAGGCACAAGCATATCATCGAGCTGTACAGTATCCCTTGTAATAAACATGTTTCCTGCACGGTAAGGTGTATGGGAGAGAGCTGCGCCCCATTTCACTTTTCCCTTCTGGTTTACATAGGCTGCCTGTCCTCCAAAATCGTAAATCTCACCGTTGAGCGACACTGAGGAATAAAGCTGGTTATTTCCTACCATATCCGAAAAGAGCATGTTTATGCTTCCTGCAACGTTATTGCGGTAAATACCTGTTGAGACACCTATATTGGCATTGTTTGAGATATAGTCGAGCTGGAACTTCGATCTGTATGGCTTCATCTTTATCGAATCTGATGGAAGGACAGCCAGATCATCCCTTTCAGTCAGATTATTGTCAACAATATTAGCTGAGAAATGTCTTCCGGGAGGCAGTGTTGCAGCTGTGAAATCAACAGTATGTGCATCGACTCCGACCGGATTGAACTGATTGTCATAAGCAGCGGCTATCCTGTAACTGTTTTTCCAGTAGTGGTTATAAAGTATCAAAGCACTGTCCCTTGCAACACTTATTGCCGGAGAATATGGAGTAATGCCGCTGATACCTGTCATGAAAGAGGTCAGGCGGAATACCCTGGCATTTTCAATGTCATATTTGTAAAGGTTACGGAACCCGTCGGCATCTGAGAGGAAATATATAAACCTGTCATCGCCTGAAAAATACGGATTCATGTTATATGCGCCGTTGAAAACATCCACTTTGCGTACGGTCCTGTCCCCAAGGTCAAGCACCGCAATGTCAAAGCTGTATCTGCGTGTGCCGCCTGCCAGGTTCATCTTCTCCTGTGAATAGACAATAAAACGGCCGTCAGACGACCAGGAAGGGTGAAGGTTTGACTCAAGGTCGTGGGTAAGCTGTTCAACTTCAAAGGTTTCAAGGTCGTAAAGATACAGGTCGCTTACGCCCTCCCTCATGCCCGTGACCACGATTTTTTTGCCGTCGGGAGACCACGAGGGATTGGAGAATGAAGCTATACCGGGTATTGTGGACTCCCTGACTGCTTTCCCCCTTCTTACATCTACCGTGACCAGCTTATTGGTGCCTTTGCTGAAGATAATAAAAGCAAATCTTTTCCCATCGGGCGACCATGTGCCCGACGATTCAATAAAGTTAAAATCATCAATGTCGTTGTTTCTTACAACACTCGAGAGTTTTCTAATTACTTTCCCGGTACCGGCATCGGCAAGAAAAAGATCGAGGGTGAACAGGTTCTTCTGTGAGAAGAAGGCGAAATAGCGGCCGTCGGGACTTACTGAAGGAGAGACATTCATACGTCCGCCAACCTTTTCTGATACAAGCAGGCGGCCGGCAAGGGAATCGGTTTTCCCTTTAAGAAAAGGCCTGTAATAAGTTTCCATGGCTGATTTCCACATTCCCGACAGGGTCTTTTCATCAAACCCGATAAGTGAATCTGCTGCTTTACTGAATCCTATCCTTGATGTCTCTGTAAGAAGTGGGATCATTATGCTGTCGCCCCAGGTTTTGCCAGCCATCGACCAGAAGGCGTGTCCATACCTGTAGGGAAAATACTTCGATTCGTTAGTCATCTGTTTGAGGGTGGGGAAATCATCGTTAAGAAGCGCATCTCTCATCCACATTGCAGTATTGGGATCAACGCTGCCTAATGACAGATATTCAGCCATCCCCTCAATCATCCATAAAGGGATATTATTAATTGACATCTTCTTTCCCGAATCGGCATTAAGAAACAAATTGTACTGAAAAGCATGGACGAGCTCATGTCCGAGAGTATGGTCAGTCTGGGCCAGCGAAAGGGCCACCGGCATGATCACCCTGTTCTTGAGCGATTCGGTGACACCCCCGGTTCCTGTTCCTATGATACCCGATATGGTATTGGTCTGCTGAAAATCAGGATGATTGCTGTAGAAGATAACCGGATTTCTAACATTGAAAGTATCCCTGAAAACCCCCTGATGCATCCTGTACCAATCCTCTGACCATTGCGAGAGGTTTCGTAACAGGGAGTCATTATTCAGGTAATGGTAAATATCGAAATTTGGAGTCTGGGCAACATCGAAACTGAAGGACCTGTAACCGGGCTTATTCCTCCCGAAATACTGAGCATTCACCGCAGTGCTGAAAAACAGTGCGGCAGACAGGACAAGCAGAAAGGATCTGAACCTTACTATCCTGCATTTTCCTGTAATCTGTAACATGCGAGCCATAACAATTATTTTTAATTATGACATCTCTTATACCTGTTATCACTTTGAACCTGAAAAATTAAGTTCCACTATTAAATAAACAATTTTTACCAAAAAATATGCCATTTTTTGACCCGTCAAAACAGCATCGCCCTTGCAATGAATCCCCTTAAATTCACAAGATACTCTTCGTCAGCGCTAAAAGAAACAGAAAAAAACCAGAGATTTTTTAACTTTTTTTAATAATAATGGGCTTCTTTTCATATTTTTACCAATTAAAGCAAGTACAAGGATTTAAAAAAGAACTATAATGAAGAAGACCCTTATCACAACTGCAATTATTGTCGTGGCAGCACTTGCTGCACTTTTTGCATTCAACCAACTGACAGTCAGGAAAGACAAAGCTGAAAATTATATAAAAGCTGAAAAAGGAGCTTTTGAGATATCTATTTCAGTGGCAGGCGAACTGCTAGCTGAGAACTCCATGGACATTATGGGTCCGTCACTGGCAACCCAGCAGGGCCCCGGCGGAGGCGGAATGCGTGGTGGTGGAGGCGGAATGCGTGGTGGCGGAGGAATACGTATTTCAGAATTCACTATCCAGGACATGGTTAACGAAGGCACTATGGTTAAGAAAGGCGATTATGTTGCCCAGCTCGACCGTACAACCTACGACAATACACTTAAGGATGAACTTGAAGAACTTCAGACTCTCAAGACCAATGTGGAGATGAAGAAACTCGACACAGCTCTTACCCTTACGAACCTCAGGGATGAACTCAAGAATCAGAGATTCACTGTTGAAGAGGCTCAGATAACTCTTGACCAATCGCGTTACGAGCCCCCGGCAACAATCCGCCAGGCTGAGATTAACCTCGATAAAGCACAGAGATCCCTTGAACAAAAAATAAGAAGCTATGACCTCAGGATGGCGCAATCGATAAGGGATATATCAAATACACAAAGAAACCTGAGGGAAGGAGAAGAGACTATCGCTCAACTGCAGGAGTTCCTGTCAAAATTCACTATCTATGCGCCGGCCGACGGCATGGTGACTTACAAAAAAGATCCCCTGGGGAAAAAGATCAAGATCGGCTCCTCGATTCATCCTTTTGAAAATGTAGTGGCTACCCTACCCGATCTTTCTTCAATGCTTTCAAAGACATTTGTGAGCGAGATTGAGGTCAATAAAGTAAAACCCGGACAAAAAGTTAATATCACCATCGATGCCCTCCCCGGGAAATCATTCTCTGCAACCGTTTTAACCGTTGCCAACATAGGTGAAGTATTGCCAAACTCCGATGCAAAGATGTTTGAGGTGATGCTGAAACTTGATGAATCAGATCCTTCTCTCAGACCGGCAATGACGACAAGTAATAAAATAATTATCAATACTTACAATGACGTTGTTTATATTCCGACCGAATGTGTAAATACAGGGTCTGATACCATACCTTTTGTTTATGCAAAAAACCATACTAAAAAGATTGTCATCCTTGGCGATTTCAACGAGAAACAGATTATAGTTGAAAAAGGTCTCGAACCTAACGATGAGGTATACCTGATTCCTCCGGAAGAAACTGAAAATTTCAGGCTGGTGGGAGAAGAACTTATACCTGAAATAAGGGAAAGACAAAGACTTAAAAGAGAGCTTAACAGTATCTGAGTTTACGGCAGGGGAACACTCCGTTCAGATACTATATCTTCGGAACATTAAAAAGACTGTCGCTGTTTTGGCGGCAGTC
>JAVEZS010000092.1:0-5918 GCA_034002885.1 Bacteroidales bacterium
AATTCCTGATTCTTTTTTTCATCCTGCTAGAAGTGTCGAGAGAAAAATGATTCTAACTTTACTTTTCAGATCAGGTTACGATAGACTTTAAAATATTTTGCCTACTTATTATGAATTAGATCTATTGCGTAATATTAGCTTATGCTGATGAGGAATATTAAAAAATTGTTCAATTGTATAATATTGATCGTAATCCCCATTCTGCTAGTGAGATTATTTATGTTTGGAGAACTGTCGTTTAATCATCATAAACTCGAATATATCCTTTTAATGGTAATCTGCCTGTATTTTTTAATTACGGGCATAATTAAAAGACGACATTCAAATTCCAAAGGACATGAAGTGTGATGATAACAATCTGATATCTTAATTTCATGATTATTACGATTAGGTCCTTTAATGCTTCGCTGTTTCTAGGTGTTTATCAATGTAATCAGACAACTGGACCGGAACACCAGCCTTCTGATTAAATCAAATTTTACATTTATGATCTTGTACAAATTCTGGCTAGTGTTTACAGTCTTCTCTGTCATTTTTTTCATCCTTTGCCTTCTTATGGTAATCTACTTGAATAATCCCATAACCCGGAGCTTCGGGGAAGAGTTTACCTTGCTGGTGTCTATATTCAACCTCGGAATGGCATACAGCTTCTACAGGCATAACAGGGATGAGTTAGCTGCCAGATGGCGACAACATCATAAAAAATAATGACGCAAAATGAACACAAACAGACGAAAGAAGTTATTGAGGGCAGGATTAATCCTGAGCATCATATGTCTGATCGCTTCATTGATAATACTCATACAACCACCTTCCGGCCCATACGGCAGACTGGCAATGACCGGGACCATGATTGTGGCAATATTGACTGGCCTCTCCTTTTTTCTTCAAGTCAGGAAAAATAATCCGTAGACCCAAACAACACCAATAACATAAAAAACACTCTTTCGATTCGTCGTGGCATTAGTGGGCATGATAAGCATGAGCCTCCTGGT
The DNA here is from genome assembly GCA_034002885.1 of Bacteroidales bacterium. Lineage (GTDB taxonomy): Bacteria > Bacteroidota > Bacteroidia > Bacteroidales > VadinHA17 > LD21. Next base: position 996 of record JAVEZS010000092.1, read on the forward strand.
TTTTACACTCTTCGACCTGTTTGATGGGTCAGCAAAAGAATATTTCCGCGAAAACCTACGAATTTCGGTCATCATGGGTGTATTGACCTCTCCCTTACTGGTTTTCTTCACAAAATTTTTCACGAATCCTAAAAGATGAAGACCGCAGGACCTTCATCACCCCGGCAATCTTGGCATTATTCCCGGTTTTATTTACCTTTATCGTTGAAACCAATTCAGCCCTGATGAACCAGCTGGTGCTTAGAGACAAAGCCCAGGAATACGTCTTCCGGTTTCTGGGAGGACTGACACTGCTCGGTGTCGGGATACAACTCTTCGTCCAAAGTCCCAAAACCGCCATCTTCTGGATACTGGTGGTGGTTTTTATCCTGGCTGCGATCCTCTTCTTTACACTGAACTTCGGCGCCCTTATCAACCGGATCACCGCTGACCGCGGAAAACTGACAATCAGATGGAACACAAAAATCTTCAAAAAACATCTCCCCATTGACCAGATCGCTGAGATCACGGAGGACAGGCGATTCATCCGCATAACCATGAAAGACGGCAGTACCATCCGCCTTCACGTGAAACTTATGGACGCTGACAAACGCCGGGCAGCACGCAGGTTCCTGAAGGAGAACACGGGACTGTAAGACCCGCAGAATTTCCTATCTTTACAATTATAAATCTCCTGTCATGAAACAGCTTATACTCCGGAACTCACTTTATGAACGGATTTACCGCTCACTGGGGATCGTATGCCTGGTCATGGTTATCGTAATAATCATTACCGGTGATAAAAATGAGTGGTCATTCTGGATCCAGATTGTAGCCATGCTTCTGCTGGGGCTGGCATTCCTCAGCCTCAACTTCGGTACCCTGGTCAACAGACTGACAGTAGAAAAAGGTGTGCTGACAATAAGATGGTACACAAAACCTATGAGGATAATCCTGCCGATACACGAGATCGATGAGATCCTGGCCGACGAAAACTTTGTCCGCATCGTGATGAAAAACGGCCGTATCATCCGGCTCCCGACAGGGATGCTTGAGTTCGAGGAGAAACGGGCCGTCCGGAAATTCCTTAAAGAGACAACCGGCTTCTGATACATATGCGCATCCTGCTCTCTCTCACTTTTACAGCACTCGCCCTGAGCCTGTCCCTTGAGGCGCAGCGAAGTGCAACCGGCTCTTCTGCCGCAGCTGCAAGGGTCACCGTCAGCGGCTTCGTCACCGATGCAGGCAGCGGAGAACGAATGATCGACGCCACTGTCTATGAAAGAGCCTCCTTCGCCGGAACCACAACCAACAGCTACGGTTTCTACAGCCTTCCACTCCAGGAGGGAAAGGCTGAACTTATCGTCTCCTACCTGGGCTACAGCCCTGACACCCTTGTCGTGCAACTCTCCCGTGACACGGTTATCAACTTCAGCCTGGTTATATCATCAAGCGAGATAGCTGCAGTAACAGTTACGGCCTCCGGCCGAAGGGCAAAAATCGAAAGCACCCAGATGAGCATGATAGACGTCCCGGTGGAGAAATTCCTCAAGCTGCCGGTGATCTTCGGCGAAGCCGACGTGCTGAAGGTGATACAGCTTCTCCCGGGTGTGCAGTCGGGCACCGAAGGATCCACCGGCATCTACGTACGCGGCGGCGGCCCCGACCAGAACCTCTTCCTTCTCGACGGGGTGCCCGTATACAATGCCAACCACCTCTTCGGATTCATGTCGGTATTCAATCCCGATGCCGTCAAATCAGTCCAACTCTACAAGGGCGGATTCCCGGCCAGGTTCGGCGAGCGTCTTTCATCAGTGGTTGACATACGAATGAAGGAGGGCAACGAAAAGGAATTCCACGGAAATGTAGCCGTCGGTGTGATATCTTCCAAACTCTCACTGGAGGGACCGATAATAAAGGACAGGACTTCATTTGTGATCTCCGGTCGCCGTACATACTATGATGTCCTCGCCCAGCCGTTTATCATGAAGTTCAACAAGAATCAGGATGACAAGACAAACGCAGGCTATTATTTCTACGACCTCAATGCCAAGATCAACCACAAGTTTTCGGAGAAAAGCAGGCTATACCTGAGCTCGTACCTCGGACGCGACAGAGCATACATGAGAAACACCTACAGGACAAACTTCGAGGGTGAGAGCGGCGAAAGGTTTGAATATAAGGATGGCTTCGGACTGGGTTGGGGTAACTTCATCACTGCTCTCAGGTGGAATTATCTGATATCCAATAAGTTATTCAGCAACACAACCCTTACCTACAGCAAATATGATTTTGATGTGACAATTGAATCATCTGTTGAGGAGCTCAATTCCAAGTCAAAGGGAGTGGATTACTTCAAATATTTCTCGGGTATCGAGGATGTGGGAGCGAAGATTGATTTCGACTATTACCTGTCGCCCAAACATTCCGTGAAGTTCGGTACCGGTTACACATTCCATCACTTCAAGCCAGGCGTCACCACTTTCAGGTTTGCTTCGGGCATAATTGGCGATACCGGGCTTGATACTGTTGTGGGAGACATGAAGGTAAGGGCCGGTGAGTTCATCATGTATGCCGAGGACAACATAGACCTCACCCCGAAACTGAAGATGAACGCCGGCGTTCGCCTGTCGCTCTTCAATGTTCAGGACACAAGCTATTTCGTCTTCCAGCCGCGGCTTTCGCTCCGGTTCATGGCCACCGAGGACCTGTCGTTCAAGCTGTCATACAGTAAGATGGGGCAGTTTGTGCACCTGCTTACCACCTCTGCCATAAGTCTTCCGACAGATCTCTGGCTGCCGGTTACAAGGCGGTATGAGCCACCTGTCTCGCACCAGGTGGCACTGGGGTCAGGATTCCTGATACCGGGAGACCTTGAGGTTACGGTGGAAGCATTCTACAAGACCATGGATAACCTTATTGAGTACAAGGAGGGAGCTTTCTTCGGAGGTACGGGTGCCGGATGGGAGTCGAAAGTGGAGAAGGGCAGGGGGTGGGCCTACGGATCAGAGTTCATGGTTGAGAAAAACTACGGAAAGCTGACGGGATGGATAGGATATACACTGTCATGGACCCAGCGCAAATTCGAGAATCTGAACTACGGGAACACTTTCCCGGCGAAGTATGACCGAAGGCATGATGTAAGCCTCGCACTGACCTATAAATTCAGTGACAGGGTTGATGCCGGACTGGTATGGGTATACGGTACAGGAAACGCTGCAACGCTGGGAGCTTCGCAGTACCCTGGCGGGAATCTCTTTGCAAATGATTCCTGGTATGATATGATTACAGATTTTCCCGGGCGCAACAACTATCGTTTACCATCTTACCACAGGCTCGACCTGGGGGTAAACCTTCACAAACAGAAGAAACACGGAGTGCGCACATGGAGCTTCTCGGTGTACAATGCCTACAACCGGCTCAACCCGTTCTTTGTCTACTGGAGCGAAAGATCGGTGGTGGAACCCGACCCGGACAATCCGGGAGACATGATCTACTACAGTAAGCCTGAGCTGAGAAAGGTGACTGTCTTTCCGATAATTCCGTCGGTATCATATTCATTCAAGTTCTGACAGCCATGAAGATCCCGAGGATAATAGTAAACCCGACTTCCATGAAGATCACCACGAAAATAGTCGACCGGATATCCCTGAAAATCCCGGGGAAAATAGCCTCCCTGACAGCCGTGAAGATCACAACGAAAATAGTATCCCTGACTGTCATCGTGCTTGCAGTCATAATACATGCCGGCTGTGAGACGGTGATTGACTACAGGGGTCCTGAGACTGAGCCCAGGGCAGTCATTTACGCCCTCCTTGAACCGGACATGTTTATTTCGGTGACAGTTTCGGAAAGTCATTCAGTATTCCAGGTGCCATGGCAGCCCAGGCAGATCAAGGATGCCACGGTCCGGGTGTACCGTGACGGAGAACTGCTGGAGACCCTTGCATACACAGGTACTGAACCGGCAGATGAGAACGCTCCTGTGAGTCCCCATTCACCTTACTCCTCTGCGACAATTAAACCGGAATTCGGGCATACCTACCGTATCGAGGTTTTGATCCCGGGATACCCTGCGGCTTACGGAGAGACAAGACTGCCGGACCCGGTGGATGTGGAGGTCGCTGACACAAGCTCCAGTGATATCGGTTATGGTAACAGGCAATTAAACGTGAAACTTCGCTTCCGCGATCCGGCTGACGAGGAAAACTACTACAGGTTTACGGCGCCGGCAACTATTGGGAACTATTATGCTTTCCCCGGTGAACCATATGATCCCGGGCAAAAGATATATATCAGGTCCGATGACCTCAACTATGGAGGCCTCAGTGATCCGATCATTTCACCAATGCAGGATGATGACATCTTTGGCATCTACCCTCAGAATGAGTATTATGTCTTCACTGATGAGCTGATACCGGGCAAGGAGTATACCCTCAACCTTAAGTACTCCGGATTGAATCTTAATACTGAGAATTACGAGTTCCTCCGTGCATCCTTCAGGTTAAACTCCATAACCAGGGACCTTTATCTGTACCTTCAGTCATATTCGGTTTACGGCCAGACAGAGGGAAATCCCCTTGCCGAACCGGTGCCGGTCTACACAAACATTATCAACGGACTGGGGATAGTGGGAGCACTTTCATTTTCACAGGATTCACTGAAGATTGGGGAGTACCCGGTTGAGGGGGTGCAGTATGAAATGCAGCAGTATTGACCTTCGGGTTTAAGACGTTCAGTTATACTCAATTATCGTCCCCCAAAAAAATAATCTCACTTTTTCTTGCGGGGATGAAAAACATTGCTTAACTTTGTAACGCAAAGTACTACAAAACACAATGACAAATCAGACAGATCAGCATCTTGAAGATATCCAGGCCATCAGGAGGCTAATGGAGTCTTCATCCAGGTTCCTGTCGCTCAGCGGCATGTCCGGTATTATCG
>JAVEZS010000093.1:0-5895 GCA_034002885.1 Bacteroidales bacterium
GTATCATGGTGATTGAGATCATGGGGCACAACGCCGGATGGCTGGCACTTTATTCAGGTATGGCTGGCGGGGGAGACGTTATACTTATACCTGAGATCCCCCATAATGAAAAGGTTGTGATGGATTATCTCCGCAGAAGGGCTGACAACAACAAACCTTACTCCATAGTTGTTGTGGCTGAGGGTATTGAGATTCCTGAAGGAGAAGACTCCCCGGCAAGATACCTGGCGAGGAGGATACAGGAAGAGACCGGGCTGGAAACAAGAGAGACGGTTCTTGGTTATATACAGAGAGGCGGATCGCCATCACCCATGGACAGGGTACTTGCCTCGAGGTTCGGCGCAGCCGCAGCAAACCTGATTGCCAATGGTGAATTCGGCAGGATGGTGGCACAGCGCAACGGCATCATAACCTCGGTGAAGCTTTCAGAGGTGGGCGGCAAGACCAAGCTCGTTGAGAGTGATGACCCGATGGTCAGGCAGGCGATTGAAATGGGAACCAGTTTCGGAGTTTAATATATTATTATAACTATGGCAAAGAAGAATACTAAGGCTGAAGCAACCAGGAGGAAGCTGATTTTCATAAGGCACAGCAAGGCAGAGGAGCATATGGCTGAAATACCTGATTTTGAAAGATCACTTACGATGAAGGGGAAGGTGTACTCGAGGCTGATGGCCGAAATACTGAAATCAAAGGGCGAAGATCCGGGAAGGATAATCAGCAGTCCCGCATTCAGGGCACTGGAGACAGCTATCATTTTCTGCAGGGAATACGGCCTCAGCGAGGCTGAGATAAAACTGGCCCCGGAATTGTACCACGGACTCCGGGAGGAGAAGTTCCTTCCATTCATAAGAAAGCAGAACGACACGGACCATACAATCACCTTTTTCGGGCACAACCCTCTGATTACTGAGATGGCGGCATACTTCGCCGCAGATGAGCCCGGATCACTCGCCAAGACCGGCATTTACTGCCTTGTATTTGATGCCGCAAGCTGGTCTGAGGTAGAGCCGGAGAGCGGACGAACCCTATACTACCTGACTCCTGCTGACCTGTCATGAGCAAAGCGTACATTCCCAAGGAGATAAGCTGGCTCTCTTTCAACGCCAGGGTACTGCAGGAAGCCGCCAACAGCGATGTGCCTCTCCTGGAGAGATTCAATTTCCTCGGGATCTATTCCAATAACCTCGATGAGTATTTCAGGGTCAGGGTGGCAACTCTCAGACGCCTGGCACTTTTCAGCAATAAGGCCAGGAACATCCTGGGCTACAGCCCGAAAGCGGCGCTCAAGACTATCCAGGAAACAGTTCTCAGACAGAATGAAATCTTTGAAAAGACCTATTCCGACCTGCTCGGCGAACTGAAGAAGCACCGCATCCACTTCGTAAATGAGGAACAGCTCGATGACACACAGACTGAGTTCGTGAGGAATTACTTCCGCAAGGAGGTTCGGTCGAGGCTTATGCCTCTGATTATCAGCAAGGAAAACAAGCTGCCCAACCTCACTGACGATGCCATCTACTTTGCCATTCAGCTTCGCAACAGCGAGACCGAGAAGAAAAGATACGCTCTGCTGGAGATACCCTCGCGAAGCATACTGCCAAGATTTGTGCTGCTGCCCGGGAAAAAGGGAATAAGGTATGTCATCTTCCTCGATGACGTGATCAGGTGGGGACTGAAGGAGATCTTCTCCATCCTGTCATTTGATGAGATCACGGCTTACACCATCAAGGTCACAAGGGATGCCGAGCTCGAGATAGCGGATGACATTTCCGAAAGCTACATCGACAAGCTTTCCAGGAGCCTGCAGCAGAGAAAAAAAGGGAGTCCGGTGCGGTTTGTGCATGACAGGGAGATGCCTGAGGAGTTCCTGAAGATACTCTCCAGGAAGCTGACATTGGGGTCAGAAGACGTGATAATGCCCGGCAACAGGTATCACAACTTCAAGGATTTAATGAGATTCATCGAGGTGGAAGGAGAAGGTCTCAACTACCCGAAACTGGCGCCGGTGAGGCATCCTGCGCTGCAATACGGGAAGAGCATCCTCTCGGTTATCAGGAAGAGAGATATAATGTTCTATTTCCCTTACCATCCTTTCGATCATTTCATCGACCTGCTCAGGGAGGCGTCAATAGACCCGTTCGTCACATCGATACATATCACACTTTACAGGCTGGCAAGGAACTCAAGCGTCATTAACGCACTGATGAATGCTGCCCGCAACGGCAAGAGTGTGACAACCGTGGTTGAACTGCAGGCACGGTTCGACGAGGAGGCTAACATCCACTGGGGAAACAGGCTGCTCGACGAGGGGGTGAAGGTCATCTACGGGGTACCGGGGCTGAAGGTTCATTCCAAGCTGTGCCTGATAACCAGGGTCAAGGGCGAGGTGACGCAGAGGTATGCTGCCGTGGGCACCGGCAACTTCAACGAGGAGACTGCCAGGGTGTATACCGATCACCTGTTGCTCACCTCTGACAAAAAGATCACCAACGAGGTGTTGAAGGCTTTCAATTTCTTCAGCGCCAATTACAGGAAGGACAAGTTCTATCACCTGCTGGTGTCGCCCTTCGGGCTGCGAAACAGGCTTCTGATGATGATAGAAAATGAGACTAAAAACGCTAAGGCAGGTAAAGAGGCTTATATCAGGATAAAGATCAACAACCTGACGGATGAAGAAATAATCTCGAGGCTATATAAGGCCGGTGATGCCGGGGTACAGGTAAGACTGATTGTCAGGGGGATGTTCTCCATGGCGCCGGGAGCAAAGGGAGTGAGTGAAAATATACAGGCCATAGGGATCGTGGACAGGTTCCTGGAACACTCGAGATTCATGATCTTCTGTAACGGCGGTGATGAGCTTGTTTATATCACCTCGGCCGACATCATGCCGCGCAACCTTGATCACAGGATTGAAGTCACCTGCCCTGTCTGGGACCCGGCGATAATGAAGGAAATCTCAGACGTATTCGATATCCAGTGGAATGATAACGTCAAAGCGCGCATCCTCGATGCGGAGCTGTCAAACACGATGGTGAGCAACGGCGAGCCTCCGCTGCGGTCGCAGACGGAGATTCACAGGTATTACTCAGATATCAGTTCACCGGCGCCTGGCAGTTAAGCCGGGGCATTTGGGCTCTGCATTCTCCGAATGACAGGAACTGAAAAACAGTGAATTTCTAATTCTGCTGATTAAATCTCTGAAAACTGTGTTTGTTTTATACTGAATTTCAGAATACTTTCTTAATTTTATTGCAGAAATCCCCTGGCGTGCTGATTTACAGGGATTTTTAATTCGCTGCAATAACTGTTTTTATTTAGTGACCATGAAAAATGAAGATCACTTCGGTGGAAGCTATTTTGCCAATTGTGGTAAGATAGTGTACTGTGAAGCTGATGGGAGCTATTCCGATATCATCTTCCTGAACGGAGAAAAACATAAAATATCGAAGAACCTGATACAGATATCAATGCACCTTCCCAGGGATATGTTTTTCAGATGTCACCGCTCATTTCTGGTAAATTCTTACAGAATTACAGGATTTGATATTATCAACCGGACAATTCTTCTGGACGGGAAGTTTGTGGTTCCGATATCAAGCGACAGGCTAAAAAAGATGGATTGTAAAATCAGTGAGGTTACTAAATATAAAATTATCAATATGATTCGCCGGAATCATGATATCTGACACAGATTTTCATAAAAAAGATTTGCACATGACAGTGTTTGTTCGGAATTTTGAAATATGTCTAACTAAATCTCGTGCAAAATGAAAACGCTTAAGAAACTTTCAGCTGTTTTTGCTTTAGGATTAGTCCTCGCCCTTATTCCTGTCTCATCAAATGCAAAAGAAGACGTGGAAGGAGTAGTTATTACCTGTTCAGCAGGCACTACTGGGAAATGCTATCGGCTTAACTTCGATGTGTGCGATTTTTATCTGCTGGTTGCCGCAGAGTGTGAGTGGACAGGTTTACAGCGTAATTACTGCAGCCTTATCCTGGTAAAAGCATATAATATTTGCGTCGACTATATTATGTGAATACTGAATATCATGATAATGCAGCCAAGCAAATTAAGATTCTCTCCGGTTTATTAACTCATTGGGATAGAGTAATTGGCCAATTTTGTGTAACAGCTTAAATCTGAATAAATGAATGCTTACTAACTGTCTGGCTTTGAAATCACATCAGTACATCACTGCGATATTACCTGTGTTTGTCCTTGTAATGAGCTTTTCTGCTTGCCAAGAGCAACACAGTGGAGCTGTAAAGAGAACAGATTCCGACTCGACCTCCATTACTGTTAATTTAGATGACAACAGCAAAATATCGGTTTTTGATATTTTCAGCAAGATATCGGTAATACCCCTGGAAACAGACAGTAATTCCGTGATTGAGCAGATATCAAGGGTAATCCCTTATGATGACCGGTTCTACATTCTGGACCGTAAGCAAAATGCTGTCGTTATTTTTGACAATGATGGAAACTTCATGAAAAAAATCAGGAAGATAGGAGTCGGGCCTGGAGAGTATTCATTGTTATATGATTTCAATATTAATCCATTTACAAAAGAATTGGAGCTGCTCAATCCCAGGGGAGAATTGTTGTCATACACCATTGATGGTGAATTTATTAAATCCCAGAGGATCCCAATGCGCAATGCTAGCAAGTTCATTCCTATTACGGAAGATACGATCATATTTTATACTGAATACGAACAGGAAAAACTGCACTATTATTCCAGGAGTCAGGATAAGGTAATCAAAAAAGAATTCAGTTTCCCTGAGACTATTTTAAACACACCCCTGATATCACTTAACTCAAGCCCATTCAGCCAGAATGGTAATCATACCACATTTTTTCAGGGATTTACAAACGACATCTATGACATCGATACCTCAGGATTGAGGTTTCGATTCAGATGGGATTTCGGGGAGCACAATCTTGACTACAGGGATCTCCCGGAGGGTAAGGATCCGATGTATTACATGGCTCTCTTGAGGAATGGGAACATGGCATCCTGTTTTTATTCATACCAGGAGAATCAGAGTATCATTATGACAAGATTTATATTTGATAAGCAATGGGTTAGTCTGATTTATGATAAAGCAGACAAAAAATCTACAATTGTGAAGAGGTTTACTGAAGATATTGTTCTTCCCCCATTTCCTGTTTTATCTGAAGAAGGGATATTGGGATATGCAGACCCTATGGAGGCTCACCTCCTTGTAAACGAATCCGTAGTAGACGAGCCTTCCAGGTCAGTCATTGCCAATCTGAAACCTGAAGACAATCCGATCCTTATCAGGTACTATTTTAAAGATCAGAGATGAAACCGTTACTAATAGTCATTACCATTCTATCATGCATTGGAGCAGTCTCCGGCTCGATCCTGCTTCTGAAAAATAATAATAACGGGCAGGAGGATTCGGAGCAGTCAATTGAAAACTTTTATATGAATGAGCTGATCAAGGCTTCTATTGAGAATGAATGCATTGAAGTAAGCAATCCGCTTGTCTATCCTGGGACCAGGGTGGAGGAGCAGGTGCCTCTATTTGATCTTGTCGACCAGGAGTGCCTGGTGTTCAGGTTCTCAGGTGCAGCATGCAATGTATGCGTGGATTTCGTTCTTGATAAAATTAAAAACAAGTTCAGTGATTTCAGCACTAATCCGCGGATTCTGCTCATTGGGAGTAATCTTAATTCCAGAGTCAAGGAAACCTCCTATGGGAAAAGTGTTTTGTCATATGCTTCCGATAATATGGGGATCCCGTTTGAGGAATACCAGATACCCTTTCTCTTTATACTGGACAGGGACAGAACATGTAAGATGATCTTTATTCCCGAAAAGGCCCTGCCGGAATTGACAGATCTGTATCTTGATACAGTGCTTA
>JAVEZS010000094.1:0-5673 GCA_034002885.1 Bacteroidales bacterium
CCCTTGCCCAACGGTGAAATGGCGGGAAAACTATCAGAACAATAACAGCAATAATGCCAGTGGTTATAAGCAGTTTCTTGTAAATCTTTCTCATAGTTATTCTAGTTCAACACTTTTTTCATCGATGCTTGTAATATGAACAGGGATAATAGCCGGGTCTTTCCTTACTGCCAGAGGAATTCTGTTTTCCGGCACAAGTTCGGGATCCTCGTGACAGCCAACACAGCCTCGTCTTTCATTGGGGCGCAGCCAGAGCCATGAGCAGGTCTCGCCGACCACCTGGCCCTTATTGTCGAGGGTTCTTATCCGGAACGGTTTATCTGCAAGGACCTTAAGATAAAAAGACCCGTCTTCCTCGACATCCACAACACCGTAAGTCGAATCGACACCCAGCACCTCGATCCTGGAAGCCTTCGGCCCTGCAGAGCTGGTAAGGGAGGGCTGTAAGCCGTGGAAATTGATATCCTGACACATAATAAGTCCTGTTTTTACCCCCAGATCAACTTCGCTCGGAAGGTTTTTCGGCCTTTGATATTCTTCTGCTGCAATAACCTCGACGATGTTGTAATCCGGATCAGAATATACTGGCTGGCCAAGTGATTTATGAACGGGATCAAACTCAAAAAGTCCGTAGTGGTCTTGCGAGCCGGAACGGTACGATACAAAGAGTTTCCCCGTTTCCAGGGGAAGTGCAAAAATAAAATCCCCCTTCGTGTCAGAGGTGAGGTTGACGCGTGTATGAAGGGGCCTGTTGTAGCTTATTGAAATAATGTCTTTTTTCCCGGAGTTTCCATTGTCTGTCTCGGCAAAAATCAATTTTCCGTCCTTTGTTTCACAGGCCCTGCTAATAACATTGTTTCCCTCGGGTATCCTGTATAGCATGTCGCCTTTTGTTCCGTCAGGTCTCATCACGGTCATCCTTGTCTTTCCCCTTAGCGGAACTGACTCTGTCGCAACTGAAAGTACTCTTCCGTCCTTCAGAACACTATTGGCAAAGTAGGATACGGGGCTGAAGGTTGTCTGCCTCAGCAGGGACCCGTCGTGTTTGCACATGTATATGCAATGAGCGTTACCGACAGTATCGTTCAGGGTCCGTTTGCTGAAGACAATCCTTCCTCCGGGCAGATATGAAGGATCGGTGCAGTCGTCTTTGATCCGGACGACCTGCCTGTATTTACCGTTCCTCAGATTCATTTCCCATATCTGCCATGGTTCGCCTTCATTTTCCATGGCGGCAAAAAGCATTGAACTGCCGTCGTACGAGATATGAGGAAAGGCTGCAGAATGGAAATCACCCGTAAGAACTTTGAATGACCCGGGTTTTCCGGGTACAAGTTTGCTGATCCTTGCTCCGGACAAGTATCGCCAGGATACCCCACTTAAATAATCCGGCGTCCCCAATTCACCCGGAGCTTCGGTAAGGATCAGTAAAGAAGGCCCGGCCTCCTCCCTGTTGCATGACAGGGTGCCAAACAGAGCCAGGCAGGCTATTATTATTGTATATGTTCGTTTATGCTTTATCATATGAAGATTCAGGATCAGGGTTCTTTAATTTCAAGTATCTGGTTTGGATCAAGGTTTTCAAGTATCTGGTTTTTCCCCGAGGGCCATATTATTTCTATTTTGTCGACCTTCGGACTTTGTGCAAGACCGAAATGCATCCTGGGATCATTCTGCGAAAGGTATCCTGTTGTGCTTTTTTTATGGGCCGTCTGGGTCTTTCCTCCGGCGGTTACCTTAACCATTGCACCTATACCATCCCTGTTGCTCGTTGAGCCTGTAAGTTTCAGGATTATCCAGTTATTAGTGTTTCCCTTGTTGTTCCTGAGAAAGACAGCCTTGTCGTTAAGATTAACGATAAAGATGTCGAGGTCGCCGTCGTTGTCATAGTCGCCCATACAGGCGCCGCGTCCGACAAACTCCTGGTGGAAGTACTCCCCCAGTTCCAGGGAAACATCCCGGAAGGTCCCGTCGCCTTCATTCTGGAAAAGCTGGTCTTCCTGTCCGTAAAGATGCTTGAGCGCCCCGTTGGTCTTGAATATATCCACATCAGTGTCGTTGTCATAATCAATGAAGGAAGAGGACCAGCCTACGAACTGAGCGGCCGCCATGGAGATATTTGACTGTATACCCCTGTCGGCGAATACTCCGTTTCCCAGGTTTTCATACAAGGCGCAATATGTATCGTCTGATACAAACATGTCGAGGAGACCGTCGAAGTTGTAATCGGCGTAGTCGACCGACATGCTGACGGTGGCTTCTCCCGCCTGGCTGAAAGCTGTTCCCGACATTATGCCCCTGTCTTCAAATCTCTTTCCCTCTACATTGTGCCACAGGTAATTATGGGTATGATCGTTGGCAACATAGATGTCGACCCATCCGTCAGCGTCATAATCGGCAGAACCAACACCCATAGCTCTTCCATCAATGTCGACAATGCCCATCCTGGCGGTAACATCCTCAAAAGTGCCGTCTCCGTTGTTGCGGTAGAGATAGTCGGGCTGGGCATCATATGCCATTGGGCCGGGAAATCCGTCGGGGGCGTAGTAATACTTGTAATCAGGATCGAATGTCAGGAAGTTACCGACATAAACGTCGAGAAAACCGTCATTATCAAAGTCAAGCCATGTTGCACCAATGCTGCATTCATCACCTCCCGCCACTCCGGCACGTTTTGTAATGTCGGTAAATGTCCCGTTGCCGTTGTTCCTGAGAAGAACATTGGGTCCGTAATTGCTAACGAAAAGGTCGGGGTAGCCGTCGTTGTTGATATCTGCCGCTGATGCTCCCATGGAGTACCATGGTCCGCCCACTCCTGCTTTCTTTGTTACATCCTGGAAGGTACCGTTGCCCATGTTACGATAAAGATGATTTCCCGGAAGAACGTCAGGCTTTTCTGTCTTGATCAGACCTTCAACCCAGGTTCCGCTGCAGGCGTAAATGTCAATGAAACCATCCTGGTCATAGTCAAGGAAAACTGCACCGCCTCCGTCCGATTCTATAATGTTGTTCAGTTCTTCTTCTCCTATCGAATGGGTAAAATCGAGTCCGGCAGCTCCTGCTATTTCCTGAAAGAAATCGTTGTTTGCTTCAGGAAGTTCAGTGCTTATTCCTCCTCTGGCAGATGATTTGTCTCCGGAGCCGCACCCCGCAAGGGTTAATCCAATAAAAAAAGCAAGGATTCCAAGTATCTTGATTTGCATGACAGGTTAAATGAAAGTAAGTAAAAAATATACTGATCTACATCACGGTTTAAGTTCTATTCGTTCAATTCTTTATCAGACTACCAATCCGGAGAGGACTACGGAAACGCCGGATTGTCCCTCCATGAATGCTAACAATAACACTACCCTGTATTTAACCTGTTAACCTAATAACTGAAGGAGTCAATATTAAGGAATTCCTTTTAAAAGAGAATTAAAATGCGGTTAAATTGTAATTAAACGCCCATGTTGCCATGAAATCGAATATTTACCGGACAAATAAAAATATTATGGAATGCCATTATTGTCAGGGGTGGTTCTGGCAGGGAATTGTTTAAAAAGAAATTAAAGGCATATAATATAAAAGGTGTTCAGTTCTGTGCGGGAAGAGTGATAGTGAATACTGAGCCTTTCCCTGGTTCCGACTGTAGTTTTACAGTACCGTTATGGTTGGTTATTATTTTGTGGACAAGCGAGAGCCCTATCCCGCTGCCTCTTACCGACATTGTATTGGATCCCCTGAAGAAAGGCTCGAACACTTTCTCAGACTCTTCCGGAGGGATCCCGATACCATTGTCTTCAAAAATGATCTCTATCCATTTCCCCCTGTTTCCAAACTTAACATCTACTGAATGATTGCCGGAATATTTGCAGGCGTTCTCCATCAGGTTCGTAACGGCAACCCTTAGCAGGCTCTCGTCTCCTTTTACCACCATCTGATCGGCATCAGTAAGAGAGTCGTCGAGGGAGATATTGATGATATAATCCGGGTTGAACTTTTTCAGATCTTCCCTTGCCTGCCACACCGTTTCGTCGAGTCTTACATTCATGCTGAAGCCCGAAGGACCTTCAGCACTTGTACGGGCGATAAGCAGCAGTCGGTTGGCCAGGTCACTAAGATTTTTTATATCCTCCATCACCGAAACTACTGCCGCTCTGTATTCTTCCGTTGAACGCTCCTTCAGCATCAGAACCTCGAGCTGGCCGTTTATTGACGTAAGGGGGGTCCTCAGTTCATGGGAGGCATTGGCAATGAAGTTTTTCTGCATAGAGAAAGAAGTCTCGAGCCTCCCGAGCATATTATTAAAGGTACGCGCAAGCCTCCCTATCTCATCAGTGCCGTTTCCTTCCGGAACTCTCAGATCAAGGCTTGAAATTGTTATCTCCTCCACTCTGCTGACCACATCCGACATTGGTTTCAGCGCTCTTCCGGAGAAGAACCATCCTGCAGCGGAGAAAATGAAAATACTTGTGATAAAGACAGCCAGAAGGATCATTCTCAGTTCCCTGAGCCGTTTATCCCCTTCTGCGTCAATGGCAGCTGCAATAACTACAAACGGGGCGTTGTTTACTTCGAAGAGTGTACCAAGTACCTGGTATGGCTCCTGTATATAGATAACCCTTCCTTCCCTTCTTATTTTATTCAGTATATCCAGGGTGATCTTCAGCTGACCGTTGATGTCGGAATTATAGAGAGTATCATTGAAGCTGTTGAGGATTACGATTCTTTTATTCCGGAGGTTTGCCGGATTGTCGGCTTCGATTATCCTGGCCAGCTTTTCGTCGGGTTCATAGGGATTCAGTATGAATTTGGCCGTGCTGCGCGACTGGCTTCTTAGGCGCGAGTAGAAGTCTTCCCTGGTGAATCTTACCGAGGAATAGTATATCGCCAGTGAAACGAAAAGCATTATCAATCCTCCAATAAGGACATATTGAAATGTGAGTCTGGTCCTTATCTGCATATTTTTCTGTATTCGGAATTAAGTGAAAAATTATGTTTCCGTGTGAATGAAGCCAGTTCTTGTTTTTAATCACCGAAGATATAGCCGAAGCCGACTTTTGTGTGAATAAGTTTCATGTTGTATCCCCTGTCGATCTTTTTTCTTAGAAAGTTGATATAGACGTCCACAACATTAGTGCTGAAATCAAAACTCGAGTCCCAGACCTTTTCAGCTATATCGTTCCTTGACAGTACCCTTCCCGGATTTCTCATCAGATATTCAAGAAGAAGGAACTCCTTGGCTGTAAGATCAATTGTATTGCCGGCCCTTCTTGCTTCCTTTTTGTCGATATCAAGTTCAAGGTCCTGATAAATAATCTTATTAATTGTTTCGAAAGCCTTGCCGGGATTTTTTGTCAGAACCTTCACTCTTGCCAGCATTTCCCTGAACTCAAAAGGTTTTACAAGATAATCATTGGCGCCGGCTTCAAAACCTGCAAGCTTATCGTCAGTCGTACCAAGTGCCGTAAGCATGAGAACAGGAATGCCCGGGTACAGGTTCTTGAGATTTTTGCAGAGGTCAAGACCTCCAAGCCCCGGAATAATCACATCAAGGATGAAGAGGTCGTATTTATACTGTTTAGCCAGCTTTTCGGCCGTAATACCGTCGTATGCAACATCAGCCTCGTACATGTTCTCTTCAAGACCTTTTTTTATGAACGAAGCCACCTTGGGTTCATCCTCAACGAT
>JAVEZS010000095.1:0-5657 GCA_034002885.1 Bacteroidales bacterium
AGAAGCAGGTGCAATAATCTCCTCATGATAGGTGTTCCATTCCTTGCACGAGGGGCATCTGCCTATCCAGCGGGCAGATTCGGCACCACAGTTCTGGCAGACAAAAACGGATTTATTCTTTGCCATGATTTAGACAGTTTCTTTATTCTTCAGGGAATGAAACCCTGAAATTACAAAGAATGATATTGCTCCGGCTATCAATACGAAGATCAGTTGCGACTCGTGTGTAAGGATGGCATATACCAGTCCGTCTTCAAGCTTGATGCCGTCGATAAAGAACAGACCCCTGGAAATTATAAAATGGAAAACCCCCAGGCCGCTCTGGACAGGTGCTGACATGGCAAGACTGCCTATCACCAGCAGGAAGATACCGTCGGCAAAGGTAAGATGTGAAGTGCTTTCAATGGCAAATACAACAACCCAGGTCATCAGGGCATAGCTTAACCAGAGGAGTACGGTATGCAGAAGGAATTCTGCCTTGCGTTCCATCCTGATAATGGTCTTAAGGCCATCGATAACGCCTTTGGCCAGGTCGAGTATCTTTGCAAAGAGCCTTACCTTTCTGATGGAATGTCTGAAAATGTATATCAGGGCAAGCAGGAGGCCTGAGAAAGCCAGGAACAGAACCCAGATAATCCATGTAAAGCCGAATACTGATTGTATCTTCTCACTTAGGGGGATCATGACATTTTCATTAAGAAAGCCTCCTATCTGGTCGCCGCTGAAGAATATCATTACGACCATAATAATGAGTATAGAGATCAGGTCGATGGTTCTTTCTATGATAACGGTTCCGAAGAGCTGGTCGACAGGGATTTTTTCCTTTTTACCAAGGGCAACGCAGCGTGTAATCTCACCTAGTCGGGGTAGGGCTATATTGAACAGGTAACCTGTCATAAGTGCATGATATGTATTCCTGAAGGAAGGATTATAGCCCAGGGCATGGATAAGCAGTATCCAGCGGCGCGACCTGATAAAATAGGCCATAAGTCCGAAAAACAACGACAGAAGAAGCCATGAGTAACGGGCGTTCTTTAATCCGTCAGAAAGACTCCTGAAGTCGATGTTTCTGAAAGCAAGCCACAACAGAACAACCCCAACCAGAAGGAAGGCGAGGAACTTTAAAGCCTGTATTAAACCTTTTCTGAGACTCAAATCAACCTGTTTGTTTTCGTATCGGGGAATATAATAGATGGTCTGAAGTTTCTGGCTTCTTCAAAATCCATTGAAGCATATGACATGATTATTAACACGTCGCCAACCACCACTTTACGTGCAGCAGCTCCGTTAAGACATATCTCCCCCGATCCCCTTTTGCCTGTGATCACATAAGTCTCAAGCCGTTCCCCGTTACTGAGGTTCAGAACCTGCACCTTTTCGTTCGCAATAATATTTGCGGCATCCATCAGGTCTTCATCAATAGAGATGCTGCCAATATAATGAAGGTTCGCCTCTGTTACGGATACCTGATGGATCTTGGATTTTAATACTTCAATAAACATAAAAGCCTGCTACTTTAATTTGCTGTAAAGTTAATTAACCTTTTGATTTACACCACGGGTATTTCAATATTATCTATAAGTCTTATCTTACCTGCCTTTACAGCTATACAGGCAAAGTACCTGACCCCTGACGATATTTCACTTACTGATTTCAACAGCCGCAGCGCAGTATCGTCAACAACTTCAAAATATTCAACACTGAAGCCGGCAACCTTGTTTATGGAGGTGGTTACGAATTCCCTTATTTCATCGATATCTTTTCCTTTTATCATTTCAACAGCACGGCTTATGGTTTTGTATATAACCGGAGCCACAGCCCTTATTTCAGGTTCCAGAAGAGCATTCCTGCTGCTCATTGCCAGCCCGTCTTCTTCCCTTATAATTGGATTTACACATATCCTGACGGGGTATCTCTGTTGCCTGGCAAGTTCCTTAATAATAGTCACCTGTTGAAAATCCTTTTGCCCGAAATAAGCTGTATCGGGCTCTGTTATTTCAAACAGACGGCTCACCACCTGGGCAACCCCGTTAAAATGTCCGGGCCTGTGAGCCCCTTCCATCACCTTGCCGATGTCGCCGAAGTCGAATACTCTCTTATCCTCAACAGGATAAATCTCGCTTACGGACGGGATGAAAAGTATGTCGTCCTTCCTCAGAACCTTCTTAAGCATTTCCTTATCCTTTTCAAGCGTTCTGGGATAGTTTTTCAGGTCATTCTTATCGTTAAACTGAGTAGGATTCACAAAGATTGAGACTATCACTCTGGCAGAATTGCTGACAGCAGTATTTACAAGTGATATATGTCCGGCATGCAGTGCTCCCATGGTGGGTACCAGGGCAAGTTCACCTTTGTAACCATTCCTGATCCTCTTCCTTATCCCGGCTACGGTGGAGTAAATTCTCATGATCGGTTTTTTGAGTTACAAACCTAGTTGAAAAAATCTTATTGTGTCATCAATTGAAGCTTAAATTGAAAGCCTGCAGATATAAGCCGCATATCAGTGAGTATATTGATCCTAATTTTTAATGTCACAATTTTTTACTATCTTTGCAACTTATTACGAAATGGAATTCAGGCAGGTAAATGGAAAGCAGGAAGGTATTATTCATTTCACAGGAGATCACTCCATACTTAGGGGAAACAAAGTTGTCAAAGATTGGAAGGTATCTACCCCAGGGAATTCAGGAAAGGGGAAAGGAGATACGTACTTTCATGCCCCGTTATGGTTCTATCAATGAACGCAGAAACCAGCTTCATGAGGTTATCAGGCTTTCGGGGATGAACCTTATTATTGACGATACAGACCATCCTCTGATAATAAAAGTGGCTTCAATACAGTCGGCCCGGATGCAGGTATATTTCATCGACAATGAGGATTATTTTCAGAGGAAGCATATTGTAAGTGATTCATCAGGGAAGGAGTTTGAGGATAATGATGAGCGTGCCCTCTTTTTTGCACGGGGTGTAATTGAAACGGTTAAGAAGCTTCGCTGGGCACCTGATATTGTTCATTGTCACGGATGGATGACCTCTCTTGTCCCGGTTTATCTCAGGAGCATATATAACGACGATCCTCTCTTCAATAATTATAAAATTATCTATTCGGTTTACAATAATGATTTTAAAACACCGTTTAGATCAACGTTTGCTGACAAGCTCAGGTATGATGGTGTTGACGGAGAAAGCCTCAAGCTGGTTAAGAATCCGGATTTTGTCAATGTTTCAAAGCTTGCTATGAAATACTCCGATGCCGTGATCATAGGGAGCGAAGATATCAACGAAGAACTTAACAAGTATATCCAGACTCTCAGCAAGCCGGTTCTCCCATACCGTAATGAGGATGAGTATATAGATGCCTATAACGACTTTTATGACGAGATTCTATCATAACTTCCTGTCCGGTTGCAGAAATGCAGCTCTCAAAATTTCTTCAGTAAAAGCATTAACCTTTTTTCTCCCGGGTATCTTTCTCGTTTTCCTTTCTTCATGTGAGGAGAATCCGACAATCATAGGTTCCGGCATTCTTCCCGGATCAGACTTTGTGACAGTCTTTTCAACCGATACAGTAAGGCCCGCTTCGTATACATGGTCAGATGATTCAATAGTAACCAGCAATCATTACTACGGATACTTCGGGACCATTCACGACCCCTATTTCGGAAATACAACAAGCAGGCTTGTTACACAGCTAAGGCTGGGATCTGAATGGGATGAAGATATATACACTGTCGACTCGGTTAAGATGTTTCTGACTTTCAGAAAAGTGAAGGGTGAGGTTGACCTTAATCCTGTACTGAGGATTTCTGAAATAGCCGAAGAGATATATACCGATTCGACCTATTACTCAAATCATGATCTGCAACTGACAGGATATGAGCTTCCTCCCCTTCCGCTGCCAAGGCTTAATGCCGATACTATTAACAAGATAGAACTGAACCTTCCGGTTGATTTTGCTGATTATATTCTGAGGGACACATCATTTCTTTTCCATAGCAACCGTGTCCCCGATTTCAGATCCTACTTCAGGGGCATCTGCATGTCTATTGACGATACTTCCCCGGTTTTTATCACCATGAAACTTCAACCTCCTACGCTCACAGAACCTTATCAGAATTATATCATCATTTACTATCATGATGAAGACGATATAAAAAAGGAATACTCCCTCCATCTGGATGCTGTGTCTAATAATGCGCGGTTTAACATTTTCACCAACGATTATGAAGCGGCAGATCCTGATAAGAAGATTGAAAATATAAATCAATATGTAAAGGATACTCTGACTTTTGTCCAGGGGCTGAACGGGGTCCATACCAAAATCCTGCTCCCGGGTCTTGAAAAGATAAAGGAAAACGGTTCACTCTCGAATATATCGGTTAACAAGGCCCGGCTTATAGTACCTTTCTATACGGATGGGCTGGGATATATACCATCAACAGCTCCGCCTTCACTTCTTCTGAGCTACAGCATGACAACCGGTGAAAAATATCTTGTTTCAGATTACGGTCTAAACCCGATCTTCTTCGACGGAACAGCTGATACAGTAAACATGAGATACAATTTTAACATTGTATCCTATGTACAGGATTACCTTGAGGATACATCCAATGAGATTATGCCTGAACTGGAGATCCTTATTCCTGCCGGCACCATAAACAATGTGATACTCTTTGGTAACGACGCAAGTAAGCCGGTCAGGTTCGAATTAACTTATACAAGGTTCTGATATTGTTTTTAGACGATATTTTTTAATTTTATTCCCGTTTTAAATTCTTTTCATATGTGTGGAATTGTTGGTTATATTGGATCTAAACCTGCAAGGGGTATTATCATTAATGGCCTCAAGCGTCTTGAATACCGCGGTTATGACTCAGCCGGGATGGCCCTTGTTAACGGGGAGACAAGAATCTTCAAATGCAAGGGAAGAGTAATGGATCTGGAGGAGATGGTTAACCAGACCAGTTTTGACGGGACAACCGGGATGGGACATACCAGATGGGCCACTCATGGGGAGCCCAATGAGCTTAATGCACATCCCCAGGCTTCTTACAAGGGCAACTTCGTTGTTGTTCATAATGGTATTATTGAGAATTATTCACGCCTGAAAAAACATCTTCAGAGCAGGGGTATTGAATTCACCAGCCAGACTGATACAGAGGTTCTGGCCAATCTCATCGAACATCTTTATCTCGAAGGTGACCTCACAGCCGAGCAGGCAATAACCCTTGCCCTCAACAGGGTTGAGGGAGCCTATGGACTGGTCATAATATGTGCGCAGGAGCCTGACAGGCTCTTTGCAGCCAAGAAAGGAAGTCCACTGGTAATTGGTGTCGGAGACGGTGAGAATTTCATTGCCTCTGATGCAACTCCCATTGTTGAATACACCCAGCGGGTCATCTACCTGAACGATGACGATCTTGCCATTATAAAGAAGGATGAGCTTGTTCTTAAGACTCTCAGGACAGAAAATAAAACACCCGAAGTAAAGGAACTCGACCTGAAGATAGGAGAGATTGATAAGGAAGGATTTCCTCATTTCATGCTAAAGGAGATCTATGAGCAGCCGCGTGCCATTCATGATACCTTCAGGGGAAGAGTGCTTCCCGATTTTTCAGGCGTCATGCTGGGCGGCCTTCACGATGTTCTTGAAACCA
>JAVEZS010000096.1:0-2195 GCA_034002885.1 Bacteroidales bacterium
CTGGTCTGGCAACCGATATGGCGCGAGCCTATGTCGACGGCTTTCAGACATCGGAGGGTGAAGCACATATTTCAGGTGGCTGGGGTTATCACAGCGTAAATGCCATGGTGAAACACTGGCCCGGCGGCGGACCTGAAGAAGGGGGAAGGGATGGACATTACGGCTATGGCGCCTATGCGGTTTACCCCGGAAACAACCTTAAGGACCACCTGAAACCTTTTACAGAAGGGGCTTTCAGGCTTCACGGACCTACAGGAATGGCTTCGGCTGTAATGCCTTATTATACAATATCATTTGACCGGGATACCATCTATGGAGAAAATGTGGGAAACGCTTACAGCAAATATATAATCAACGATCTTCTCCGGGGAACCTACGGCTACGACGGAGTGGTATGTACTGACTGGGGTGTGACCGGAGATGTTTCAGCTGTTGACCGTTTCGAAGGTAAGAGCTGGGGTGTGGAAGGTCTTTCCGTTGCTGAACGTCATTACAAAATAATAATGGCAGGCGGAGACCAGTTCGGCGGAAACAACGACAAGGGACCGGTTCTTGAAGCATATGCCATTGGTGTAAAAGAGCATGGTGAGGAATTCATGCGCGCACGCTTTGAACAGTCGGCTGTCAGGCTTCTTAAGAATATCTTCAGAGTCGGATTATTCGAGAATCCATACCTCGATACTGAAAACACAAGGAACACGGTCGGTAAACCTGAATTCATGAAGGAGGGCTATGATGCACAATTAAGGTCTGTAATTATGCTGAAGAACAGATCAGAAGTTCTTCCGCTGAAGAAGCAGATGAAAGTTTATATTCCAAAGCGCTATACTCCTGCAGGCAGCGACTGGTTCGGCAGGGAAACACCAGAAAGCTGGACCGATCCTGTGAATCTGGCCATGGCAGCAAAGTATTTCGAGATTGTCGACAAACCTGCTCTGGCTGATTTTGCCCTTGTGAGCATTTCCAGCCCGGCAGGGGGGACCGGGTATAACCGGAGAGATGCAGACCGGAAGGGAAACGGATATGTGCCGGTGAGCCTTCAGTATTCAAAATACAGGGCTGATCATGCCCGCGAAACCAGCATAGCAGGAGGAAGCCCTCTTGAGGATTTCACAAACAGATCGTACAGGGGGAAAAGCGTTGAAACAAGGAACATGTTCGATATGAAAATGGTAAACGAAACCAGAACCCTCATGGGAAACAAACCCGTGGTGGTTCTTGTAGATGTTTCCAATCCAATGGTTCTTTCGGAGATTGAGAAGAGTTCTTCTGCAATAATTGTCCATTTCGGAGTGCAGGATCAGGCTTTGATGGACGTAATCACCGGTACTTTTGAACCATCGGGGCTGCTTCCCTTTCAGATGCCTGCCGACATGAAAACTGTGGAAGAACAGTTTGAAGATGTTCCACGCGATATGAAACCATACACTGACAGTGAAGGTAATTTGTATGATTTCGGGTTTGGTCTGAACTGGAAGGGAGTGATAATAGATGAGAGAGTAAAAAAATACAGGAACAACTGAAGATACTCATTTTGCGGGTAACTGGAAATCATGCATTCACGTATGATTTCAAAGGATTGGTCAAATTGAAGGTCGTCTGATACTTATATTAAATTAATTTGGCCCTTATTGTTGTTTAACATCAGGGATATAACAGATAATCATTTACCTGATAAAATCAGGATGAAACGGTTATTGGTATTTGTAAGGGCTGAAAATGATTTCTGTACGATTTTTGATAGGGATTTATTACTGTTCACGGCTAAAGATGTAACTTAGATTTCTAAAACTGTACTGAAAAAACTAAACCTGAATTTAAATAAGCATCTGATGAAATATACAAGATTTATTGTATCCATTGCCATACTTATCTTTTCGTTTAATGCGGCCAAGGCCCAACCTTGCATTAGCCTGATTTCAGGTCTGGAAAATCAGACGGTATGTAATGGTTCTCCGGTTATTGATATTGTATATGATCTTGGAACGGGTGTTACCCTTTTAGATCTTAAAGGACTCCCGTCCGGGGTCGGGTATGTGATAGCCGGAAGCCGGATTACGATAAGCGGGGCCCCGGTCGTTACGGACTTCCGCAATTATGATTATGAGGTTATCACAAACGGGACCTGCACCGGCCCTCCCAACGCAAAAGGGACCATTACAGTGAATGCTCTTCCTTCAGCGCCCACAGCAAAT
>JAVEZS010000096.1:2295-5656 GCA_034002885.1 Bacteroidales bacterium
CTTGCAGTTGCTGTCACTGTCGACAACCCTCCTGCACCGACCGGAGCTTCGCCTCAGTACTTCTGTCAGATAAACAATCCCACGGTAGCTTCCTTAACGGCAACAGGTACGGGAATAAAGTGGTATCTGAATGCAAGCGACGGATCTTCCCTTTCCACATCTACAGTTATAACTACAAGGACGTACTATGCCAGCCAGACCTACGGGAGCTGCGAATCGACAACCAGATTTGCCGTTTCAGTGGTAGTGAACAACCCTTCAGCTCCAACAGGCACTTCTCCTCAATCATTCTGTGCTATCGATAATCCGACTGTAGCCAGTATTGTTGCCAGCGGTTCGGATCTGCGCTGGTACAATGTAATATCAGGTGGCTTAGCTCTTCCATCAACAACACCCCTGAACAATGCCACATACTATGCAAGCCAGACTCTGGGAGGATGCGAGTCATCTTCAAGGCTGGCAGTTGTGGTTACTGTCGGCAATCCTGCTGCACCTGCAGCGCCTTCTCCACAAATATTCTGTGCTGCAAATAATCCTACCGTCGGCAGCCTGACTGCAACGGGCACCTCAATAAGATGGTACCTTACCTCAACAGGCGGAGCTCCGCTGGCTTCTTCAACTCCTCTTGTTACAGGGACTTATTATGCCAGCCAGACAGTTGGTACATGTGAATCGGCGTCAAGGAGATCAGTGGCTGTGACAGTCAATAACCCGTCAGCTCCAACGGGTCCGGCTTCTCAGGACTTCTGTCTGATCACCAATCCTACTGTGGCAAATCTTGCTGCCGCAGGAACCGGAATCAGATGGTATTCTTCTGCTACGGGAGGCACAGCTCTTGCTCCAGCCACGCCTCTTGCAACGGGAACATACTATGCGACCCAGACCATAAGCGGTTGTGAATCCGTTTTACGTCTGATGGTCAGTGTTACGGTGAGCATACCTCTGGCACCCACGGGCGATGCCGTTCAGGTTTTCTGCTCTGGTTCAAATCCGACGGTTGCCAACCTTACAGCCGTGGGATTGAATATAAGGTGGTACCTTACCCCTGTGGGAGGGACGCCCCTTTCGTCAACCACAGCCCTGGTAACAGGTAATTACTATGCAAGCCAGATGATAGGGGTATGTGAGTCGGCTGCACGTCTGGCCGTGGCAGTAACGGTAAATCAGACTCCTGTTGCAAATGCAGGGACCGGAGGTGACGCATGCGGACTGAGTTTTAACCTTAATGCTATTACTCCGCTGGCAGGTACCGGCACCTGGTCGCAGACTTCGGGTCCTGGTACTGCAGTATTCGCCCCCGGACCTGGTACTCCAAATGCAGTAGTCACCGTAACGGCATATGGTACTTATACATTTACATGGACGGTAATAAACAATAATTGTGTAAACTCTGCCACAATAACAGTCAATTTCTACCAGCAGCCGCTTTCCAACCCGGGAACAGGAGGAGTGGAATGCGATCTTAATTTTGCCCTCAACGCTGTTCCGGGAACAGGATTGGGAACATGGTCTCTTGTCACCGGCACTGGCACTGCTTCATTTATTCCCACACCCAATGCACCTGATGCAACGGTTATTGTTTCGGAATACGGGACTTATACCTTCCGGTGGACCGAAGCAAACGGGACATGTACTTCCAACGGTGTTGTAACGGTTAACTTTTATGAGCAGCCTGTTGCAGACGCCGGTCCCGGAGGAGATGCATGCGACTTCGATTATCAGCTGGCTGCGGTTCCGAGCACCGGAATCGGTTCCTGGTCAATGATAGGCGGAACCGGAGGCGCACTTTTTACCCCTGATGCAAGTTCACCTTCCGCCCTCGTTACAGTCTCGGAATATGGCACAAAGCAGTTCAGATGGATTGAAACCAACGGTATTTGCGCCGATACAGCAGTAATAACCGTTAACTTCAACCAGCAGCCTGTTGCCAATGCAGGGACGGGAGGAAATAACTGCGGCCTGGAATTCAACCTTTCGGCTGTACCCAGTTTCGGGGTCGGAACGTGGACTATTGAAAGCGGACCGGGAACAGCCTCTTACACTCCGAACGCAAATTCTCCTACCGCAGAAATACGAGTCAGTGATTACGGGACATATGTTTTGAGGTGGACAGAGATGAATGGTTCGTGCTCAAGCAGTGCTACGGTATCGGTTACATTTATTGCCCAGCCTTCAGCTGATGCAGGGAACGGCGGCAACGAATGCGATCTGACATTCCTTCTGAACGCCGTCCCTGCTCCGTCAGGCAACGGCTTATGGTCGAAAATAAGCGGACCGGGGGAAGTGACCTTTACTCCTGACGCAACAAGACATAACGCTACAGTATCAGTCAACCAGTTCGGTTCATACGATTTTGCATGGACCCTTAACAACAGCCAGTGTACATCTTCCGATATAATCAGGGTAACTTTTCATGATCTTCCCCAGGTAAATGCAGGAGCCGATGCAGCTGTCTGCGAGGACCGGGCTGTACAGCTCAACGCAACCGGAACCGGAACATTTGCATGGGTCCCCGCAGCATCACTAAGTAATCCTTCTGTCTCCAACCCCTTGGCGTCTCCTGATGAGACTACGACTTACACTGTAACTCTTACCGATCAGTATGGTTGCATTAACAGCGACCAGATAAAGGTTGAGGTCAGAAGTCAGCCTGTTGCTGATGCAGGAGAAGATCAGGATCTTGATTTTCTTTTTGAAGCTGATCTTGATGCAAATGAACCTGGACAAAATGAAACAGGAGCATGGACAATATTGATGGGTGAAGGTGATTTTTCGGATCTTAATGATCCCCAGGCAAGGGTTTCCGAACTCGGAATAGAGGTCAACAGCTTTATCTGGACAGTGACAAACGGCGTTTGTCCGGTCTCCTCCGATACTGTCAATATTACCGTAAGAAGTCTGATTATCCCCACTCTCATAACTCCCAACCTTGACGGAAACAATGACTTTTTCGTGATAAAGGGTATTGAATCGCTGGGGGAGACCTCACTTACAATATTCAACAGATGGGGTGCAAGGGTATTTGAGAATAAGAATTACGATAATCTGTGGAATGGTGTTGATGACAAGGAGAATCCTTTACCGGAAGACACATATTTCTACATCCTGAAGCCCGAGAAAAGTAAAACACTTAAAGGTTACGTGGTAATAAGACGTTGATGAAAAGATAAATGCGACTGACAATTAAAATATTACTTTTTCAGCTTGTTTTATTCCTCCTGGCCACGGGCCCGATAGAAGCCCAGCCGGTTTGGGTTACAGGTACTCCGGTTGTGAATTCAACCGGACCTGTAACTATTGACCTGGGTTATGGCCTCGACCGGACAGGAACAGTATATGTCATCGTATATAATTATAATAA
>JAVEZS010000097.1:0-4329 GCA_034002885.1 Bacteroidales bacterium
CTTTAAGAAACGATTTCCCAAGTAAGCTCGGAGGGATGTTATAAGTAAATACCACTTCCCTGAGTTTTACATACCCTGCATCATAGATGAAGGCAGAATGAGGCATAAGACCTGCTCCGAAAGCATCTGCGTTTGTGGCATCGACACGGGTTTTATTGGGGGTGCTTACACCGTCGGCATCAACATTTACACCTTCGATTATATACCCTCCGCTGGATTGTGAATAACCCTCTGAAGGATCGTCGGGATCATTCCAGGCTATCGGATCCCTGACGGGATTACCAAGATCATTTATAAAAGCAGTCTCGGGATAAAGTCCGCTCGACATTCCGTAGTACATATCGAGCGACCAGATATCACCTCCTTTCTGGATATCGATGAGAGCACTGAGAGACAGATTCTTATAACTGAAGACGTTCAGGATCCCGGCATTATAATCGGGTGTGAAATTACCTATGGGAATAGCCGCCGAACTTGTCAGGACAGGTGTTCCCGATTCTGCATCGACAATAATCTTACCATCAGCGTCATAGGTAAAGTCCTTACCCTTTATTACACCATATGGTTCGCCTACGGCAGCATTGACTGTAACTCCACCCTGGAGGTTTACAGAGTTGAGGCGAAGGTTTGTGATACCGGGGTAAAGGGAAACAACCTTATTCCTGTTCTTTGACCAGTTTACGGAAAGGTCCCATCTGAATGATCCGGCTTTGACAGGATTGGCGTCTAAAACAATTTCAATTCCCTTGTTCTCAATTTTCCCGGCATTGATCATAAGGTTGCTGAAACCGGTAGTCTGGCTTACCGTGAGAGGGATTATCTGGTCGAGAGAATTTGTCCTGTAAAGAGCAATATCGAATCCAATACGATCATTGAAAAACGACATTTCAAGTCCTGCCTCAACACTGTTTGTGCGTTCATTTTTCAGATCCGGATTCCTTTTTGAAGGAGGAAGCTGAGTATTTGCGCCATTCATCGGGCTGTTGACGAGGTAAACATCTTTCAGCTGGTCAAATCCTGCAAGGTTACCAACCTGGGCATAATTCAGGCGCAGTTTGCCGAATGTGAGCCAGGATGTTTTGATGATATTCGAAAAAAGGAAAGCCCCTGTAACAGAAGGATACTGGTACTTATTTTTGTTCACAGGCAGAGTAGATGCATAATCCTGGCGGTATGTACCATCGAGGAAAAGGTAGTCCTTATAGCCAAGGGATACGCTTGCAAACAGGCTCCTGACACCTACTATCTGATTTACTTCAAGTGGTAATGGCAGAGGACTTATTGTGTTTTGCAGGGAATAAATTCCCGGGACAAGCAGACCTCCGTTTGTCGCATTTGAGAAAAATGTGTTTGTTGTTCTTCTTTCATTGAAACCGAGTAATCCGTTAATGTTAAAATCGCGTGAAATTTTCTTATTGAACTTAAGCATCAGATCGTAATTGTATTCGGTGAAAGTATTATCTCTTCTGAGATATCCGGATGTGACCCTGTCTGGTACATTAGCCAGGCCGAACCTCATTGAAACACTTCCCACAGCTCTTCTTTCTTCCTGGAGTTCATAATAAGTATCGGCCGACATACGTCCGAAAACGTCAAGCCATGGAGTCACCTTGTAATTCAGCGACACATTCCCGATAAAACGGTTTCTCATGTCAGTCTCATAATTTTCATAAGCATCCCAGTAAGGATTGTTGGAATATTTGGGATAGTTCAATGCAGTGTTATAATTCCAGGTCAGATTCCTTTTTGTAAGTTCGTATACTGTTTTCTGTTCCATGAAATCGAGGCTTGTCTGCTGCCATTGCCGGAAGTTGGTTGTTATATTACCATTATATCCTGTAGCATTCCTGCCTTTGCCATTTTGCCTGATATAGTTTGCCGTACCTGTTACAGTAATCTTCTTATTGATATTCCACTGTCCGTTAAGCATCACGATATTTTTATTTAAAGAACTGTTTGGCAGAAGCCCTTTTGCATTGTAGTTTGTATAGGATAATCTGACTGCACTGAAATCAGTAGCTTTATCGATTGCAATAGTATTTGTGTATATCAGAGGAGTTTCGTAAAAAGTCAAGGGACCGTTTTTTGAATACTCATAGGGTTTCGGTTGTTTATACCACGGTGATTCAGGGTCAACCGAATACCAGCCCCATATTGGTTGTCCGTCGAAGGCGGGCCCATAGGATGCATCCTCACCCATCTGTACCCATCTTACAAGCGGATCGTTGACCGGATCGTCTGTGGTCAGGCTTCCTGAAGCAGTTCTCGTATCAAAGGGAGGCGGGTCGCCATAGCCATAACCCGGGCCATATTGATTCTGATAAACCGGGAATGTTGATTTATCTACAGTGCTGAATGTGAAACCGGAGCTGAATGACACTCCGACAGGAGCTGTCTCTCCTTCACCAAGGATCTTCCCCTTTTTCGTAGTGATCATAATAACGCCCGCTGATGCCCGCGATCCATACAGAGCAGTTGCAGCGGACCCTTTGAGAACATTTATTGATTCGATGGTTTCCGGATCGATATCAGCAGCAGCATTTCCATAATCATATCCTGCTACTGTTGCTGCCTGACCTGAAGTTACGCCAACATCTGTATATTTTCCTATGTTGTTATTAATCGGCACGCCATCAACAACATAGAGGACCTGATTGCTGTTTATGAGGGATTTGTTTCCACGCACAACAACATTGGTTGAACCACCCAGGTTTTGGTTCCTCTGAACCTGAACCCCGGAGATCTTTCCGGAAAGAGCGTTCATGAAATTAGCGGTAGTAACTTTGGCTATCTTTTCTCCCTTTACTTCCTGGGTGGCATATCCCAAAGATTTTCTTTCACGTGAAATGCCAAGGGCTGTAACTACAACCTCTTCAAGGCCCAGAATGTCAGGTTCCATTATCACATCGATAGTAGTACGTCCTTCGACCGGGATTTCCTGTTTCTTCATTCCCACAAATGAAAAGACAAGGGTAGTTGCTTGTTGATCAACTGACAATGAGTATTTTCCGTCATTACCTGTAAGAGTACCGACAGTGGTTCCTTTAACAGAAACCGAAGCTCCGATAATGGGTCCTTCTGATTCAACCGATGATCGCACCGTGCCGGAAATGACCCGGATCTGCGAGAAAAGTGGCGGAACACTTATGATCAGCAAACCCCAGAAAAGAAATACGAATTTCTTCATAGGTTAAAGTTTAAGTAAGTAAATAGTATAGATAATGACCCCTTATGCATATGTCTGTCCTACACAGGGTTTCATCATGGCACAATAAATATAAGCTATTGTATTTGCCTGCGGCCATGCAGTTCACGGATTGCAAATACCGCTTAACAGAATTTCAGTTCTGGTTCACAGTTGGAATGGAATCTGTCAGTTTAGACCGGTTTATACTGCATACATCCTGCCCGGAATTTTTGTAGACTGTAAGACTGCTCAGGTGTATGATATAATACCCTGTTATAGTATGAGGTTTTAGAGGATCAGGGGAAAGGAGATAGTTATGATTATTTCCTTTGCATGGGAACACGAGTTCAAGTTTGTGGAAATAGCTTCACAGGATCAGTTCGGGACCAAATGTCAGTTATTCAATAGACTCTCAGCAGCATGGGGAGCATAAAAAAGGGTGAGTGCGAGAGTGAGCATGAAGATTCCCGGCTTAGCCCTTAGCTCCATTCAGGGAATTGAGTCTTATTTAAATCAAGCCTGGCTATACTTTGAATATCACTGCTGGAAAGCTCAAAGTCAAAAATGTTTAAATTTTCAATCATATGGGCTTTTTGTGAAGATCTCGGAATAGCAACAATACCTCTCTGGAAGTGCCATCTTAAGACAACCTGTGCTATACTCTTATTGTATTTTTTGCCAATTGCAGACAGGGTCTCGTTGGTGAAAATTCCATTACGCCCGGCGGCAAAGGGAGACCAGGCTTCCATTTGTACAACTCTTTCCTTCAGATCTTCATATAAAATCCTCTCCTGGAAGAAAGGATGCGTTTCGATTTGGTTGATGGCGGGTTTGACTTTGGCATAAGCCATCAATTCTGCAATCTGGCCAGGTTCAAAATTACTTACGCCAATAGCTTTTATTTTACCTTGCCCGTACAATTCTTCCATCGCTTTCCATGAACCCTTTACATCTCCCCGGGGCCGATGATAGAGATAAAGGTCCAGATATTGGAGTCCCAGTTTATCCAGTGATGTTTGAAAAGCCTTTTTTGAATTTTCATACCCCGAATCATCGACCCAAAGCTTAGAAGTTATAAAAAGCTCTTCCCGCCTGACGCCACTTTTCTTAATACCGACTCCTACAGATTCTTCATTTCCATA
>JAVEZS010000097.1:4429-5650 GCA_034002885.1 Bacteroidales bacterium
GGCAATAAATACAACCATTGGTCAGGGAAGAGAGATGAGGCTGTTGCCATTGTGACTGACGAAGCATTGCTTTGGTTTCGCGGGGGGAGAGAAACAGCTGATACAATTTACCGTGATGAAAAAGGTTATTATTTCGAAAGTGCTTCATAACGGAGAAAGCAGGATTTCGATTCAGTTTCCGTATGATGAAGGTCTGATAAGACTTGTTAAAGAAATCGCCGATGCCAGATGGAGTTCCCGGATGAGGTACTGGCACATTCCCGACAGTAGCAATCCGGTTCCTGGACTTGTAGAAAGATTCCAGGGTCATGCTTTTGTTGATGCAAGTTCGCTGATTGAAAAGGAGTCAGACAAGACTTTCGGCGGTGAGCAGGTTAATACCCCGGATGCGATGACTGCAGTGGTACCTGATAGGGGGATTAGTAATTCTTCATTAAGTGAGAATGCGACAAAGGATATTGAAAGATTCAAAAGATGGATGGAAGCAGGGAGGTATCCTGAAACGACAGTGAGGACTTACACGGGGATGATTACGGCTTTTCTGAGATTTGTAAGTCCGAAGGAAGCTGGGGAATGTACTTCAGAGGATCTTATCAGGATGGTTGATGAATATATTATACCCAGAAGTTTAAGTCATTCGTATCAGAACCAGATGGTGAGTGCGGTTAAGAAGTTTTACGGTAAGATATACAGGTCGGTGATTGATCCGGGTGAGATATCAAGGCCCAGGCCTCAGTACCGTTTGCCTAATGTTTTGAGCAAGGATGAAGTAAAAAGGATTCTTGAAACGGTAAGGAATGAGAAGCACAAGGTTATGTTAAGTCTGGTTTACGGGTGTGGTTTAAGGAGGAGTGAGGTTCTGGAGTTAAGGCCTGTAGATATAGACCGCGACAGGAAGCTGATAAGCATCAGGCAGTCGAAAGGATTTAAGGACCGGATAGTTCCTTTAACGGACAGGCTTATCAGGATTGTTGATGATTATCTTTTGCATTACAGGCCGGATAATTATTTATTTGAAGGGCAGGTGAAGGGAAGCAGGTACAGTCCGGCCAGTCTCGAGAAAGTATTCAGGACGGCATATGAGAAAGCCGGGATAAATAAAAAGGATATCACGCTTCATGGGTTAAGGCACAGTTACGCGACGCATTTGCTTGAAGCTGGGACAGACTTAAGGTATATTCAGGCTTTGCTTGGGCACAGGAGCAGTCGTACCACAGAGAT
>JAVEZS010000098.1:0-5642 GCA_034002885.1 Bacteroidales bacterium
AGAATTTACTCCTGTACCTTACGTAGGGTCCGAATTTTCCTGTTCCGACAATCATCTCATCTCCTTCATACTGACCCAGCGACCTGGGCAGGCGGAAAAGATCGAGAGCCTCGTCAAGGGTTATGGTTTCAATCAGCTGATTTTTTGCAAGGCTCGCAAAACGTGGCTTCCCTCCTTTTTCCGTGTCGCCTATCTGTGCCACCGGACCAAAACGGCCCATTCTTACCGTTACCTGTTCCCCGGTTTCGGGATGAACTCCCAGGACCCTTTCACTGGTCTTCCTGGACTTTTTCTCAAGGGTATCCTTTACAGTCTTGTGAAATGAAGAATAGAACCTGTCGAGCATTCCCGTCCATTTCATTTCCCCTTCAGCTATCCTGTCGAACTGCTCTTCCACTTCGGCTGTAAAGTTATAGTCGACTATTTCCGAAAAGTTCTCGATTAGAAAATCATTCACAATCATTCCTATATCCTGTGGGAAAAGTTTCGACTTCTCTTTCCCTGCTGCTTCGGTCTTAACGGCTGATGAAACGTTCCCTTTCGAAAGGGTAAGTACTTTCAGCTGTCGTTTTTCGCCAGGCCGGTCTTCCCTGAGAACATATCCCCTCTGCTGAATGGTCGAAATTGTAGGAGCATAGGTCGAAGGCCTGCCGATGCCCAGCTCTTCAAGCTTCTTGACGAGACTGGCCTCCGTATACCTCGGGGGAGGCATGGTATATCGCTGAGTTGCACTGATGCTCTCGTACTGAAGAGCCATTCCTTTTTTCACGGGAGGAAGAATTGACTTTTCATCTTCTCCGTTCTCGTGATCAGTCGATTCGGTGTATACCTTGAGAAATCCGTCGAACCTGATGATCTCTCCGCTTGCTGAAAAGAGAACAGGGGAGTTGCTCATTGAAATGGATATTGTAGTCTTTTCAACTTCGGCATCGGCCATCTGCGATGCAATCGTCCTTTTCCAGATAAGCTCGTAAAGCCTCTTCTCGTTCTGGTTCCCCGTTATTGTCACTACATCGGGATATGCAGGCCTTATGGCTTCATGGGCCTCCTGCGCTCCCTTCGTCTTTGTGTGGAACTGCCTCGTCTTCGAGTACTTCTCACCGTATTCTGATGTGATCACTTCCTTCGTTTTTGCCAGGGCCAGCTTCGACAGGTTTGTTGAGTCGGTCCTCATATAAGTGATCTTTCCTGCCTCATAAAGCTTCTGGGCGACAGCCATGGTCTGTGATACCGAGAATCCCAGCTTTCTGTATGCCTCCTGCTGAAGGGTCGAGGTGGTGAACGGAGGCGCAGGCGAACGCGTTCCCGGCTTTACAGCTATTGATGAAACGGCGAATCCTGCACTTTTGCATAGTTCGAGGAATGATGAAGCCTCCTTTTCGTTGGCGAATCTCTTTGCAGCTTCAGCTCTTAAGAGATTGGAATCTTTAAGTGAATCGCATCCGAAAAGGCCGCTTATCCTGAACGACGACTCAGATTTGAATGATATTATCTCCCTTTCCCGTTCAACGATCAGGCGTACCGCAACAGACTGAACCCTTCCTGCCGATAATGCCGGCTGTACTTTCTTCCACAGAACAGGAGAGATCTCAAATCCGACAATACGGTCGAGAATGCGCCTGGCCTGCTGGGAATTCACCAGGTTCATGTCGACCTGCCGCGGATTCTGTATGGCATTGGTGATGGCATCCTTTGTTATTTCATGGAAAACAATCCTTTTCGTGGTGCTGAGATCGAGATTGAGAACGCTTGCAAGATGCCATGCTATGGCTTCTCCTTCGCGGTCCTCATCAGAAGCTATCCATATGGTCTTTGCTCCGGCTGCGGCTTTGCGAAGCTCTCCCACAACTTTTGCCTTTTCCTTGGGAACCTCATACTCGGGAGAGAAATTGTTCTCTATGTCAATCCCTAGATTTTTCTTCTTCAGATCGCGGATATGCCCGAAACTTGAGACAACCCGGAAATCCTTACCAAGAAATTTCTCTATGGTTTTTGCTTTTGCAGGCGACTCAACAATAACTAGATTTTCGATCATATCAGAGCATTTTAACATTTTTTAAAAACACGACAAAGTAAATCATTTAGGTCCCAAACTTCAAAATAAACGGTTAAGATTCTTTATTAATTGCTATTTTTGCGCAAATCAGTGGAGCGAATGAAAGCCACTTCGGCAAAAAGAAAATATCTAATCTGGTTCTGGACAATATTCTCTGTCCCGTTTATTCTGGTCGTCCTTCTGTTCATTCTTATCTCAAAAGGCAAGCTTGGTACGATGCCCTCTTTCTCCGAACTTGAAAATCCGGAATATAACCTTGCTGCAGAAGTATTCTCCGAAGACGGTGTCCTTCTGGGGAAGATAAGCATTGAAAACCGGACATGGACCGAATACGAGGAGTTGTCGCCATACCTTGTCAATGCACTGATTGCTACCGAAGACATAAGGTACTACAGGCACTCGGGTATTGATATCCGGGGCCTTGGCCGTGCTCTCGTAAGGACAATAGTTCTGAGGCAGAACACAGGCGGGGGAAGCACCATCACACAACAGCTGGCAAAACAGCTTTATCCCAGGGACACCGCCCGTACCTCGGCCTTTGTAAGGAAGATGCGCCTGGGGGTGTCGAAATTCAAGGAATGGCAGACCGCGGTGAAGCTTGAGAGAAGCTATACAAAGGAGGAAATAATAGCAATGTATCTCAATAAATACGATTTCCTGTATCAGGCCATCGGAATAAGATCTGCCTCTAAGGTCTATTTCAACACGACTCCCGACTCACTGAAGATCGAAGAAGCAGCGGTCCTGATAGGAATGCTCAAGAATTCCAGCGCATTCAATCCGAAGAAATATCCCCAGCGGATGCTGCAAAGGAGAAACATTGTCATTTCGCAGATGTCAAAATACGGATACCTCCATCCACACGTGGCCGATTCCCTGAAACTCCTTCCTATCGAACTCGATTTCAACATAGAAGACCATAATACCGGACCGGCAACTTATTTCAGGGAGTACCTGAGAAATATTATGCGAAGACCGGAGCCCGACCGTAACAGGTACGAAAGGGAATCATCTTATGAAGAAGCCCTCTGGGAATGGAACAACAACCCTCTTTACGGCTGGTGCAACAAGAACAGGAAACCTGACGGATCAAACTACGATATCTATAAGGACGGCCTTAAAATATATACAACCCTCAACTCGAAGATGCAGCAGTATGCTGAGGAATCTCTTGCAGAACATCTGTCGAAGGAGGTTCAGCCCGATTTCTACAAACGTGCTAAAAACTTCAGGAACCCTCCGTATTCAAACGATCTTTCAAAGAAGGATGTGGAAGACCTGCTTATGCGGTCGGTGAGAGACAGTGAAAGATATATAATGATGAGGGCAAGGGGAGTTCCGATGGATTCGATAATGCTGGCCTTCAATACAAAGGTACCTATGAGGGTGTTCTCATGGAAAGGAGAGATTGACACTATAATGACGCCCTACGACTCGGTGAGGTACTACAAATTCTTCGTCCGTTCGTCCTTCCTTGTCGAAGATCCGCATAACGGCCATGTAAAAGCTTATGTCGGAGGACCCGATTTCAGATACTTCAAATGGGACGCGGTGACCCAGCAGAGAAAACAGGTGGGCAGTACAATAAAACCCTTTCTTTACACAATTGCAATGCAGAACGGCTATACCCCCTGCGACGAAGTAGAAAACATCCCTCGCTCATTCGATCTTCCCGGCGATTCGGTTCCCTGGATACCAAGAAGCTCGGGACCCAAGGATTACCATGGCAAAATGGTTACCCTGAAGTGGGGACTGGCTCAGTCGGAAAACTATATCTCTGCCTGGCTGATGCAGCAGTTCAGACCCTCGGCCGTTACCGACCTTATGAAGAAGATGGGAATAAGAAGCTTCATCGATCCCGTTCCTTCTATTTTCCTCGGAACCTCAGATCTCAAACTTGAGGAGATGGTCGGGGCATACGGAACCTTTGCCAACAAAGGCGTTTACACACGGCCGATGTATGTGACCCGTATCGAGGACAAGAACGGGAATGTGATTTCGAGGTTTACCCCAGGTATCGAGGAGGTGCTGAGCGAGGACCAGGCATACCTTATGCTCGATCTTCTTCAGGGAGTTGTTCAGACAGGATCGGGTAACAGGCTCAGAAGAGAACCGTACATGCTGCTCAACCAGATAGGGGGGAAGACGGGAACAACACAGAACCACTCAAACGGATGGTTCATGGGAGTGACACCCAACCTTGTCGCGGGAGTCTGGAGCGGATGGGAGGACCAGGCCATTCACTTTGAGACCCTGAGCGAGGGACAGGGAGCCCAGATGGCTCTTCCTGTTTTCGGGATATTCATGAGGAAACTTTATAATGATCCTCAGTTCGGGATAATGGAATCGGACGAGTTTGAAAGACCTCCGAACTTCAGCATCGATACCGATTGTGAAAAAGTGAAAAGGGAAAGTTCCCGCAGGGGAGGTTATATAAGGGAACGATATTAGAAGCCTGACCTGCAGATGCCTGCCGGAACAGACTGACTTGTTCTTTCAGCTGAACAACGACCTTACAAGTTCTGACTTGTGATAATTAGTGTGTCAAGTATGTATTCAAGCTCGTTTTATATCAACCTGACCGGGTCAGTGATGACAGCATGAATGGCGGAACTGATTGTATACTTGTAAGCCAATATCGGCGATTCAAAAACATTTCATCATGTTCTAGATCGTTTTATCTCAATTTAGTGCTTAATATGCAGGTATATAGGATCTTAACTTTCCCCTCCTTTTCAAGGAGGGGTGGCCCGGCTACTGCTTCTTGAACCGGACGAGATTTACTTCCGGGCCGGGGTGGTTAAAGCTAAGGAGTGTAGTTTCTCAATATCTAAATACACCTATCCTCTCCTTCAAAAGCCTTTCTTATTTCTTTAAGTATGTATTCAGGCTCCTGAAATACCAACCTGTTTTCAAATCGAAGAACAGTAAGGCCGAGACCCTCAAGAAACTTGTCCCTTATTTTATCTTTTTCAATCTGGATATAATCACCATGAGGTTCTCCATCAAGTTCAACGATAAGCTTTTCTGACGGACAATAAAAGTCAACAATATATTTTCCTATACTGTGCTGCCTTCTGAATTTTCTGCCATCAATGCTGGCCGATTTTAAATATGTCCATAAGACAGCCTCGGCAGAGGTAGAATTGTTCCTCAGGAATGACCTTGCCGGCTTGAGGTATTCTCTGTTAAAGAGTTTTTTGTTTTTCATCAGAGTATAGTAAGTTAACAGCTGATCAACCACCCCGGCCCGGAATCGAATTCCGGCCCGTACAAAACCACTGTACGGGCCACCCCTCCTTGAAAAGGAGGGGAAAGTTATGAAACTTAGATATCAGGTTGTTAAAGAGTTTTTTGTTTTTCATCAGAGTAAAGTAAAATAAGAACTGATCAACCACCCCGGCCCGGAATCGAATTCCGGCCCGTACAAAATCACTGTACGGGCCACCCCTCCTTGAAAAGGAGGGGAAAGTTACGAGATTAGATAACTGCTTGTTAAATATACACTTAATACCTGATTGGCAACATAATCCTCTAAACTTATTCTAAAGTCGACAGGCCTCTTTCAACAATCAACACACTCTGC
>JAVEZS010000099.1:0-5600 GCA_034002885.1 Bacteroidales bacterium
TTGCAGCGGTTCAGGCAGGGGCACAGACAACCGGACCGTTAAGGCCCAGCACCCCGAATATCGTCCTCATACTCATGGACGACATGGGTTATGGAGACATAGGCAGAACAGGAGCCGTTCAGTATAAGACGCCAAACCTCGACAGACTGGCAAACGGCGGGATGCAATTCACCTGGTACTACTGCCCGCAGGCTGTAAGCAGCGCTTCGAGGGCAGGTCTGCTTACAGGATGTTATCCAAACAGGATAGGAATATCGGGCGCATTGATGCCCTGGGCTACTCACGGGATCAATAAAGATGAGACAACCATTGCCGAGATGCTGAAGACCAGGGGGTATTATACGGGAATAATAGGCAAATGGCATCTCGGGCATCACAGGGAGTTCCTGCCTCTTCAGCATGGCTTTGACGAGTATTACGGTATTCCGTATTCGAACGACATGTGGCCCGTTGATTTCGATGGAGTTCCAATACATCTTAAAGATACTGCAAGCAATAAAATGAAATATCCCTTACTTCCGCTTATCGAGGGGAATGAGAAGACGGCTGAAGTGCCTTCGCTGGCGGAACAGGACAAGCTAACGACAGACTATACACACAGGGCGGTTGAGTTCATTGAAAATCACAGGTCCGGACCATTCTTTCTCTATCTTCCTCATTCAATGGTGCATGTTCCGCTTGGAGTGTCGGAAAAATTCAGAGGGAAAAGCAAACAGGGCATGTACGGTGATGTTATGATGGAAGTCGACTGGTCGATTGGGGAAATAATGAAAGCTCTTGAAAAGAACGGACTGGCAGATAACACCCTCGTAATTTTTACAAGCGACAACGGTCCCTGGCTCAATTTCGGCAATCATGCCGGGACAACAGGCGGTTTGCGTGAAGGCAAGGGAACAAGCTGGGAAGGAGGTCAGAGAGTTCCTTGTATAATGAGGTGGCCAGGCATTATATCTGAGGGTTCTGTCTGCAACGAGCTTTCTTCATCGATCGATATTCTCCCCACACTGGCCGAAATAACGGGTGCCGGACTTCCTTCATTGAAAATTGACGGTGTCAGTATTCTTCCGCTTATGCTTGGTAATTTTGATGTGTCGCCCCGCAAAGAGCTGTATTATTACTACGAGACCAACAGTCTTGAGGCCGTTCAGAGAGAAAGCTGGAAGCTTGTGCTTCCCCATAAAGGCCGGACCTACTGTGATATGAAACCAGGAGCCGACGGATGGCCGGGACCAACGGGAACCTTACAGGTAAAGGAACCTGAACTTTACGACCTCAGGCGCGATCCCGGCGAAAGGTACAATGTTGCGGAATTTCACCCCGAAAAGGTCAGGGAACTTCAGGAGCTTGCTGACCAGGCAAGAGATGACCTGGGTGACGCTCTTACCAATAACCCAGGGAAAAACAGAAGACCAGCAGGAAAACTGAATTAAAGAGATTTCTTTTATATCCGCCGGTTATGAAACCGGAGTCAATTATAGACGATTATATAACTGATTAAGCATAATATAACCCAAACCATCATGATAAGCATTAAAAACAAAATCCGGGAGTCGGGCCTTTTTCAGCCCGCCTTTGCTTTCGGCATTACCGGAGCGCTTTCCCTTCTTTCAACAAATGCTGAAGGGCAGCAGATCAGGAATCAGCCTAATATCCTGTGGATCTCTACTGAGGATATGGGACCGCATCTCGGATGTTACGGCGACAGAGTTGCAAAAACGCCTAATATAGACAGGCTTGCCGCTCAGGGGATCAGATATACGAACGTTTTCACCACTGCTGCAATCAGTGCTCCATGCCGGGCAGGAATTATTACCGGGATGTATCAGACCTCAATCGGTTGCATGCACATGCGAACAACATCCTACAGAAGAAGTGTGGAGAATCCTGTGCCTTTCACCGCCGTACCTCCTCATTATGTTAAGAGCTTTACAGAGTACCTTCGCACAGCAGGGTATTATTGCACGAATAACTCAAAGACCGACTACCAATTCGCGGCCGATCCGGTGCCGGCAAGCATATGGGATGAATGCAGCAGGACGGCACATTATAAGAACAGGCCTGACAGGAACCAGCCGTTTTTCGCTGTATTCAACTGGACAGGCACACACGAAAGCCAGAACTGGGATATCAGTAATGTCAAAACCGATCCGCAATCGGTTATTGTTCCTCCTTATTACCCCGATAATGAGATAATAAGGAAGAACCTTGCTAAGATGTATGACAATATTGCCAGGCTTGATTCGGTTGTCGGAGTCCTGATAAGTGAACTTGAAAGGGAAGGAGAACTCGACAATACCATAATATTCTTCTGGGGTGATCATGGGGACGGTTTGCCCCGTCACAAGAGATGGCTTTATGACTCGGGACTTAACATACCACTGATCATAAATTCTCCGGGCAGCCTGGATGACGGAAAGGTTGACGACCGCCTTATAAGTTCAATCGATTTCGGACCCACTGTGATGTCGCTTGCTGGTGTTCCCGTACCGGCACACATGCAGGGAACAGCCTTCCTGGGCAGTCAGGAAGGACCTCCCAGAGACGCTGTTTTTGCCGCGCGCGACAGGGTCGACGAATCTTACGACATGATCAGGTCTGTGAGGACCCATGACTATCTTTACATAAGAAATTATTATCCCAACGAACCTTTCCCCATATGGGTGCCTTATCTGAGTAATATGCCTATTTTCAAAGAGATGCTGCGTCTGGATGCAGAAGGAAAGCTCAGCGGTCCTCAAAAGGCATGGATGGCCGATAAAAGGCCTCCTGAGGAACTTTATGACGTAAAGGCCGATCCCTATCAGATAAAAAACCTCGCAGGAGATCCGGAATATAATAAAACTCTGGCCGATATGCGGGAACGTCATCAGAAATGGACAGCAGAGACAGGGGATCTCGGTCATATTAATGAACCTGAAATGATTGAAAGGATGTGGCCCGGGCTGAAACAGCCAGTTACCGATACTCCCTATTTCATAATCAATTCGCCTGAAGAAAGGCATGTCAGGCACCACCGTGAGGGCGGTACTTATTCCTCTCCGATGACCCTGGCATTTTATTGTCCCACACACGGATCTTCAATTGTATACACATTCGATCAGAAGGAGAGCCCACGGTGGTTGCTCTATTCAGGACCTGTGAGGCTGAAAAAGGGCAGCCACAGCATTCGCGTAAAGGCGGTAAGATACGGATACAGGGAAAGCGAAGAGCTGAAGGGTAACTTCGAAATAAAATAGACAGCAGTAAAAAGGAAACTGCAGAAAACCCTTATCCGCTTTGTGTTTTTTAACAACGGAAACAACGGAGAACACGGGTTATACATGGATTGTCTCAAATAACAAAATCCGTGATTTTTTCCGTGATCCGGATAGACATCGGGACCGTGAATTCCGTGGTTAATCAATTCTTGCAGAACAATATTTTTAATATAAAAACAAAGAAATCTGAAATAACATGTTGAAAAATTCCGTCCTGATCACGCTGGGGTTTATGCTCCTG
This sequence comes from Bacteroidales bacterium, assembly GCA_034002885.1. Classification (GTDB taxonomy): domain Bacteria; phylum Bacteroidota; class Bacteroidia; order Bacteroidales; family VadinHA17; genus LD21. The sequence goes on from JAVEZS010000099.1 coordinate 3,499, forward strand.
GCATCCTGCACTGCAGGAAATAAAAGGATAATACCTTCATTCAGGCTTATTCCAGCCGAAAAGGTCCGCTTCAACTCGTTTGTCGACTGCAACATGGCCGAGGCCTGGATAGGCGACACCTTCAGGATCTTCCCAGGAAAATACGGAGAGGATCCTCTGTGGGGAGATGCCAGGGACCTGAAATTCACCGACGGAGTAAATGCTCCTGATGCCTTCGACAACGACTCATCGCAGTTTACCAGTCCGCTTATGCCTCCTAATGTACCTCCCGGACAGGACGGACTTCACGGGGCAGTATGGTTTGAGACTATCTATCAGGACAGGAATGATAAATCAGGAAGAACTCTTTACGCAATTTACCATAACGAGAACTATCCCTCAACTTTTCCGTACGATACAATAACACGTGAGGGTTACAACAATACAAACTGGCCACAGGGCCTTCTTGGTCCGGAAAGTCCTGCTGCCGTGTGCCGGATAGGCATAATGAAGTCGACCGATGGTGGTAGAAGCTGGGAGAACAAGGGTATTTTCATTGAAGACCTCGATCCCCGGCTTATCCTGAAGCCTCAAAACACCTCAAACACCTTTGCAGGAGGAGTCGGCGATCCCTCGGCAGTAGCCGATGGTGATTACCTTTATCTTTTCTATGGGGAATACGGATATCCGGAAGAATATAAGGAAGATACATACAGCGCTGAGAAAGAGTGGAGCGGACAGTGTATAAGCGTGGCAAGGATTGCTCTCAGCGACCTGGACGATCCGCAGGGAAAAGCAAAAAGATGGGACGGAAACGATTTTACTGTACCATACAACGGAATTGGCAGTCCCGTGGAATCACTTCAGATCCACTTCGGCCAGGGAGGAGGTCCGGCATCATCACCGGATGGAGGATTTCACTGGGGACCATCGGTAAGCTGGAATCAATATCTCAACTGCTGGGTAATGCTGATGGGACATGTTACCGGATCTTCCTGGAGAGGAAGCAAGGTCTTCATATCATTCAACACGAACAGTGATTTCAGCGATCCCCGGAGCACACAGGAATGGTCATCACCTCAGCTGCTGCTCGACAAACCCGGTTTTACCCTCTGGTATCCCTCCCTTCAGCCTCTTGATACAGAAGAAGACATAAGGAACAAAACTACTTGTCTTAATCTTGGCCGCAGGGCGAGGCTTTACGTGAAAATGCTCAATCCGAAGGGGGATGAATACGTTTCTGAATATATAATGGAGTTTTCAGGAAAGTTATGATATTATATACCTGCGCATTAACATTGTTCAGAAAATTACCGGTTTTTTTCTGACACAACCGCGGAGAAGACATCCCTCAGGTTTAATACATCGCGGAGCAAGTAATGGCTTTTTGAACAAACTGCCTTTAAAAATTGTTTTCAGAAAAAAAACAGGATGAAGGCATTCCGGGTAATATTTACAGTAACGCTTCTGTTAATTATTTCACATCACTATGCTACAGGTCAGGATGTTAAGAAAATAAATATAAATGATCTCGAAAAGATTCTCAACAACCGGTCCGACAAGCTGTATGTAGTTAACCTTTGGGCCACCTGGTGTGCCCCTTGTGTAAAGGAACTTCCGGCTTTCGAAAAAGTAGCGGCTGAGTATGACAAATCTAAGGTTGAATTTATTATGATCAGTCTCGATTTCCCGAGCAAGATTGAGAGCCAGCTTATCCCTTTTCTCAACAAAAGACAGATCTCCCTCGATGTTTCGGTTATGATGGAAACCGATCATAACTTGTGGATCGAACAGATCGATCCTTCATGGCAGGGGAATATCCCTTCAACCCTTTTCTTTAATAATGCTGACAGGAAGAGGCATTTTCATCCTGGTGAAATCGAAGAAAACGAACTTCGTAATCTTATCAGAAAGTTAATATAGTGTGAACAATTAAAATTCAATAATTTATGAAAAGAATGATTTCTCTTTTATCCGCAGTTGTTATCGCGACCACCGCAGCGTTTTCGAACACTCCGTTGAAAGCCGGCGACAAGGCCCGGGATTTCAGTCTTAAGAATGTTGAGGGAGAGTACGTATCCCTTTCAAAGATAAATGATGCAAAAGGCTTTATAGTTGTTTTT
>JAVEZS010000100.1:0-5426 GCA_034002885.1 Bacteroidales bacterium
TTATCTCTCTTTTCTGAAGGTCAATGACCACGATGCCTGAATTTGTTGCCAGATATGCATAGTGACCCGAAGTTCTTGCCCTGAAGATCTTTATTCCTCCCGATGGAAATCTTTCCCGGATATCAGGAATATTGTAAATCTTATTATTGGTGACAAGGTCGATATCGAGACTGTTATATACAACAACAAGTGTGGCATTATCGTCCGACCAGGCTATTGCACTGATTCCCGTTGATGTCAGCCCCGTTACGGTCGACAGTTGTTTTACTTCGCCGTATCCGGTGTCGTACATAAGCAGTGATGAACCTGTTGAGGCATATACCCTGGTGCCCGCAAGGGTAACATTAACGGCAGTGGTATAATTAAGGTGATCGGTCCAGGAGCCCGGAGGTGATTGTCCCTGAAGGCCTGAGGCAGCCATCAGGAATAAAAATGTTATTATAGTAACTCTTTTCAAAGAATCAGGTAAAAATTACTAATCTGATTGATTCCCTTCAAGAAATTCCTTAAGCCTACCGAAAGCCATGGCACGGTGTGATATCCTGTTCTTTTCAGAAAGACTCATCTCTGCAAAGGTAAGGTCATACCCGTCGGGTATGAATACAGGATCATAACCAAAACCTTCAAGGCCTCTTCTGTCACCTGTTATGGTGCCGTTTACCGTACCTTCAAAGAGATATTCACTGCCATTTGATATGAGTGCAATAACGGTTCTGAACCTTGCCCTTCTGTTTAACGTGTTACCCAGAAGCAAAAGGAGCTTTTCAATATTTGCCCCGGAATCTTTTTCAGGACCGGCAAAGCGGGCAGAATGAACACCCGGCTGACCATCAAGGTAATCTACTTCCAGGCCGGTATCATCAGCAAATACATCAAGTCCGGTAGCAGAATGGATGTAGCGTGACTTGGCAAGGGCATTCCCTTCGAGGGTATGCTCATCTTCGGGGATATCTTCTTCCATCTTAATGTCGCCAAGGCTGAGAAGTTGAATCCCGGATCCCAGAATATCGTTGATCTCTTTGATCTTGTGTTTGTTGTTTGAAGCGAAGACAAGTTGCATAATCGGAGTGGTTGGGAATTTCAAAATTAATCAAATATAGGGCATTCCTTTTGACCTGACTTTATTAAGTGTTACTTTTGGAAAGGTTACAGAAATTTGACCGGCTATATGGTCCGTTACCAGAAACTAAATTCTATATACCTTGTAATCGTGGCTGTCATGCTACTGCCTGTTATTTCACGGGCACAGGCGGAAGGACCATCGGAAAGGCCGTTTCTGTCTTCGGTTGAGATCGACGGAGGCAGGGTGATCAGGGCAGAAGAGGGCGCTGAGTCTGTTCTTACGGGTAAAGATTATGTTCTTGTTGTACGAAACAGGGAAAACAATCTGGTATTCGGCTGCCAGCCATCTGAAAACATCTCATACAGATTCTCTCTTGAGGGTTTTGACAGGACCGCTCCGCTGTGGCAGGAGAGAAATTACAGGGAATATACCAACCTGCCTTCGGGTAAATATAACCTGCAGATATCCTATCGTTTACCCGGAGGTGAGTCGGGGCAGGTTGATCCTCTTTCCATAAGGATACTTCCGGTATGGTATAAATCATTTCCTGCAGTTATTTTTTATATCATTCTTCCACTGATACTTGCATGGGTTCTTTATAATGTTCTGGAGCTGAGATTTGCAGAAAGGGTTTACATGCTTGAACAGATCATTAACAAGCGAACTGAGGATCTTATTATTGAAAAGGAAAAGAGTGAGGCTCTTCTTGAAAATGTTTTGCCAAAGAATACTGCCGATGAGATAATACTGACGGGGAAGGCAGAAAAGATAAGGTATAATTTTGTCACGGTTCTTTTCTCGGATATACAGGGTTTTACCCGTATTGCTGAAGAGATGAACCCCGAAGTCCTTATTGATGAACTCGACCGTTTCTTTTTTCATTTTGATTCTGTTGTTGAAAAATATCACATCGAAAAGATTAAGACAATAGGAGATGCCTACATGTGCGCCGGTGGTATCCCGGAAAAGAACAGGACAAATCCTGTCGAGGTGGTACTTGCAGCTCTTGAGGTTCAGGATTATATGAAGAAACTCAAGGAATCAAACGAGGTCTCGGGGATGAAATTCTGGGATATAAGGATAGGAATACATACGGGAAGTGTGGTGGCAGGAGTAATAGGCCATAAGAAACTCTCCTATGACATATGGGGAGATACTGTAAATACTGCCAGCAGGATGGAATCGTCGGGGGTAGGTGGTAAAATAAATATTTCGGGTACTACATATGAGTTTGTCAGGGATTTCTTTATATGTGAGCACCGTGGAAGGATGCCGGTGAAATACAAGGGGGAGCTGGATATGTATTTTGTAAGCGGAATACTTCCTGAACTGACTGATGAAAACGGGTTGCCCAATGATGCTTTCAGGCTTAAGATGCAGCTTATAAGGCTTCAGGATGTTGAGGATCATGTGTTCAGGATGTTCGATGAGGAAGCACCTCCCGATCTTTATTTTCATAATGCGTCGATGGTAAAAGGTATCTGCAGCCAGGCCGATCTGCTGGCTAACGCGGAGCAACTGGGCGGTGAAGGATATCTGAGTCTCAGGCTTGCAGCTTTATTCCTGTTTACAGGTTATATTAGCAATTATGACGATCCGGCCGGAGCATCCTGTATGTTTGCCTCAGAGCTGCTCCCCCTTTTTGGCTTCAGCGACAGGTTAATCATGTCAGCAACAGATCTGATAACAGATTCATATATTGATGTTCATGAATCGGAAGCTGCCCGGATACTTCACGATGCAAGGTACGATTACCTTGGGAGAGTTGATTTCCTGAATCTATCGCGCAGGCAGTTCAGGGAAAGAAATGAAAACGGACAAAGTATTGACTGGGTGACATGGAGGGAGAATCAGAAACAGCTTCTGCTGAAACACGATTTTCTCACAGGGTCGGCCCGCATCATGAGAAATATCAGTGCCGGTGAACAGATCAGTCAGCTTGAAAAGTTGAACAAAGAGCCAATTTAGAATAATTTTTCTGACCGGGATTGGTTTTATTGATGTAATTTTACCGGATATTTTTAAAATTAACTCAAATGGATAATCTTGATTGGAAAAATCTGTCTTTCGGATACATAAAGACAGATTATAATGTGCGCTGTAAATATAAGGATGGTAAATGGGGAGAACTTGAAGTTTCAACATCTGAATATATTGATATTCATATAGCTGCAACAGGCTTGCATTATGGTCAGGAAGCATTTGAAGGGCTTAAGGCATATATGGGGAAAGATGGAAAGATAAGACTTTTCAGGTGGGAAGAAAACGCAAAAAGGATGAGATTATCGGCCGATGGCATCAAAATGGCCCAGGTTCCCGAAGCACTTTTTAAGGAAGCTCTTTTTAAAGTTATACAGCTCAATAAGAGGTTTATACCACCCTATGGCTCTGGCGCCACACTTTACATAAGACCCCTTCTTTACGGGAGTGGTGCTGAGGTGGGTGTCAAACCTTCAGGCGAGTACACTTTTCTGATCTTTGTTACTCCTGTCGGACCGTATTTCAAGGAGGGAGTAAAACCCGTAAACACAATCATTTGCAGGGATGTCGACAGGGCAGCTCCTAAAGGCACTGGTAACTTTAAGGTTGGCGGGAACTATGCTGCCAGCCTCAGAGCACTGCTTGCAGCAAAGGAACTTGGCTATACCAACACTCTCTTCCTTGATGCAAAAGAGAAGAAATATATCGACGAGTGCGGTCCGGCTAACTTTTTCGGGATAAAAGATAATACTTACATAACTCCGAATTCGGAATCGATACTTAATTCCATAACAAATATGAGTCTCGTTACTCTTGCTGAATCCATGGGGATGAAGACTGAAAGAAGGCCTGTTCCGGTAGAGGAACTATCGACATTCGATGAAGCAGGATCATGCGGTACTGCTGCTGTGATAAGCCCTATCTGGAAGATCTTTGATCCGGAGACCAATGAGGTTTACGAATATGGAAAGGACTGCGAGACAGGGGAGCTAACGATGAAGCTGTATAACAGGCTTGTCGCAATACAGTACGGTGATGAGCCGGATGATTTCGGCTGGATAACGATTGTTGATTAAATGTATCCTGACAGTTTTCGGGAGAGACATAACGAAATTAAGGTATAATAAATTCAGGAAGAGGGTTTAAGTGTGAAAAAACAAGGAACTGAATTTTCGAAGACAAAGCTGAGGAGCTCTTACCTTACACTGGTTATAAGTGTTTCTCTTGTTCTTTTTCTGCTCGGAATCCTTGGTCTGCTTCTTATTAATGCCAGAGAGCTCTCTGACTACCTCAGGGAGAGTCTGTCTTTCTCAATTATGCTCGACGATCAGGCAAAAGAGGCCGATATAAGAATGCTTCAGAAGGATCTTGATGCCAAACCCTATGTTAAGTCGACAGAATACGTATCAAAGGAGGCGGCTGCTGAAAAGATGAAGGAAGAACTGGGAGAGGATTTCATAAGCTTTCTTGGCGACAACCCCCTCCCGCCCACAATCGACGTATATCTCTACGCCGGATATACAAACCCTGACAGTGTGGCCCGGATCGAGAAGTACGTTACTGAATATCCCTTCGTAAACGAGGTTTATGTCAATGAGTCTCTGCTGGCCAGGATTAACGAGAATATAAGTAAAATAAGTCTTTTCCTTCTTGTGCTTAGTTCTTTCCTCTTCCTTATAGCGGTGACAATAATAAACAATACCATCAGATTGTCAATATATTCGAAGCGGTTTCTCATCAGAACCATGCAACTGGTAGGGGCAACAGCCGCCTTCATAAGGAAACCCTTCCTGTTGAGAAGTATTTATCATGGAGTTATAGCCGCTCTGATAGCAATGGGACTACTGATGGCACTGATCTTCTTTATTGAAAAGGAATTCTTTGTCCTTTTCAGTTCACAGAGCCTGCAACTGCTGGCTTTACTAGGTGTTTTTCTTATTTTAGCCGGCATACTTATAAATGTTCTTTCAACATATCTGTCGGTTAACAGGTATTTAAGTATTCCGGAAGATAAACTATATTATTGAAAAGGATTATGGCCCCAAAAACTGAAAAAAAGGATAATTCAAACTTTGCACTGCCCAGGGAGAACTATAAGCTGCTAGGCATTGGATTTCTTATCATTGTTGCCGGCTTTCTGCTTATGCTGGGCGGTAAGTCTGATGATCCCAATGTATTCAGTGAAAAGATATTCAGCTTCAGGAGAATCACACTTGCCCCCCTTGTGGTTCTGGCCGGTTTTGTATTTGAGATCTGGGCTATCATGAGAAAGCCAAAAAAAGGGGAGAAATAAGGATTGAAAAACATTGCTGATGAACTGGCTTGAAGCTATTCTTCTTGGATTGGTTCAGGGCCTGACTGAATTTTTGCCTGTCAGCAGCTC
>JAVEZS010000101.1:0-5295 GCA_034002885.1 Bacteroidales bacterium
ATCCCACAACACCTGAACCGACCGCCTTTCAGGCAAAGATCCATGTTTACGGAGAGGGCTCACTTGTTGATACCCGTGAAGTTTACATCATCGTTCCCGGCAAAACCGGAACAGGTCCCGGAAGTTAGATTTTAAAGTTGGGATCTATTCCTCAAAAGGGCACACACCTTCTTCTTTACAGTAGCATTCCATGTCTCTTAATATTAATGGTGTTGAATTAAGCTTCTGATATAAAAACCATTTTCCTTCAAATTCTGAGAAACCATAACGGAATTGTGTGGTGCCATCACTGTAACTTTCATCTTTATCCATCTTCTTCATGCAGTATTTCTTCTTTTTATCTATTCTGTAATAGCAGATTCGACTTCCGGAATCATCATCCTTGTAAGTTATTTCAGCATAAACAACGATATTTCCATTAAAACTGTACGGGGAAAGGGTATATGCGTTTTCCTCTGTCTCTTCTGTGAAATCTGTTACCAAATCAATATATTCGAATTTATTCTGATTTAATTTTGCTAAAACAATTCCCTTTCCGTTTGAATTGTAAATGAATTCATTTGAATTTGATTTGTTAAAAACTACTATTGAGAGCTTTTCCCCGTCTCTGTTTATTTTAAGACAATCCGTAAAAGATTTTGGAGTTTTTGACAGATTACAAATGTATCCGTTTTTCTGCTCATCATAAATGCCAAGATAATCTCCGCCTAATTCGCTGTATCTCAATGTCCCCTCCCCGAGCACTGTCCATTTCCATGAATCCGCTGTACTGTTGGAGGACGGATCACCAACCTTTGCATACATCATTTTATATGGTGATGTTTCCGTTTCCTGCAGGTTCACAAACGCCCATTTATCGTTCATGGCGGGTTCGTATGCAATACGGTGCACCTTTTTATTATAAGCCAGCGTTTTAAATCCATCATCTTTAATATATGCAAGAAAGATATAGCTGTTGTTCAAATCCAAGTTTCTCTTGTCAGAAACAAGACCTACTCTGTTCCCCTTGAAATACGCCTGTTCCTGACCACGGGAAGGAACAATAAAATTGTATTTCTTTGTTGCAATATCATATGTTACATGCTTGCTCTGTACAGGCCAGTCCTGTGCTGTAAGCTTTGTCGTATAAAGATAAAACCCCACCTTTCCTTCACTCATATTCCACGATTTGACAACTCCGTGTGTGCCGTCATGATTCCACACAGACAGAAACAGATCGCACTTGTGCATTGGAACGAGTATCTCGCCTTCAAAAACCAACTCCTTATCTGTCTCCTCCTTTGTCATGGGATTGAGAGTTTCAAGCACACAGGGATATCCACAGCAGTCGTATTCCGGATGCTGGTGACAGAGGTTGTGGTTCTGTTCTCTCCACAAGTTTGACATGCACTGAGGATCTTTTTCAGTTGGAGTATCACATCCCGGACGGCAGAAGGTGATGTTGCTGTCTTTGTCATAATATGGAAATTTTGCATCAATCAGTTTAACATCACAGTCATCAATGAATTCATCATCATTTACAGCTGTGTCGGGAACTGAATTGTCTGAATCGGGTAAAGCAGCATCAGGATCATCTGATTCATCGTGAACTTCATCCTGAGTCTCTGAATCAATAACTGCAACAGAATCTTTGTCAGGCATTGCGTTATCTGTATCCGTTTTCGGACTGTTTGAGTTACACGAAGTACATGACCAGAAAACCGATAAAAGAAATATGATTAAGATGCTGCGCATTTTTGCCTCCGTAAGGGCGAATAATCATTCGCCCAGAAAACCGGGCGGATACGGTGATCCGCCCCTGTATAAAAAAACCTACCATCCATCAGTTGAACAGTTGCTTTCATTATAGCCGTTACAGGTGGAATTACAATATGCTGTGCCGCTTGCATAAGATGAACTTATTGTTGTGCACGCAACTGAATTTCCGTCACACAGTTCTCCGGATTCAACTACTCCGTTTCCGCAGTAGCTCGGGACATCATTCAGGGTTGAAAGTTTTACATTACTTCCGTCAGGGATGTATGTCCAGCCGTTGTAAACATGGTTTTCCTGCATTTCCCTAATGTCTCCGTCAAGAGGATAGAAATTAAAATATGTATCAGGTCTTCCTTCAAAACGGTATTCATATCCGTCGCAGGAGAGATAGAAAGCTCCGTGATCTGTGGTAAGTTCGCCTGTGTAGCATTCCGCATATTCATAAGCTTTGAGATTAAGTGTACCAACATCCCTGATATGGAGTCCCGCACTCCAGAACGATGATCTGTAAAGCGCTATCTCACCGTTCGCTATGGCAAAATCAAGAACTGAATCAATATTTACATAAGCCAGGCAGGTAAATGTCTCCTTGTCACGGATGTTTATTCCGTTATCATCACCAACATAGAGCTTGTCATTGTAAAGCTGTATTCTGTACTGATAGTTGTAGCTTGTTGCGAAGAAAGATAATGAAGCAAGTGCATCAGGATTTACTGTATTTAGCTTGTAAATTCCTCCGCTTGTTGCGGCATACATTATATCCCCTTCAACCACTTCAAGATCATAGACTATTCTGCCACCAGTTGAGAAGGTTGATTTAAGGACAAATGCTTCGGGATCTGATATGTCATAGACCTTTATTGAATTATTCGTTCCGACATAGAGCCGGTCACCTTTTCCTGCAACGCTGTAGATCGTTGAGCCGGTTGCAAATGATCTGTACCACGGATGTGTAAAAGGTGCACATTCTCCAGACACCTCAAGTCCACCCTTAACAATGTAATCTATTTCGCTAAGGCAGTAATTTCCTGTGCTTATAACAGGAACTCCTTCAACTGTCACTATTTCAACAACCGGTGTGTCGCCCGAACCGTCAGAATTAAATCTCACTCTCTCTGCCGTGGCATCCGATTTGAATATTCTGTCAGTAAGAATTATATCACCACCATCAAAATCTATTCTGAAGCTCACAGGGAACAGATTGAGATCATTTCTGATAAGTGTCCATCCTTCAGATTCATTGAATTTCCATATATCGGTCTTGAGATCAGCCACCTGATTAATTATTTCGACTCCTCCCGCCAGATAGAGAATACCATCATTAATTTCAATATTATAAGCATCTCTCATTGAAGGTGCCGATGTTCCTGTAATGTTCTCAAACCACGCATCACCGCTCTGTTCAACAAGTTTATGAATTTCCATTCCATTGGCTCCTTCTCCGACAGCGATAAGGCTGTCGTTAAAAGAATGAATCGTAATGTTTGAAAGATCAGGCAGACTGCCGATAAATTCAGGCACAAAGATATTGTCTGACCATGAGCAGGTGTTGCCGCCTGATTCAATTGGAACTATTACATAAATGTTCCTGTCCGCCGATGCCGCATTATCTTCTATACTTACAACATAAAGACTGTTGTTATGAAAAGTTGAAGCGACAGGACTGAAGTTTTCAGGTGTATTGTTTATAATGCCGGTTGTCCGCCAGTCACCATTAGAATTTATGTCCATTTCAACGATCTGATATAATGTTCCTGTTGTGCTTTCGGGATTATATCCCATTAACTGCATGCTCCCCTGCGGTATCAGGCTTAAACCGGTGTTTGTCCCTTCAATATTTTTTGTGACAGTGGCAATAGCTTGAGGTCTTGATGATGTTTTTACTGACGGAGCGCCTGTTTCGGTCATGCTCCATTCAGTTATTGCAGCACCGCTTTTAAGAAAATCTGAACCAAAATCATTCTTGAAAAAATGTTCCATTCCGGGTCTTTCAAAAACACTTGGACCTGTTACAATTTCTTTGAATTTTTCAATTATAAATTTCTGAAGTCCTTCAATCGGTCTGTTGCATGGAGCACCTAAACAGTAAACCGGTCCGAGATCGTTCGGTGATCCTCTCCTGTAATAATAATAAGAAATCTCAACAGGGTCTTTTGAAAGTCTTTCCGTTCTTGCATATCTCTGCTGATTTTTGAAATATTCCGGATTGACATTTTCATTGCCGCCATTTGTATTGACGGCATCAACAAGATAATTAATGCCGGCAGGATTTTCTCCTCTTGTTCCTGTTGAAAGTGAATAATAGAATCTGCTTATCGAAGTGTCCTTACATTCTTCACTGACAGAATCATATTCCGCACATAAAGGAGCGTTTGATAATGCACTCACAATTTCGGGAGAAGCACTATCATCAGCAAAATCTTTTCTCCAGTTCCAGACAGTTGTTTTGCTTCCTTTTCCTTTTATCACGGTGTGTTCAGGGGTATTATCAAGAGTTGATTCTTTCCAGTATGCAGCTCCGCGATCATCTGTCGGTTTTGGATCACTGCCGTGGCTGTATCCGAAATCAATTACACATCCCTGGGAATTGTTCTTTGCTTCGGTTGTACAGAAACCTGGGGTTCCCCACTCCTGATTTGCATATTGGAATGGCGTCAGCCAGCAGAAACGGGTTGTAGCAGAATAATTTGCAAGGGAATAAGTGGAATTCATTTTAAGTGGAACAAAAAGAGAATCATTTGGAAAAATATCATAATAAGTTACAACATTGTTGCTGTCTTCATAATCCTTTTCCCAGACCGGCTTGCTCAAAGGTGTTCCTTGAAACGAAGCCCATACTGTGTCGTTATCACAATTATCGCCCACACCGTCAAGGTCATGATCGGGCTGCCAGAAATAATCACCATTTTTATCAATCCTTGTGCTGTTTCTGGTATGCAGCATACATGCTGCTCCGCCAATGCCGTTCTCATCACATGGAGCTGTGACAATTTCTTTGTTATTGAGTTCTCTCGGATTTATAAGGTTTAGGCAGTTATCACACACATCGCCTACACCGTCACCATCTGAATCAAGTTGGTCTATGTTGCTGATGTATGGACAATTGTCTAAATGATCCCTGATACCGTCACAATCATTATCTATCGTAGTATCACAAACAGGAGCATACACATCTTCACATGCGTCTTTACACTTATAAGAACTAAAATATTTGCTGTCTTTATCAATTTTATCAAGCATTTTACAATGAAGGTAACAATTGTAATAGCTTTCAGGCCAGTTTTCTCCATATCCTGATAGGGCATAATCCAGAAAGTTCACATCTTTCATTTCAAAATATCCGGGAACATTCCATTTTAAACCCATTCCTTCCTTCTTTATTCCTTCTTTATCGGTATAAAAATATTTTCTATGAGCCGATTGCAAAACTCCTGAATATCTGAAAAGTGTCTGACTCGTATTTCTGAGAGAGTCTTAAAAATTTGTTTCAGGTTCAGTTGATGAACCGGATTATGTTTTCTGTCATTCAGACATGTGGCT
>JAVEZS010000102.1:0-5004 GCA_034002885.1 Bacteroidales bacterium
CGTTTCAGGGCGATTAGCTCAGCTGGTTCAGAGCATCTGCCTTACAAGCAGAGGGTCGGCGGTTCGAACCCGTCATCGCCCACACAACAAAAACCGGTCCGCGTCAGCGGAACCGGTTTTGTTTTTTAACACGTTCAGGCTAAGAAGGTAAAAAAAGAGACTGCTCAAAAAGCAGCCTCTTCGACTCAAAACTATTATCGTTACTAATTATTCCTGATACACCTAACTGATTTACCAGCAATTTTAGATATGGAGTTCCTCCATACGGTTGTGTAGCTACTGTTCAGATTGCGATAGAAAACAGTATTATCCACATGCTCAGATGATGTCATCCATGAACCTATTGTTCCCTGCCCATAGAATCTGCCATCCTCCCAGTACCTGTATCCTCCGGGATTTCCCGAGAATCCGCTGGTATTGGTTCCATTGCCATCAAGACTCCAACCAGAGGCTGTTTTCATTTTCGTACCCTGGTCAACGCCTCTCCAGTATGGATCATCTGCCTGTTCCTGGTTCATCCCCAGATACATTTCAAGAACCTTGTATTCCTGGTCTGAGGGGATGTGCCATCCCGTCGGACATAACCTGCCTGTATTACCGGCAAACCAGTTGTAAATAGCACCGCAAAGCTCACTGTAAGTCTGTGGCTGATTTAAATACCAGCAGTAAGCAGGCCTGTCGAGAGTTCTCCATGCCACATCATCAGTAACCAGTTCAACAGGATCACCGTTTGTATAATGAGTAGTCCTGAGGTTTTCTGCCATCCACCATTGCGTTCCGATTCTTACCGTTCTGTAGACGTTTCCGTCAACATCGGTTACAGTCCCTTCTTCAGGCCGTGTTGTGAACTCTATCTGGCTGCCGAAAGACGTTCCGGCACTGTTTGTAGCGTAGGCTCGTACATAATATGTCGTTCCCGGGGCCAGGGAATTCATGGTGCTGGTAAACGAACCTGACCCGGGCCCGATGGTTGAAAAGAAATCCGACAGATCGGGGTTTATCTGGGTCGACCAGCAGATGCCCTTCTCAGAAATAGTACCTCCCCCAGTTGATGTAATGGTCCCGCCTGATGTGGCTGAGCTCATTGTTATCGCGGTAACATTTGAAGTGGTTACCGTAGGCGGGGATGAAGCCTGTGTACTGAAGGATATCTGATCTCCGTACGAGATATCGGTACTGTTAACGGCGTATGCCCTTACATAGTAGGTAGTTCCGACTGTTAATCCTGAAATGTTGGCAGAAAACGGACCTGTTCCTGCTCCTATCATCTGATGAGTACCTGCAATTGTCGGATTTTGACTGGTTGACCAGCATACTCCCCTTTCATTTACTGGAGCTCCTCCGTCAGATACTACTGTTCCTCCCATAACGGCAGAGGTCTGCGTGAATACTGTGACGCTGGCAGTAGTTACCGTAGGTTTTTCAGCTAAAGTCCTGAATGTTATGTCATTGCCATATGTTGTAGCAACGCTGTTTACAGCATAGGCCCTTACGTGATAGGTTGTTCCTGGGGTTAATCCAGTTATTGTCTCCGCAAAAGGGCCTGTTCCTGACCCGATAGCCAGATGTGAACCGTCTGTTGTCGGATCAGCTGTCAGTCCCCAGCATACACCCCTTTCAGTAACATCAACGCCTCCGCTTTTAGTAACCTCACCCGACATCAACGCAGTTGTGGATGTGAATTCCGTTACCTGCGCTGTTGTAAGTGTTGCACCGGTAAGAGCTTCCGTCCTGAATTCAATTTCGTTACCGTATCCAACCCCTGCGCTGTTCATGGCAAATGCCCTGATATAGTACTGGGTATCGGGGGAAAGTCCTTTCAGATTACTTGTGAAATTTCCGCTACCCGAACCGTCGCTTGTATGCTTGTCCGAAACAGAGGGATTCTGAGTGGTGCTGTAACATATTCCCCGCGCCGTAACACCGGCTCCTCCGTCAGAAGTTACACTTCCACCGGAAACTGATGAATTTACCCCTATTTCAGTAACACTGTTCGTTGTAAGAACCGGGATATCAGGATCTTCCTTGCATCCCGCTGCCATTATCAACAAAAAAACTATGTACAACCTGAAGACTAACGCTTTTTTCATCCTTTTTTAGATTAGAACTGATTTCCTTTTCGATTAATATGAATATGTAAATGCTTTATTGTAACAGAATTTTAAAAACCCCAAAATAAACTCAGATTATTTCATAATGCAAGACGTTTTTGATCAGAGTTCCGAAAACAATGACAGACAAAACGTTTTTAATGTATTAATTTCCTTCTGCCAGATTACATAGAACGGAACCATAGAGCTCTTTATTTTTAAAAAAGAAAAAAGGTTAAGAATTATCCTAACCTTTTTTCACCATCGTGATTAGAAATAAGTTACATGACTATTATTTCCATCAAAAGATCATATTCAATTTAGTTTTCTGCTTTCACGCACCTGACTGAAAATCCGGCTGCATACGGTACATCAACCCTGTAAACAGTGCTGGTATTATACCATAGCTGCCTGTAGATATAAGTTGTTGCAGAATGACTTGTCGATGTTCCGAATGATGCAACTCCTCCCATTGCTGTGGAAAGGCCGTCAACGTAGAATCTGTATCCGCCTGGCAATGCAGAGAATCCGCTGGTGTTCGTACCTGTTATACCACCTGCATTCCAGCCTGTCCGAGTTTTCATCTGAACACCCTGATCAGTACCACGTTCGTAAACCCCGTCGGCCTGTCCCTGAGTCATTCCTAGCTCCATTTCGAGAGCCTTGAAGTCGTTATCTGAGGCCACTCTCCATCCTGTCGGACAGAGCATTCCTGTATTTATTGCCCAGAAGTTATAAAGAGCTCCGTAGGTGGCTCCATAGGTCGTATTATCCGCGTAATAGCTGTAGCCGGCTGACGTAGCAGTAGACCAGTTTCCGTTACCAGTTATGTTCGGAATGGCAGTATCATTATTATAACGTCTCGTGTTAAGGTTCTCAGCCATCCATACCTGGTCGCCGATCAATACGGTGCTGTATATATTGTCTTCTACATCCGATACCATTGTAAGTACCTGCATCTGTTCTCCGTATGCAGGTCCCTGCTCGTTTACAACATAAGCTCTTACATAATAGACGGTTCCTTCAAGAAGACCAGCAAGTGTAACCTGGAAATTACCCGTAGTTGAGGTCGTTGAAGCTTCAGTTTCGTCGTCAACATCCGGATTGGGTGTTATGGCATAGCATACACCACGTTCAGAAATCACTCCGCCGCCTGCCGATGTAACGTTACCTCCGGCAGTTACTGAAGTCGATGATGTTGCGATAAGAGCAGGAGCAGTGGTTGTAACTGTACCAAGAACAACATTGGTGGTTGTGAAATCCATTACGGTTCCGAATGATGTACCTGCCGAGTTGGTTGCAAAAGCTACAAAATAATACCTTGTTCCTGCAGTGAGATTTGTAAGGTTGCAGGTGAATGAACCTACATCTCCGAGAGTTGCCGTTGCTTTTGTACCGGTTGTTGCCGGATCAGATCCGGTGCCGAAATAAACACCTCTTTCCTGTATCGCTGCACCTCCGGTAGATGTTACAGATCCACCTGCCACAGCAGTCGCCTGGGCTACCTGTGATGCCTGCGCAGTTGTTACGGTCGGAGCTGCTGCTGTTGTTGTAAACTGAACAGCTGTTCCGTAGGAAGTGCCTGAACTGTTAGTGGCAAAAGCCATTACATAATAAAGGGTTCCGGGTGTAAGTCCGGTAAGATTGCATGTAAAGGCTCCTGTTCCGGCTGCGGCAGCAGCTACCTTGGTTCCGCCTGACGAGGGATTGTTCGTTGTTCCGAAGTAAACACCCCGTTCGAGAATTTCAGCACCACCGTCTCCGGTAACATTGCCTCCGGCTGTTGCAGTGCCCTGTGCAATGGCAGTCACGGTTGCAGTGGTTACTGTTGCACCCACAACATCAGCTGTTGAGAAAGACACTTCATTGCCATATGCAGTGCCTTCGCTGTTGGTGGCGAAAGCCCTGACATAATAAAGTGTGCTCGGAGTAAGTCCCGTAAGGTCGGCGGTAAAACTGCCCGATCCTACTCCACTGCTTACCTTCGATCCGCTGACAGTCGGATTTGTGGCTGTGCCCCAGCATATACCCCTGTCAGTAACTTCAGCCCCGCCATCATCGGTTATATTACCTCCTGATGTTGCCCCCATAGTTGTTATTGCGGTGACAGTCGTTGTTGTCAAGGTTGGCATATCCTTGTCCTTCTTACAACTGTTAAGTGTTGTAATACCTACCAGGAAACAACCTAAGATTAATAAATTCAATACTTTTTTCATAATCATAATAATTAGAGAGATTTGTTTTACTTTTTGTTTTATTGTTTACTGATTTAATAAATCCTGACTTACTGGCTTGCTTAATTGTTTACTGTTTATCAACTACTTATCTCGTATTCTCCTCGTATTATTCTCGTATTTTTCTCGTATTTTTCCGAATAAATCCGGGATAAATTCACCCGGACATTTCTTCAAACCTTAAAACAAAACGGTAAACAACTTCATTTGTTGTGTAACAATAAATAAAGTAATACAAGAATAATTATCACAAAATGATGCAGCTTGTGAAACCTGCTTTCCTCCGGAATGTAATCCGGAGGTTCATTAAGCAGGATAATCCTGGTTTTAATTCTTTATGCAGCGAACCGACATTCCGTAATCCGGTTCTATATAGCCTCTGTAGGTTTTATCGTCATTGTACCATATCCTTCTGTACCATGGATTTGTGAGCTCCGAAGAGGTCCACCAGTAACCATGTACTCCGAGCGACTCGAATACCCCGTTATCTCCCCTGCGCCATCCTCCCGGCAGTGCCGTGAAATCCTCCTCGTCAGTTGCCCCGGTATTGGGCGCCTGCCAATGAGTTGTACCCTCTTCCTTAAGCTTTCCTCCCGATGGGCTTTCTCCTCCAAGGTAATTAACAAGCGTATACCACTCGTCATCTGTCGGAACGTGCCATCCGGAAGGACAAAGTTTTC
>JAVEZS010000103.1:0-4995 GCA_034002885.1 Bacteroidales bacterium
GACTTTCTTTTTCTTGAAGTCAACACTGAAATTCCTCTGGAAATAGGGCTTAGTTTCGTGATCAAAATAACTCATTTTTGCCATGTTGTTAACCGTTTTTTCGGTCAACGTATTTCAGGCATCGACAAGAAAAACCAGAAATCAGAGATCAGAAAATTTGAAAATCCAGCAACAAGAAACCAGCAACCAACCTTCATCTCACGATAAACGATAAACAATAAGCGATAAACCGAAACTCCTGGCAACCATCAACCTGAGTTAATTAAATATTCAGCCAGTAAGTAACCTTCAGGTTTATCGATCTGAACTTCGGACCGAAGTCGCTTGTGAAATAATTGTCATTATAGACAAGGTAAAGATCCGACAGGGGAGCAAATCTCCACTGCAGCCGTGAATTTATTCCGAGGTTATCCCGCTGGTTACTGTATTGAACCAGTGTTGACCAGAAGACCGACTTGCTGAATGTCACGTCAACCTTTGGTGTAACAAGCCAGAGATTTGCATCAGGATAAGGATCCGGCAATCTTATTGCGTCGTAATTAAGGCCGAGGCTGAATAGCACCCATGGTTGTATCCGGAATGAAATAGCGGTCCTTGCAGAAAAGTT
Source organism: Bacteroidales bacterium (assembly GCA_034002885.1). Lineage (GTDB taxonomy): Bacteria > Bacteroidota > Bacteroidia > Bacteroidales > VadinHA17 > LD21. Next base: position 608 of record JAVEZS010000103.1, read on the forward strand.
GTGACCATTGTAAAACTGGCCCGTTTCTGCCCTGGCCGTGAAAGAGAGCAATCCGGCATTGCTGGATAAATATTCAGCACTGATCTGGTTGAAATTGTATCCCTTATTCCCGGGAAGCGGCTGGGCTCCTTTGGTCCGGGTAGGATCAAACGGCGCTGACAGAAATATGTAGTTGTTTGATAACCGGATATCGAGTGTTGACAGATCCTTGAATTCCGGCATCCATGAAAGAACCAGGTCGTGATCGGTCCTTTTATAATCGAGGGAGGGGCGGAAATAAAGTATCGACAAAAACCGCAGACTATGCCTGGTTATTCTGCTGTTTTCAGGGTAAAAGTAACGTCTGACCGAGTTACCCTGCTTGAATACGTCCCTGCGGGGAACATATCCGAGATCTGATCTGAAATCCCGGTCGATGTAAACAAAATCCGTAGTCAGATTATATTTTCTTGTGTTATAGCTCACAGTCGCCTGTGAAGACAAATTACCCTTCTGGTCGCCCGGCTGCAACGACTTGTGAAGGTATAGTTTGCCGGTCCAGGTATTATCTGTTGAGGCCAGGTTGAAATCCATTCCCAGAACACGGTTATATTCATCCTCCGGGTTGAGAAAATCATAATCCCCGAAGGTCTGGCGGTTAAGCATGAAAAAGCCGATGTTGGATCTGGAGAACAATTGTCTCTGCAGTGCCAGCATTAAATTATTGTTTGAAGGGATCTTATTACCTGAATTTTCTGCAGTCTGGATATTAAGTAATCCAAGCCTCCAGTTCTCGCTTAGTTTTCCGCTTAATCTGGCACCTCCTATAATCCTGTTTTCGATCAGGCTGCCGGTTGTGTCCCTTGCAAGGCCTATTCTGCGAGAGAAGAACGGGATTGCGTCAAGGCTGCTTCCGAAGTTCCCGAAGAGGTCGCTGTTGTCAATGAAAAACTGCCTTTTTTCGGGAAGAAAAACCTCAAAGCGTGTGAGGTTTGTGAAAATATCATCAACTTCAACATTGGAAAAATCAGGATTCACCGTTATATCCAGGTTCATTGCATCTCCGATCGCAACTTTTGCATCTCCGCCGTAATGCAGGTTTTTGCTGGAATTATCATTTATGAAATCTTTCTGGATGAGCCCGTTCACGTATGGGATAAGGGAGACAGGAGCGCGGGATTTCCCAAGGGGTTTCTCAAATACCAGATCATTGGCAAAGGCAATGCTTGAAAAGAGCTGGTTCTGAGGTATACGGGCAAGGGAGCTCTGTTCGCTGCTCTGCACGTTCCATCTGTAGCACTGGAAACGCCATTTAGTCTCTCCTTCCCTGAATTTCAGGGAATTGAGGGGTATAGCAACCTCAAGTACGTAATGATCATCTTCCATTTTGGACTCTACCTGCCATTTCACATCCCAGGTAGTGTTAAAAGAAGTTCCGCCGCTGGAGACAAGGACATCCCTGAGTACTCCATTAGGTGTCATTCCAAACAGGAATGCATTCGTCCCGTCGCTGAAAGTGTCGAACCACAATGAGATATTATCGCTTACTGTTCCCCTGAAATCGCGGCGCAGACTTGAAATCACATAATCACCCGGAGCCTTTTCGGCACGTATGCCGGCATAAATAGTATGACCGTCATAGAACATGCGGAGGCTCGTCTGGTGAATCGCAGAAACCGAATCGGTTGGAAAGTACTGCCAGAAACCCGTAACATTCTCTATCTGTTCCCAGGCTGCATCATCAAGCACCCCGTCGAGTTTTATATGATCAGTTAAATATTTGACATGAACGGTTCTGGAGTAATCCTGTGCAAAAAGAGCTAAAGAAAGTGCAAATAAGAAGAATGTACTAATTATTCTCATATCAGTTTTATGAAATTTACCTGGCAAAGTTGATTGAAATGAGCAGATGGAGTTGTATACAAATTACGGATTCTTTTATCTTAATTACTGATAATGAATAAGACCTTCCATCAGCATACTGAAACTGATGCTTAATAAAGGAAATTTATTAAGAGTCATACTGATTAAAAATTTGATCCCCTGTTACGAAAGTTGTAACTGTGTTCCTTCGGTTCTCAACATTATCCGAAAACCTAAACCTATTGAATTTTTTATTAACTTCCCCTATGGATGTTGTTTTCAGTTATTGAACAGGAAGAAAATACTCTGAAGGATGAACTGGCCATTAACGGGATAACAACCACAAATAATAATTACTTTTTAAGCCATTGAATATGAAGAAAATAGTCAGGATCCTGCTTTACATCCTGGGATCGTTGCTGGGACTTATTGTCCTTCTTTTCTTAATTATCTGGATATCGATAAGCATATCCTCAGCAAAAACCATCAGAGAGTCAGTACGACTTCAGAGTGCAGAAGTAATGACTCTGACCACAGAAGGCTTAACCTTCAGGGATCTTAACAAAAACGGGAAGCTTGACGTGTACGAGGATCCTGGGGAAGCTGTTGAAAGCCGTGTCGGGGATCTCATTTCACAGATGACCCTTGAAGAGAAAGCCGGTACAATGTTCTTTTCGATGGTTGCGATGAAAAAAGATGGTTCTGTATCAGAAAAACCCTCCCTTTCGGATCCCTTTTCACTGATGATAAAAGGAACATCGGAAATGATCTTTCTGAAGAACATTAATCACATGAATATTCTCTTTGGTACCGGCCGCAGGGAAATGGCTCTGTGGAACAATAACATCCAGAAACTTGCTGAAAAAACAAGACTTGGGATACCGGTTACAATCGGGACCGACCCCAGGAATCATTTTATGGATAATTTCCTGGCTTCGGCAATGGCCGGCGACTTTTCACAATATCCAGAGCCAACAGGTCTTGCCGCGATTGGTGATTCTCTCCTGGTCTATGAGTTCGCTGACAACAGCAGGCAGGAGTATCTAGCGGCCGGTATCAGGGTTGCCCTTCATCCGCAGATCGACCTGTCTACTGAACCAAGATGGGGACGAATAAGCGGAACTTTCGGAGAAGATGCTGAACTCACCTCTAAGCTCGCCTACGCATATATCAAAGGCTTTCAGGGCGACAGCATGGGAGTCGGCAGCGTTGCCTGCATGACGAAACATTTTCCTGGCGGAGGTCCCCAGAAAGAAGGAATCGATCCGCATTTTATTGTGCAAAAAGGACAGACCTATCCGGGGAGCAATTTCGATTATCATCTTATACCTTTTGAAGCAGCCTTTAAAGCAGGCACTGCTGCAATTATGCCATATTACGGTGTGCCCACCGGACAGACCAACGAAGATGTAGGATTTGCCTTCAATCGCGAAATAATTACCGGAATGCTCCGGGGAAAATACAATTTTGATGGAATCGTCTGCACCGACTGGGGAGTAATTTCCGACTGGAAATTCCTGGGCAGGACAATCATGGCTGCAAAAGCCTGGGGGGTGGAAGATCTTACCGAAGAAAAAAGAGTTGAAAAAGCCCTTAACGCCGGGGTGGACCAGTTTGGCGGGGAAACATGCCCTGAACTTATAGTAAAACTCGCCAGAGAAGGCAAAATAAGTGAAGAAAGAATCGATTCCTCCGTGAGAAGGATTCTGAAGATGAAATTTATCCAGGGACTTTTCGATGATCCTTACGTAAATATAGAAAATGCCGTCGCAACTATCGGGAAACCTGAATTCAGGGCTGCAGGTGAACGTGCGCAGAGAAAATCGCTTGTTCTTCTTAAAAATGATACTGTTAATAAAAATCCCGTGCTGCCTTTGAAAAAAGGGATAAAAATATATGTCAAAAACATTAATCCGGAAGTTGCCGCAAAATTCGGCGAAGTTGTCAAAATGCCTGAAGAAGCAGATTACGCAATACTGAGGCTGAAAGCTCCATCGCAGCCTCTCAGGGGAGCTGGTTTTCTGGGGATGTTGTTTCCCAGCGGAGACCTTGACTTCAAGCATGAAGAGAAATCTGAAATCCTTGAACTCTTCAACAAAGTTCCTGTTATTGTTGATATTTATCTCGGCAGACCGGCGGTTATCCCTGAAATAGAGGCTGGCAGCAGTGGATTGATTGCTAATTTCGGGAGCAGCGATGAGGCCTTGCTCGATATCATTTTCGGTGATTTCAGCCCGCAGGGGAAGCTACCCTTTGAATTACCTTCTTCAATGGAAGCAGTCAGAAACCAGAAAGAGGATGTCCCATCTGATTCAGAGAATCCATTGTTTAAATTCGGTTTCGGTTTATGTTACTCCGATAATTGATTAACCTAGGAAATTTGCGGGGAAATTTCTCCGGGTATCATCGGTATTTTTTTTCGCGATCTTAAAAAGAACTTGACGGGATCAGGGCGGGATGCCGGCATCTTTTGGCTTCATCCTCTGACGACCGGACATGATAACCATAAAAGAGAATTCGACAGTTATTTGATCCTTATTGGATAT
>JAVEZS010000104.1:0-4951 GCA_034002885.1 Bacteroidales bacterium
TACTGGCTGTATAAAGGCAATTGCTGTGCCTGCGACACCTGGTGCAGACAAAGCAGTATTGCTATATATAGAATCTTTTTCATGACTCCGGTAATTCTGGTTTACACAGCCTTTCCCTTCAATTTTATAATCAGCGTGTCATAGGTACCAGGATAAGCGACACCAGTCTCGTGTTGTCCGACCGGTCAATAGTCTGACCCGGACCCTCTGAGGTTATCTTTTCGCTTATTACCTGTAAGTTGTATTCCCCTGGTTCAGGAAAATAAAGCGAGCCCATATAGGAATCGGTCCTGAAATAAGGGTAAGATACATCTTTACTGTCTTTTACGATTTTGTCACACTCCGGGATCTTTTCAAGCTGATTGTCGAGAAGACTGATCTTTACCGAGTTAGTATAATTCAACCTGGTAGTGTCGGTCGTTGCACTCGAAAGCCATACTTTGTAACGTCCCGGATTGGGAACAACAAAAACCCATTCGGCAGTATTTCCCGAAGGATTTGTCTGATCGCTGTAGCAGGATGCTTCATCGAGCTTCAGATGAAACGATCCGTCATGCTCCTGGGAAACCATATCATTCCCATCAGAAAGATCCTTGCTTTTACTGTTATTACAGGTACTGACGATACCAATGGCTAAGATGCCTAAAATAAGGACACGTAATGATCTTTTCATATTCTGACTAACAATAAATTTGCTGAAATATAAATATTTATATAAAGCGCACCCAAAGGGTTTTGACTAACATAATTCAGGCGTTGACCAACATACGGATTGGCTGATCAGGCGTATCCGAACTTAGCAAAAAAAGAGTCAGAACATCATTTCCCCACGCACTCCATTACCGGGAAATGTTCCTTCCTGCAAATGGCCTTCACTCACAACAACCACTCCGTTGACAATAACATGTGATATCCCTTCCGGTGAAAGAGAAGGTTCAGAATATGTGGCCCTGTCAATTATCCTGCCGGGATCAAATATTGTAATATCAGCATCGGCTCCTGCACAGATCCGACCCTTGTGTTTCATTCCCGGGGCAACAGCTTCAAGCCTTTGGGCAGGCATAAGGGTTATCTTCCTGAGTCCTTCCATTAGTGTTATCACCCCCTCTTCCCTTACATATTTGCCCAGAACTCTCGAGAAACTTCCTGCCCCGCGGGGATGACCCTTTCCCGAGTCAATCATACCATCGCTTGCAATTATTACGATCGAATCCGCAATGGTCGATTTTACAATATCCTCCGATATCGAATGGGCAATTACCATCCCTCCGCTCTTCCTGTATCTTGCAAAACTCTCTGCATTCAGCCTTTCTCCTGTTTCAGCCCACTGGAGGTCCTCGTAATCAATTCCGAACTGCTCCTGCCATCCTTCATTGTATACAGCTGATTCGATCGTGGTCTGGGTTGCGGTATAGGGGTAGCATTCCACAGTTATATCCAGTCCGCGGCTGCGTGATTCCTTTATCATCTGAAGCATGTCAGGTGTCAGCCCGAAACCAATGCTCGTAACATGAACAACATGAAGTGGTGCACCGGAGACGGCACACGCAGCTATCACCTCCTCGAGGGCACTGATACAACTGTTGGGTTCCATACGGCCGCCATACCTGATATGCACGTAACAGGGCGCTTTTGTCCTTCCTGCAGCCCTGAACATTTCCAGTATCTCCCACTTTGAAGAAGCGGGGGTGTACATAAGTCCGAACCCGACTCCAAGGGCTCCCTCATTCAATCCCTTTTCTATCCCGTTTTTCATCAGCACTATTTCTTCATCGGTGGCTGGCTTGCAGACAGCGTCAGCCACAGGAGCAAATCCTCCCGGATCATTCATGACCTCCATCCTGAGTTTTACATGGCCGACACTCACTCCATGGTTTATTATAGCCCTGTCTTTTCTTTCAGAATACCATCCATCCACATCGGCTGTTCCCATCTCAAGCTCCAGGGCAGTGGTCACTCCGTCCATCACCTTGAGCCGGTAGTTTTCGTCATCCTGTCCGTGCTGATGAATATCAATGAAGCCAGGAGCCACTACTAGACCGGCGGCGTTGATAGTATCACGTCCGGCTATATTTCTGTCCGTTATTACCCTGACAGAGCCCTCCTTTATACCAATGTTACGGATGGCATCAAGATCTGATTCAGGATCCATTACCCTGCCATTAAGTATCACCAGGTCATAGCCACCACTATCATTTCCAATTCCGGTTCCGCATTGCTGGCTGATCATCGCTGTCAATATCAGCAGAAAAGGTATCAGGAGTTTTTTAAGACGATTCATGTGTATTGAATTCATTCAGATCTAAAAGATATTAAATTATTCAATATTGACTTTCGATTACCGGTGGTTTATCTTTGATAAAGAAAAATAAATTAACACCTGTCCTAATATATCCCTGCTTAAAACAGGATAACATAAAACAATATCATGAAAACTCTATCCTGCAGTCTTTTTCTCATACTTCTCTGGACACCCAGGGTGCTGGCGATCCTTTTTGCCTTTTTTATAAGCCTGTTTGCCTTTGATGTCTTTGACCAGGGAACCGGTTTTTTCAAGACCCTTCTTGCTTTCCTGATCCATATGATTCCTACATTCCTGTTAGTCACGATCCTGGTCTTTTCATGGAAATGGCCGCTGACCGGCGGAATAGGATTTACTCTGCTTGGTTTTGCATATATATACTGGGCAAGCATAAATAATGAAGTCTACGCACTGATATATATCCCAATTATCCTTACCGGAGTATTGTTTCTGGCATCATGGCTGCTCAGGGACAGAATAAAAGACGCACGGGATGCCAGTAATGAGTAGCTTAGCTATTTTGTATCTACCATTATCGGCAAGCCCTTATCGTTTGTCATTATGATCAGCTTCGAGTTCGGAGAGGCCGAAATTGCCTTTATCATTTCATACTGAAGAAGCCTGTCGGTCAGGGTGGATGTGAGGATCTTCTGATAATCAGCAATACCCTGAGCCTCGACCCTCTTTCTTTCTGCTTCCTGTCTTTCCTTCTGAAGTACGAAAGTCATTTTCTGAGCTTCCTGTTCTGCATTGATCTTCGATTCTATTGCCATCTTTACGGATTCGGGCAGTGTCAGGTTCCTGACCAGAAGCTGTTCCAGCATAAGTCCTCTTTCCTTGAAGCTTGACTCTATTGAGCTGAAAATCCTGTGCTGGAATTCATCCCTCTTTGTTGAATACAGAGATACCGCATCATAGTAAACCGCATTATCCCGTATTCCCGTTCTGCACACAGGCCGGACAATGACATTCCTGTAGTCAGTCCCTATCTCCCTCAAGATCCTTGGTGCCTCGGTGGGAACAACCTTGTAAAGGACAGTCAGGTCGACGACCACTTCGAGCCCGTCGGCTGACAGTACGTGTATCGCATCATCTGCCCGGGCCATTCCTTCATCCCGTATTCCCGACATGGTGTAATTCTCTGTCCGAATGTCGAACATAACAACCTTCACAAGCGGATTAATAAGATTCAAGCCGCTTTCAAGGATGTTGTTGCTTACCTTGCCGAATAATTTCTTCACTCCCACCATCCCTGGTTCAACCTGGCATACTGAGGCAGAGAGCAGAAGAAGAACGAATAACACAGCAGATGCAACCCGTATCTGCGACTTGTGCATCTTCAGATAAGGAACGGTTTTGGTGACGAAATACGCAACCAGTATGATGATGAGCCCAACAATAATATAAGTCATGTCATTTTAGGTTTTAAAGGTTAACAGGTAATTTTGGTTCGCCTTCTAAAGTTACTCATAAAAATTAAGGATTCATATTTATACGGTGCTATCTTAATTCCTCCGGATGCCGGCATCCGTTTATCCTGAGCCAGAAATTAACCCGGTATTAAGGCTGTAAATATAAATTTCACGGATCAAAAGGACCGCGACAAGGTTAGTATTGATGATTCCTTTACTTTCAGTCTGCTGTCGTGGCTAAAAGCTTTGATATAAGCTCTGTCGAAACTTCAGTTAGCGGGTTGAACCTGTCGCTGTTCATGTAATCCAATATCGACCTCAGAAGCTGTTTCGAAACAAGTCTGTCATCACCGAGGTTATTGAGATCAATACTGCAGACCAGTAGTTTACCTCCTCCCGAATTTACCTCAAAGGCCAGCGCCAGCTTTCTGTTCTCAAACCAGGTGTCAATAAGTTGTATCAGAGGCCGGATCTCCGCAGGAAGATCTTTTAGTATCATGACCTGTGAATGGGTAACCGGATCCCACCATTGCCAGTTGCTGTGATATTCGGTGGGAAAGATCCTGAAAACAGGATGTGCGGGATCGCACAGAATGCCAAGCGTGTGGGGCGGCTGATTGTTTGTCCAGGCAGTGTTCCAGAAAACCGTCGAAAATCCCGTTGCCACATCGGCTCCCATCTCCTTTTTTATACTTCCATAAGTAAGAAGCAGGACCGCTCCTCCTCTTCTGAGAACCGCCCGGCTTTGACCGTCCAGTTTATCAGTAACATAAACCCGGCCGTTTTCAATTTCCTGCCCTGACGGATAAACCCAGAAATCCCACTGATTCCTGTATGGAGTGTTCCGTACTGAAACTTCGAGGGTAAACTTCTGTGGCTTTAAGATCCCTGAAGGATCGAACCTTACATCACCTATTGATGTCAGTGTCCCTGTTTCAATTCTCTCTTCAACAAAAGCCTGTTCATGAATCGACTCACCATCCTCCCTTATAATTCTGCACATCACTGTTGCAGCGGTCAAAGGTTCTCCACCATAATGAGCCACCTTTATTCCGGCTCTGAAATCTTCTTCGGTGCTGATGATCATCTTCTCCATTACAGCCAGCGGAACGGTGGAGTTGCAGAACATCCTGAACTCTTCAGGAGTAATATAGCCCTTGCTTTCAAAAAAAGGATTCAATATTCCCACAAGCGCCGTTCCCTGACCCGGGAAGTCGTGAAGCTGAAGCATCTGGAA
>JAVEZS010000105.1:0-4869 GCA_034002885.1 Bacteroidales bacterium
CTTTAACGACAAGGGGACTGGGTATGACATCGGTTTTAAGAATGGCATCATGGCCGACCGCTATTGAACCGGAAGGATCTCCGTCAAGGAGGACTCCTTCAGGAAATTCAAGTACGACAACTTCAGTCGGTGTGATATTGACCTTGCGGTATATCACCGTATCGGTGCTGAGCATCTTTATCACCGAAACCTTTTCAGTTATCTCGATGAATTTCTCCGGCTCCGGATTCTGCTCCTGTGCATTAACTGAAAAAAACAGTAGAACCGCAACAGCGGTGAGGACGATCTTTCTCATTTTCATAGCTTAAAACCTCGCTAGTATACATAAATTGTAAAAACTGTATTTGCCGGGACATAGTAGTCATACTGCTTTTTTTCCTGTTCCTGCTGTTTCTGAAGGTCTGCGGTGGGTTCTGAAAGAACTCCCGAAGTCGCTCCGCCCGTAACTCTTGAAAGTGCATTATCGGCAACCTTGCCCGCAACACCGAGAGCACCTGATTTCAGTGAGGAATTGGCATTATCTCCGGCAATTTCCGTGACCTCTGAAGGAATTCCGGGGTCTTTTCCCATCATAGCCCTGCCGTCAAGAAGTATTTTTCTGTCATTTACAACCGCATGGGTGAAATTTACGAAAGTTCTCTTATTGTTAAATGTGGCGTTGCCGTAGAATACCGTTCCTTCGGGAAATTCGCCTTTCTGCTCTTTCAGAACCGCAACAACACTTGTTCCGCCGCTTGATCTTATCCCGAATTTTAAAGCCGCTTTCAGTTCAATATTGAAATAATTCAGTTTTTCATCTTTATTTTCAGATTCCTTTGAAGAAATGATGTTGAGTCCGCCCTTTCCTGAACGGGCGGGAAGTGAACTTAACCTTGAAAGACCGCCTGAAGCACTTCCTCCGCTTGCGGCTGAAGGATCGACATTTTCATATTTTGCCAGGATCTCTTCATCTTTCTGAGCGTTCTTTGAATATCCGCCCCCTGTACCTGATGAAGATGCACTCCTGCGGTGTTCCGGGGGTGTTTTTACGGCAGTTTCAGAGGGGATCGGCTGTTCCTGCTGTTCCTCTCTTGTTTTCCGTTCCTGCTTCCGTCTGAGATCGTCGCTTGAATACTCTTTCATTTCCCGTAAAACTTCGTCGGTGTTTATCCGTTTTGTTTCAGATTCATCCTTTTTTGATTTTTTGGAGTTTTCAGGAACGAACATTATTATCAGAAGAATTACCGCTCCGGCAATAATTGCAACTCCCTGCATCGTCTTTTTCTTTTTGTCCACGGATTTTGAAGGGGTGAAGGATTCCTCCGTATTGAATACGGGTTCCGGTTCATTATCTTCAGCGGTGTCAGGTATGTCATCAATAAGATCGTCCGAATTTAAAGCCCTGTCAAACGGCTGTATTTCAGGGACGGCCACTTTTTCACGGCGGGTTTGATCAATATCTTCATCAAGATCGCCCGCTGCGGAAAACTCCTCTTCCTCCACAACTCCCGATTCAACTTCCTCAAGTTCATCCAGAACATCAAGGAGGTCGTCTTTTTTACTGCTGCTGTCCGCCATCTTCCACCTCTTCTTCCCCTGTCTTTTTAAATTCGATCTTCGCTTTCAATAGGAATGCCTTTAAAAGGTCGTCGTCTTCAAAGTAATCTATTTTGTAGTAGTCAATGAGAAGTCCCCACGGGATCTTAACTCTCTGCTGATGTACCTCAAGCGTTGCCTGAAAGAAACAGGGTACTTTCTGGAAATTTCTGTAATCACCGTCAAAACCGACCGCAGGGCGGAAGAACATGTTTCCCGTTCCGATAACTGTAAGCTGTCCGCCGGGTTTACGGTCGCCTGTAATGCTTATGTTCTCAATATAGAAATCCGCCTTGATGTTCTTATCAAAATATTTCTGGTGTTTTCCTGCATCGGTCTTTTCCGCCTCGATTATGGCTGTAAAACGGGGAGTCTGCATATTGCTGTAAACATACGCCTGATTCTTTGCGATGTCCGGGTCCTGTGCCGAGCGTTTCTGAATGTATGTCCTGATAAACTCGTTTGCAGTGATAAGCGACACTTCCGCCGGGGCGGTGGTGTCCTCAACCACGGTGACATGTCCGGTGGTTGCATTGGTAACGACAACGGGAACGGGGCGGATGGCATTATAGGCATTCAGTATTATCAGAGAGAAGATTACGAAAACGAGAATAATATCAAAAAATATATGAAGCAGAAAGGATCTCTTCTGAAGAAGTCTCACATCACGGTTGGTAAGGGCATCAAAAAATGCGTTGTCCTTTGTTGTCTTTTTCTTTTCAGTCATTTATTTACTCCTTTTCCTTTGGTAGATCCGTTCCGAACTGTTTGTTAATGCTTTCAATCTGGTTATTAATCGCTTTGGGATTATAGCCGTCCTTTCTCATTCCCTGAAGCTTGCCGAATTCCGCCTTTGCATCGGAATTACCTGAAAGTTTACCAAGTGCCTGATTTTCAGACTTCGTGAGGTTGGGTGCATTATAGAAACCTTTTCCGCCATGTGCCGATCTGCCTCCTGAACCGCCTGTACCCGCAAGGTCGCCTGTTATCTTTGAACCCTTGCCGGAAGAACTGTCTGAAGAACCGCCGCCGCCTGAACTTCCACCGCCCGAACTTCCACCGGAAGGGGAGGGGGATGATGCACCTGAAGAACCTCCTGATGATATCGCTGAACCTGCGGATGAAGCCGCTCCGCTTCCCATTTCAGCGGCTCCTTTAGCCGTCATTCCCATGAGTCCCTTTCCTGCCGACATTGCCGCCATGCCCGCCATACCGCCGGCACCCTTTGCAAGTCCCATTAACTGCTGACCTGTTGAATAAGTGAGAGCGGAGGCCGCTATACCGACAGATTCATTTCTGACGATCATTCTTGCAAAGAGCGGTATGAGAAAACCGAGTCCGACCAGAAAAAGCAGATGTGCCGCAAGAATGGCTATAAGGGGGAGGTTTGAAAGAACCTGTGCCGAGGCACTGGCGGCTGTAAGTCCTGGGATCATTCCGAGAGTAGCTGTATTGGCGTTTTTAAGTGTGTCCGTGACAGGGTTGTTCACTATGCCGACAAATTTATTAATTGCCTCGATCATTGAACCGGTCGTTAGTCCGAAAGCAATGTTATAAATGACGGGCCACATTGCGACCTCTATCACATTTATCGCAAATTTCTTTATTGAGTCCATCCCGCCCTCAAGTGAAGCGAACGGCACGGCAAAGACGAAACCTACAACGACAAGCTGAAAGAATATCGGCCAGAAAATGTCAATCATCAGCATTTTCGTTATGAGCGAAAGGGTGAGAAGCCCTTTCATAAATACTGAAAAGACCATGGTAAGCACCATCTGGAAACTGAAGATCCTTCCCATTTCAACGAATGTGTCGGTAACTGAATCGGGAAGCATTGTAGACTGAGCATCCTTTTTCGCCTTCTGAAGTTCATCAGGGTCGCCCATGGCGAGCGTTACAAGTGCAACATCAAGGTCTGAAAATGCCTTTGAAAGCCGTTCTGAATCTGAAATAACGGTTGCCACAACAACCTTATTGGTGAAAGTGGTGACAACCCACACGGCGTTGTTGTATAAAAAGAAAATTATCATAAATTTTCCTATTATGAGGAACCAGTTAGGCGTACCGCCTCCCGTGACGAATGTGAACATGTTCTTTGCAAGGACAAAGGCAAATATTATGATGATGAAATACGCTCCTCTGTCCATAAGTGCGGTAACGGACGGATTACCGAGGATCTTCCCTGCGGCCACTCCGGGCTGAAAGGTTTCGGAAGCTGTCAGTATCACGGGTGCAAGTACCGTAAAAAGCAGCAATATCAGTCTTCTCATTTTACTTCTCCGTTGGCGATCATCTGACATGCCCTGATTATTGAGACATTGTGTTTTTTCGATACCGATTCAATAAAATCGTTCTGTTTCCGGTCGCTCTGTGCTATCTGGTAGCCGAAAGGGGAAAGTTCCATTCTGACAACTGCCGATTCCTGACCGCTTTCCGAAGTGGTCAGGAAGAGTGCAAGTGAATACTTTCCCTTTTCCATGCGTAACGATTCAAATGCTTCCTTCTGTTGCTGTGTAAATCCGAAATCAGCGGCGACAAGCCGTTTCGCCTCGGGGTCTTCGGCGTGGGTCAGGAAAATAGTAGTTGTGGTATTTATCTTTATCTTTGAGGAAAGGTTCGTTTCCTTGAATGAAAGGAAATTCTGTGTAACTGTCCAGACACCGGTACGGTATTTACGGGCGGTGGCGAACATTTCCTCAACGAGATCGGCCATTGCGGGCTGTTTAATGAGCTGTGCACATTCGTCCATTATGAGAAATTTGAATCCGGGAGTTTTAAATGCGGTCTTTTTAGCTTCCTGAATTACAATGAAGGTGAGAAGCTGTTTCATTCTGTCAGTGAGTCCGTTAATTCCCTGAAGGTCGAATATTACAAAGGGATTATCAGAATACCGGATGTTTGAATTTCCGGCAATGATCTTTGAAGCGGGGTTGCTGGCATCAAGAAAGTCACTGAGGAGCTTGAAAAGTTCGTCTTTAAGCCGTTTATCATCTGAATCCACATCGGCAAGGTAGTGGGGGAGATCTTTCAGGGATGGAAATTCCTTTTCCCGGTACATCTGGACTATCGCCTTTGAAATGATACCTCTCTTGAGGTTTTCGCCTGTGCCGTCCCCTGTGTTACCGACGATCATATCAACGACAATTGACAGGAAGGTCAATTGACTTGCATCGAATTCACCGTCAATAAGTATCTGGTTTCTGGCGGGGAAGGGGTTTATTGAGTATTTTCCGGAGGAATCTATCGGGATAAAACTTCCGCCGAAAAGCTGTGCCATTTTACGGTATGAAGAGT
>JAVEZS010000106.1:0-4825 GCA_034002885.1 Bacteroidales bacterium
GCCGCGAAAGGCTTCCGTGTAAAATCATAAGTTGTGTAAGTAAATCCGCTGCCAAGGTATACTCCATCATCATAGCTGTAGCCGGTATATAAAATGGGAATGAACTTATTGTAATTAAAAGCATGATAATTATAGGAGTATTTCCCGGGGGAAGTGGAAATCACCTTTCGTGTTTCTCCTGAAGTAACAATTTTTGTTTTTACAGTGTCTTCATAAACAATGGTTTTTCTTTCAATCCCGTTGACTTTCGACTCATCCCTGATTTCATCCTTATCCCTGCCTCCGACTATACGTATTTTGATTCCTTTGTTTACCTTGCCGCTGACTTTGAAAAAATCATTACCGCCCAGACCATATAACATGATTTCTTTTGTTTCAGGATAGATAAAAGTCCTCTCATAATAAATTTTATCAGGGTCTCCTTTATCATCCTTATTATAAATTCTTACTCTTGTTTCAGTGTCGTTCAGTCTTTCGACACTGAAGAATTCATCCTGATCCGAACCTGCAATATCTACCCTGACAGCCAGGATTGAATAGTACTCATCGGCATATTTTTCAAGGCTATCGCGCCGTGCCCTTAGTTTTGACGCTATCGCATTGCCGTTGATGGCAGCAATTTGTTGAGGCATATCATTCACAGCACTGTCAATAACTTCATCGGTGATTGATTCTCTGAGATTTCCCGCAGCCGAATTCCAGTCGTCCCTGGTGAGTTCGTTCAGGAACCTTCTGTCAAGATGTTGTGCCTGGGAATTCAATCCGCGAATATCTTTTATGTCGTAGTCAAGTCCCTGTATTTTGCGCAAAAGGAACTTCCTTGTCGACAACCATGGAAGTACGCCTTCACTTACAAAAAAAGCCATGTCACGATCACGGGGAACGGGCTTGTACACTTTGCTTCCGTTCTCTTCAAAAAATGCCCACCTCCACTGGTCCTCATGTCTGTCCCAGTCACTGATTAGCATATCTACCAGTCTTGATTTCAAAAATAATTTCTGGTCCACCCGTAAATCAATTTTACCGGTAACCTTTTCAATCATTGTTGATGTGCTGACTATCTTTTCAGAATGTCCAAAACTGGCAACGTCGCTCCTGTTGCCGTCAGGTCTTTCCTCAAAGAGATAAATACCTTCCCATTTATCAGAAAATCCGGCAGGAAGGTATATTATGTCAAGGTAAACCAGTCTTGGATTAGTGTGAAGTATTCCTGCCGCTTCTGCTATCCCTGGAACTGCAAATGCTCCATAGGGATTCGAGGCCGACATCTGATCCTGAACAATATCCTCAGCCATACCGGTCCGTATATTTTCAGGGATCACAGCTGACGCATTTTTGTCGAGCGAGCGAAGTACCCACTCCTTTCCTTCCTCATCTTCGAGCCTCAGAGCTGATGTTTGAAAACTGCCTCCCTCCTTTATTATTTTCATTTCCCCTTTTTCATTCCTGAAATCAAAAAGAGGTATTTCGATCGGGGTAACCCATTCTTCGCGATAATTGTTTCCAAACCAGAATCTTTTGAATTTTCCGGCCCGGTAAATATCTCCATTGGGATATGCCACGACAGTACTGTCAGGCTTGTCAAAATGTTCCCTGGCATCCTCAGGAACCGCTTTATTCTTATTTATCTGGCCTAAAGCCGGATCAAACAAGCTGATTAATGATAACAAAGCCACTATGGTTAGTCTGTTCATCATTATGGTTGGTATTTAAATTTCAATATATTGCCTCTGCCATTAATGCCCTCATTTGATATGTACAAGTCGCCTTCGGAGGAGAAGCTTATCCCTTCGGGTTGCCGGAAGATCCGTTTGTCAAGTGTTTTAATATGGCTGACGCTGCCATCGCGTTTCATTACTATCAGCTTTCCCGGGAAAGCTGAAATAACATACAGGTCGCCCTTCAGGGGATGAATCGCAAGTCCCGAGGGATTAAAAACATTATTCTTTGCCAGTTGAAGCTTCCTTGCCAGGCTCAATGATACCCTTTTAAAGTATGTGTTTTCAGTTGAATTATTAAACCATTCGGTGTCAATCAGATATTCCGGCTTTTCTTCCAGTTTGTTGTCATTTGCCCCAAAATGATAAATAGCCCTGAAACCATCAAATTTTTCCTTTTCGTCGATGGAGGGAACATTTTTACAGGCTATCAGGAGAACTTTTTCAATGATATCATAAGCCATTCCTTCCGTATCGTTTCTCGTGGAAAGAGCAGTTGGAATTATGAATGTTTCGCGGCCGGATCCGGCAAAATTTGTAACTTTATATATTGTCCCGTTGCTTTTGAGGACCCAGGCAGTATCATGATAAATAGCAATATCTTCATAGTCGCCGTGCCTGGCAAAGGGATATGAACCCGTTATTTCCCCTGTCACCTCATCGAAGAGGTAAATTATTCCCTTCTCATCCTGTATGCATGCAAGTTTATTATGGCTGTACCATGATATTCCTGAAATCTCATCCAGGTCGTCATGTAATTCATAATCAGCATCCGGAGCAGTCAGATCATATGCAAATCCATAGCTTTCCATTTCAGCATCAGCTCCATCACCAGAATTGGAACATGAAATCATGGCAAGGGAAGCCGACATTATCAAAATGCTTATTATGGATGGTAATCTGTTCATAATTTTATTTAGATTGGCAGATAAACAAGAATGAAAGAGCCAACTGAAACTATCAGTCCTATCATAAAAACACCATATGTAAGCCTCAGAAGTCTGTACTTTCTTGCCAGTACCTTTCCAAGGTAATACTGATCCCTGATCATTGCCGAATAGAGGTAGGGATCATCATTGAACAATTCCTCCACTTCACTTTCATACTCTTCGATATCCATCTTATAAAAATTACCGAAAAACAGGAGATTGACCTTTTTGGGCCTGACTTTATTTTTACCGGATTTTCCGGATGATATGTCGGGACGGGTCGAAAGTATGGCGAGGACAATGGTTGCCAGGCTGAAAATGAGAAAAAGCAAAGTCGGAATGATGAATTCAGGTCTCTCTTCAAATTTCCTCACCAGCAAGGCCAGCCCCAGGGAAATAATAATGCCATTCAGAGAAATCAGGATATTGGATTTGTTATCTGCAATTGAACTCAGGCTTATCTGGTTACGGGCAGTAAGCCGAAGCATCGAATCAGCACCGCGTGAATATTGTCTGTTTTTAGTCTTCCTGCTGACTTTCAGCTTCTTTCCGGGCAAAGTGCTGCCTGATGAAAGAGAAGACACCAGATTCTTAAGATTTTTCTCTTTAATCCCCGACAGTTCTTTCCGGCAATAAGCAGTATGGAATTTGTGGTTCATCAGGGTTTTTATTGACGTCTTTATAAACTTTTTTTCTGAAAGGGATCTGACGCCCATAATTTCCCACTCATCCTTAAGCTTCCCGATTATACCTGGATAATGTACCATCCCCAGATGCATCATATCTGCATCACAAAGCACCGCGGATATCTTATCGGCCGGATTCTGCGGAAAAACAGTAGATCTGATACATCCGGTGATCCGATCCACATGTTCCCTGTCAGCTCCTTTGCTGTTCAGGAATCCTGATGCAATCTGAATGCTGAACTCCTCATGATCCTTGTATTTTTTCAGGTATCCCACATCATGAAACCAGGCCGCAATTTTCACTATATCCATTTCCTCTTCATTCAGGGTTTCATGAGTGCCGATAAGCTCCGCATTTTTTACAACCCTGAGTGTGTGGTCGATATTATGATAGACAAGGCCATCGGGCCATTCCTTGGCGAAAAGCCCTGTTACATATTCTTCCACTTCGGGCAATAACTGGTTTAACTTTTTCATTTTCATCATTTTCTTTATTGAACAGGTTTTTTTAATCTAAATAGCGATATCATCTTTTCACTACCCTTTACCTTTACCTTTCCGACGGGATTGAATTCCTTCAGGGTCTTTTCATCCAGGACTGAAGCAACTTCTTCCGACACAAGAACTTCTGTTTTATACTGCCTCGTAAGTTTCTCTATCCTGGATGCAATGTTGACCACACTACCGGTAATGGAGTATTGTTTACGCATTGCCGAACCAATATTCCCGGTTACCGCTTCTCCATAATGAAGACCGATCCCTATCCTTGTTGGCGGAATGTTCCCATTTTTAATTTCCTCAGTTTTCCTTTTTACAATTTCCTGCGATGCTTCCACAGCATTAATAACACTCCCGGAATCTGAAACGGGTGCCCCGAAAGTGGCCATGAAACCATCCCCCAGAAACTGGTTGATAATTCCATTGTGCTTTTGAACAATTTCAATCATAAAACCGAACAGGCTATTCAGGTAGCTGACCACCTCCTCTGGGTCGCGGGATTCGGAAAATTGAGTAAAATCTCTGATATCCAGGAACATTATGCATACATTCTTTCTTCTCCCGGTATGCCCTGCCTTGTCCTTTAATATTTCATGAGCTATCTGGGGAGATATCTGCTGGCCAAAGAGGTCAATAACCTCATTTTTCTCTTTAACCGAAAGAAAGGAGGCCAGCATCTTCTTTTTGATGAGGCTCGCTACAAATCCTGAGGCTGTTCCCGATATGACAAACAATAATCCATACCCGAAAATTTGAATATTTGTATGCAATATTCCAGATGTTTCAGACTGGATCGTATAGTCCCTGAAAAATACCGAGATTAATATATACTCAAGTGCAGATAATACTCCAGTGAAAAGAGATAGTTTAAAATCAAGCCGAAGGGTTGATAATATGATGAATACAAAATAGGTAAGTGCCGCTGGTGTATGAAGAATAATTACCTGCTGTGAATACCTTATAATAAATACGAGAAGCATACTCAGCAGACTGA
>JAVEZS010000107.1:0-4765 GCA_034002885.1 Bacteroidales bacterium
CCCGTAACCGGGACTCACGAGCTCGTCGCTGAGCTCCTCGGTTCGAACGCGCCTACCCTTCGTTCTCATCGCCGATATTAAATGGGAATGGCGCCTGATGGCGCCATTTAGTGATTCCGGGGCGATTCGAACGCCCGACCCACAGCTTAGAAGGCTGTTGCTCTATCCAGCTGAGCTACGGAACCAAACGGCCACAAAAATACACTATTTTTAAAACCCGGCAAGCAAAATATTTATTGTCATTTCCCCTATATTATAAAAATTCAATGATCCTGCCGGAATTTTATCAGAATATTTACCCTGTCAGGTAAAAAATCTATTGAATCACAATAAATATTTTACCTGGTACAATGTGATTTTTATAACTTACTAAAATACTATCCCGATTGTTTCATGTAGTTGACAAGACCCTTGCTCTCAATAATCCCCCTTAAACCCGGAGGAAGAGGTTCAAAATGGAATACCCTTCCCCCTACTGTTATCTTGCCGGCCTCAAGACTTATGTCAACCGCATCACCCTGCCTGCAGGAGTCAACTGCCTCTTTGTGGACAATAAGAACAAGCCCCTGGTTGATGGAAGAGCGGTAAAAGATCCTGTTAACCGACTTCACAATAACAGCTTTTATTCCGAGATGAGCCAGCCCGACTGAAGGATGCTCACGCGAACTGCCGCATCCGAAATTCTCGCCGGCTATTATTATGTCGCCCGGCTGTGCTGAGCTTTTGAACGAGGGATCAAAATCCTCGAAGAGATGAGGTATTATCGATGCGGGATCAGAACTAAGGGTGCTGTAGGTATATTTTCCGGGAAACATCTGATCGGTATTCAGATTGTCGACATCAGAGTAATTCCAGACATTCCCCGACCTGCGGTTCTCACCCCCGCTGATCGACGATGTTGCACTCTGGCGGACACTGAACGGGAATTTCCTGTCGTCTGTCTCTGTGCCGGGATCAGTAATGACTCCATTTATTGCCGAAAGGGCAACGGTGGCCGGGGAAGCAAGATAGATTGAAGCTTCCTTGTTGCCCATCCTCCCCAGAAAATTCCTGTTTGCGGTGGAGATGACCATGTGCCCGCTGGCAGGAATGCCAAGGCCGGTACCCAGGCAGGGACCGCAGGAGGGAGGAAGTATGCTGGCTCCGGCTTCCACCAGAACGGTTATCAGTCCTTCGTTTATGGCCTGAAGGAACACTTTGTCGGAGGCGGGGATCACATTAAGCTGAAAACCTTCTTTTATCTTCCTTCCACTTAGTATTGAAGCGGCAATCCTCAGATCTTCTATCCTTCCGTTGGTACAGGTTCCAATCAGCCCTTCCATTACCTCAGTTCCTGCAACTTCAGCTACCGCCTTTACATTGTCAACATTATGCGGGGCGGAGACAACTGGAACTACCTCATCAAGATCAAGTTCCAGATGAAGGGCGTAACGGGCACCTTCGTCCGCCCGGACGCCTTTAAAATTTTCCGCAGCCCTTCCAAGGAATTCCATAAGTACCTCATCGACAGGAAAGACTGCGTTCTTCGCTCCCATCTCGGATGCAAGGTTTGCAAGGGTCATCCTGTCAGACACGGAAAGGCTCCCGACTCCCTCTCCATGATATTCCACCGACATGTAATTCGCCCCGTCGGAACCTATCATGCCAATTATCCAAAGAGCCAGGTCTTTGGCATACACACCCTGTCTTAAGCTGCCCCTGAGGGTAATCTTAAGCGATTCAGGTACCCTGAACCAGGTCTCTCCCTTCTTCCAGATTCCTGCCGATTCCGTTCTGTCGATACCGGCTGCAAAGGCATTGAAGGCCCCGGCAGTTGATGTATGGCTGTCGCTCCCGACAATAAGCATTCCCGGACGGGCATAGTAAGACATTATCTGATGGCATATTCCCCTTCCGGCATCATGAAATTTCTTTATCCCCTGGCTCGCTGCAATATCCCTAATCTCCTGGTACTGGTTTGCAAGCTTTGAATCGGCCGGAGGAGCGTTGTGATCGAGAACGATAAGCATCTGTCCGGGATCGGCCACCTTTACTCCTCCCATTTTCTGGAAGGTTTTGTAAATGCTGGCAGTATTGTCGTGGGTAAGAATTATATCAGGTTTTGCAAAGACAATTGCTCCAGCCGGAGCTCCAAGTATCTTTTCAGCAAATGTCAGTACTTTCATGTTTCGCCTGTTTTAAATAAGTCCACCGTTCTGGTATATCCCGTACTGGACCTTTGAAAAAGGTTCAGCCTGCACTATTTTGCCTTTTGAGGTGTTTTTTATCTCTCCCGTGAGTAAGTTGATCTCAAACACATTCCCGTTCCCGGGATCCAGTTCAGAGATGCTTTTGCATGTTATCACCGGAAATGCAGCGTTTATTGCATTCCTTTCATAGATAGCGCCGAACGACTCAGCCACTATTGCACTTATTCCGAGGGAAACGAAACAGTCGACTGCCTGCTGTCTTGAACTGCCCGACCCGAAATTCTTTCCGGTCACAACTATGTTTCCCGGGCGTGCATTTTTTGCAAAATCTTCATAACCCTGAAGGTTGTCGAAGGCATAACGGCCCATTTCATTTATATCGGTAATGCTCAGATATCTGTTATGGAATATCATGTCGGTATCGATATTATCGCGGTCGATAAACCATATACTGCCTTGAATGACATCTGGTCTGGCTTCTCTCCCAACCCTTCTGTCGTTTACGGCAGTCGGTTCTTCTGTCCTTGTTTTCGGGGATGTGAAAAGAGCCGGATTTTCTGGTATCATGCCGGGTCCGGTTATAAAGCCTGCGACAGCTGAGGCAGCAACAACTTCAGGAGATGCAAGGTAAACACTTCCTTTTCCCTGTTTTCCCGGGAAATTCCTGTTACCCGTGCTGATTGTTATTTCACCCGGACCGTTCTGACCTACCTGTCCGGCTGCACAGCCTGCACATCCGGCGTTCGAGACCAGCGCCCCGGCATTCTTGAAAGCCTCTATGACACCATTTATCAAAGCTTCCTTCCATAGTTTATCGGTTGCGGGCACTATCTTCAGTACAACGCCGGGGGCAACTTTCCTTGTACCGAGTATTTCTGCTGCTGCCATCAGATCCTCCATTCTTCCGTTTGTACAGCTTCCGATGAAGGCAGAGTCTATCTTTTTTCCGTACAGTTCCGTGAGGGGAACAGCATCATGAGGAGCCCCGGGCCGTGATATCATCGGCCTGAATCCGGTGATGTCCATCTCAATGACTTCACTATAAACCGCATCCGCATCGGCAAAGAGCGGAGTGAATGATCTGCCCGAACGGCTATTGCAGTATCTGATTATTTCTTCCGAAGGAGGAAAGAGAATTATTATAGCACCCATTTCAGTTGCCATCGATGAGATTGTTATTCTCTGGTCGAGGCTCATTTTTTCCACTGCCTGACCATGCAGCTCGACAGAATATCCGAGAAGTGAATTAGCCCCGAAACGTGCCAGCATGTTCAGCACTATATCCTTTGCACTTACTTCCGGGGGGCAGTCTCCACGAAGGATTATTTTCACCGACTCAGGGACCTTAAACCAGACTTTGCCGCTGCTCCATCCTGAAGTTATGTCCAGATCACCCATTCCCTGACCGAAAGCTCCTACGGCGCCAAGAATGTTTGCATGAGAGTCGGTTGATATGGCTGTGGAGCCGGGAACTACCATTCCCTCGTCGATAAGAATGTGGGTTCCTATTCCTGCATCGATGTCGTAGACCCTTATTCCGTTATCCCTGGCAAACTGCCGGCATATATGCTGGTTAACAGCATATTTCTGATCAGACCCTGTGGGATTGCAGTCGAAGGTAAATAAGGTACGGGAGGGGTCCTCGATCCTTAGTGAATTCTCTGTCAGCTTCCTGACGACATTCGCTCCGCCGAAATCCCGGGCGGCACGGACATCGAGGTAAATATCAGCTATATCTCCGGGTTTAACAGAAAGAGACCCCGAATGCCCAGCCAGAATCTTTTCAATTAAAGTCATTGCCATACAAAAGTAGTTTTAGGATTTTTTCAAATTTCAGTCTGCGCATGATTTTTGAAGCCTGCCCTGTATGCCCTGGGGGATATTCCCTCAGCCTTCCTGAAATGCTTGTTGAAGTTTGATATGCTCTGAAACCCGCATTCCTCACATATCTCATTTACAGGGTAATCGGTTTCACGAAGGAGATAGCAGGCCCTGTTCATCCTTATAGTGTTAAGAAAATCGACAAAGCACGAGCCGCTTTCCTTCTTGAAATAACGGCTGAGAGCCGAAGGGCTCATACCGGTAATTCTGGAAGCATCGTCAAGAGTAATAGGTTTTCCGTAGTTCTCCTTTATGAAAGAATAAACTTCCGAAATTTTTTCGTGGGCTTTCTCATCATCGGCAAAAGAGTATCCCGGAGAACACAGAAATCTTCTCTTTTGAGAGGAACAGAGGATTTTCATAACGCTGAAAAAGTTTATCAGTTTCTCAAGACCTCTTGTACTTACCATATTTCTCAGGAATATCTCTGTTTTTTTTGCCTCATCGACTGAGAAAGCAATTCCCCTTTCAGCGTCAAGAAGAAGGTTGCGTAAAGGATGTAGTTCATGCTGGTACAGAAGCCCCTCTCCTATTGACGAAAGATCAAAATGAACCATTATACCCCTGCTCTCCGGCACCATATCTTCTGCCGGATAGTAATTCCAGGCATGAGGCAGGGAAGTTCCGATCAGTACCAGGTCATAACGGTCAAAAATTTCCACGCAGTCGCCGACAATACGTGTGCCGTTACCCTT
>JAVEZS010000108.1:0-4710 GCA_034002885.1 Bacteroidales bacterium
CAAGGAAATAGATAAGGGCTCCATCCCAGAGTGAGCGAACCCTGGCTCTGACCTGACAGGCCGGGTCGGATGCTGAAAGACTGGCATTCATGGCGATGTCAATTACGGAGGGTTCTGCACTGTTCCATGCTTTTTCAGGCAGCCCGTCCGTTGTAACTGAAGTCCGGGTAAACTGCGACTTCAGGATTTTTGAGCCGGCATCCGGCGAAGGATAAGTTGCCTTACCTGAAATAACAGATGCTGAAAAGGAAATGAGAAGTAACATGCATACTGTTTTAAGTGATGCATATGAAATGAATTTGATCATGGTGTTATACTTAGGTAATTTATATTCAGAAAATTATATGTCTGTTTTCCTGCTCCTGATCCTGATCCCCGAAACAACAAGGGTGCTCATAAAGATTATATATACCGCCAGTCCGGCCAGTGCAGCAAGCTTTCCTACTCTCACATGGCCTGTATGGGCCAGGAGTGCTGCGCCGGCAAGCAACAACCAAACCAGTGAATGGGAATAGCGAAGTATAAGCCTGGCCGGGTTTTTTAAAAGGGGTGACCTGGCTGTTTTAGGAAGGATAAAATAATAAACCAGGGCAATGGCAAGACAAACAAGAGTCCAGACAAGATAAGAAACACCCCACATTGTTTTTCTTTTAAAAATGTAATTCAAATATAGGAAATTATCCATCTCCCTGAGTGGCTGTCAGTCGCTCAGAATAAAAGATCCTGCCGGCAGTAAAGCCGGCAGGATCAGAATATATTCCCTTTACAGTTTCAGGGAGAACCCAATGAAAGTGTCAGAGAGTACCCGAGACTACATCCTCATCGGTATTATAAACATTACCAAGATCACAGTTGCTGAAGGTCACCGATGACGATGTGATGGTGCCGTCGTTGAACCTTATAACACCATATCCGGTAGTGTTCCTCAGACTACAATTCTGGATTGTAAGCCTTGAATCTTCGCCTATTACAAGGTTGGCGGGGTAAAAGTAGTATGAGCCTCCGTGTTCGACAATGCAATGCTGCATGGAGTTGGCAAGGGCTGAATAAATGAATATTCCCTGCCATGCTCCTTCAGTTCCGTCCATATGGCTGAAGGTAATGGGAAGCTCTGCTGTCGCGTTTGCAATAAGGGTACCGGTGCTTTCGATCTCAAGAAATGCATCATTGTCAAACAGTAATGAGGCACCGGGAGCAAGTGTAAGTTTGCGTTCAAAATAGACTCCTGATCTGAAGAGGTAAGGAACAGCCAGTTTTTTAAGGCTGAGATCTGCCGTCTGGGCATCCCTGAAGCTGTATGAGATCTCTACCCAGGAATTAGTGTTTCCTGTAAGTTGTGAAGCTTCGTCAAGGATTGAAACCGGGTCTATATTCTCAAAAACGACCGGTGCTTTTTCACAACCTGTTATCACATTGTTGGTGAATGCAGTCAGGTCGCCCATTACATGCAGTCCGTTACCGCCCGAACCTGAAATAAGGCAATTCTTAATACTGAGCCTTGCATCATATTCAACATCAACAGCAGCATCGTAGTTACCTGAGCCGGCATTGATAACAGAAACATACTCCATCTGGTTATCGGCTCTTGAAGAATTATATTCGACGCCACCCCATGCTCCTTTATTGTTGTTATTTACAGGTCCGGTAAGAACAATGGGATTGGTTGCCGTACCCACCATCTTAAGGCCGGCATTCCCCTCTACAACGATCCAGCCGTCGACACCGGTGAAGCGGATGACAACACCCGGATTGATTGTAAGCAGGGCATTCCCCGAAACATAGAAAGCCCCGTCGATTATATAGTCTGCCGCATCACCCGGCACCCTGTCGGGCAGGGTACGGTTTGCCGTCATTGATCCGGAAAGGGTTTCAATTCCCAGCGTGGCGGTTACAGTATAGGTTACGTTTGAACCGTCCTCTGCAGTAACGGTATAAACAACAGGGTTTGTGAAATTCTGTGGTGTTCCCGATGCGGGACTGACTGTTGCTCCTGCCGAAAGAGAAATGGTTGGTACCAGGGCTGTCAGACCTGTTTCAGCAGGGACATCAGTAAGTAAAATGGTCCTTGCCTGTTCATTGATAACCCCGGTGATGGCAGGATTCAGCTGTTCGAGCCTGAACCCGAGAATCTTCTTTTCGCTACTCTCCGTTTCCTCTCCTCCTTCTTTTTCACAACCGTAAAAAAGCACAAGTGATGTTAAAAGAATTAATGATGTTAGTTTTCTCATGGTAAGATTATTTTGGTTTTATGACTATAGTTTTATTGATACGCCAAGAGTCAGATATGAAATGCCATAACCCAGTTCACCCAAAAGACCGAACTTCTCGTTGATATAATACCTTGCGCCGAGGTACCACGACCAGGCCACTCCGCTGGTGGATGCCGAGTAGTCAATGCCACTGCCGGCTGTACCGAATTCCTTAGCAGAAACAACATTGAACCCAAGCAGAAGTCCTGTATAGGTATCAAGCTTATCGACAAGCTGGTAATGCAGGGCACCTCTTACCCCAAAAACAATGTTTGTGTATTTATATCCCCATTCGTAGTATTCCCAGCGGGCACCTGAGAAGCCGGCATATCCTCCCACTCCGATAGAACTCTTTTCATCAAACAGGTTATCTTTCACCCCTACTTCGAACGAAGCGGAAAGCGGTGGTATCTTGCTTGTGTAATAGCTGCCCGTATAGTAATTGCTTCCAATGCCTATCCCGGCATTTATCACTTTATCACCTTTGTTGAAGGTATTCTGGGCGCTGGCCCCAGCTGAAAAGAACATAATTAAGATGACACAGGAGAAAAGTACTTTTTTCATGGTAGTTGTTTTTTTTAGATTTTGTGAATAATATGTTTGTTAAGGACACAAAACTATTTCAGGTTTTTAGCCAATTTTACCCCCTTAAGGGGGTTTTTCCCCATACAATCCTTTTTGATTTTTGTACCGTAAATACTTATGAAAAAAACATTACTACTATCAGCCCTTTTCCTGATACTGCACAGTGCTGTTGCACAGGATAATGCTTCTTCAGCCGATTCGCTGCGAAAGGTCCTTCTTTCAGTTGGCCGCGACGACCATGCAGGGAGGATAAAGATCCTTAAGGAACTGTATGAACTCTATTCTGCAGGAGACCTGCCTTCAGCCCTTGTTGTTGCCAGGCTGCAAATGAAGACAGCCGAAAAAGCCTCAATGGATGATGAGATAGCCGAAGCTGCCGGTAACATAGGCTATACCCTGTATATGCAGGGACATAACGACAGTTCGTTGTTCTTTCTAAACAGGGCCCTTGCGATATACAAAGGACTTTCAGCAGCTGAAGAAGCTGCCGTGATAAAAAACAATATTGCCAATATATTCAGGATGACGGCACAGTACGACACATCGCTTGTACTTTACAATGAGTTGCTTGATTACTATGAATCGACAGACGATAAGTCAAAGACCGCCCAGGTTCTCTCAAACATAGGATCACTTTATTATACTGCAGGCAACCAGGAAAAGGCAAAAGAATACACCCTCAGGTCGCTCGGGATGCAGAGGAAGACAGGAGACGCCAGAAGCCTGGCTGTTTCGCTTGTCAACCTTGTTGTATTTTCGCTCAACAATTCAGAATTTGAAGAAGGGATAAAATATGGTGATGAAGCCATTTCACTTTTGAAGGATATTGACAGGAACTATTATGCGGCAGCACTTATAAGGACAGGGTATTGCTATTATAACACAGGAAAGAAGGAGAAAGCTCTTGAGTATAACCGGATTGCTCTTGATATTTATAAGGAGAACAATAATTCGAAGGGCATGATGGAAGCCTTCAGGACCCAGGGTGATTATCTATACGATATGAAACGGTATTCCGAAGCCAGGGATTACGGACTCGGGGCGCTTCAGGCTGCAGATACAACCAACAGGCTCGATCTCAGGCTTATTTATGATCTGCTTAAGCGCACCGCCATATGGCTCAACCTGCCTGAAGAAGCCATCAACTATTCACAACTCCAGATTGATATGAAAGAGGCTGACCTTAATGATGAATGGGCCTCGAGGATCGCAGAGGCAGAGGCAAAATATGATACTGAAAAGAAAGAGCTTGAAATAAGAAACCTCAGGGGACACCGCCGGATCCAGCTTATCCTGATAATTTCGCTTGTCACACTTATGGCAACGGGAGCGGTGGCAGGGTACTCACTGTTCAGGAACCAGAAACAGTCGCGGCTTCTTGCCCTCCAGCGAATAAATGAACTGGAAAAGGAAAAACGGCTTACAGCCACCATGGCACTTCTTGAAGGTGAGAACACGGAAAGAGCCCGGCTTTCAAGAGACCTGCATGACGGCCTGGGTGGAATGCTTTCAGTTGCAAAACTAAAAATATCAAATATGAAAGGTAGTCTGACAATACCTGAAGAACATGTGGCTTCGTTCAACACAGCCATTGATCTCCTCGACGGTTCAATAAAAGAACTGCGCAGGGTGGCACATAACCTCATGCCTGAAGCCCTTGTAAAATATGGGCTGCACCAGGCCCTCTCCGATTTTTGCAGAAATACAGGCAAGGTAAGCTATCATTTCTATGGTACCGACAGAAGGCTTGACGATAAACTTGAAATAGCGATATACAGGATAGTAAATGAACTTGTGAATAATGCACTGAAACACTCTACGGCCGATAGTATAAATGTTCAGCTTATTGTTGACGATTCAAGGGTAAGTGTTGTGG
>JAVEZS010000109.1:0-4666 GCA_034002885.1 Bacteroidales bacterium
AAGTCGATTCTAAAAAGCATCCGGACGTTCTGCTTATTTTGCAAGTTTCTTGTAGGTCATGAACCATGACAAACTGTAAGTATCATCAGCTGCTGCAACTGCTTTCTTATTCCCGGGTGTCGGGAGGAACGGGACCAATACATCATTTCCTGCTTTCCAGTCGGCCGGAGTCATCACGTTGTTCTTTGAGGCTGTCTGAAGAGCTGTGACCGCCCTCAGAAGTTCTTCCGTACTCCTTCCCACACTATTGGGATAGAAATATATAGCCTGAACAACATTGTCAGCATCAAGAATGTATACACCCCTTACATCCCTTGTGGTATTAGAAGCGGCATGAATCATCCCGTATTTTTTGGAAACTGCCAGGCTCTCGTCGTCAACAAGAGGAAATTTGATCTTCACCTGACCTCTATCCTTATAGTTCACTTCTTCAAGGGCATTTTTCCAGTCCTTGTGTGTACTTAATGGATCAGCCGAAAGCACTACCAGCTTAACTCCCAGCCTGTCAAATTCCTGCTGCGAATATGCAAGCTCAAGGAGTTCGGATGAGCACACAGGGGTGAAATCCTGTGGATGGGCGAAAAGGATTTTCCAGCTGCGCCCGTAATCTTCCGGAAAGTTAACAAGCCCGTTGGTCGACTGGGCTGAGAATGAAGGAGCTGTTTCCCCGATAAGAGGGATCCTGAAATTCCTGTCTTCCTTCTTTTCCTGGGCCCGGATCTGGGTCAGAGGGAACACAATAAGCAACAAAAGAAACACCTTTTTCATAGCATTATTATTTTTAGTTATGGATAGTAAACAGATGGAGAAAACATGTTGTTCATTCTCAAAGGAAGAATCCCTTCCCCAAAAGCAAAAAAAAATCCGCCATAAGGCGGATCTTTTTCATTTTCAATGCAATGAAAACTTATTTTTTTATAAGCTCAAAATCCTGTATTGTCCTGTTTCCTGCAACGACCCTCACATCCTCAACGATAACTGAATCGTAGTCTGTCTGGACTGCCGATACCGGATACATCCCAGGGATAATTCCGATAAAAGCATAATGTCCGCTCTCATCTGTAAAGGCTTTCAGAGTGTCCTCCTCCAGTTCAAGAAAGACCCGTGCATCCTTGAGAGGGCCGGCGTCCTTTTCTGTTACAGTACCTTCAATTCTGCCTGCCTTGCTGTTATTTACCGCTCTTATAACCGGTTTGAAATGAAAACCCTTTATGCCTGCGGGACTGTTCATGTTACCCTGTAGAACGAATGATCCTTCAAGATCAAAATCGAGAAGCAGTTCTGCAGTCAGGCCTCCCTCTACATGGATAACAGGCTCAATAAAGATTTTAATCCCTGTCTGGCCCCCGCTTGGAACCTTTACACTGAATTCATCCCCATCCTTTACCTTCAGGCTGGCTTCCTCAACATAAAGCCGCATCAGATCATACTCTCCTGCCGGTATTTCGAGTTCGGCAAGTTTCCCTACAACGCCATTGCGTAATTCAATGAGATTGAAAACCTTTGAACCCTCCCATATTACATAAAAAGGGTTTCCGTCGCTTACACCATCGCCGGTCTTTCTTAACTCCACCTTATTTATCGTGACTGAAGCCGATTCAATGGAACTCAGAGGAAAAGGAGCATCGGTGATATTTACAGTCAGGCGGCCTTGTCCGTCATTGGTTTTGGAGCATCCTGCTCCCAAAAAAAGCAGCATAGCCGCAGTAACCAAAAATAATGTTCTCTTCATAACACAATGATTTAGTTTCAACTTAACAGTC
The DNA here is from genome assembly GCA_034002885.1 of Bacteroidales bacterium. GTDB lineage: Bacteria > Bacteroidota > Bacteroidia > Bacteroidales > VadinHA17 > LD21. Next base: position 1,764 of record JAVEZS010000109.1, read on the forward strand.
CCAAAGCTATGAAAGGGAAAATGAATTTCTCATGAATTTTCAGGGAAATTGAAAAAAAAGCGTGTTCCTTTCCCTGGAACGGAATCAACTTCAATATTAATTCTATGAAAGTCTGCTATTGATTTTGCTATTGCAAGGCCTATACCTGTACCGTCTTCATCATTGTCCCTTCGTGAGCTGAACCGTGAGAAGAGCGTGTCGAGCTGCTCCTTTGTCATTCCCCTCCCTGTATCGGATATAGTCACCCTGAAAATACCTGAAAACCTTTCAGTTCCGACGGTTATCCTTCCGTCCTGACCGGTATTCTTAACAGCATTGTTAATTATGTTATAGAACATTGAAAACAGAAGCGGCCTGTTTACCTTTGAAAAACTACCCTTATCCTCTAATTCTTCTCTAATCTCTACCTTTTTATCCTCGGCAACTGGTCTCAGCTCATCCGCTATTTCACCAATCAGGTCAGACACGACAACCGTTTCCTCCAGAAGGTACTGGCGGCTCTCTATCCTGGCTATCATGAGGAGGGAATTAACCAGCCGCTGAAGCCTTTGAAGGGTCTTGAGCGATTCTTCAATCTTTATTGCAGTTTCCTCTCCGGTCTCTTTCTGGATAAGAATATTTTCCAGCTTGCTTCTCATAACCGAAATGGGTGTCATTAGTTCATGAGAGATATTGACTGTTATATCCTTTTCCTTGCCGAACGACTCCTCGATCTTCGACATAAGTTCAATAAGGGTTTTGTCGAGAGTTGCAAAATCGAGGGTGTTGGTTTTTACAGGCATCCTGTCGAACTTCGAGGGACTTGAAATTTCCCTCAGCTTGTCGGTTATGTTTTCAAGAGGTTTCAGGATGATCCTGGTATACTGCAGGTCAGTTGCAAGTGTAAGCAGAATAATGAATACCAGAAAACCAAGTATGATCCTGTAAATACTTTTTCTCCCCTGGGTAATTGTTTCAAGGCTTTTACCGATCTCGAGAAGATAGGTTTCACCGTCGGCCTGAAAAGTGTAATTGAGCACCCTGTAGGTGATCACCTCGTCCTCGATTATCCTGTCGCTCACCATTATCTCGTTGAGTTCCTCGCTGCCGTCTGTTTTCTCGAGACTTATATATTCCTCCTTCAGAATGTTGAAGCTTCCGAAAGCGCCGGTTGTGTCGGAGTTTATGAACGGCTCTATGCCTATTCCGGAAATAAGATCGATTGTTTTTTCCCTTTTCTGGATCAGGTCCTTGTCGACCTGCCGCAGGTTGATCCTTTCTATTATCAGAGGAAGGAAGATAAGGAACATGGCTGTAAAGACCAGCTTTGAAAGAAGGTTGAAAAGTGCAAGCTTTGTCTTTAGCCGGATCATAAGGAATTAAAATGACATGATTTATTCAGTACTTACCCTGTACCCTACTCCCCTTACTGTTTCGAGCCATGGAGAAGGCGCGTGGATATTCAGTTTCCTTCGCAGGTTCTTTATATGAACGTCGATAAAATTGCTATCGTACTGATCGTCGAGAATATTTCCCCAGATATGTTCGTAAAGCTGCTGCCTGTTAAGAACCTTGTCGCGATTCAGTACAAGATACTGAAGCAGGTCATATTCCTTTTTTGTCAGATCGACCTCCTTTCCGTTGCAGATTAGTTTCCGGGCCTGCACCTGCATTGTGAACTCCCCCAGGGTGATGTCCTGGCTGACTATGCTGAACTTCCTTCGTGCAACAGCATTGATTCTCGAGAGGAGTTCGACCAGGGCAAAGGGCTTGGCCAGATAATCATCGGCTCCGAGGTCGAGTCCTTTCACCTTGTCTTCGACGGCACCCCTGGCGGTTATTATAATGAAAGAGGTTTCGCTGCCGGCTTCACGGGCTTCCCTGATAAGATCGAGACCGTTATAATCGGGAAGCCCGAGGTCGAGAAGGATGAAATCATATAGGTTCACGGCAATCTTTTCCGAGGCTTCATTGCCGGTAAAAGCCATATCACAAAGGAAATTCTCCGACTTCAGGAATGAAGCGATCTCCATTGCAAGGCTTCTCTCATCCTCAACAATCAGTACGTTCATCAGTGTAAATTTAGAAAATTCTGAAAATAGCGCTTACCGACAGAACAAAACCTTTGGCTCCGGGATAATTTGAATCATCATACAGGGGTATGATATAAGAAGGCTCTACCCCGATGGTCATGAAATCTGTGTTAAAATCAATCGGCAGTCCGAAATCGATCTCCAGAAGGCCGAAACTGTTTGTATAGGAATACTCAGTGTTTACAGTGCTCCCCGGAGTGGTGCTGCCTCCCTGAGAAGTGCCACCACCCTTCTTCCTCCATTGCCGGTATGGCGATGAAACTGAATAATAAAATACGGTATCGTCTGTCGAGGTGACTTCGGTGAGGGTTCCGAACATAATGTTTACATAAGGATCGAATGAAATACTGGCTTTCCCCCTGAAGAAATCAGGAGTCTGAAAATACCTTGAGTTCCTGACCTGGTAGAAGCCCTGACTCTCTTCTGAAAAAAGGGCTCCGGCCGAGATCTTTGTATATAGGATGTTCCAGTCAAAGCCGAGGGTAAGATCCCCGTAATTAAAGCTTCCGAAGAGGGTGTCGGTGAGAGACGGGTCAACCTGGTAACGGTATAAACCAGCTGAAATGTCGAACCAGTCGTTAAAAGGATGGCTGTAGCTCAGGGAACCTATATAAAATGCCGCCAGTGGATCTGCGGCTGACAAATGCACAGCAGAAACGGTTGCAAAGAGTTTATTGTGAAAACCGTAGGAAAGGCTTGCGTAGCCATATGGGTTATCCTGCGACATTGTCGATCCCAGGTAAATCATATTGCTTCCATAGCCGCCTCCGGCATAAAAGGAACTGGCCTTTCCGGCACCTGTCTTTGAACTGTCGGATGCCTGGGGCATGT
>JAVEZS010000110.1:0-4632 GCA_034002885.1 Bacteroidales bacterium
CCACAACACTTACCCTTGAATCGTCAACAATAAGCTGAACATTTATACTATCGGCCGTAGAGTGTTTCAGTGCATTATTCACAAGTTCATTTACTATCCTGTATATCGCTATTTCAAGTTTATCGTCGAGCCTTCTGTCGGAACCATAGAAATGGCACGATACTTTTCCGGTGCTTCTGCAGAAATCAGAAAGGGCCTGTTGCAGTCCGTATTTCACAAGAGCTTCAGGCATCAGGTTGTGTGCCACTCTACGCAGCTCCTTTATTGAGCTGTCGAGCAGATCGATCGCCGTATTGAACGAAGTTACATGTTCTTCAGGTATTGTAAGACTTCCCTTCATATTTGATATTTTTAGTTTAGCAACAGAAAGCATTCCTCCCAGACCGTCGTGAAGGTCGCGTGAAAGTCTTGCCCTTTCTGAGTTCTCACCTTCAAGGAGAGCCATGGTAGCCGTCAGGCGTTTTTCTTTCTCAAGATCCCGTATTCTCTGTAGATCGAGGAGCCTCGACTGTTTCTGGTTTCTGAACAGTGAAAATCCTGCAACTGTTCCGGTGCCCAGGAGGGTCGTAAGAGATATGATGAGGATAAGCTGTATACGACGATGACTTTTAAGGTTCCTTATTTCAAGTTCTTTCTTTTCAGTGTCGTATTTTGTTTCGGCTTCTGAAATCCTTGAAGCCCATTCGTCATTCAGATCCGCTTCTTTCATATCTATCTGGAGCTGGGAATAATTGATTGCCTCTTCAGGCAGGTTGAGCCATATGGCTGTCCTCTTAAGAAGATCATAAATGAGCCGGAGATCCAGACGGTTGGTGGTATCTGCAGACTGAAGGGCTTCTAGTCCGTATTCCCTGGCTTCAGCATAACGCTTCATCTCATACAGGTAATCCCCCTGCGTTCTGTAAGCTTCCATCATACCCTTCGAATTGTTGTTTGCCTTATATATATCAAGAGCCATCCGGTTATACTCAAGGGCCTTTTCTTTCCTTCCCGTACTGTAATAGCAATACCCTGTCCTGATAAGTGCTGCAGCATAATAGTTCCTGTCAATATCCTTCAGTAACGAAATGGCTTCATCACCATATTTAATCCCTTCTTCAAATTCAGAATTGTTAAGCGAAAACACAACAAGGTTAACAAGCGAGACAGCCAGACTTCTGGCATCTCCTTCCTTCCTTTGCATTTCAAGCGACCTGAGGGTATATTCCTTTGCCTTTTCCTGGTTCCCTGCCGTATAATAAAGTGATCCTATGTTTGAGAGAACCTGTGCAGTCTTTGGCCTGTTCTTAACTGATTCATAATAATCGAGCAAATCATTGTAGAGCGCCAGCGAAGTGTCGTACCTTGCGGTCATCCTGAATATGTTGGCAATGTTATTTTTTGTTACTGCTGCTTCACCTGCTTTCCGGAGCCTTTCAAAAATCACAAGGGCTTTGTTCAGATAGATCAGGGCACTGTCGTTATGTCCTTGCATATATAAGGTATAACCAATATTCCCTGCAGCTTCTGCTATCTGATCATCCATAGCGGCTCTTTCTGCAGCCAGCATATGCTGTCTGGCAATACCAAGAGCTGAAGGCAGATCCCCCGATGAATACAGGCTGTACAATTCCCTTAGGATTTTTATTCTCTCAGCATGGTCGTTACGACTAACTGAGGTAAGTACTCTTTGGAGTGAATCGACAGGGGAAATATTATTCTGTGCAACAGCGGGGTGCAAGATCAGAAAAAGGGCCGATAATAGTAATGTGTTTTTCATAAGTCAACTACGGTACAAAAATCGATAAGTAATGCACAGGGAAAAACCCCATAAAGGGGGTAAAATTGGCTAAAAACGTGGAATAGTTTTGTGTCCTGAACAAACTTATTATTTACAAAATCTAAAAAAGCCAACATCATGAAAAAATTTCTCTTCTCCTGTATCATTTTTGTAATGTTTTTCTCAACAGGGGCCCAGGCCCAGAATACCTTCAACAAGGGTGACAAAGTGTTCAATGCCGGAATTGGTATCGGCAGCAATTACTACACGGGCAGTTATTATACAAGCAAAATTCCTCCTGTTTCAGCTTCCTTTGAAGTAGGGATTAAGGATAATCTTTTCGATGAGAAGAGTTCAATAGGAGTGGGCGGATATGCAGGTTTCTCAGGTGCCCGCTGGGAATATTACGACTGGGGTTATAAATACACAAACATTGTTCTTGGAGTCAGGGGCGCTTTTCATTATCAGCTTGTAGATAAACTCGACACCTATACAGGACTTTTGCTTGGGTTTAATGTAGTTTCAGCAAAGGAATTCGGGACCATCGGCAGTGGCATCGACTATTCGGCATCAACAAGCGGAGTAGCATGGTCGTGGTACCTCGGAGCAAGGTATTATTTCAATGAGAAGTTCGGCCTTATGGGTGAACTGGGCTATGGCATTTCTTATCTGACTCTTGGAGTATCAATAAAATTATAATCAGTAAATTAATATCATCTAATCATGAAAAAACTAATATCACTTATTCTTTTAGCTTCACTTACGTTATTTTACGGTTGTGAAAAAGGAGGAGAAGAGGAAACAAAGAGTAGCGAAAAGAAGATCCTTGGATTCAGACTCGAACAGTTTAATCCGATTATCACCGGTGTTATCAACGATCAGGCAAAAACTATTATCCTGACAGATATCCCTGCAGAAACAGGTCTTGCAGCCCTTGTGCCCACCATTTCACTGTCGGCAGGTGCAACAGTCAACCCGGCATCGGGAGCAGCACAGAATTTTACGGGCCCTGTCATTTATACGGTTACAGCTGAAGACGGCTCCAGCGTAACCTATTCTGTTACGGCTAGTCTGGGTATTGAAACCCTCTCGGGATCAATGACTGCAAATCGTACACTGACAGACAGGGTTCCGGGCGATGCAACCGACTATATTATTGACGGGACTTTTCATGTTTCGGGGAACGCCCTGCTTACTGTAAATCCGGGCGTTGTCATCCGTTTCACCGGTGTTGACGGCTGGATTGTTGTCGATGAGAATGCAGGCTTAAAGATGGTAGGTACTGCAGCCAATCCTATTGTTCTCACCGGCCCTGTAAACAATAACAATAAAGGAGCATGGGGCGGTATTGAATATAATTCTTCAAGGGCCGATAACCAGATGGAGTATGTATCAGTTATAAATGCCGGATCAGGTGACTACGATGCAGCTGTCGATGTTGAATATGATGCAAGACTCAGCATTAAGAATTCGCTGATCTCAGGTTCAGGAGGTGATGGGCTACATGTGATGGGAGACCTTGCTGCCTTCAGCAACAATGTGATAACAGGTTGTGAAAAAGCTCCGGTTGTCTTTGAGAATTTAGATCCTGTCTCAAGCCTTGATGAAGTCTCACAACTCACAGGAAACGGTAATTCGTGGGTAGAGATCTCATACGGCTTCAGGGATATCCAGACTGTTGACCTCAGCCTGAAAAAACTGACAGTCCCCTACCTGTTTAAATCAGGAATCTATTTTGAGCGTAAAATTACAATTGCTCCCGGTACTTCAATACTGTTTGACAATGGAGCTTTTCTTGAAGTTGAAAGTACAGGCACCCTTATAGCCAACGGAACATCGGAACTTCCAATCAGCTTCAGCCATGTCGACGGGACTGAAGGAGCATGGCAGGGAATATTTCTCTATTCCTCCCTTGCCAACTCAATGCAGCATTGTATAGTGGAGCATGGAGGTTCATACTACTATTATCCCTGTAACCTGGTAATAGGAGAAGACTCAAGACTTACAATCCACAACTGTAACATCAGGAACAGCTCAGGATATGGTGTGATAAGGTTCAACAGCGGTACTATCAATTCATCCTCTCTGACATTCAGCAATTGTGATCTGGGCAATGTTTATAACTTCGACGAGGATGTAATCTCCGGCTCACTCTGAAAGATGTATTGATCCCTTCGGGGCTGTAACAATAAATTTTATTTTTACCTGCCGGTTCACATACCGGCAGGTTCTTTTTCTTTGTATCCGAAATGGACGGAAAGAGTGACAGATAATTTCCTATATTTGGATTACAATAAGTAAATATGAATACCATGTGGGGTGTATCTTATCATATCTGGGCATTTGTTTGCCTGGCCATTGCCACACTTTATTTTTTTGTCCTCCCTAAAACAGCCCGTTCTCCCCAATTGAAACAACCTGCCCGTTTTATCCTTCGCTATGCCCATTCGCTGGTATGGATTCTACTGGCCGGCGGTGCCTTTCTGGCTCATTCAGGCCAGGAGGCGGAGGGAAAGATTGCGGCTCTGGCCGGGCTGGCTGTTTATATTATCTTTATGAGCACCCTTGCTGTTTCCCGGATCAGGATCCACAGCAAAAAATCAGAATCATAATCTTTGGAACACCTAATTACCTAACTGTAATACCATGAAAAGAATCACTCCCTTTGCTTCCTGTAAGACCGTATTTCTGCATTTATTCACTTTATTAATGACTCCCCTGGTTGCAGGAATGGCAGCAGAGCCTGCTCCGGCCGGAAGTAAGATACTGAAGTCGAAGTATACAGGAGAATCCGTAGTGATAGACGGTCAGGCCGAAAAAGCCTGGAACAGTGCAGAACCCTCCGTAATTGACATCGCCATGAATGCCAGTCT
>JAVEZS010000111.1:0-4618 GCA_034002885.1 Bacteroidales bacterium
ATATCATTAATAACCTTGTAATGCTCTTACCCTTCTTTATGAAAATAGAGAAGGGGGCAGGGGGATGAGTACATGCAGAACAGGGTTCTGCGGGTAACTTTAATTGTAAATACCTGATCGTCAATAACTATCTCCAGACAGACTAAACGGCCATACTCCTCCTGATAGGAGGATGAGGATCATAGTTTTCCACCACAAAATCATCAACAGTCAGCTGATCAAAAGGTTTGTCAGCAATATGAAGCTGAGGCAAAGGCCGTGGCTCCCTCGACATTTGTTCAAGGATTGCAGTTACATGATCATATTTTTCCTCATTCCCGTCGCTGGGGGCATTTTTATTTATCCATTCAACTACCTCCAGATACTCTTCTCTTTGCGAAACATTCCTTACCCTTTTTTGCAATTCCCTGAAATTATCCCTGTGCCACAGTGTTCTTTTTCCAATACTGGAATAGAAATGTGAATCTCCGAAAGTGTGTATGAAAGTCTTAGGAACCATACCCGCACCCCTGGCAATTACATGGGTAAGAGCAGCATAGCTTGCTATATTGAAGGGCACACCCAGGAACTGATCGCAACTTCTCTGGTAAAGCTGTAACTCCAGTTCGCCTTCTTCATTTGCTGTTGCCTGATAGAGAACATGGCAGGGAGGCAGGGACATTTTTGGGGTATCTCCGGGATTCCATGAATCAACAATGTGTTTCTTCCCTGTCGGATTTTTTTTCAATCCTTCTATCATTTTCCCTACCTGATCAATTTCAACAAACCTTCCCTTTTCGTGGTCATAATACTCCCATCTCCGCCATTGCTTCCCGTAAATAGGTCCTGCATCACCCCATTTGTTTGCAAAATCAGGATCTTCCTTTACCCTCTGGCCATATTCCTGCATTGCCTTGTCCCAGTCGGCAGAATACTTTACAATGCCCTCAGGGAAAATTCCTTCTTTCTGCATTCCGGGCAGATTGGCCTGAAATGCATCGGGCCTCCAGATAGGGCAGTTATTGTCTTCAAGATACTTGATATTTGTATCCCCTCTCAGGAACCATATTGTTTCATGGAACATGGATGCGGTGAACATCTTTTTCGTAGTCAGCAGCGGGTAACCCTTTCTGAGGTCATATTCATTCTGATACCCGAATAATGAGATGATCCCCGAACCTTTGCTGCCTCCCTTGAAATTTGAACGCTCAGATGTCAGGATTGCTTTTGAATGATCTAAATACTGCTGTGCCATTTTATGCTCCTGTTTTTGGATTATTTAGTTACCAAAAATAGTCTTTATTTCTCTCAACAGTCAACCTGCATGGTTTCAAGTACGAGCAAAATTATCAACACAGATTGTTAATCCTTCTGACAAGGTCTTGCCACGGTCAAATCAAAAGCCCTCATATCAGCACGAAAGGAGCTGTTCAATGGGTGAATAAATTTAATGGCGGTCAGAAGTCCCAGTACAATTTCAGGATCCGTGCCGTAACCAACTAATAGTCAGGAAGAAGCAACCCGTCTCCGCTATCAGCTTCACTACGTTTTGGTGGTCGGAGAAAGCTATGGCGGGCAAGGCCAGCAACCAGATAAAACAGCTAATCTGCGGAAATCTGCGGTTTTCTCTGCGGAAATCTGCGAGAAAGAAAAACATTCCTGGCTGTACCGGGTGAATTTCTTCGAGGATGTGAGCATAAAATGACCGGTACGTATTTCAGGACATGTTTTTACATAGGGATAATCTGCAGCTTACGTCCTTTCTCTTTTTCATAAAGCTGCTTGGCCATCCTGGCTTTTTCCTCACTGAATGAGGGATCCATAAGGTGAGCCTTTATATATGATTCGTAGGCTTTGTCATACTCTTTTACATACATAAAATAATCTCCCTTCGAATCATATACATTGGGGTTCATCGGATCGAGACTGATGTATTTGTCAAAAGCCTCCCCGGCTTTTTCCTCTTCCTTCAGGCTGAGATATCCATAACCCAGCTGGTTGTAGAATGGAGACGGATCATCTGCAATTGAGATCGCCTTTTTGACAGTCTCAACCATTCCTCCGATGTCGCCCGTCAGCGACTGAAAAGAAATCAGACTGTTATATGAATTCGGATCAGAGGGATACATTTCAACAAGCCTCCTGCCATATTCAGTAACATCCGCTGTCCTGTTCCTTAACGCTGACAGTGCCTCTCTCAGGATCTCCTCCCCGGCGTCAAGCTTTGATTTACAGTTTATAGCTTCATCTGAGTACCTCATGAATTCTTCAGGCGACTCATTCATAAGATAATACATTGCCAGCTGGTAGTTTGCCATGAAAAGATCCGGGTCCTCACGAAGGGCATCTTCAAAGGTCTCTTTTGCCTTTTCGATATTGACGTCATCATAGTACCCCATGGCTTTGGTGTACAGGGATAGCGCACTTCCTGATGCAGCCGTTACCGGCATCTTTCTGCCCGAGGGTTGGGAAAATACACTAATCCCAAAAAAAACAAGAACCAGTGATGTTATCAGTCTCTTCATTTTACGTTGTTTTATAAGTGACAGCCAAGATTTGTTAACCAGCATTTATTGTGCCAAAGCAGGGTTGACATTACCGGCAGTTGAAACAGGTATGACTTCCGGTAGTATTTAAAAAAGTTCATGCTGGTTGTTAGACAGTCAGACAACCAATTTGTTCAATTAAAGCAGAAAGGTTCTCCCTCGGCTCAGGGTCTGCAAATACTGCAGTTGTAAGCAGTCCAGCCATCGGTCAGAAAAGACTTCGTCATAATATTCCGTTAACAGGCGGGTGTCTGTTTTAACTTCATAACCCCACTGCCAAACACTCCTGTTACCCTTCTGCCCTTAAGTAGATCCTGGCCGGATGCATCTGTCATTATGTCATTTCACACACATCCTGATCCATTTATTAAATAATTCCATATATACTGCTTCATCAGGCTTTATTTCTGATATTTTTTCTAAATTTAAGATATTCGGAAATCTCTCAACCAAAACTCTTTGAAATGGAAATTTTAGTTACTCTTTTGATTGGCGCTGCAGCAGGATGGCTGGGAAGCGTGGTTTACAGAGGCGGTGGTCTCGGCCTTATCGGGAACATAATTGTAGGTATCGCCGGAAGCTTTCTTGGTTACTGGCTTCTGGGAAAATTAGGACTGAGCCTGGGTACGGGATGGATTGCCGCAATCCTTACGGGAGCTATCGGAGCTTTTATAATCCTGCTGCTTATCAACCTTATCTTTAAAAAAAAGTAACACAGAATCCGTATCCGGATGTCAGAGTCTTTTAAATGATCTGCCTTTTAATAATCAGAGCGGAATCAGAGATTATTGTACCAAAACACAGAGTGTGATGGAAACAAAATGGCTATGTTCAGACAGGCCATGAAATAAAAACCCCCGCAATTATTATTGCAGGGGTTTCCGGATCTTATTGCTGGCTTACTTTCTACCCGGTCCTGAACCTCTTGATACTTTAGCTGCATTCTTCATGGGGGCCGCAGTACGTGCACCTTTGTTTCTAACAGCGGTCTGGCTTTTACTCTGGACCTTCTCCTGGTTCATCTGAGCTTCCTGCTGTTTCATTTTCTTCTGCTGTTTTTTAAGCTCTTTCTGTTGCATCTTGAGGGCTTTCTTTTCAGCATTTCTGGCCTGTTTCTGCTCACTGGTCATCTGGCCATAGTTCTTATACTGGTTTTGGGTCTGCTCCTGAACGGCGGCAGCTGACCGGTTCTGCTTTTCAGCTTGCGTCTGGGCTGCATTCTGGGCCGACATGCCGGCACTTATGAGGAGTGCGATGGCTGTCATAAAAATTGTCCTTTTCATTTCTTTTCCTTTTTAATTAAACAGTAGGTTGTTTAGCAAAAATATAATGGTCAATATGAAGAAATTATGAATTTTCAGAAAAAAAGCATTCTCTCTAGAAGATTTTCACAAAGCAATTAATCATAAAAACAAATCCCTTTCCTTGTTTACCAAACTTGAATTTCATTATAACTTCATTTTCACCATCCTATTTTTGTCGTGTAGAAAATTTTTAACCACAAATACATAAGAAAATGAAAAGGACAATTGTTTTAACAGGAATGGCACTTTTACTCAGTGCAGGATTAGCCGCTCAGAGTACTAACCAGAATCAGACTCAGACTCAGATCCAGAACGGGACCCAGACCCAGACTCAGGAGGGAATACAGACTCAGACTCAGTTGCAGGAGGGGATACAAAATCAGACTCAGACCCAATTACAGGAAGGTACACAGAATCAGACCCAGAATCAGCTTCAGAATGGGACCCAGAATCAGACTCAGACTCAGCTCCAGAATGGAGAACAGTCACAACTGCAAACAGGCGATCAGCTGACAACAAGGAAAAGGGATCAGCTCCGTATACATGACCAGACGGGTACCGGGGACAAGATTCAAAGGAGGGATCAGTCGAGGTTAAATGATGGCAGTCAGCTGAAAAAACAGGCGAGGGTTGATCAGCCAACCATGGCAAAGCAGATGAATAATTCAGCTGTCCGTTCAGCTGCAAGAAGAGGCGCATCCGGGATTAACGGAGCGCAAAGAAGTGCAATGAGAATGAAGGGCGGTGCAGGCTCAGGCCGCAGGTAATATTAAAAGTCATTCAATAAAA
>JAVEZS010000112.1:0-1639 GCA_034002885.1 Bacteroidales bacterium
ACGTTCAGCCAGGTTCTTAACCCGGCTCCGAGTAGATTGCGTATAGCAAGTTTTATTGCCAGTTTCATGGTAAGCTCAGTTTGATATTATTTCTTCCCTTTCAACGCGGCCGTCGAGGAGGAAAATCTTTCTCCGCAGGTAACTTATGACTTTTTCATCATGAGTGGCAAACAGGAAGGTGGTCTTTAGTTCCCGGTTAAGTCCTTCCATGGTCTTTAGGATGTTGTGTGAATTGGCGGCATCAAGGTTGGCAGTGGGTTCATCGGCCAGAACTATACCGGGCCGTTTTACCATTGCCCTTGCAATAGCCACTCTCTGGCATTCCCCTCCCGATAGCTGCGGAGGCTTTGAGCGTGCCCTGGAGGACAGACCTACCCACTCAAGGGCATCCATTACCATCTTTTTGCGTTCCTCTGCACCAATCTTCAGAAGGAGCAGTGGGAATTCTACATTCTCATATACTGTATGAACTGCAAATAGGTTGTAGTTCTGGAAGATAAAACCCAGACTCTCTTTCCTCAGACGTGCAGCTTCCCTGGTGTTCAAAGAGCCGATATGCCTGCCCAGGACTACCGCGCTTCCTGATGAGGGAATATCAAGCGATCCGATAATATTCAAAAGAGTCGTTTTCCCCGAACCACTCGGACCAATGAGGCCTGCAAATTCACCTCTGTCAATGGTTAGTCCAATCCCGTTAAGAGCAGTAAATTCACCTTTGCCTGAGGGGAACTTCTTAACGAGCTTGTCAATTTTTACTACCGGCTGATCATTCATATCTTTTGTATTAGTGATTGAAAACAAACATTAGCTGTAAACCCTTTCCTGAAAACATGTTACCTGTTCCGGTACCTGAAGGAAGAATCGCTGACGAAGGATTCCAGTATGCCATCATGTAGAAGATGATGTTATCGAGCTGTTTCTGCCAGCTTAAAAAGTTATATACATTCCTTCCTGTCCAATCGTAATAGACTATTGCTCCTATCCTGTCGAACAAGCCAACAGGGTAATTAAGGGAGGCAAGCGACAGGGATCGCCTGTTGTCAAGAGAGAAAGCCTTTTTGTCCATGGAGAATAACAACTGCTCAAAAGAAGCATATAAACCATTCCCTATTCCAAAGGTATAATCCATCCCTGCGTTTATAATGACCTGGTTTGTAAAAAGTCCCAGATCCCTCCCTTTTCTTGTCCATGATCCTTCAACCCAGATGCCGGTAACCAGATCCCACCTGGCATCAAAGGCAAACTTATCTTCGGGAATCCGGTCATGAAAGTCACTGAAAAGAATCATCCCCCTGTTGTCAGCCGTGCGATGATGGAAGGTAATTGCAGCCTCTCCTCCCGGGACAGGTGTCTGGATCCTGCCTCCGAATTCAGGATAGTTGCTGTTTACAGGTACCGTCTCCCATCCCCTGGGCTTGTTGTTTCCGTAAAGACCCCAGAGCCATATGTTTACATTGTTAAGGAAATAGTAGCGGCCCAGAAGGGCCCAGACACCATCTGTAAGTCGCAGGGGATCGCGCGGATCCATCTGATCAAACCACATAAGAGGCCTTAACATCGTTGCCGAACCGAAATTGATTTTCTGAAGACCCAGACGCAGCTCAAGCTGATCGCCCGAATATCTTATCCATGCCCTGTA
>JAVEZS010000112.1:1739-4600 GCA_034002885.1 Bacteroidales bacterium
ACTGCCCTGGCTATGGCTGCTTTATTCTCAAAATAGCGGTAAAATGTCATCTTGCTCACACCAGCCTCAAGGCATATCTCATCAACCGATACCCTTCTGAAACCATATTTCCAGAATAGCATTCTTGCAGAATTCAATATCTTTGTCTCCCTGTCCTGGTTTTTCTTCATAATTATGTTACTATTTTATGACAAAAATACGAAATAAGTAACATAAGTAAAGAAAATATAACATTTTTTTATGCTAAAAGGAAAAAGAGTTACAAGGGAAGCATCTGGAAGGAAGAAGAGTCTTAGCCGGAAAATCCACAAATGGCCGGCACTTGTTATCTCTTTCATACTTATTTACTATGGTGTGACAGGAATCATGATGAATCACCGCGAACTGATTTCGGGTTGCGATATAAGTGCAGGACTGATGCCTCCTGAATACAGGTACAGTAACTGGAATAATGCAGCAATAAAGGGTGGTCTTTTAACCGGCGGTGACTCACTTCTGATTTACGGGAATATAGGTGTATGGCTGACCGATACAGCTTATTCAGGTTATACGCAATTTAACCAGGGCTTTCCCGGCGGGACTGACAATCACAAGATCTTTGATCTCCATAAGGCTGATGATGGTGAGATGTATGCGGCAACTTTGTTTGGACTTTATTCATGGGATACATCAGGTGACAGGTGGAGACTGCTCGATACAGGTGAGGGTACAAAGGGCAGGTTCACCGCGATAGAAAGCGTCGGAGATACCCTTTATGTTATTGACCGGTCAAATATATATGTAGCCCGGTCTGATGGACCCTCAACAAAATTTGTAAGGTTGGAGATACCTGCCCCTGAGGGTTATAAAAATGATGTAACTCTTTTTGAGACTGTCTGGCAGATACATTCCGGTGAGATACTGGGGCTTCCCGGCAAATTATTCGTCGACCTTCTGGGAATAATAACCATCTTTCTGTCGCTTACGGGTATCGTATATTTCTTTTTCCCGAAGCTTATTAAAATAAGAGCCCGGAAAAAACAGGATATAAGCAGTCTTACGGATGTTAACAGATGGTCGCTGAAATGGCATAACCTGACGGGTGAACTGACATTCTTTCTGCTGGGAGTTCTTTTCCTTACGGGTATGTTCCTCAGGCCTCCGCTTCTTATTGCAATTGCTGAGGCCCGTACGGCTCCGATTAGGTTTTCGCATCTTGACCAGCCCAATCCATGGTACGACAGGCTCAGGGATATCCTCTATGATGAGGATAACAGCAGACTTTTTCTGGCTACCTCTGAAGGTATCTTTTCTATGGACCTGCCTGAAATGATCCCTTCCAGGTTCAGATCCCAGCCCCCGGTAAGTGTGATGGGTATAAACGTATTTGAAAAACTTGAAGACGGCACTTTTCTGGTCGGATCATTCAGTGGACTCTTCAGATGGGATCCAGAGGCAGAGGGTGTCGTTGATTATATTAATGGTTTACCTTATTCAGATAATTCAGGAGGCAGGCCGATAGGGGAGTTTATGGCCACAGGGGCATTCAGGGATCATAAGGGAAGGCTGTTTGCGGCAGACTATAATCTGGGTCTTTCGGCTGTCGGCCATGATGCGGAGATACCGGTAATGCCGGCTCAGCTCAGGAATGAGCAGAAGATATCCTTATGGAACGTGGCACTTGAGTTTCATACAGCTAGGATTTTTCAGTCACTAACAGGCGGATTTTATATACTTATTGTTCCGCTTGCTGGTATCACAGCCTTTGCAGTTGTATTAAGCGGGTATCTCATTCTTAGAGGAAGAAAGAGGAAAAAAAGACTGGTAAAGAATCCCGGGTATAAAAATTAAAACATCCATCATAGTACCATGCATCCGGGTGGATTTTACCGTTGTCCTTTTTCTGATTTATAATTGCTGCCTGAGAGTCGTCTGAAAAGACGGTAAACAATATATACCGTCAGAATAAGTATTATGATGGCAACAAATACAGGAGTAAACAAAGAAAGGGCAGAGACTCCGAAAGCAGCAGCATGTTCGCCGGTTGCCACTACTGCATTACCTGTCCCGGCAGTCAGTTTGCTCGAAGCAAGCCGGGTCATCACACTTCCCCCCTGTATAGCTGCTGCCGTACCTCCTCCTGCAATAAAGCCGGTAACCCATTTGAGAAGGTCATTGTCGACAGGAAGTACAGAGGTTAGCAACAGGGTTCCTGCTCCTACAGCCAAAGGAGTGGTTATGGAATCGAGGAGGTTGTCAATAAAGGGGATGTAATAGGCGATAATCTCAATAATGGTGGCAGTACCGAATGTTATGAGTGCGGGCCAGCCTGCCAGCCATTGAAATCCTTCTGTAACGGGGAATATGCCTGCTTTTGCCGCTATGCTGGCGACGAGCATCGGGACAAAAACGCGGAAGCCGCAGCTGGCGCTTAGCCCTATCCCGATAGCAATGGCAGTAATCAGTTCCTTATCCATCCGGAGTAGTTTTACCTGAGTAATTTACAGATTTAAAATAATCAATTCGCATCAATGAAATTACATAATTATTTATTTATCTTTATAAAAGCAATCGCTGGATATAATTTCAGAAACTAAAAAAAGTCAATACAATGGAAGAAGAAAAAAAAGTTCCTGATGGACAGGAAAAGGAAAGTCTGCTTGATAAGGCAAAGAAACTTGTTGACAAGGCTGACGATTTCCTTGATGAAAAAGTTGATGAGATCAAACAGACAGAAGCATTTAAGAAAGCTGCCGGTGCCATTGATAAGGCAGAAGACTTTGTTGAAGACAAGATTGACGATATTAAACAGAGCGGCGTAAAGGAGAAGCTTGAGGCTTTTGCAGATAAAACAGAGGATAAGGCAGAAGAGACGATGGCTA
>JAVEZS010000113.1:0-4546 GCA_034002885.1 Bacteroidales bacterium
AACTGTTCCTTTAACAGGTATTTGACTGGCAGCTTCCTGAAAACCTCGTCACCGGGTCCCAGTTTCACTTTCGATCTGGCAATTTCAACCCTGTAAACAGCATCCTGGCTGAAGTTCTTCTCTGCTGAAAAGAGATTTACGGCATTTGCCTGTTCATAGTCAAAGATATTTACAACAGGAACCGGTTTCCTTATTCTGGAGTCAAAACCGGCTTTACCTGTCTGGTCGGAAAAAATCAGGACAGGTTGAACAGCGCACGCCTGGTGTATTACTCCGGTTTTCGGATTTCTTACTGTCAGTCCGAGCTTTATTTCATACTCTCCCTCATTCATATAGATGTGTGTGAGCTTTTGACCCTTTGCCCTTTCCCCGTCTCCGAAATACCATGTATAGTCGAGTATCTCCGAGCCAGGGAAGTTTGATGAGAGAGCGTCCAGTAATATTGGCTGGCCCTTGATCCCAGATTCTGGTGATGTGATTATAGGTTGTTCGATATCCCTGAGCTCAAGATCGAACGACAGTTTCGAAAAAACAACTTTCCCGCTTTTCTTGTCGATGGCGTCAAGTCGTACCTTGTAATCTCCGGGGCCCTCATAGCAATGTTCAGCACTGAGCCCTTCAGCTGCAGTACCATCCCCAAAACTCCACACCAGCTTCAGGTAACGGTTGTCGACAGGGATCTTGTTTTCGTCACTGAATTTGAAACAATAATGGTTGACCTTTTCCTCTTCACAGTAAAACAACTGTTTGACATTTGTTTTAAAGGAGTAGATATCAACCGAGCTTCCCCTTTTTGAAGAAAAGAAGCCCCGCCCCATCACTGAATCTGCGACAAGTGCAAAATCATCATACTTCGAGTTAACAGGAGCATCGAGATGAACAGGAGTGATCCATTTGCCTTTTACCTCCTTGCTGTAAAAAATATCCTTACCTCCCAGTCCCGGATGCCCGTCAGATGCAAAGAACAACCCTCCTTCCCTGTCGACTGTCGGATATGATTCATTACCTGATGTATTGATTCCCGGACCAAGGTTCACAGGCTCATCCCAGTAATCTGCCTTCCAGTTGCAGTAATAAAGATCAGTTCCTCCATGGCCTGCAGGGTTGTCCGATGCAAAAAACAATCTTTTGCCGTCGGGAGAAATAAAGGGTGTAGTTATATTATAATACTCATTATTGAACCTGAGATCGAGAACCTTCACCCAGTCGTCATTTTCCTGTATAGCGGTAAAAATCCCAAGCTTGTTCCTGGGGCTGATCTCCTGATCAGCTGCTCCATCCACCCTCAGATTCCTCGAGAAATAGATAGTATCTCCCTTCCTGGAAAAAGAGGCAGGGCCATCATTGAATCTTGTACTAAGGCTCCTTGAAAAAAGCCTTGGTTTCCACGTCAGCGTATCGACGAAATTGATCTTGAGCAGGCCTTTATTGTCTGATGTCTGGTAGTTCTTAACCAGGTTCCAGCTTCTGTTGGAACAGAATACAATGCCATTGTTATAGTAAACCGGCGAAAACTCATCGCTCTTCTTCGAGGTGAAGGGAGCGCTCTTTACGGAATAGGTCTGTATCTGACCCAGTGCAATGATAGGTAAAGCAAGTGCGACTGCTATAAAAGATATTTTTTTTATTTTCATTTTGGGATTTTAGAAATTCAAAGGACTTATGGCCTCAACCCTGTAACGGAACTCATATCTTAGCATAAGCTCATGAGATCCGGAACTGTATGTCCGCAATTTGGCAAAATCGAAATCATAAGTATAAGCACATTTCAGCTGGTTGGTGACCTGAAACTGGAAAAGGGCAGAAAGTGAACGGTCGCTCCTGTATGATGCTCCTGTCCAGAAACGATCCATAATCCTGAAATGGGCATTTATGTCATATAATACTTTATCCTTCGGGGAATAGGAAACAAGTATCGACGGAAGGAACTTCAGTTCAGACGACAGATCAAAAAGATATCCTGTATTTAACAGGTAATAGTAATCAGCCATATTGTTATCAAGAACATACTTGTTCTTTTCAAAATCGAATTTGTAGCTAACGAGGCGTGGAATTGAAAAACCGGCATAGAATTTCTGGTCAGAATAATAGGTACCGAAGCTGAATGACGGAACAACAAAGACTTTGGAATCTATCGTCATGTATTCATCTCCGGGGTCCAGCACAATCAGGTCAGACCAGGCTGTGTTCGTAAGGACGAGCCCTGCTCCCAGTCCGAATGAAAGAGTTCCGTTCTCAGTTTCGATCCTGTAAGAATAGTCTGCGATGAACTGATTTTCCTTTGTGACACCTATCCTGTCGTTTGTCAGATTAAAGGCGAAGCCCATTCTGTTGTCACTGAAAGGCACGTCGACCGACAGTGATACTGTCTCGGGCGATCCTTTGACCCCTACCCACTGTTTCCTGTAGAAGGCTGACATATTTAGCACGCCCCTGTTACCTGCAAATGCAGGATTGATTGTAAGCGGGTTCAATATATACTGGTTAGAGTAAGGCGTCAGCTGACCCGACATACTTACTGGTATCATAAGGAGTACAAACAACCTGATTATCCTTTTCATTTTATCGTCGTATTACAATATATCCTTTTATGGGTATTATTTTTTCGGGGCTCAGGAGGTAGAAATACGTATCCGGGGGAAGCATATTCCCGTTATTGTCCTTTCCGTCCCAGTCATTTTTATAGTCATCCGAGGAAAACACTACTGCACCCCATCTGTTGAATACTACAAGGCGTGTTATCCCAATCGACTCTATTCCGTTGATTACCAGCAAATCGTTATTTCCGTCGAGGTTGGGTGTTATCAATGTGGGTATGATCAGCTCTTTTATCCTGACTACCATAGTATCCGTCGAAAGGTCACAAGCGCCATTGTCAACACTCCAGAGAAGAACATTCTCACCCATCGAAAGTTCAGTTACCTCAGTACTATTACTTGTACGGTCCGTGAAATTAGCCGTTCCGGAAAGGACCTTCCATTCTCCTGTTTCACCGGTATTAAGTTCCGAAGCTGCAAGACTGGTTTCGAACATATATTCAAGTTCCTGGTCAGGTCCTGCGTCAGCTTCCGGAATATCTCGAACAGCCACCGTTACCCGGTCGCTGTTTCTGCATCCCCACTGATCGGTAAGGGTAACAGTATATTCAGTTGTTGCGGAAGGTGAAGCCTGGGGATTCGGGATTGCGGGGTTACTGAGCAATCCAGCCGGACTCCAGGCAAATGTCCCTGTTCCGGTTCCGTTAAGTGTTACAGTAGTTCCCCTGCAGGTAACGAGATCCTGTCCGGCCGACACCTCAGGCGGTGCATGAAAGTCAACCCTTATTATGTCAGTCGATGTACAGTTGCTGCTTACCTCTGTCCACGCAAAATCATATGAACCCCAAGCCGAAACGGTCACTGTTGCGTCAGGATCGTCCGGCCCGGGATTGAATGTCGCACTTCCGGGACCATCTACCATCGACCAGATGCCTGTACCTGGTCCGGCGACAGCATTGAGTGTAAATGTCCGGTCGCATTCATGTCCTCCGTTCCCGGCATTAGCTGATCCCTGCTCAAAAAAACCAATGGTGACAGTAGATCCGGCACTGCATTCGCCATTGACCTCAGTCCACCTGAAAACATAGGTCCCGAATTCATTAACAGTAACCAGTGCTGAAGGATCATGAACATCCGGTCTGAAAACTGCATTACCGGGTCCGCTCACTCTCGACCAGGTCCCGGTTCCTGTACTCGGAGTTGCATTAAGGTAGTATTCAAGGCCACAGTTATTTTCGTCCTCTCCTGCATCAGGCTCAGGAGCCTGATTGAATTCCACGGTAACCTCTGAATCGTCTGTGCACGGACCGCTTATCACGGTCCAGGTAAATACTTTCCTTCCGTATTCACTGACCCTTACAACTGTTGACGGAGAATGCGCGTCGGGCGTAAATACAGCGGAACCTGTTCCCCCTGTCATAGTCCATGTTCCGTTAACATCGTCTGACAGGGTTACGGCATTAAGGTTGAAATCGAGATCGCATTCACTTCCTCCTCTGCCGGCATTTGCAACCGGCGGCTGATAGAAATTAACAGTAATATCTCCGCTCGATCTGCATTCTCCGACTGTTTCAGTCCATCTGAATTGGTAGGTTCCATAAACTGTAACCCGCACTGTTGCATCGGGTGAGTGTGAATCAGGTGAAAATGAAGCATTACCCGGTCCGGATACTCTTGTCCAGTTGCCGGTACCAAACGAAGGAACGGCATTCAGAACGAAATCAAGGTCGCATTCATCTCCTCCAATGCCAGGATTAACCCCGGGGCAGGGTAATGTTGTTGCATTAAGCCTTACGGGATACTGCTGGAGACGTCCCCTGCTGTCGGCAGCAACTACAAAAATCGTATGGATCTGATCAGGATCCCTGACCTCGAGAACAATACGGCGAACCTGACCCACATCTGCTCTCTTTACCTCCATGACAGCGGTTTCCACAAGATTTCCTGAAGTTCCTATACGGGCCAGATACCTGACATATGATGAGGTCAGATCATTTGTATTATTATAA
>JAVEZS010000114.1:0-4455 GCA_034002885.1 Bacteroidales bacterium
TCATGGCGATACTCCGAACAATAAAACGGAGATAGTTGTTTATCGAGTGCACTTCTTTTTGCATTACCGGGAAATCATGTTCCTGACATGAAAAACATTATTCAATGGAAATAATAATTATTTCTTTTGCCGCATTTGCAACAGCCCTTCTTACCTCCTTTTCAGGCTTTGGTCTCGGAACGATACTGATGCCCGTTTTTGCTCTTTTCTTTCCGGTCGATGTTGCCATTGCCCTGGGAGCAGGATTGGTTTAATATCATAACTTAGTACAATGATCTTTCACTGAAACAAGTCACAGTCGGGATGAGACAAATAGTAATAACAATTCCGGACAGGATATTTGTGAACCTTAAAACCAGACAGAGATGAGAAAGCTTCAGAAATTGATTTTCAGGACCTTTGACGACAACAGATCACTTTTACCAAGACTGATAGTCGGATTAATTTTCCTTTCGGAAGGAATTCAGAAATTCCTGTTTCCGGAAAGTGTGGGTGCAGGACGTTTTGAGAAAATAGGTTTTTCAAATCCGGAGTTCCTTGCTGCCTTTGTGGCTTCCTTCGAAATCGTATGCGGAGCCCTGATTCTCATCGGCTTTTCAGTAAGGATCGCTGCAATACCCATCCTGATAATAATGATAACAGCGATCACAACAACTAAAATCCCGATACTGGCAGAGAAAGGGTTCTGGTCGATGGCCCACGATGCACGAACAGACTTTTCAATGACCCTGCTTTCAGTTTTTATCCTGATCTACGGAGCGGGCCGGCTGTCGGTCGATCACTGCATAATGGAAAAAGTCAGCCGGAAATAAGTTCCTCATCACGTCATTTCCAGGGTACCCCTATCCAACCAATCAGGACTGATGCTCTGTCATTCTGTGTTTTAATATAACCTGAACAGCTGTAAAAAGCTATTGAATAATTTATGTAATATTGAAGCCTCAAAAACAGATTATCATGACAGAACAAATAAGGCAGATTGGAGAAAGAGTAAGGGAGCTACGTGATATTTCGGGAATAACGACAGGAGAACTGGCCGCGAAGCTGGGACTTCCTGAAGAGCTGTATATCAGATACGAAAGCGGTGAAGCCGACATCCCCGTGGGAGTGCTTTTCGAAATATCCGAGATGTTCAATGTCGAACTGTCAGTCCTGCTTGGCGGAGATGGTCCCAAGCTCCACGTGTACGGGATTGTTAGAAACGGTAAGGGACTGAAGCTTGAACGCAGGAAGCAATACAAATACGAGAGCCTTGCCTGGAACTTCATTCATAAAAAAGCGGAGATATTCATGGTGACGATCGATCCCAAACCGGCAGATACAATGCTTGATTTCAATTCCCACCCCGGACAGGAGTTCAACTTTATAATTAAAGGATCGATGATGACGATCATCGACGGCCACGAAATAATATTGAATGAGGGCGATTCGATTTACTTCGACTCGGGCTTCAATCACGCCATGAAAGCCCTTAACAATGAGCAGGTGAAATTTCTCGCAATGGTTTTGTAGAATAATACGGATATTGACAATGATACTTGACAAATACCTGAAACAAATTGATTTTAAATCATACGGGGAGTTTAAATCCGAATTTGAAATAACGATCCCCTCCGATTTTAATTTTGCCTATGACGTAGTCGACGAAACTGCACGTATCAGTCCTGAAAAGACGGCCATGGTGTGGTGTGACGACAAAGGCAATGAAGCCATTTTCACCTTCAGGCAGATGAAATATTTCAGCGACAAGGCTGCCAGTTTCTTCCTGTCGAAAGGCATCCGAAGAGGTGATCCCGTTATGCTGATCCTCAAAAGACACTATACATTCTGGTTCTGCACCCTCGGACTTAACAAGATAGGGGCAGTCACCATTCCTGCCACTCACCTTCTCTCAACAAAGGATATAATATACAGGAACAATGCCGCGGATATCAAAATGATAGTCTGCGTGTCCGACCCTGATGTTATACAGCATATCGAGGAATCTGAAAGCAGTTCTCCCTCCCTGAAATCCAAAGCTCTCGTCGGACCGGGGAAAGATGGCTGGATCGACTTCCAGAAAGGATTGGCGGAAAGTCCGGAGGGATTTACCAGACCCGGTCCTGAAGAACAGGTAAGGAATGATGACACAATGCTGCTTTACTTCACTTCCGGAACAACCGGAATGCCCAAAATGGTAACCCACGATTATACATATCCTCTCGGACATATAGTCACCGCCAGATACTGGCAGTGCGTTCAGGACAACGGTCTTCATTTCACCATAGCTGACACAGGATGGGCAAAGTCGGCCTGGGGCAAGATATACGGTCAGTGGATCGCGGGAAGTGCTGTCATGACATATGATTACGACAGGTTTGTTCCCAAAGATATTCTTGGAGTGATTGAGAAATACAGGGTCACGACATTTTGCGCTCCTCCCACTATTTACAGGTTCCTTATAAAGGAAGAACTTGGCAGCTTTGATCTGAGCAGTCTCAGGAACTGTGTTGTGGCAGGTGAGCCCCTGAATCCCGAGGTGTTTAAATTCTTCCTTGAAAAAACAGGACTGAAGCTAATGGAGGGATACGGTCAGACAGAATGCACTGTTGCACTGGCCACCTGGCCATGGATGACTCCCAAACCCGGATCTATGGGGAAACCTTCGCCGGGCTATGACATTGAAATTGTTGATGAAATGGGCAATCCCTGCGAAATCGGATATGAGGGAGAGATTGTCATTCATACCGACAGGAGAAAACCGGTAGGCATGTTCAGGGGATATTACAGGGATGATGAGCTTACAAAAATGGTATGGTCGGATGGTGTTTACAGAACCGGCGACATGGCCTGGTGCGATGAGGACGGATATTTCTGGTTTGTCGGAAGGGCTGATGACATTATAAAAAGCTCTGGCTACAGGATCGGGCCCTTTGAAGTCGAAAGCGCCCTCATAGAACATCCGGCCGTTCTTGAGTGTGCGGTCACTGCCGTTCCCGACCCCGACAGGGGACAGATCGTAAAAGCCACAATAGTGCTTTCAAGGAATTACCAGGCCGGTGATGAACTGGCAAAAGAGCTTCAGGAGCATGTAAAGAAAGTCACCGCTCCCTACAAGTACCCAAGAATAGTCGAATTTGTAACCGAATTGCCCAAAACGATAAGCGGTAAGATAAGGAGGGTGCAGATAAGGGAGAAAGACAGCTAATTTTCAAATTCTCAAATTAATCCCCTCTCCTTCCAGTGAACAACAAGCAGACTCTCTTGTTGATTATAAGGACACCGGAAATCCTGAATTAATAAGGAAGAGTCATGCAAACCGTTGAATTTAATAATGATACATCGCCTGTAAAACGCGGGGAAATGATAAGGATCCTTAAAGACCGTTTTGAGAAAAACATGAATCGTCATAAGGATATTGAGTGGGACAGTGTTCAAGCCAGGCTGAATGCCAGTCCTGCGAAGCTAAAATCACTTTATGAGATGGAGCGAACCGGCGGAGAACCAGATGTTGTCGGTTATGACAGGGAAAATGACAGATATGTTTTCTTTGACTGCTCGCCTGAAAGTCCGGCCGGCCGGAGAAACCTCTGCTACGACCGTCAGGCCCTCGATTCAAGGAAAACAGCAAAGCCGAAAGACAGTGCAATGGATATGGCAGCAGCAATGGGCGTCAGCATCCTTTCGTGGGAACAGTACAGCGAACTTCAGAAGTTCGGCAGCTTCGACACCCGAACCTCTGGCTGGCTGAAAACACCTCCGGAAATAAGGAAGCTCGGCGGGGCTGTCTTTGGCGACCGCAGATACGGACAAGTTTTCCTATACCACAACGGCGCATCATCCTATTACAGCTCAAGGGGCTTCAGGGGATTTCTTACGGTATGAACAGGCAGCCTAATAAGCTCCCCCGGCCTGAATCAAGGCATCTGCCCCCTGATACCAGTATCAGAAGATTATCATCATTCCTCCTCCCCCTCCGTTGCCGAATCTTGGATTAACGACATTATTGTAGATTGATCCGAAAGTGAAGGTGAGTCCAAAACTTGTAAAATACTGAAACTGGGTTTCAAGTTCTTTTCTTCTGAGAAGTACCTCTTCCTGAGTCGCTCCTCCTTTTACAAGTCCCAGCTGGTCGTGGATCAGCGAAGCTCCCCCTCCAAAATTCAAAGACAACCCCTTGAAAATCCTGACATCAACAAAACCATCCACCGACAGATTGTTCATTGACCAGTCGTGCAGATAGTTGCTGTATTCCATATTAAGATCAATAGTACCCCATTTCTGGACCACCTCGTAAGCAGCCTGAATGGAATGACGGAAATGTCCTTCGCTCAGTTTATCGTAGATCGTGGAATCGTTATATTCGGCGTATCTGTATCCTATTGAATACAAAAGCCTCAATTGCCTTCTGGTCGATTCGTTGTAAGGAAATATATCGTACTCTATTCCGGGCATAAACTCCGTTGCCACCTTAAG
>JAVEZS010000115.1:0-4435 GCA_034002885.1 Bacteroidales bacterium
CGGCAGCAATAATCTCCGGATCCCTGACATCAACGGCATCAATGCTATTCAGCACAAAGTTTCTGTCTTTCATCCTGTAAATAACCGTATCCTGCAGTACCGCTATATATGCTTTTATGGCTGCTTCTTTTTCGCCCAGACCGTACAGGGCTTCTGCAGCCAGTGCCGCAACTGATCCCGAATTGTCGTTTGATGCAGCTTTAAGCTCAGTTATGGCTGGCCTTGCCCCTTCTTTGAGTATCAGTAGTCCTGTTGCTCCCCAGTAGCGGATCGCGCTGTTTTCATGACTCAGAAAGCCTGTAAAAGCACCCAGATCCTTCGGATTGCCGGATGTAGCAAGTCCGGAAACGTGCAAAAGCTCCTCAAGGGGACATCCTGGTGAACGCATGTAGTCGTACATCGACTTTTCTCCCATAAAGTCTTCATAATCAGTCTCGGGGATCAAACCCACATCCCTTACCTCTTTTCTCCACTTATTTTCCGCCTCGCGCATCCTCTTCAATACCTTCCTGTATGCCGGATCTCCTGCAAGATTGTAAATTTCCCAGGGATCATTCTCTGTATCATAGAGTTCCTCAACGGGTTTAGTTCTGAAATACCTGCCGCTCAGTTCATCGGTCTTTCCTTCAAGGAATAAGGTCTCCCACGAAAGTGCCGAGGGGGCAGTAAAAAGATAATCCAGATGCTGGAGCGTGATCCTGAAAGGCATATAATTGTGTATGTAACGGTACTGCTTATCCCTTACAGCCCTTACCATATCATATCTCTCATCCATCCTTAGTCTCGACATAAAAACATAGAGAGGCTCCTTTGTTCTGAACCTTCCAAGAAAGGCCTTTCCCTGCATATAACCCGGAGCAGGGATCCCTGCAATACTTAAAAGAGTGGGGGCCAGATCCACAAAGTTAACCAGACGGCCTACTTTATCGCCCGGCTTCTTTGCCGGATACAGATACTTATATTTTTCAGGAATCCTGACGACCAAAGGGATATGAGTTCCGGTCTCATACATGAACCTCTTGCTTCTGGCCAGGACCCCGCCATTGTCCCCGTAATACATTACAATGGTGTTATCAGCCAGCCCGTTTTCCTCCAGTTCTTTCAAAAGGGCACCAACCTCTTTGTCCATATCCTCAATCTTATCATAATACTGGGCCCAGTCGTGCCTCATTTCGGGAGTATCGGGATGGTATGGAGGCAGGACAACCTTCGACGGATCATGTCTTAACTGCTCCGCAGGTATCGGCTTATGAATACTGCTTTCGTGACTCGTCATCAGGTTGAACACGGCAAAAAACGGTTTTCCTTCGGGGCGGTTTTTGTAATGGGCTTTGTTGCTGCTTTCATCCCAGATAACAGCCGGATCGATACCTGAAGTGTTGTAATCGGTTTTGGAATTGTTTGTACAGTAATACCCGGCCTGGCGTAAATACTCCGGATATGTACGCACTAAATCAGACTTAGGGTAATTACTCCTCATATTCTCATTACCGTTCGAAGCGGAATAAGCGCCTGTGATAATTGTATTTCTCGAAGGCGAGGACACAGCGTTAGGACTATAGGCATGAGTATATTGAAATCCCTGGGCGGCCAGCCTGTCGATATTGGGCGTTGTTGCAAAAGAATTCCCGTAACAGCCTGTAAAAAACGCACTGTTATCCTCACTCACTATCCATAGTATATTCGGTAATTCCGCTTTTTCTTCTTTTTCTTTTGCAAGGAGCGGAGAATGTGAAAGGGATAAAAATCCGGCAATCCCAAGTACGATTCTTTCCATGTGACTTATGCTTTAAATACTGTAATTCTTTTAATTCTGAACAAAAACTCCCGGCATTGTGCCGCGACGTTTCTCATTTTTCAGGTCTTTGCCCGTTTCCCTGTCGTACCAGTCAGGCGTGAGATCATCAGGTGTATTGTCTCCGGTGTTTGCCCTCCAGTTGTTCAGAAGCCTCCTCAGTTCCTGCAGCTCTTCCCTGTACCCGGGCAGAGATGCCAGATTTATCAGCTGGTGGGGATCATTCTTCATGTCATATAGTTCTTCAGCAGGGCGGGGAACAACAAATACGTCAGCCTGGGCAGGAGTCAGTTTCCCTTCATCCCTGAGCTGGTTCAGGGCCTGCTGGGTCTGAGATCCTTTTGAATCGGCCGGCCCGCAATTTGAAAGCCAGGGCCTGGAGTTAAGAACATAAAGGAACCCACTGCTCCTTATCATCCTTTCGTGTGCTTCAAAATCATGCCAGTTATGTTCAGAAAATACGGCCGTTCTTATTTCTGCAGAAGGATTCTTAAGTATTTCTGCAAAGCTGTTCCCCTGGAACTCTCCGGGAACAACTACCCCTGCCAGTTCAAGGATAGTCGGGGCCACATCAATTGAACTGACAAGGCCCGGAGCATTTACCCCCTTGTGCCTGATACCGTCGGGCCAGAAAACAATAAATGGAGTCTTCATGCCGCTGTCATAAACCCTTGTCTTGCATCTCGGGAAAGGCCTCCCGTTATCTGCCATAACTATTATAACAGTGTTATTCAATACCCCCTGCCTTTGCAACTCCTCTCTTACCTTTCCCACATGATAATCAAAACGGGCAATCTCGTTATAATAGGAGGCAATATCCTTTTGCGTCCCGGGTGTATCTGCAAAATACGGAGGTATTTCCACAAGACCGGGATCATGTGTTATCCTGAAGGTATCCGCACCCCACTGACGATGTGCATCATGCGAAGCAAACCAGAAAAAGAAAGGCTTGTCTTTTGGTCTTTCCCTCAGAAACCTCACCCAGTTATCTTCACCCCCATCTCCGTTGTCATATCCGTTTTCATCGGTATAACGGTCAAAAGCCCTGTGCACCGAAGGACCGAAATGCCACTTGCCGGCATGGCCAGTATAGTAGCTGTTGTTCTTAAGAAGAAGGGGAAATGGCATCATACTCTCAGGTAACGGAGTATGCAGCTCGGCAGCTCCGTTGGAATGAGGGTATCTCCCGCTTATAATGCTGCAACGGCTCGGACTTGATGAACTGGCTGTCAGATAAACATTGGTAAAACAGATGCCTTCGCTTGCAAGCCTGTCTATATTAGGGGTTTTTACCACTTTGTTCCCATAACATCCTATGTCATCCTGACTCACATCGTCAGCAATTATGAAAACGATATTAGGCTTTTCTTTTGCCTGAAGAAGAACAGGGCTGATAACAACACTTCCCAGTAACAATTTTTGTAATAAGCCTTTCTTCATATTCTTCATTTTTCAAGCTGGTTCTCAACAGGTACCAGAGTTGACATATGCTCCTCCAGCAATTTCTTCATTTCCTCTATGATCTCCGGATGGTCCTTTGCAATATCGTTCTTCTCTGATGGATCAGTAAGAACATTATACAGCAGGGGAATCTCGTGAACCACCCTTGGATCGGGACCGTATTCCGACTGTGTCATGAAGTGAGCCTTATATGCCCCCTTCCTTATTGCAAACACCTCGGTGTCGCGGTAAAACAAAACCATATCTCTTGGATTCGGACCAGTGCCGAACATTACCGGTGAAATATCATAACCGTCATAAACTCTGTCGTCAGGGATTTTAACATCTGCCAGACTGCATAATGTAGGAAGAAGATCCATGGTGGTTGCCATTTCCATAACAACTCCCGTGGGTATCTTATCCGGCCACCAGAAAATTGTCGGTTCACGCATTCCTCCCTCAAAGGTTCCACCCTTTCCTCCCCTGAGAAGCCCGGCCGAACCGCCGTGTGTCCTGAAAGTCAGCCATGGGCCGTTATCCGATGTAAACACAACAAGAGTGTTCTCTGCCAGGCCTTCCTCCCTGAGTGTTTCCAGTATCCTCCCCACAGACCAGTCAATTTCTTCAATAACATCCCCGTAAATTCCGGCTGCCGAGCGTCCCTTGAATTCTTCCGAGCGGAAAAGCGGAATATGCGGCATTGAATGCGCCAGGTAAATGAAGAAAGGCTCATCTCTGAATTCTTTGATAAGCTTTACTGTTTCCTCTGTATACCTGCGTGTTATTGTCCTCTGATCTGCCGGCCGCTCAACAATATCGGTGTTTCTCATGAGGGGAACATTGTAAGCCTGAAATTTCTCCTGTTCAACAAGAGTAAAGTGATCGGTGGGGTCTATCTTATCCATATCGTTTGAATAAGGTATCCCGAAATAGCTGTCAAAGCCATGGTCAGTCGGAAGGTAAGGGGAAAAATGCCCAAGGTGCCATTTCCCAACCGCCGCAGTATGGTATCCGTTGTCATTCAGTAGTTTTGCAATAGTCACTTCACTTTGTGGCAGACCACCGTTTGAATTGGGAAAGAGAACGCGTCTTTTCTCACTGCTCATTCCAGTGCGTACCGGAAGTCTCCCGGTCAGCAATGCTGCGCGTGAAGGTGTGCTTACCGGAGCCGCAGAGTAGAAGTTAGTCCACTTCTGACCC
>JAVEZS010000116.1:0-4403 GCA_034002885.1 Bacteroidales bacterium
CCCGGAATGATTCCCCAGCTTTCTACTGTTAAGTCACCCCAGCAGATCACCGGGATACTGATAAAAACCCTGATAGCCGATCAGCTTCAGCTTCAGCCCGAACAGATATTTTCAGTATCTGTATCCCCTTGTACAGCAATGAAATTTGAAGCCCGGAGGGACGGGATGATGAGGAAAGGTATAAGCGATGTTGATTCAGTTATGACGGTCCGGGAACTTGCCCGTCTTATAAGGCTTAATGGCATTGATATTTCAAACATAGAAAAGGAACCCGCCGATGAACCTCTTTCCGGAAGAAGCTCTTCAGCCGTGCTTGCCGAGGTGTCGGGCGGATTGGCTGAAGCCGTTGTCCGTTCGTACTGCTTCAGGTTTACAGGAAAGAATGCCGGCAAGGCGCTGTTCAGAAAGTTCAGGTCAGGAGGGTCGTTCAGAGAAAACATCTTTGCCATAGGCGACCGTGAACTGAAAGTGGCCATTGTGGATGGAATGGCAGCTCTTGAAAAACTCTGGCAGGCTGTTAATGCCGGCAGCAGATACGATCTGGTGGAAGTGATGACCTGTACTGGTGGTTGTGTTCATGGAGCCGGTATGCCTTTTGGCAATGCCAGGGAGGATATAAGAAACAGAGCAAAGCTTCTTTACCAGGCCGACGAATCGGAAGCTATAAATCTGCCTGCCAGATCTCCTGTCATAATACACCTGTACGAGAAACTGCTTAAGGAACATAATGAGATCACAGACAGGAAGATCTTTTTTACCCATTACGAGAAGAAAAGTGTTTTACTTTGAACTCCTGAAGACCTGAGAGATGTTGGTTTATACTATAAAAGAACTCTGCCGTACGTGTTACACCTGTGTCAGGGAGTGCCCTGCAAGAGCTATCCGTATTGTTGGCGGACAGGCAGAGGTGATTGACGACAGATGTATAGCCTGCGGGAACTGTACAAAAGTGTGTAGCCAGGGGGCAAAGGTCTTTTTAAATACTACCGACAGGGTAATGAAACTCATTGAAACGGAGAAGGAAGTGGCTGCCATTGTAGCACCCAGTTTCCCGGCTGAGTTTCATGAGGTCAGGGATCACAAAGTACTTGTCGGAATGATCAGGGCTCTGGGTTTCAAATATGTCACTGAAGTTGCTTTCGGCGCCGACCTGGTTGCAGACCGATTCAAGAAGCTTGTTGAACAAAGCAGGGAGTATTACATCACCTCCGACTGTCCCTCAATAGTCAATTATATAAAATACTACCATCCCGATCTCGTTAGCCGTCTTGCTCCTGTTGTATCACCAATGGTTGCGGAATGCAGGGTTGTGCGTCAGAAATATGGAAAAGACGTGAAGGTCGTTTTTATCGGGCCCTGTGTTGCAAAAAAGGCAGAGAGCAAGGAGACTGACGAGACAATTACCTTTATAGAACTTCGTGAGCTTTTTAATAAGCTTAATATTACGGGCAAAAACACCAGCCCTTCAGACTTTGACCCTCCACTGGGAGGCAGAGGGGCTATTTTCCCGGTAACAAGGGGCTTGCTTCAGACTGCCAATATAAACGATGATACCATAACAGGAAACATTATTGCTGCTGAAGGCAGAACGGATTTTCAGGGTGCGCTTAAGGAATTTGAGTCGGGACTGATAAGTAACCAGCATATGGAGTTGCTTTGCTGTGAAGGTTGTATTATGGGTCCCGGACTTACCAAATCGGGGAAACAGTATACAAGGAGAGCTCTCGTGAGTTCGTATGCCAACGATAAGATGAGGAACTTTAACAAGGACAGATGGCAGTCCGATTTCAACGAATTTATTGACCTCGATCTCTCGGTCAGGCACAGGTCAGAGGACCGGCGCATGGACCAGCCCGATGAGAAGGAGATAAATGAGGTACTTGTGTCGATGGGAAAAACCACAAAAAAAGACCACCTCGATTGCGGGGCATGTGGGTATGAAAGTTGTGTTGAACATGCCATTGCAATAAGCAAGGGATTGGCTGAAGTGGAAATGTGCCTTCCCTATACCATCGAGAAGCTCCATAACTCGGTCAACGACCTTGCCCTTACCAACGAAAAGCTTGTCTCGATGAAACAGGCCCTCAAACAATCTGAGAAGCTTGCCCATATGGGACAGCTCTCCGCAGGTATTGCACATGAACTTAACAATCCCCTTGGAGTGGTTATCATGTACAGCAACATCCTGCTTGAGGAATGTAACAGCGAAGATCCTGTCAGGGAAGATCTCAAGCTAATTGTTGACCAGGCGGGACGATGCAAGAAAATTGTTGCCGGACTCCTTAACTTTGCCCGCAAGAACCAGGTTAACTACCAGCTGGTTAATGTAAGGGAGTTTGCCTTGCACAGTATGGAGAGTGTTGTCCTGCCAGCCGGTGTAACCATAGGGATCGATGATCAGATGACCAATCCTGAGGCAATGATCGACCCTGAACAGATGATGCAGGTGCTTACAAACCTTATAAAAAATGCGGTTGATGTCATGCCCGGAGGCGGCTCCGTTACAATGCTTCTTGAAGATACACTGGGAGAGGTGTCAATAACGGTAAAAGATACAGGTACAGGCATCAGGGAAGAGGACAGGGTTAAGATCTTCGAACCTTTCTTTACAACAAAGGGTATCGGTCAGGGCACTGGCCTAGGACTGGCCACGGCATACGGTATTGTTAAAATGCATAAGGGTCAGATAAGTGTCGACTCCAACATTAATCCGTCAGATGGACCGACAGGGACCAGTTTCAGAATTGTACTTCCCAGAGGTAAGGAATGATAGGGGAGCCAATGAAAAAGAAAAACACCGATGGAAAAGTATTATAAGGCCGTAAGAGACCAATTAATATGGGATTTGAAGAGCGGATTTAATAATTTTGAATAAAAAAGAAAATGAATAAAACTGATATTACTGTTCTGATTGCAGATGATGATCCTGATTATCTTTTTCAGACTGTATTCAATCTTGAAAAGGCGGGATACAAGACAGTGGCGGTGGAAAGTCAGGTTGAGGCTGAATCGGTTATTTCAAAGTTCAAACCAGATATTGCAATTTTCGACCTTATGATGGAAAATGACGACAGCGGGTTTATACTCTGTTACAAACTTAAAAGGAAATACCCTGATGTTCCGGTTATTCTTGCAACAGCCGTAGCCCACGAGACAGGAATCTCTTTCAGCCTTGACTCAGAGCAGGAAAGATTATGGATAAGGGCCGATAAATACCTCGAGAAGGGGATCAGAGCTGAACAACTCGATCAGGAGATAATGAAACTATTAAAGCTTTGAGATGGCTGTACTGAAAGTACTTGTAATTGATGATGAGCCCGGAATAAGGTCCGGGGTAGCCAGGATTCTTAACAATTTCAAGGTAACTTATCCTTTTATGGATGAGGACTATTCCTTTGAAGTAAAGGAAGCTTCGACGGGTGAGGAAGGAATTGTTATGCTCGACAGCGATTTGCCTGATATACTGCTTCTTGATAATAAACTTCCGGGAATACAGGGAGTGGATGTACTTGAATATATAAGGAACAGGAAGTATGACATCATTGTAGCAATGATTACTTCGTACGCTTCAATTGATGTGGCAATAAGAGCCACCCGCGACGGCGCCACCGATTTCATACCAAAACCCTTCACTCCCCAGGAACTTAAGTCAAGTATTGAGAACATAACAAAACAGCAATACCTGAAAAGGATTACACACAGGATGAACCAGGAAGGAAAGAAGATCCGCTATCAGTTCCTTTCTGTCCTTTCACATGAACTTAAAGCTCCGCTTAACGCAATAGAGGGATACCTGAGGATGATGCAGGAAAAACAGGCCGGAGAATTAATTGACGATTATACAACACCAATTGAAAGGTCTCTCCAGCGCATCCAGGGGATGAGAAACCTTATAATGGACCTTCTCGACTTTACAAAGATAAGGCTTGAAAGAAAGGAGGAAAAGGTTGAAGAGATTGATCTTGAGAAAATTGCCAGGGGGGCTATTGTAACAGTACAGCCTTATGCCATTCAGATGGAAGTCAATGTAGTGCTCGATGTCAATACCAGGGATACAGTCATGGCCGATCCTGCCGATATGGAGATAATTTTTAACAACCTTCTTTCAAACTCGGTCAAGTACAACCGGCAGGGAGGCAAGGCGCGGATAGCTATCGGGAGCGATGAGCACGACCTTATTGTAACCTTTTCAGATACCGGAATCGGCATAAGCGAGACCGACAGGGAAAACCTCTTTAATGAGTTTGTCAGGATAAAGAACGAAAAGACGAGGAATATATCAGGAAGCGGACTGGGATTGTCAATAGTAAGGAAAGTGGTCGATCTGTATCACGGATCAGTAAAGGTTGAGAGTACTCCCGATGTAGGATCCGTTTTTACTGTACGACTTCCAAAAAAACTTA
>JAVEZS010000117.1:0-4372 GCA_034002885.1 Bacteroidales bacterium
AACCCACAAGGAAAGTATTTTCACTTCGTATCATCTGTGCACCTCGGGTGTAGTCAATATCAGCGATTTCACCAAGAGGAATCTGAACTCCGTTCATTGCAGGAATAAGTATTTTTTTAAGATCTTCAGGATTATCCCTGAGTTCCCTTGCATACCGTACCCTGATTGGAAATCTTTCACGGCCTTCAACCGAGTTTGACAAAGCCATACCGCCAACCGCAACCTGCAGCACTTCCTGCACTACGCCGATTGTCATTCCGTACCGAGCCATTGCTTCACGGTTTAGCTTGATTTCAAGATATGGCGCACCTACGGTACGATCATAAAACACAGATGACGGTTTTATTGAAGGGACCTCCTTCAATGCTCTTTCAAATTGCATTCCTGCCTGCTCGATTGATGTCAGATCCGGGCCGTAAACTTTTAAACCCATGGGGGCGCGCATCCCGGTAGACAGCATCACAAGTCTTGTTTCAACAGGCTGCAGTTTAGGGGCAGAAGTCAACCCCGGTATATCCGTGACTTTTGCGATCTCGTTCCATATATCATCAGGTTTTTTTATTCCGGGTCTCCACTGACGGAAATATTCACCATTTTTATCAGGAATCAGGAAATCATTGAGATTTGTTGAAATAAGTTCAAATACGTTGAAATAAGTCGAAAAAGGTTGTTGTGAATTATCTGAAGTGATCCAGTTATCCCCCGCTAAAAGATGAAAAATCCCTTCATCTTTTTCATATCTTACCCGCTTAATCTCATCTATATCCACCATATTTCCACCTAATTCCACCCTGTTTCCCCCCATTTCCACCTTATCTCCACCTGTTTCCACCTCATTTCCACCTATTTTCACCTTATTTCTACCTATTTCAATCCTCTTCCTTATTTCCTCCACATCCAGCTCATAATACCCCTCCTTGTCAGTCTCAAATCTTTTCCTGTGTCCATTTTCGTCAAGAATATATTCGGGCCTGTAATTGATAGTATTTTCAAACATCTGAACAGGAGCGGGATCAAGGGCAGAGTTTACCCTTCCCCATTTACCAACAGCTGTCTCCACTTCAGGGATAGCTGAAAGTCGTTTATCAAGAATTTCTATATATTCAAGGTTCTTCTCAATACTTGTATGAGGCATGCTTGTTGGCATAAGAAGAAAGGATCCTTCGTTGAGAGCAGGCATAAATTCTTTTCCTGTTCCGGGGAATGTTTTAATTGCTCCCTGCCATACGGCGGTTTGTCTGAACTTTTTCCAGCCGGCAATTTCAAAGCCGCTGGCCACCTTACCGAATATCCTGTCGAAACCCATCCAGACAAGAAATCCGAAAACGAGAGTAAATGCAGGGATCATCAGGAATTTCCCTTTGTTTTCCAATGCCCATCCCAGAATATTTTCATAGAAACGGACCATCGACATAAGTGCAATGAGAATAAAAGAAATCGTTACTGCAACAAAAAGGAAGTTGACAAACTCGCTGTTATGAGCTCCAAGAGGCAGCCATTCTTTAGCCAGGTACCAGGTGGCAAAAAGAACAGTAATTGCGATATTGATATAGTTCGGCATTTCCTTTCGCATCAAGCTCCACCGGTAGTCAAGAAGATTGTTTATGCCGACAGCTGTCAGTGCAAGTGCCATCCAGGAATTCCAGGCTATCGATAATGTCAAGCCTGAAAGGATAAGCATTCCATTCCATATCCTTTTTATTTTCTTCTTATCAAAGGAAACATTGAAGAAAATATGCACCAGAGTAGGCAAGACAACTATACCAAGAATAAATGCCGAAAGCAGCGCGAATGTTTTTGTAAATGCAAGAGGATGGAACAGTTTTCCTTCCTGTGCCTGCATGGCAAAAACAGGAAGAAAGCTGAGGATAGTTGTTGCAATCGAAGTAACAACAGCTGCTCTCACCTCAGTGGTCGCACGGTAAATAACATCTAACAGTTTCTTCCCCCGGATGCCTTTATTTTCAGGCATTTCCAGATGTCGAAGTATATTTTCTACATCAACAATGCCAATATCTACCATTACACCGATAGCGATTGCTATCCCCGACAGGGCAACAATGTTGGCATCCACACCGAACAATCTCATCAGGATAAATGTCATGAACACTCCTATCGGAAGCAGGCCTGAAACTATCAGGGATGCTCTTAAATTCAGAACAAGGACAATTATTACGATTATACTGATAAGGATTTCATGGGAAAGAGCTGTTTCGAGTGTCCCGATAGTCTCTTTAATCAGGCCTGTCCTGTCATAAAAAGGAACAATGGTAACCTTCGAGACCGTCCCGTCAGGAAGTGTCTTCTGAGGTAATCCTGCATCTATCTCACTGATCTTTTCCTTAACATTATTAATGACTTCCGTCGGATTGGAGTGATAACGCGCAACGACAACAGCTCCCACGGCTTCAGAACCGGCTTTGTCAAGACCGCCTCTTCTTGTGGCAGGGCCGAAAGAGACCACTGCAACATCTTTTATCCTTACGGGACTGTTATTTCTTACAGCGACAACAGAAAGCTCAAGGTCCTGAAGACTTTTTATGTATCCAATTCCCCTTATAATGTATTCTACATTGTTGAGTTCGATCGTTTCGGCTCCTATATCCAGGTTGCTTTTTTTTACAGCACTCATAACGTCCATAACGGAAACATTGAATGCTTTAAGGGCGTTGGGATTAAGGTCCACCTGGTACTCTTTAACAAACCCTCCTGCTGAAGCAACTTCAGAAACACCTTCAGCTGCGGAGAGGCTGTATTTTACATAGAAGTCCTGAATAGTTCTTAATTCCTGGGGATCCCAGCCTCCGTTCGGCAACCCTGTTTCAGGATCACGTCCTTCGAGTGTGTACCAGAATATCTGACCAAGTGCTGTTGCATCAGGCCCGAGAGAAGGCTTAACTCCTTCAGGAAGCGTTCCGGGAGGAAGAGAATTTAGCTTTTCAAGGATTCTGGATCTGCTCCAGTAAAACTCCACATTATCTTTAAAGATTATATAGATAAATGACATCCCGAACATTGAAGTGCTTCTTATTGTCTCGACTCCGGGAATCCCGAGCAGGGCTGTGGTCAGAGGGTATGTTATCTGATCCTGTATATCTTTGGGAGATCTGCCCATCCATTCAGTTGATACTATCTGCTGATTCTCACCGATATCCGGAATTGCATCTACAGGAACAGGATCACGTGGCAGAAGGGAGGTTCTCAGGTCGAATGGCATGGTAACAAGTCCCATCACTACAAAAGCGATGAGAAACATGAAGGTTATCAGCCTGTTCTCAAGAAAATATTTTACTAAACGATTAAACATGCATTGAGATGATAATCATAGCAGATACCAGGCTGGGATCTGCCATGGAATATGACTTACTATTTCACCCGTTCGTAATGGCAGCAGGCAGGAAGCTTTGCATATACTTCATCAGGAGCTTTGTACTTTTCGGTATCATGACCCACTGAAGCAAGCTTTTTGCTTAATGCATCCCTGTTTGTTTTTGACGAATCATAAGAGACTGTCAGCATCAGGGTCTTCTGATCCCATGACGCGTTCGTCACTCCTTCACCTTTAAGGATACCCTCAATCCGGGTTTTACACATTTCACATTTGCCCCAGACTTTAAAAGAATCCGTCTTTATGGAGGGCACATTCATCTGGCTATGGTCATGGGCCTGAGTAAAAGCTGACATACTAAAACCTGCCAGTAAGAGAATTGTAAGAATAAGATTTAGTGGTTTCATAATGATTTGGTTTATATGTTATTAAGATGGAGTAATAGAAATAAGTGGAAATAAGTAGTGATAAGTTGGTATAAGTGGAAATACCTGGAAATAATTGGAAATATGTGGGTATACGTGGATGTAATTAATAATTAATGGGTTGCGAATCCCGGGGCTTGTGGGAATAAGTTACACAAGTAAAATTAGTGTATTTATCAGCTTCAGGATTGAACCGGTGTGATGATTTATCAGGTGCGGAGAACGCAGATCCGGGATAATGAGACTCCCTGCCTTAATCCATCTCCGGGTGGCAGCACCAGTATATTAAATCCATGGTAATCGAGCGAATTGAAGACTAAACTTAATCCAGGTGTGGCTGGTATATCTTTCCGGGCAGACGGATGTGACAATTTAAATTGCTCAGGAATGAATTTATTACTGATACTGTAATATGTAACCTGGTCCTCGCAGCATTTGTTTTCGAAGGAAAGTTGATTTGAATTTCTAGGCTCCTGTGTTTCCATTCCACATGAAGCCGGTTTCGCGGTGAAAGAAATTTTCGTTTCTGCAAGTTGCCCACAACAGTAATGACGGTCAATACTCACCTTCATTCCTGCGGTTAGCATTATCGATGCAATTAATATGGTGAAAACCTTTT
>JAVEZS010000118.1:0-4254 GCA_034002885.1 Bacteroidales bacterium
ATATCCTCGGCACGGGCACAAATACATGCTATATAGAGCATAACAGTGCTGTTACAAAGACCGGCGGCCTCGACAGGACGAGGAGCCAGATAATCAATATCGAATCGGGCAATTTTGCGCTTGCGCCAAGGTCGGATCTAGATCTTGTTTTTGACAGGACAACCAGCAATCCGGGCAACTACTCCTTCGAGAAGATGTTCTCAGGAGGTTATTTCGGAGGGCTTTGCCTTACTGTTCTGAGGGCAGCAGCCAGCGAGGGGCTCTTTACGAAAAGCGGGGCTTCCGGGCTGGAGAAGATAAAAGAACTTTCGTCAGGCGAGGCAAGTGAATATGTGTCTGAAGTAAAACCTTCCGGCAACATCCTTTTCAGATGCTTTACCGATGAGTCGGACAAGAGGAGAAGTATATATATCATTGACAGTCTGATAGACAGGGCAGCCAGACTGGTTGCTGCCAACCTTTCTGCCGTTGTGCTTAAGACGGATAAGGGGAAGAATGCTGAACATCCTGTGCTGATAACAATTGAGGGAACAGCTTTCTACCGTCTTCATAATCTGAAGACAAGGTTTGAGGATTATTTCCGGGCTTATCTTGACGGGGACAGGAAACGTCACGTTGAATTCACCAATGTGGGTCAGTCGAGCCTGATAGGAGCAGCTCTGGCAGCTCTCATTGACTGAAAATCTTTTGCGCCTGCCCGCATTAAGGGACGGCTTAAGTCCTGTCCTTGCTGCTGATCAGTATAGGGTCTGCGGCATCTGTTGACCAGAATTGTAATGTTATTTATAAAATAAGGAGGAGATATGAAATTAGGTTTTGTTAGCGCTATCGTTCCCGAGTTAAGTTTTCAGGAAGTGATTGATCTTGCCGCAGCTTACGGCTACTCCTGCGTTGAGATATGCTGCTGGCCCCTGGGAAAAGCTGAAAGACGTTATGCCGGAGTAACCCATATCGACGTTGAAACACTTGACGTGGAAAAGGCCGGGGAGATAAAGAATTACTGTGCAGGCAAAGGCGTGGAGATATCAGCTCTCGGATACTATCCCAATCCTCTTGATCCTGACGAGGAAAAAAGCAGGTTTTTCATTTCACACATTATGAAGGTGATTGATGCCTCCGCCCTGCTTGGGGTGAACAAGGTAAACACCTTTATCGGCAGGAACAGGTTCAAATCAGTTGATGAGAATTTCGAACTTTTCAGGAAGGTATGGCCCGGAATTATCAGGCATGCCGGTGAAAAAGGGGTGAAAGTAGGAATCGAAAACTGCCCGATGATATTCACTGGCGATGAATGGCCCGGCGGCAACAACCTGGCCACCACTCCTGCAATCTGGAGAAGAATGTTTGACGAGATAAAAAGCGACCACTTCGGGCTGAATTTCGATCCTTCGCATCTTCTCTGGATGCAGATGGATTATGTAAAACCCCTGTACGAGTTCCGCGACAAGCTTTTTCACATACATCTCAAGGATGCAAAGGTCTACCGCGAAAAGCTCGATAATGTCGGAATAATGGCAGCGCCGCTCGAGTTCCATTCGCCCAAACTGCCAGGACTTGGTGATATCGACTGGGGAAAGTTCATTTCAGCCCTGTACGACATTAGGTATGACGGACCTGTTTGTGTTGAAGTTGAGGACAAAGCCTTTGAGAATACCCTGGAGGACAGAAAAAAGGCACTGACACTGAGTAGAAGTTACCTGAGCCTCTATGTATAAGATTAAACCATGAAAAAAGTAAAGTCATTCTTTTGTTTTGCTGCTTTTTGTCTGATGGCAATGAATGTTCTTTCCGCTCAAAGAATTTTCGTGTCTCCGCAGGGCAGCGATACCAATCCCGGTACTGCTGACAAGCCTGTGGCTACTCTGAATGCAGCAGTGCTAAGAGTGAGGGAGATACGGAAAAGCGCAGAACCGGTACAGCGTCTTGAAATAATTATCTCGGGGGGAGAATATACCATGACGCAGCCTCTTGTTCTTACGGCGGAAGACTCCGGGACCGAAGAATCACCGCTGATCATCAGGGCTGAGCAGGGGCAGAAGGCCATAATAAGGGGAGGTGTTCCCGTCGAAGGGTGGGAGCTTGTGAGCCCGGAGCTCTGGAGGGCTTTTATTCCTCAGGTTGCCTTCAA
The DNA here is from genome assembly GCA_034002885.1 of Bacteroidales bacterium. Taxonomy (GTDB): domain Bacteria; phylum Bacteroidota; class Bacteroidia; order Bacteroidales; family VadinHA17; genus LD21. The sequence continues at coordinate 2,129 of JAVEZS010000118.1, forward strand.
TAATTCATATTTTGAACAGCTCTACGTCAACGGAGAAAGAGCAATCAGGGCAAGAACCCCAGATGAGGGTTTCCTCCGGGTAAGAAAAGTTAATGAGACAGTTCTGGAAAAGGGAACTGGAAGAGCTCCTGAACTTGCCGTTCAGAAGATTGGACTCGACCCTGCTGATGCGAAATGCCTTGAGTCCTTTACCGGTGACGATGTCAGGGATGCTCTCATCATTTTCTACCATAACTGGGATAACACAAGAAAGCGCATTACGGGATTCTCCAAAGATTCCTCGATGGTGTATACTGTTGGTGAGGGCATGAAACCGTGGAACCCCGTCAATGCTAAGTCGAGGTACCTGATCGAGAACTTCCGCGAGGCCCTCAATGCTCCCGGCGAGTGGTTCCTGGAACGTACGGGGTACCTGTATTACATACCCAAAAAGGGCGAGACACCCTCCAATACCACCTTTCAAATACCTGTTCTTAAAGAGTTTGTTATTATCAGGGGTGGGGCAGGAGAAAATGGATCAGTGGAAAATATAAGATTTGAGAATCTGGTTTTTGAGGTTGCCGGCTACCTGACACCATCCGACGGAAATGAACCCGCACAGGCTGCGGCCCCTGTCGGTGCTGTAATTACAGCCGACTATGCCAGGGATATAGCTTTTGAAAACTGTGAAATAGCCCATACAGGGACTTATGCATTCTGGTTCAGACGGGCATGCAGCAATTGTTCCGTTACTGGCTGTTATATGCACGACCTTGGCGCGGGCGGGATAAAGATCGGTGAGACTGTCAACAGGCCCGACGAAGGCGAGATAACCAGTCATATTACTGCAGACAATAACATAATCAGGGATGCCGGACATGTGTTTCCCTGCGCTGTCGGGGTGATAATCTTCAACGCAAGTGACAACAAGATCACTCATAATGAGATAGCCGATCTGCGCTACACCGGAATTTCTGTTGGCTGGGTATGGGGTTATGCCCACAGCCCTTCGAAACGGAACGAGATAAGGTACAACCATATCCACCATCTCGGCTGGGGCGAGCTTTGCGACATGGGAGGGGTATACACCCTCGGAGCTTCGGAGGGGACAGTGGTTTCAGACAATCACATCCATCATGTCTATTCCTTTGATTACGGGGGCTGGGGCCTGTATACCGACGAAGGTTCGTATGGGATAAAAATGGAAAACAACCTGGTTTATATGTGTAAGAACTCGGGTTTTCATCAGCATTACGGGAAAGAGAACCTTATCAGGAACAATATTTTTGCCTTTAACCTTAGGTCACAGTTGCAGGCAACCCGCATAGAGGATCACAGGTCGCTCTCCTTCATGAACAATATTGTTTATTACGACAGAGGCACCCTTCTGAGCAGCAACTGGCATAAGTTCAGTCTTCTGACAGATTATAACCTTTACTGGGATACCAGGAAAAAAGAACCGGATTTTGCCGGTCAGACTTTTGACTCCTGGAAAAAATCAGGGAAGGATGTACATTCAGTCATTGCTGATCCGATGTTCGTGAATGCCCGGGCTTTCGATTTCCGTTTCAGCAGTACCAGGGCTGTCAGAAAAATCCGCTTCATGCCTTTCGATTATTCAAAAGCCGGGGTCTATGGTTCAGATGAATGGAAGAGTCTTGCTACATTTGATCCTGAACTGGCAAAACGCTTCGACGGAATTATTTCCGAAAGGGAGAAGTAGACTTCGGTTACCACACAAATGTTGCCACCGCCCCGGGCACGAGGCTGGTTTTAATGCTTTTATCCTTTCTTCGTATCTGAAATTCCCTCAGGGACCCGGAATCATTCAGGACAACGAGTGCGATTCTGCCTTCCGGCGTTTTGAAGGCCACATTGGGAAGACCGTCAGAAATGCCGGTATCAATTCTGACCGAACCGGGAGAGACGAACTTCGAAGCATGTGCAATTATGTAATAGGCAGGATTTCTTGCCACTGAATTTCCGTCAATGGTCAGGGCGCCCAGGCATCTGGTGCATCCTCCCTCGGTGTGGGGATCCTGATAGGGATCGGCGGCAAGGTTCCATTCTATTACATTCCTGCACCAGTTCCTGACGGCCCCTATTATAAGTGTTTTTATATGCCAGTGCAGATCGCCTGCAAAATC
>JAVEZS010000119.1:0-4173 GCA_034002885.1 Bacteroidales bacterium
TCCCTTTCAGCATTCATGCTGACTCACGGATTACCAAAACTGTCACGTCTTCTTGAAGGGAATGCAGATGGTTTTCCCGACCCTCTCGGGATAGGAAGCACCATGAGCCTTGTTCTGGCCGTGATCGGTGAAGCGCTCGCTCCGGTGATGATCATCCCCGGATTGATGACGCGCCTAGCTACAATTCCAGTAATTACGGCAATGTCGGTTGCGGCATTTATTGTTCACTCCGGAGATCCTTTCGGCGGAAGGGAAATGGCGCTCCTTTACCTGACAGGCTTTATCGCTGTTCTGATTCTGGGTCCGGGGAAATATTCAGCCGATCAGCTGATCACAGGGAAATAGACTGTTGATAATTATCCTTTCCACATAAACTCTCTTCCGGTCCTGTCATTTCACCGGAGTTATTATTTTTACATAATCAAATATGATGCAATGAAACTTATATCATGGAACGTGAACGGCATAAGGGCGATAGCAAAGAAGTCCTTCTTTACCGATCTTGAACAGATGGATCCCGACATAATCTGCCTTCAGGAGACAAAAGCCAGGGAGGACCAGGTAGCCGAAACCCTGATGTCCGTAAATCATAACCTTATCTATTCGAATTCCGCCGAAAGGCCCGGATACTCCGGGACAGCTGTTATTTCAAAGATCCAGCCCCTGAATGTTATGAAGGACATAGGCATAAAGGAACATGATGCTGAAGGCCGTGTATTGTGCCTTGAGTTTGATCAGTTTTTTCTTGTGAATGTCTACGTACCCAATTCGGGAGCCGAACTTGGAAGGCTTCCGTACAGGCAGGAATGGGACAAGGCTTTCTTCAGTTATCTGAAGGACCTTGAAAGGGTGAAACCCCTGATCATTTGCGGTGACCTTAACGTGGCTCACAAAAACATTGACCTCGCCCGCCCGAAGGAAAACTACAACAAGGCTGCGGGTTATATGCAGGAGGAGATCGACGGGATGGACAGGCTCACCGAAGGAGGTTTTGCCGACACATTCCGTCATTTCTATCCCGAACAGGGAGGGAGATATTCATGGTGGAGCTTCAGGGCAGGTGCAAGGTCAAGGAACATAGGCTGGAGAATCGATTATTTCCTTGTAAGCAGGTCGTTCCTTCCGCGGGTGAAAGATGCATTTATACATGAGGAAATAACAGGTTCAGATCATTGTCCGGTGGGAATAATACTCGATGTGCAATAAGGGGACGGTTTTTCAGGATACAATTAAAATACCCACATCAAACAGGAAACAGGATATTTTTGCAGGCATGACATACATCATTCCTCAAGGCGACAAGTTTCAGTCTTATCATTTTATTCGAAGTAAGCCGGATTCGTAAAAAGGGTTTATTGTTACTGACTGCCGGATTTTACTGTTGCCTGACAATTGAAATATCCTGCAGTAAAGTAAACGGAATTCCCGGTTATAATATAAAAGAGCCTGTTTGTAGTACAGAAGCCGGATACTGTTAGTTCATTTGATTTCTCCGGTAAGATTGATTTAGATTTACATGAAACAGGGATACCTGTCGATTTACCCCATATCAGTACTAACAATTTAACTCCCTTTAATTATGAAGACCAAAGTCCTTCTGGCACTAACGATCCTGGTGGCTGTTTGTTTCGCCTGTGAAAAGGATGATTCAGGCCCTGACCTTGCAACCTCGGTTGCCGGAACCTACACAGGCTCCATCGTAGTTTCAGGCACCGGATCAACTTCCTGTACTTCAATTCTTACAAAGAAGTCGAATGATAAAGTTGATCTTAAAATAATAATTAGTACAACCACGATTCCGCTAAACGGGATCAGTGTCAGCAGTGCCGGAACCGATTCCTGGGATCTGAGCTATGGAGATTCCTCCGGTTCATTTGAGGGTAACGTGCAGGGCAACCTTCTGACCTGGACACTCACCGGCGGCGGTTATACTGAAACTTTTACAGGGACGAGATAAATAATGAGAATAAAATCGGGAGAATTCAGGTATGCCATGATCGTATTGATCATGAGCGTAGGTTTAGTATGCAATTCCTGCTCCGGCGAGAAGGCGACAGTCCCTGTTTTAACCACGGCAGCTGTTACCGGAATTACACAGAATACGGCTACATCGGGTGGCAACATAACTGATGACGGAGGGACTGATGTTACCTCACGTGGTATATGCTGGGACGTTGAACCTGCCCCGGCTTTTGCAGACAAAAAGACATCAGACGGATCAGGGTCAGGATCGTACTCAAGCACCATGACCGGGCTCACTCCCAATACTACTTATTATGTCAGGGCATACGCCACTAACAGCCAGGGCACAGCTTACGGCAACGAATTGACCTTCAAGACCGGACGAATGTCGCTTTCTGACGGTCTGGCGGCATATTATCCCTTCAACGGGAACGCGAACGATGAAAGCGGCAACGGGAACAACGGGAACGTTTATGGGGCAGTTCTTACCAGCGACAGAAAAGGCAGGTCGAACAGCGCCTATTCATTTAACGGAACAAGCAGTTACATCGAGGTAGCTGATTCGCCAGACCTTGATATTTCGGATCAGATAACAATATGTGCCTGGCGTTCTGTTACCAGTAATTCGCTTGGGCGTCTTGTAAGGAAAGTCAATACCTGGGGCCCGTCTGTAGGGGGATATATCCTTTCAGGAGCCGCTGATTACATAAATTCGGAGCTTCAGCTCGATTCAAGGACGGGAGTGGTCATAACCAGGCATGAAGCTACTTATCCACTTAATACATGGGGATTTGTTGCCATGACCTATGACGGGAGCAGAGTAACTCTCTACTATAATGGGGAAATTATAAAGACAGAGGATGTGACGGGACATATTGTGGCCAACAATATTCCTCTTCTTATAGGAGCCTCGGAAAGGGTTGAGTTCTTCGGAGGGTCGATTGACGATATAAGGATTTATAACAGGGCTCTCAGTGAAGAGGAAATTCAGGAGATCTATATAACAGATTAGAGTCTGGTAATCCTGATAATTCAACAATTAAGCCACTAAAATTACTCAAAGATGTTTCACTTTACGAAAAACTTTGTTGCTCTTGCATTGCTTTTAATGCTTACTTATCCTTCAGAGATTTTTTCTCAAAACAGATTTCAGGGAGGCATTAAAGTAGGAACCAATATAACAAGCTATTTTTTTGGCAGTTATGATTCTGATTTCCCGGAATATGAAATCCGTAATATGCTTATAGGGATGGTTGACGAAAACACCCCGGTTTCTGTGGAATTATATAACCGGAATTTGATGATTTCCTTTGGTGGATTCGCTTCGTACAGGCTTAAACCATGGCTTTCTCTAAGAGGAGGCATTGAGTATAGTCCTAAAGGGGAAAGATATGGCTCCGAGATTTATCTTTCGACCAATTTGAATCTTGAGTCGGTAATACTTAAACACACAACCATTTTCAAGTTATCGTATGTCGAATTTCCTGTTTCATTTCAAATATCACCACGATCAGATTCAAAGCCTCGGAATGTTTACTTTTTCATGAGTATGGGTGTGGCCCCTGCATTAAAACTTAAATCCGAGCTTGATATGGTAACGACTCTGGAGGAACAAAGCTTTGATGACGATGGTGTCGTATCAAAAGTTATTGAAAGGGATAATTCAACGCTTGACTTGAAAGAAATAAGTGCGACAGACCTTGGTATATTGGGCTCAGTTGGACTGGAATTCAAATCCATGGCCGTTGAACTTAAAATGACAAAAGGCTTGATAAATATTCTTGAGATGCCGGATGAAGGGACTAAAACAAATTTTGCTGCAAACCTGAGTTTCTCTGTTTCGTTCTGAAACGAATGTGATTTTCATCCAGAAATGGTTGATGTGTTTATCTCAAACAGCATCCTGTAAAAGTTCCTTTTTAATATGGTTTTCCTATTTGAACGAACAATTAGGTTTCATGGATAAATTGCCTCCTTTCAGCCGGATCAAAGCGGAAAATTGAATACAGTTGCAGATTGCTGCATCTGCAGGACTGAGCTTCTTTACCTGTTCCTCTTCTCCTGATCGCAAAGAAGGGGAAAGGGTATAATTCCCTATCTTTATGAACTTAATATAAATGCATGTACTTCTCATTTAAGGGATTCCTATACAGTATTTTCATCGACCCGCTGGTCAAAGGTCTGAGGAATAAGGTAGTTTCTGTTATCGTA
>JAVEZS010000120.1:0-4124 GCA_034002885.1 Bacteroidales bacterium
TTACCAGAAATTTCCTGCTGCCGCCCCTCATATTCGGAGAGCCTGCAATTCCGGCAGATACTGAAGGTTCCTTTTCTGAGTTGAAAGCTGATACGTGGTATATTTCTCCGTCGTTGACAAAAAACTCCAGAATATTCTTGTCAACGATTGCTTCTACTTTAAAAATATCCGAACCGGGAACATAAATTACAGGCGGTTCAACTGTCGGCGCCGGGAATGGTCCTGCCGGCCTTTCAGAGGCCTGTTTACCGGAGTCCGGGTAAATGGTTTCAAACATCCATTCATTATCAAATCTGATCTCAAACCCAAGTATGTTTAAAGTAACAGGGGCGTCACCCCTTTCAATCTCGAACAGAATATGAAGGGGTTTGCCGGGATCGACTGGCATCTTTACTGATTCTCCTGACACCACAAGTTTATCCTTTATTGATTTTGTGTCCTTTTTCAAAACATCCATTTCCTTAACGGGAGTCGGGCAAAGGCGGTATCCGGAGTATGTTTTTTTCAGCTTCAGTTCGCAAGGAATCAGCTGAGGCTGATTAAAAGGCATCCCCGGCTGAGTAATATTCCGTCCCCAGCCAATCTGGATCCTTCGTCCGTCGGGAGTATTATTAAAGGTCTGAGAGGCATAGAAATAACCTCCTCCATGTTCGTATTTTGTGAAATGCTGTTCTGTTTTAAAAACTTTTCCATCGAAATCACCAACGATAAAGCGGCCGTGAGCATCGTACATTATCCATTTATGAAGACCGGGTTCTCCATCAACGGGAAGTTCAAAAAGCTCGGGACACTCAAAAAAACCTGAGATCCCTGACTGATACTTCCAGTTTTTCAGGTCTGATGAGGTGTAGATTGAATGCTCACGGAGCGAAATCTCTTCCCCGCTGCTGAGTTTTTTAGGCATCCCCGATTCCCAGACAACCATAACCCAGTGGTTACCGGGCTCATACCAGAATACCTTGGGATCGCGTCCATTATGTTTCAGCACAGGATTTCCGGCATACTCCTCAAAGGTGCGACCGTTGTCATAACTTATCTTGAGGCATTCGCCTCTCCCGGTGCTGGTATAAACAGCAATCAGGGGATCGATTCCATCTCTTCTGAATCCGGCAGTATTCATCGGGTCAATTACGGCCGATCCTGAAAAGGCCCAATCTTCCATTCCTGGAATACTTTCATCAAGATATGGATATAACGCTTCATTCAGCTGCTGCCAATGCATCAAGTCCTTGCTGACGGCATGTCCCCAATGCATGTTTCCCCACTGCCAGCCATAAGGATTGTGCTGAAAAAACATATGATACTCACCATTATGGTAAATCAATCCGTTTGGATCGTTCATCCACCCCCTTGATGCTGTAAAGTGAATCTGGGGTCTGTCTTTTTCCTTGTAGAGGCTGTCCTGGCCGGGAAATTTCGAATCAGCAAATATCAGTTCAAGAACTGCGGGATCGATGTTTATTTCAGAAGATCGTGAAGTATTTTGTTGACCCGGAGCCTGAAAGCCCTGGGGTGCATTTTCCAGTTCGATGGTGATCTTCTGTCCCTGGAAGGCCGAAACATCAAAAAAAGTGTAGAAGGAAGGATCCTCTTTTGCAAGATTGATTGTGAACCTCTCAACGGGCTTTCCTTTTACCAAGATAGTAGCTCTTACCAGCTTATCCGAATTATTTACAGGAAAATTCAGATAAGTCTGACCTTTCTTAATACGGATTTCTTTCTTAATAATATTTCCTGTCACATTCTGGCCGTTTCCAATTGCTGCTATTGCAACCATGACCATTGATAGTATAAAAGTCTTCATCTTTAATTATTTTACTTTGTCAGAATGAATAATCAATATTTTCATATTCATCAGATACCTTGCGTTATTCAATTATCGTAACAATTATCATCTGAATGGCACACAAGTTCCTATGCTGCGATCTTTAAAGAAAGGATAAATCTTTGCACAGTATTTCAATCATTCAGTAACTTATAGTTAATTCCTTTTAGTGGTCAAAGCTCAGGTTTATTCATGAAAAGAGATTTATTCATCAAAACTATTCTGCACTTTATATCCGGATATTTTAGCAAACCGTAACAAAAGCCAAGACAGTCATAATCAAAAAACCTTAAAGCTTAAAACAATTGACCCCTTCAGTCGCTTATCTGGCGTGACTTACTTTTGGAGAAACCAGGAACAACAGGAAGGCTATACAAACAAGCAATACAATCAGTGCACCTACCTGGCTTCCCAAAGCGTCGGAGAAGACACCCATCAGCAGGGGTATTACTGCTCCTCCCACAATACCTGTGATCATAAGACCTGAGACCTCATTCTGACTGCCCCGGCTTCTGACCAATGCCTGTGAGAACATTACGGGGAAGATATTTGAATTACCCAGACCAAATGCGGCTATACCAAGATATAAAATAGTCTTGTTACTCGTGAACAAACACAGAATACCCAGCAATATCAGAATTGTACTGATCAGGAAGATCTTCTTATCACCGAATTGTGCAAGAAGATAAGTTCCCATCAGGCAGCCTGCTGTTCTGAAAATGAAGTAGAAGCTTGTGGCAAAGCCGGCATCGGCGAGAGAAATCCCCAGGTTTTCTATCAGCAGCTTCGGGGCAGTTGTGTTTATGCCGACATCAAGTCCCACATGAGCCATAATCCCAAGAAAGAAGAACAGAATATACTTGTCTTTCAGCAAGGAGAAGCAATCCCTGAAAGAAACCGCTTTCGATTCATTGTTATCTTCCTCATATCTGGTCAGGCCCAGGTAGATCAATGCTATAATTGCTATTGCAGTAAAACCGGGGAACAGGATCATCCGCCAGTCACCGAACTTAACTACAGCCCATGCTGCAACTATCGGGGCAAGGAAAGAGGCTATAGCTTTTACAAATTGTCCAAATGTAAGAGAGCTTGACATTCTTTTTCCGCTTACAATTCCTGCAAGAAGGGGATTAAGTGAGACCTGCAGAAGGGTATTCCCTATTCCCAGCAAAACAAAGGACAGCAGCATCGAGGGGAAACTGTACTTTATCAGTGGAATCAAAAGGGACGGGATCATTATGAGAATACTTAAGAGTACTGTTTTCTTGCGGCCTATTTTATTCATCAACAGTCCTGTAGGAACGGCCAGAATAAGGAAGCAGATGAAAACCATAGATGGCATGAGATTGGCAAGGGTGTCTGAAAGATTAAAATCAACCTTGACATAGTTGGCTGCAATCCCTACCAGATCGACAAATCCCATCACAAAGAATGCCAGCATTATGGGCAGAAGTTTGTTAACTTTTGATGAAGTATCCATATTAAATGTTTTAAAGATTAGTTATCCAGTTTAAATTAATTGGGTTAACCCTTGATTCTTATGCTTAAAAAATATCCGGTTTCGGCCTGCCAAGGGATCAGTTAAATTATTAATATCAGAAATAATGATCCCAAATTTATTGAAAAATATCATATAAGAAATTATAAAATTATGCTTCTGAATATTATGTACATTTTGCTTCTGAATAAGATGGACAGTTTTGTCGGCTACTCTCAGCAGCCTCCTTTTGAATCTGCATATAAATATATTTGCAGCGTATTTAAACAGTCTGACAACCAGCAGGAAATAAAAATCCTCGATGAAAAAGGTTCCTTTACTGCGATAAGGTATCACCTAAAACTATTACTAAACCTTGATTGCCAATCTGTTTAATGGAGGCAGATGAAGACAAGTTTTTAAAATTATTCCGAAAATTTATCCTGATGACCTTTTACCGCTTATCCATGAAAGTTAATATTGTTTAAATCGTGAATACTGAAAAACTTAAATCAGTATATTAACAGAAAATAAAATCTAACATTAAAACCATGAAACACTTAATTGCTCTGACAGTCGTACTTTTTGTATTTGCAGGCAGCTTTGCCCAGACTTTTCAAAGACCATCACCTGCCCAGCAGGAAGCTTTCAAAAAAATGCAAAGCCTTTATGACTCATTAACCCCGATGCAGAAAAATATGTTTTTTACTGAGGTAAAACACATAATCGACCCTGAAGTAACCATAATACAACCCGGAGCAACCTGCAGCAATCCCCCTTCCGATGCAATAATCCTGTTTGACGGAAATGACATCGATAAAG
>JAVEZS010000121.1:0-4050 GCA_034002885.1 Bacteroidales bacterium
TCTTCGGGCGCATCAAGCTGCCCCCATCCCGACTGAAGCTGAAACAGCCCGTCATATGCCGAGTCGTGATGCGATTTTATTATGTGCGGTATATTTTTCTCTTTCAGGATCTCCTCAAGAAGATGGGCTTCGTTCGGGTTATCCAATGTCAGTATCATGACTGTTCTTGCCATAGGGTCTGTTGATTTTTAACAAGATAATAAAAAAACATTTGATTTGAAAATTTCCGTCTCATCGCAAACCTGCCGATCCTATAAGCTGCAGGCTTTATTTGGAATCTGAAGTTCCGTTACACCTTTATAAGCAGCGTTATGAACTCGTACTCGAAGTTGGGCGTGAAAATATTCCTTCCGAGGTTATTTTTTATTTCGTCGATGGTCCAGAATCTTCCTTCTTCAATCTCGTCTTCATTAAAAACAGGTGTTCCTTCACTTACGCCGGTGAACGACCACACGAGTTCTCTCTCCCGGGACGATTCCCAGATATATTTCCCAAGGAATCGGGTGTTTATATCAGTTAGTTCCAGTTCCTCAAAGGTTTCCCTTTTCAGGGCTTCCTCAGGAGCCTCTCCCGGATTCATATGACCGCCGACTGAGGTGTCCCAGTACCCCGGGAGAAGATCCTTTGTAAGCGCTCTTTTCTGCAGGTACAGCTCTCCCCTGTTGTTGATGAGATGAAGGTGCACAACGGGATGAAGAAGCATGCTTTTACCATCATGGCAGACAGAACGTGGTGCTTTCGATATTTCATTTCCCTCTTCGTCGACTAAAGGGAAGATCTCGTCGGGGATCTTTGTTTTCATTGCGGGGTAAAAGTAGAAAAATCCGGATAAATACATTCCAGCCAGGATCTCATTTAGGCCCGGTATTTATAGCGGCTTGAGAATTGTGAAGGAACACCTAAGCGTATTTCCATCCTCATCGACAAGTGTCAGTACGTGAACTCCTGCCGGGGCAAGGATCTCAGTCTGGTGGATCGACCTTGTCGTTGTGAGATAGTTGCCATCGATATGCCAGAATATCTTCTTATCCCTTTCCCTGTGGACAACTTCGGCCACGACCCTTGTGAGTTCCCCGGTATGATCGCGCGGGATGAAGATATCAATTCCCGGTGAAGGATAAATGAATTCCATAACCTGAATGTTGCTGTCGTGCCCGCAGCCTTTCATCCAGGGTGGCAGAGGCCTGTACTCCGGGTGTTTCTGCCTGTAATAATACTCCATGGCAGGAGGAAGGATGAACCATGGGACGCTCCTGATGCCTTCAGGACCGGCACATTCTGCCGTGACACGCTTTGTTGATGTATTGTCGAGGTGAATGATGCTGTGAAAGGGGCATGCCGTTGTCCTGAGTCCGTTTCTGCAGATATAGATCTCTTCGGTTTCGCTGCAGTCGTTCCCGGCGCGGTAACCGCTGGCACGGCAAACCTTCACCAATGTCATCTCGTCGAGTGGCTGAGTGAACCAGTCTCCTGACCTTACAATTCCTGCAAGGTCGAACATAAGAGGTGCTGCAGCCACCGATCCCGTAAGCCCAGGCCTGCCTTCTCCTCCGGCATTGCCGGCCCATACTCCGATAACATACCCGGGGGTGGTCCCCACGGCCCATGCATCCCTGAAGCCGTAACTTGTTCCGGTCTTCCATGCCAGCTCCGGCGCCGATGCCAGATAATGCCATCCTGCCTGAGTGTCAGGTCTGTTGACTTTTTTCAGGGCCTCATAGGTGAGCCATATTGCAGCTGCCGAAAGAGGAGGGGAGGGATCGGAAGAATACTCTTCATCTTCTTTTTCCTTTGGAGTAAGGACAGGTGGATGATAATCCTCTATTATATACCTCTTTTCATTGTTGTATCTCGAAAGAACCCTTGAAAGTGAGGCATAGGCTCCCGTAAGCTCCCAGAGTGTCGTTTCGCCGCCTCCCAGTATCAGCGACAGGCCGTAATGGCTTTCAGGCTTTCTGAACGTGGTAAATCCCGTTTCGGCAAGAAGACTGAGGAACTTCGAGGTTGTATAGGTCCTGAGCATTCCGACCGCAGGTATGTTGAGCGACTGTGACAAAGCCTCCCCTGCGGGAACGGCTCCTCTGTAACTCTTGTCGAAATTTTCGGGGGCGAAACCCGGGAAGCGCGAAGGAACATCGGCTACAAGCGTGTTCGGAAGAAGCTCGCCCGACTCCAGCATGGCCGCGTAGAGAAGAGGCTTAAGTATGCTTCCGGTGCTCCTTTGCGAACTTATTATATCAACATTGCCTCCGTGGGCGTCCATCCCCTGGTTCGTGCTGTTTCCCACATAGGCAAGCACCTCTCCCGATGGGACGTCTGCAATAAGGGCTGCACAGTTAAAAATGAAATTCTGTGAAAGATCCTTCTGATGGGAGTTGACAATCTCAAGAGCTCTTTCCTGCATTACGGCATCGATCGTCGTCCTGATCCTTTCTCCCCTGTTCCTGAGATGGTACATATCGGTCACATGCACCGCGAGAGAGGGTAAAGGCTTAGGCTCGCCCGGAAGTGGTTCGTCGAGAGAAAGGATGAAAGTCAGTGAATCTATAATCTTCCTTTCAAGGAGCTGCCCCAGGAGTGCGTCCCTTCTTCTTCTGAGCGTTTCCTGGTTCCTTCCGGGAAAGACCAGGGAGGGTGCATTGGGGAGAACGGCCAGGGCAGCCGCTTCCGCCCAGGTGATATCCTCAGGGGCTTTACCAGTGTATCTCCATGCCGCTGCATCAAGACCGACAGTGTTGCCGCCGAAAGGGGCATTAGCTGCATAGATCTCCAGTATCTTCTTCTTCGACCTGAAAAGCTCCATCTTAAGGGCCTGAAGCATCTCGATGATCTTGGCCCCGTAGGTCCTTTCCCTTCCTTCTCCCGAGAGCCTCGCCACCTGCATCGTGATAGTGCTTCCGCCTCTCACCACTGTCCCCGCCCTTATATTGTCCCTGAGAGCCCGGATCACCGAAACGATATTTATCCCCGGGTGAAAATAGAAATACCTGTCCTCAAAAGTGAGAAGGGCCTTTTCAAATTTCACGGGAACCCCGGCTGGAGACGGAAACCTCCACTGTCCGTCATCAGCTGTTCTGGCACCGAGAAGAGTTCCGTCGCGTGCCTCCACAACGGTTGAAAAAGGCTTGTCGAAGCGGGGCAGGGGAGAAACCAAAACCGGGATAATGACTATCCCGGCTGCAATGATCAGTATTTTTCTTTTTCCTTTCATTCCCTTTCTCCGGAAACAATCACCGTTCCCCCGGGGATGCGTGCATAGCAGTCCTCAGTGTAGAGTGCTTCGCACAGCACTGCCGGCTGCCTGAACTCTCCCCTGTAGGCTGCATTGAGGATCAGGACAAAGGTCTTTGTCTCTCCCTGCCTGAGGCTGAAATAGGTGTTGACCCTGTCGTCCCTGAAGTCGCGGTAATCATACTGACTTTCACCTATCCCCGAAACTGCTTCAAAGAGCCTCGTGTTTCGTATCTCCCATCCTGAGGGTACCATCTGGGTGAGAGCCAGGTTCTCCACATCCATAAATGAGGTGTTGCTTACCTTTGTCACCATGAGGAAATCTGTTCCCTGCCCGAGATTCCGGTGGTCAATATTTTCAAGCGAAGTATTGAAATAATTCACGTTCATGCTTATCCCTTTCGAGCTTGCAGGGCTGTCGTCAGAAGCGGGTATGGCTTTTCTTACAAGGTTTATATACATGGGCTGGCCTGAACTGTTTACTACCGAGACTCTGTTGGTCCCGTCCTTTAAGCCGAGATTTTTTAACAGGATCTTCCTGGCCTCGAGGCTCTCTTCCGACCGCTGCCCGTTAATGTCAAGGGTGAAGCCTGCCTTTCCCTTACCGCCGCCGGGAAACATCTCGGTGAACTTCATGTATGAGAATAGTCCCCAGGCAATCGACTGGGTGCTGTACCATCCCGGACTGTTGAGTTCATCGCAGATATTCTTAAGAAGAGGAAGAGCCTGTTCCTCCTTCCTCAGAACCGAAAGGGTATACAGTACTACCGACATGTCGCGCAATGAACTGCCGTAATAATAGCCTTCATATTCCTTCTC
>JAVEZS010000122.1:0-4018 GCA_034002885.1 Bacteroidales bacterium
TTCATACAGACTGTCGCGACTTCCGATTTTGTAGTTCTTGTAACGGAACCCACACCTTTCGGACTAAGCGACCTCCGCCAGAGCGTGGATACCCTGAGGACAATGGGAATACCGTCAGGAGTAATTGTAAACAGAGCGGGACTGGGGAATGGAAGCATGTATGATTACCTGGAGGAGAACAGAATCCCTCTGCTAATGGAAATACCCTTTGATGAAAATATAGCTCGGATTTATTCTGAAGGAAGACTTCTGACAGACACTGATGAGAGCTACCGGGAGCAGTTCAGGGATCTTTACACAAAGATAAAAGCCCTGATTAAGGATTAATAAACCATCTTGCTGAAATGAATCAGATAGCTGTCATAAGCGGTAAGGGCGGTACAGGAAAATCAAGTATCAGCGCTGCATTTGCCTCACTTGGTAATAATGTGGTGGTTGCCGACTGCGATGTGGATGCGGCTAACCTTTACCTTCTTCTCGATCCTTCAGTGGAGGAGGAACATGTCTATGTCGCCGGCCACAAGGCAGTGATCGACTATTCGCTGTGCACCACCTGCGGACTGTGTACAGAATACTGCAGGTTTGATGCTATTTCGGAAAAGGACGGAAGAGTCGTTATCAATGAGATATCGTGCGATGGATGTTTCCTCTGCTCACGAATTTGTCCTGAGAAAGCGATATCGATGATCCCAAATGATAAAAGCAGGTATTATTCCGGCTCCTTCAGGAACGGGAAAATGGTTTACGGACGTCTTGCTCCCGGAGAGGAGAACAGCGGAAAGCTTGTGAACCTTGTAAGGGAACTTGCTGGCAAAACGGCAGTGAAGAGCGCTTCGGACACAATTATACTGGATGGTCCTCCGGGAATCGGCTGTCCCGTGATATCGACAATTACAGGGGTTGATCAGGTAATAATCGTTACCGAACCAACGATGTCCGGACTTTCGGACCTTAAGAGAGCGGCCGATATTTCACTCAGGTTCGGTCTGGTCCCCTCAGTTATAATAAACAAGTCGGACCTCAATACCGCTATGACGGAAGGAATTGTCAGATGGTGCGGGGAAAAGAACATTCCCGTGGAGGGGATCCTGCCTTTCGACAGAAAAGTCGTCGAGGCGATGGTAATGGGGAAGACAATAACCGAATATGAACCTGAAAACAGAGTTAGCATAGAACTTAAAAAGATCTGGAACAATATTTTAAAAAGTAAAAAGTCATGAGTGATATTTTCGAAAAACTGCCGATGGAAGGAGTAAAAAGGATCATTGTTGTTGCATCAGGCAAGGGCGGGGTGGGAAAGTCGACCGTGGCCGCCAATCTGGCTGTGGCTCTTGCACGAGAGGGACTTAACATCGCGCTTGTTGATGCGGACATCTTCGGTCCGTCGATTCCGCGTATGTTCGGAATCGAGGATGAAAAACCTGATGTATCGGCCCTCGGCGACAAGGAAATATTCTTCCCTATAAAGAAATACGGGGTGAACATTATTTCGATAGGGTTCTTTATCGACCGTAACCAGTCGCTTATCTGGAGAGGCCCTATGGCAGGCAAGGCTCTTACCCAGCTTCTTGAGGATACCCAGTGGGGTGAGACAGACTACATGATAATAGACTTCCCTCCCGGAACAAGCGACATTCAGCTTACTGCAGTACAGAAGCTCAATATTGCCGGTGCAATAATTGTCACAACTCCCCAGGAGATCTCTCTTAACGATGCACGCAAGGCTGCTTCGATGTTCAATAATCCTGACCTTAAGGTCCCGATAATCGGCATTGTGGAAAATATGTCGTGGTTCGTTCCGGAGAAACATCCCGATGAAACATATTACATCTTTGGCAGGGGTGGAGGAATGACTCTTGCAAAGGAATTTGATACCATGCTTCTGGGGCAGATACCTCTGGTGATGGAGGTTGGTGAGCTTGCCGAGAAGGGACTTACAGTCTTCAACCAGAAGAACAGGACTGTTGTAAAGGCTTTTGAACAGCTTGCCGAAATGGTAGTAAATTCAGTTGCTGGGGGCTAGTTGCTGGGTGCTGGTTGCTAGTTGCTTGTTGCTGGGTGCTTGTTGTTGGTTGCCAGCTAGTTGGAGAACAACCGGGAGGAGGAATTGGCTAGTCATAGTATAAAAATGTCGCCGGTGCTTACCTGGGGGATTCTGAAATTCTCATAAAAGGAGGAAAGAGCAGGAAGCCCGGTACAGTGCGAAGGAATGACGTGCTTCACCCTGTTGTCCTTCAGCCAGGAGATCGTCTCCCTGAGCTGGTTATCCTGTTCCTTCAGGTGAAAACCTCCCATGACTCCGTAAACAACATCTGTACCGCACACCTTTTTCGCGTGCTCCAGGGTGTTTACAATACCTGAATGTCCGCATCCCGTGACAACAAATAGTCCCTGTGGCAACACGAAAGCCACCGCACTGTCGTCCATCACAAAATCGGGGGAGCCATCCTCAAATGTAAAGGTCGTATTTTGCGATTCGAAATCTGTTATCCTTGGGATACCGCCCAAAAAATGAATTGATTCCGATATTTTGGAGTGATCCTGCGAAGTTATAAGCCTGAAACGTGCCGAGAGCTCTTCCCTGGTGTTCTTAAGACCGATGTACTGATTATCTTTCCTGCGGTAACGCTTCACAAAACAACCCGGATGACACAGCAGCTCATGTCCGTCAAGGAAGGCAAGACCGTTACCGTGATCGAAATGGCCGTGGCTCAGAACGATCAGGTCGGTTTTTTCAATTTTTAATTTCATCCTTTCGGCATTCTTCAGGAAAAGATCGCTCTGTCCGGTATCGAAAAGAATCCTTTTCCCGTCGTATTCAATAAGATACGAAAGACCATGCTCTGCCATCGTGTGAGATCCGGCATGGTTCTCGGTGAGAATTGTTACTCTCATCTGTTTCATGAAGTTGGTTAACGGATTGATAGAATTTTTATAAAAAAATTAACGGCTCCGGTACTCTCAGAGTAACTGAATAACTTGTTCAGCCACTTTTCCCGCAATAAACCGGCACCGTTTCATACACTGTCCCGCGATAAAACTTTCGGCGTTCTTTTTCACTGAAAAATCGTAATTCCAGATATCACGGCACGAAGCGGATCCGAATTCCCTTCTGAACCATTCCCCCAGGACATCACTCTGGTTAATCGCCTTGTTATAATTGTTGATGTCTTCATCCATGGCGTTGTTGCTATTCTTCCTGAGAAGCCTGTTCATTCTGGCAACCCTTCCATAGCTGTTTTCTGTCCTGGAGTTAAGGGAGCTCAGGGCAGCTACTCCTCCTGCCAGTGCGCCGCATGTCCTGTTCATCATGGCAATACCCCCTGCAAAGATCCATGTTGAGGCAAGCATGTCTTCGCTTACCTTTATCCTTCCTTCCAGAAGTCCGAGAACATTATGGGCACAATGGAAATCCTCCTCTTCAAAGTTCCTGAGAAGTAATGAATATGACTCCTTAACCTCTTCCCCGAAGACCAGAGGATTGGCGCAAGCCCATGAATAGTTCTCATAAAAGTTATGAACGGCATTTTTGCAGCTGTGCATTCCCCTGTTACGGATCAGCTCGCAGGATGAGGTTTTATTTTCGCTCCCGAACCTGGCCGAATAAGCCTGGGCCATTCCGAGAAGCTTAAGCCTGCCGGGCAGATCAACCTCCTGCTTATTCATGAATCCCATAAACATAAGGGGAGCTGTAAAAACTCCGCACTCGGTTGATGGACCTGCTATTCCGCCTGCCATGGCTCCGGAAAGAAGGACCAGATCCTCATGCCCTTTATGGTGTATGTCGATCAGTGTCTGCATCACGGAAGGTGCACAATGTCCCATCCTCAGGTAGTTGTTGATTGTCCTCAGCTTTTTTGTATTGAAAGCCCCATAACCAATCAGACCTGCACTTCCTGCTGCAGCTATTGCAATGATACTTTTCCTTGCAAAATCCCTCCTTGTCAGGGATCTTTTGGCCTTATCTTTATCGAAGCGTTCCATCGGGTTCTGTATTCCTCGGGAATTATAAAGTTAA
>JAVEZS010000123.1:0-3978 GCA_034002885.1 Bacteroidales bacterium
TTCCCTGATGATCCGCTTTTGGTCAAGAATAAAGAATACCGGATACGACCCGATGGAGTAATTATCAAGTACCTCCTTGTCTGCCTGCAGAAATGTATAGTCAAACTGGTTGCGGCTCATGTAATTCCTGAGTGCATTCATGTTCTTGCTGGTGCACTCTATTGCCACAAGCGCAAAATCATCCTTCCCGTACTCGCCGTTTATCTCCTTCAGAAATGGTATCGACGCCCTGCATGGCCCGCAACTGACACTTGTAAATTGTAACAGAACAACCCCGGAGGTTAAACCTGCCAGCGAGACAGTCTGATTATCTGCTGACTGCAAAGTCCACTCCGGAGCTTTACCGTTTAAGAGAGAGCTTTTCTCCTCATCTGTCCTTTTATACCCGTACTGTCTTATCTCATAGTCGGGAGGGAAGAAATCCGCAGCTCTGAAGTCATTGATATCAAGCTTGTTGAACTCAGGGTCAAGAGATGTCGAAACTGAGATATCATGAGACATTTCGCGCCTGACCTTATACGGAAGATCCGTCGCCTTATCTATCCACAGTTCATAAATCGAGGTGTTTTCGCCATAAGTATAAGGTGAAAGGGGCATATGGATAGCTTTTCCGAAGAACTCAACCTGTTGTTCCTCATTAATGGTCAGACGAACAAACACATCCTTCTCCTGTTCCTTCAACTCAAGGGTGATGCTGTCTCCGGTGGTGAGTGCATAACTGATTATGCTCGTCACATAGTTATAGAATGGTGCACCTACCGGCCTGAAAGGCAGCTGCCTCACCTTGAAGCTGTCAATCAATATACCTTTCTCTTCGTCATAGAATGTGGCCACCATCTGGCCGTCGTAACAATAAGATGCCTTTGTTCCTGTCAGTGAATCAAGTACCACAAAGCTTGACCCTATAGCAGTGTCAGGCGGATTCCTGTACTCCCTGTAAAATCGCCAGAATACAAAGGAAGCTGCGGTATCACCGGGACTCCATGACTCGCCAAACTCGTAGTAAGATGCAGTTTCTATCTGCCTGAGGTTGCCCAGTACAGTGTTCAGGTACTCTTTAGAGGTGTAGTCCCTGCCGCATGAGGCAAGGAGAAGCATTAACATTGCAAGACCGTAGATTTGTCTTTTAATCATGATTTTGTCTTTATTTAGTACTATACTGTAACCACCTTTGGTTGTAGCAAAGCAAGCCACATCCGCCGGAAATCAGTTCATAATTGTTGTTGAAGCGAAGGTTCTTCTGATACCTTTTCTATACTCCACTGAAGGATATCCGAAAATGACAATCACTCCTTCCCTGCTGGAATATTTTATACCGTGATGTTCCCTGAACCTCCGCCCGCTCCCGCCATACTGTATCATCGGATGTACTGATCCCAGCATGCAGGTGCCGAGTCCGAGTGATTCTCCGGCATACATTGCTGTGGTTGCAGCCACAATAGGGTCAGCCGGGTCAGTGAAGGGCGAACCGTAAAAATACATCGCAAGCGGGGCATCATAAGTCACGACATTTATGCCATTTCCCATGCAGCCGATGAAGATATCAAACATGGGCTTCACAAAGCCCCTGAACATCTCGTCATTGGCTTTTCCCCAGAATGGGCGCATCAGGGTCAGGAAAAACGGGGAAACGAACCAGCGCATTTTTTCCAGGAAGTCACAGAAGTCAGCCGCAAACCTCCTGGTTTTTTCCTTGCTGTCAAGCACAAGTACATTTACATCGGAAGGCGGCAATCCCATCGGAGAGGTCACGGCTGCATCCAGGATTTTCTGAATAATCTCAGGTTCTACAGTTTTGTCCCTGAACTCCCTGATGCTCCTGCGTCGCCTGAACAGGTTTATCACCTGATCATAACCAGCGGCGGTATCTGTTGCGGGGAGCTCAAAAAGGTCACCGGGAGAGATTGTCCTTCCGGTTATCTGAATCGCACCTGTGGGGCACATTGCCATGCAATGCCCGCAACCGATGCATCCGAATGCAGGATTGTTGCTCAGGTCCGCCTTACCGTCCCTCAGCACGAGGCTGAAATCCTTGCACACCTCGACGCAGTCACCGCAACCGATGCAGATTTCCTGGTCTATCCTGATGTCGCCTTTTTCTTTCGCTCTTGTTGTCGGAATTGCCATGATTTATTCTGTATGATCTTACACTCTGGTTCTGCTGGATTTGACTTTCGGGAAAATGAATCTATAAAAATAGGAATCCTTATCACATTATGCAATGCACCAGCCGGTTAAAATGAATGCGTGACTACCGCGGATGACCAGGGAGCTATTGGTGCGTAGGTTTCTCAGCAACATTCAAACCCTGCCGTTCCCAGAAGCCGGTTATATTACCCCATCTGACAACCAGCCTCTTACCGTAATCGGTATTCCAGTCAGCTTCGATATCATGATGACATTTCTCCCCAAGCCCCTTACGGTCATGATGGCAGAACCGGCACTCCATCGGCTGAAAAGTGGTATTGAAAAGCTCACATAAACCGTCAGAGAGAAAGGTGCATCCCTGTTTCGAAAAGACCTCAAGGGCATAATTGGATTCATTTCCTTTGAATGCAGGCGACAGGACTCCAAACCGGCTGTCAGGAGAGACCTCCAGCATCATCCGGTCAGCATATCCCTCCTCTATGGCCCTGGCAGCCTCTTCAACCGTCCACCATCCTGGTCTAAGGCAAAAGCTCACGCATGTCTGGCATGAACACGGTCCTGAAGGCGGATACTTCTCATGAAGCAGCTTATTGCTGATTATTGAACTCACCGTGAACTGAATAAATGAAAGTTAAAACTCTGAGAACTGAAACTTACGTTAGTCTTTCTGAATCAGCATTTTAATCCGGTAGTCATCCTGTTCCACCTCCTGGTCATGATTGCGCAACGGATTTACCTCAATGATACTGAAGGAGTAATCACCAAAAAGATAAGGTCCGCCTGACATCCTCAGCACCGTATCAATCGTAGCCAGATCCTGCCTGATTTTAAAATACAGGTCCACATCACCTCCCCATATGCAGATAACATCTTTCGGGCAACGGTAGTCACTCACCGAGTCGATTGTAAAAGAGAGGCCGGGCGTGAGAAAGTACTTCGTGTCTGTCCTGCAGGTGAATGGCTCCCCGATCTGGATACTGTCACAACCGGTCAGAATAATGACCTGCAGTATGGCCAGAACCCTTAACGCTGACTTTGTTCCTGAATTCCGAATCATTGCAGCAGGTAGTTTCCCAATATGCCACAAATTTCATGCCCCGGTCTGATCTGTAAAAATCTTTTACAGAGAAACATCGTATTCAGTAACATTACACCTTCTGTAACGAAGTCCTGCAGATTACCGCCTGCCGGCGTCAATCATAATCTGATGTATCCTGCGGAACGTATTTACATTCCTGATGGTCATATGACGGTATAAATCCGTCCCTACGAGCTTAATCATTCCGCTTTTACTGTAATTTTCGCCTTCAACATTCCACAAAATTGCCCCTGGCACATATCTCACGTTGTCTACGGAATTGATATAGGTAACAACATTTCTAAACCCGATCGACTCGAAAGTGGCCTTAAGCTTTTTCATGTCAACCTTGTTGTTACCACCTACGTTTATGCCTCTCAGCAGAGCTACGTAAATCATGATTATAATTTCTACTTTTGCATAAAGATAGTGTCCGGATTCATTTATCCGGTCAGGGTATCGGGCAACAGGTGTGATAAACGGACCGCACCCGTGGAAGGCCCCATATCAGGTCATTACAGCACGATTCCCAGCAATCTCCCTGTACTCAAGGATATCCCCCGGCTGGCAATCAAGGGCCCTGCAGATTGCATCAAGGGTGGAGAACCTTATCGCTTTGGCTTTCCCGGTTTTCAATATGGAAAGATTCGACAGGGTCAGATCGACTTTCTCAGACAGCTCGTTAAGCGACATCTTCCGTCTGGCCATCATGACATCAAGGTTCACAATGATAGCCATGGCTATACGGTTAA
>JAVEZS010000124.1:0-3866 GCA_034002885.1 Bacteroidales bacterium
TCTTTCATTTTGACCAGAAGCTTCTCGCGGTGCAGAAGCCAATTGCATATACCGACCTGTTGTGCGGAGTGCTTAGTTTTCATATACCTTTCTAAATTCTTGTTCGAGTTCTTCTTTAATCTTAGTAAGTTCTTCTAGACTTACCTCAAGACTCAAAGGATTCCATACGCCAGTTATTATATTAGTCTCATCTTCAAGATGTAATGTTGCTTACAGAGACTTTAG
The DNA here is from genome assembly GCA_034002885.1 of Bacteroidales bacterium. Classification (GTDB taxonomy): domain Bacteria; phylum Bacteroidota; class Bacteroidia; order Bacteroidales; family VadinHA17; genus LD21. Next base: position 226 of record JAVEZS010000124.1, read on the forward strand.
AAGGGTTTTTGAGTATGCGGGGAGCAATGCCTACGGAAGAGTCAGTGATTGTGCTGATGGCAAAAACTGCTATGGATAAGAAGGCATATTTCAGGGGTTGAAATATAGTATGTGCTTTTCTCCGTTTAATGCCCCTAGTATTCCGTAACCTCCATTGACGTTGGAATAAATTTGAATTGATTCGGTATAGGAATCCTGATCCGTTATACGGTAAAGCATAACTGACTTCAGGTAATTATACAATTCACGGGTTATGGCCTGAAGCTCTACTGTTACATGTTGGTCAGAACCCCAGCGCATCCGGCTTTCAATGGTGAATGTGTATTCTTTTCCGTCAAACAGGTGGTCATCAAATACATTTGAGAATCCTGCCGGCCATCCCCAATATCTCTTCACCAGGCGCTCATCCTTGAAAATGACATCAGCCGATGAAAAAACATCGCTCATGAAATACCCATCCTCTCCATTGCTGGTATCCAGATAGTAACCAATGCTTCGCACTTTTAACCGGTAATAATTTAATTCGCCGGGAGGATCGGTTATTTTCGCAGTGATACGCATAATTGTATCAAGGGCTGCAATATCCATCCAATCATCAAATGCCATATAATTTTCACTATATAACACTTCAGTGCTTAAAATTTCCAGATTGCCTTTCTCGGGCACAACAGTCACGGATTGAACAGGTTCAAGGTCCGGAGCACTTATATTCAGCAAGATCTCATCACCCTCAGCAGGTATATATGTGCCCTCATAATTAAGACTCTCAGGATTATATTGCATCGGATAGGTATCCCTACCGTTAACAGTTATTGTGGCTTCAGCATTTTCCAGAACGAAGTCAGGATATAACGATTCCCAACTTCTCTCCGGAATTAACTCCGTAAAGAAAAGTGCACTGGATATCCCGGCAACAAAGACAGTGTCCGGAGTAGCTACTGCGTTTACCGTAATTTTCGAATTTGTAATCTTCCCTTCAAACTCTATTATCTTTTCGCAACTACTCAGAAATGCGATTAAAAAAAGTAACAAAATATATAAAGTAGTCTTCATCATGATCAGAATTGATAGGAATACCTTATTGAAGGAATAACCGGCAGGAGGCATACACCTTTGAGAACGGTTTTGTCATTATGATACCCGATATAAACATTTGATATGTTCTGCCGGTTATACAGATTATTAACGCTCAGATTTATAGTGCTTTTACCCGTCTTGTGGAAAATAAAATAATTTACTCCAATGTCCAGACGATGATACAAAGGCAGTTCATATCCGTTTCTCCCGGGAAAAGTAGTAAAACGCGAATAATGATTGATGTAGGCTGCTCCGTCAGGTATCTCGCTCACACTAGAAGGATGATATATGACATAATCATCTGAATTGCTTGAAGCCAGATTCGCCGGAATACAATACGGATCAAATTCATCAATGATCCCGCCATACATCACATCTGTAGCCAGTGTTCCTCGTTTTCCAGAAGTAAGCATAAAAGTACCGGATAGTTCAAATGATTTACCAATGCGATGTGATAATGTCAGGCTGAGGTTGTGGCGGCAGTCATTATTTGCGAAGAATTTATCACCGCCGTCTATTAGTTGATCCGGTCTGTTAAACTGCCGCCATGACCATGACAGTGTATAACTCAGCCAGCCGGTAGTCAGGCCCGTTTTTTTCTGTGCTATAAACTCCATGCCATACGACCAGCCTTTACCCGCCGCCACCATTCCTTCCCATCCTCCCGCAGCCGTCAGAAATGACGAACCCTCCATATATTCCAGGACATTAATCATAGTTTTATAATACCCTTCCAGGGAAAAGTCAACTTCTTTTTCTGTCCTGTAATTAATCCCTGCTGCAAGCTGGAATGACTTCATAGGGGCGAACTTTTCTGTAACAGGCACCCATATGTCAGAGGGCATTACCAGATTGTTGCTGCTAAGCAGATGAACGCCCTGCTGCATCAATGAGAAAGAAGTTTTCAGCGCCAAGGCGTCACTTAACAGTAGGCGCCCGCTTAAACGTGGTTCCAGCGAATGCCATGCTTTACCTCTTACAGAGAACATGGTGTATCGCAAACCGGTGTTGAACTTCAAATTATCTCCGGCCGAGAAGTCATCTTCGCAATAAATTGCCATTGTATTGAGGGCATTTGTCTTGCCCAGCAGAGTATCCGTAGTGCTTTCTGTTATGAAGTATTCACCGGAAAGTTCTAGTTCCTCAGTCCGGACGTACTTAAATGCATCTATTGTGGGATTAAAATGCTGTGACGAGAGCTTGCCTCCGAAGCGTATATGATGCAGATCATCGGGAACATAATTAAAGTCTCCTGCCAAGGATATGTCAGCTATCCCTGAATAATAAACAGCCTGCGAGTCCTCGAAATAATAACTTCTACGCTTATCAATATCCAGGTCTACGATTTCATTCTCAATAACAGAGTTCATTTTCAGCCTGTACTGAAAGTGGCTGTAGCTCAGGTTCACATTACTGTTCATTTGGTCGTTGATGGTTCTGGTCCAGTACATGCTTGATACCATGTTCCCCCAACTGTTTTCAGTCCTGTCAGATTTGTAACTTAAAGAATTATAATTATAAAGCTCAAGGAAAAACTTCTGCCTGCTGTCGGACGGCGCCGTTACGGCCACATCATTGCCCAGGTAAAACACTGCCGAGATCTTATCACGATCAGTGAACTTGCGTGTTAGCTTGGCATTAATATCGTAGTAATTCATATTTGAAAAAGAAGAAAGGGTTCCGGTATTATCTGCCAGCTTCCTGATGATCGGCATTACGATAAAGTCAAGATACGACATACGGGCGGCAAAAATGAATGAAGACTTACCATGCTCAATCGGACCCTCAGCGTGTATTTTTGATGAGAGTACTCCGATGGTCGCTCCGGCATGGTGATAATCATAGTCACCCTCCCTGATACCTACATCAATAACACTTGAAAGACGCGAACCAAAACGGGCCGGGAAGCCTCCTTTGTATAATACGACATTTTGAATGACATCGGCATTCAGGCAAGAGACAAATCCTTTAAGGTGGTCAGCATTGTAGAGCGTAGAACCATCGAGGGTAATCATATTCTGGTCGTAATTCCCGCCGCGGACAAAAATGCCGGCATTTCCGTCACCGGTCGACTGAACCCCGGGAAGCAACTGCAATACCTTCATCACATCAACCTCTCCAAACAATGCAGGAACACTCTTTATCTGAGCAACAGGCACCTCAATTGCGCTGATCTGACTGCTGTTTATCCCAAAATCCTTTCGTGGGGCGTAAACCACAACATCTTTTAGAAGTGTATCCTTGTGCAGGTTTATATCCAATATCGTATCTCGCGTGAGGGTAAGGTGAAATTGCTCTTTTGTATAGCCTACATAGCTGCAGTTCACTGTCACATCCCCGGCAGGGAGGTAAAGCCGGTAATAGCCTGTTTTACTGGTAGTACTACCTCTGTACACTCCTGCCAAATAGACATTTGCTTCCTCTAACGCCTCTCCGCTCTCGGAATCTCTTACATATCCACTTACCATCACCATTTGGGAATGGACGGCAAGGGTGAAGAAAAAGAAGAAAAGAGTGAGGTTTTGTTTCATGTCTAAGTACTTAAATTTCAACAAGGACTTCGT
>JAVEZS010000125.1:0-3853 GCA_034002885.1 Bacteroidales bacterium
AGCCACATGTCTGAATGACAGAAAACATAATCCGGTTCATCAACTGAACCTGAAACAAATTTTTAAGACTCTCTCAGAAATACGAGTCAGACACTTTTCAGATATTCAGGAGTTTTGCAATCGGCTCGAAGTAATATAATTCTACGCTAAAATTATTAGTTTTTGTGTGTCAGAGGGTTATATAATTTAAGTTTGAGGGAAATTACGATGAGTAGAAAAAACCTTTTAAGTTTATTTTTTGCGTTGTTTACTTTTGTCGTGTTTGCTGATTCACCCCAATTCGTTCAAGTTGCCGGGATATCGTCACCATCAGCAGCTAACGGAATTTATGAAAAGCAGGGTTCGACACATGGAGTGATGAATCACAACTATTGGAAACATGTTTCAGCAGAATATTATCTGTACTCTGATAGTTACTCTGACGGAATGAATGTAAGTTATTTCTGGAATATTGACAACAACCTCAATGATGATGATGACATATATTTTTTTAGCAATCTTGAGCTTAATACAGACATGGCATACATCTCATCAAATTATAATTCTCCTAATGATGTAGGCGGCAACTGGAGTGCCTGGAGTGGAGCCGGCTCTCCTGTAGTTTCGGTGTATGTTACATCTTTTCCCGAAATCAATATTCAGGGTAACAGTATAAGCATTGCTGACGGAGATTCTACACCTTCATCGACAGATCATACTGATTTCGGTTCAGTTCCGGTCTGCAATGCAACTATGGTGAGAACATTCACTATACAGAATACAGGAACAGAGGTTCTGAACATATCGTCTGTGAATATCAGCGGTGCAAATGCCGCAGATTTTTCTGTTACGGCATCTCCGGCTGCAAGTGTATCTGCATCGGGCTCAACGACATTTCAGGTGACTTTAGATCCTTCCTCTTCCGGAGCGAGAAACGCCACAATAACAGTAAATAACAACGATAGTGATGAAAGTGCGTATGATTTTGCTATTACGGGAACAGGAACAAATATGGCGATCACTCCTGCATCGCAGACGAATGTTTCCTGTTTTGGCGGATCGAACGGAGCCGCATCAGCAAATGCCGCGACAGGCGGAACAGGTTCCTACACTTACAACTGGACACCCGGAAACCCGACAGGCGACGGAAGCGTCAGTGTAACAGGACTTTCGGCAGGAACATGGACGATCACGGCAACTGATGCAAACAGCTGCACAGCATCAACTTCTTTTACAGTTACACAGCCGACTGCCTTGAACATGACACTTGCTTCAAAAACGGATGTCAGTGTTTACGGCGGATCGAACGGTGCCGCAAGCTTTAATCCTGCAACAGGCGGAACAGGTGGATATACATACAACTGGACACCGGGCAATCCGACAGGCGACGGAAGTGTCAGCGTTACAGGGCTTGTTGCCGGAACATGGAGCTGCACAGTTACTGACGCAAATTCATGTACTCTTTATAAAGAAGTTACAATAATTCAACCACCGGCGGTCACATCATCAGACGCATCATCTATAGCGGTTGATTCAGCAATTCTTGGAGGAAATGTAACTGCTGACGGTGGAGGAACAGTAACCGAAAGGGGTGTTGTATATTCTACTACTGATACAACACCGACTATAGCAGAAGGAGCAGCAAAAGATGCAAACGGCTCAGGAACAGGGGTTTTCAGTGAATCAATAGGAGCACTTTCACAGAATACAACATATTATTTTCAGGCGTATGCGATCAATAGTGCAGGAACTACTTACGGCGGAGTTAAGAGTTTTACAACATTGGCTCTTCCATCCATATCTTCGCTCTCACCGAATCACGGACCGGCTGCAGGAGGAATAGAGGTTGTCATTTCGGGTGCTCATTTTACAGGTGCAACGGCAGTGAATTTCGGTAGTGTTTCAGCAGCGATAAATTCAATTACCGATACAGAAATAAAGGTTGTTTTACCGGTGGGAACCGGAACAGTTAATGTCACTGTAACAACGGTTGTCGGGACAAGTACGGCTTCACAGTTCAGCTATGATGCTCCATCTATCAATTTGCTCACACCATCAAATGGACTCACGACCGGCGGCACGGAAGTTGTAATTTCTGGCATTAATTTCACAGGTGTGACGGCAGTGAATTTCGGTAGTGCCTCAGCAGCGATAAATACTGTTTCCGATACAAAAATAACAGCGATCTCTCCTGAAGGTTCAGGAACAGTTAATGTTACTGTCACATCAGCAAGCGGTACAAGTGCAGGTTCGCCGTTTACATATTTAAAAGCAACTCCGGTTATCACATGGGAAAATCCTGCTGATATAACATACGGAACAGCTTTAAGTGCAGCTCATCTTAATGCGACAGCCGATGTCGATGGAACTTTTGTTTACACACCTGCTTTGGGAACAGTTCTGGATGCAGGTTTTGCACAGGAACTGAAAGTTGATTTTACTCCTGATGACGCAGACAAGTACGAAACAGCGTCAAAAACGGTGTTTATAAATGTGGCACCGGGTTTTCCATCAGTTACGACAGATTCAGTAACAGAAATAACAGCAGGTTCTGCAAAAGTAACAGGAATGGTAACAGACGACGGTGGAGCAGAGATCACTGAAAAGGGTGTCTGCATAGGTGAAAATGTAAATCCAGATGCTACTTGCTATCCTGATAGTACTGTCGGTGATTTGATCGTGATCGAATTTACCGGACTTGCACAAGGCACGACATATCATGCAAGGGCTTATGCGACAAATTCAGCAGGTACGGCATACGGATCTGATGAAAGTTTTACCACAGTTGCTCAGTACACACTGACCTATACAGCCGGAGCAAACGGCTCTCTGACCGGTGACACAGAACAGACAGTTGAAGAAGGAAATTCAGGAACAGCGGTGACAGCCGTTGCCGATGCGGACTATCATTTTGTTGACTGGAGTGACGGAGTTACAGACAACCCGAGAACAGACACAAATGTGACAGGAAACATCAGTGTTACAGCTAATTTTGAAGCAGATCCGGTTGGAGTTTGCACAAAACCTGAAGAAATATCGGCACTTCCATATACTCACGACGGTACGACGACAGACAGAAATTCAGAGATCACCGGCTATGGATCAAGTTGCGGAGCAGAGGAATATGCTTCACCTGATTATATTTATTCACTTGATCTTGTAACGGGAGATAAAGTTGAAATAACTCTCACACCTGCTGAAGGATTTAACGGAGTTCTTGTGCTTCTAGGCACATGCGGAGAAGGCGACTGCATAGATTCCGCAAATTACGGAGTTGCGGGGGAACCGGAAGTTCTTCATTATGAAGCGACGGAAGACAGAACTCTCTTCATAGTTGTTGAAGGAACGGAAGGTGCATCAGGTGATTACACACTTGATGTTAAAGAGTGGGTTGAAGAGACAGATGACGACACAATTCCTGACGAAGATACTGTAGATGAAGACATTATTGATGTTGACGATACAGATGATTTCGATGATGTTGACACAGTTGATGAAGAAGAAGATATTGACGAAATAGACGATGAAGACACCGGAGACACAGGCAACACCGGAGACACAGGTGATTCCGGAGATACTGGAGATTCAGGAGATAGCGGAAACTCCGGCGACACTGGTAATACTGGAGACACTGGTAACACCACAGTAGATGAAGATGAAACTGACTCAGATAGCGACGAGCTTAATGATGATGATACCATCGAAAAATTAGGCGGCTCCGGTTGTAGTTGCGGAATAGTATTCTAATTTATATATATCTGCTTGATTTTCTTGTGAATTATCGCTTTTTCACCATTGCCGAGCTTTGAATCATTCAGACGGTATAAACCGTATTTTGTTATGACCTGCTGCAATCTGCCGATGTATTCTTCTT
>JAVEZS010000126.1:0-3825 GCA_034002885.1 Bacteroidales bacterium
GCAATTATATGATTTACATGCTCATCCAGCAGGGACATAACCCTTGACAATCTTATTATCTCAGGTCTCGTGCCAACAACGGTAAGTACTTTCAGTTTTGAATCTTTCATAATAGTCCTTGGGCTGACCGCGGTAACGGGCGGCCGGCAAATATCAGTTATACTTGTTCAAAAAATGTATCAGGATCGGCTGGATCGTATGGTTCATTTATCCAGAAAATAGTATACAGGTCTTCGTTACCTGTGTTGGTAATATTGTGAGTGTGCCATACCGGCATATCAACATAGGATGGTGCATTTCCGTCAAGATCGAATGAATTGATTTTATCCGTTCCTATTCGCCGAAGCTGTATTTTTGCCTTCCCCTTGATCACTGCAAACCTTTCTGCTTTCCTTGTATGGAAATGATTCCCCCTGGTGATTCCGGGCTTCGTTGTTGAGAATGAAATCTGTCCACCGCTGTTGAGTTTTACGGTTTCAACAAATGAGCCCCGTTCATCAGTGTTCAATTTCAGCTTAAACGGGAAATAGCTTTCGTGATCAATATAACATACAAACGTATTGAAAAGATTTCTCTCAAAAGGATCGGTAAGGTCCGGTATGATCCCTTTCTCAAAATATTGTGCCCTGAAACTCTGCAAAAGTGCCAGAATTTCAGTAACCCGTGCTTCATCAGTCGGTGTTATTCTGAATTCATCGTCGGCAATTTTATTCTCAACCAGGTAATAAATAATCTTCACAAGGTCGCCGATGTAAATGAGCCTTAACTGCGCATCAACATCAACCCTGGGCTGTTCATTGTGAGTAAGCTGGTGGGAAAAAGTCGCTACAACCGAGTTGTAATAAGGATTTCCGAACGGACCGAATACATTCGGAATTACCATGCCTGTGAAGACACCGCCAGATCGTGCAGCCCATTCGGCCAGGAGTTTGCGCCCCTCCCGCTTGGATTTTCCGAAAACATTGTCACGCTCCTCCTGGGTTGATGATGAGAAAAGGACATGCGGCCTGTTGCCAGTTGACTCCATTGCAGAGATCAGCTTCCGGACCAGTTCAATATTTGTGTCATAGATTACCTGAGGGTCATTATGACGGTTCAATGCAGCAAGATGAACTATTACATCACACTGGCCGACAAATGCTTCCAGTTTTGAGGGATCAGCAAAATAATCATCATAAAAGGGGATACGAATGAACTCCTTTTTTAACCCGAAGAAATTGTAAAGATGCGTGCCAATAAAACCAGCTTGTCCTGTAATCCCTATTTTTATCATACTTCCAGTTCAGTATTATTCAAAGTAAAGATGATCACCCAAGGCCATAATACCAGTGACAGGCAGACTAAAGTCTAAAGCTATAAGAAGCTTTCAGAAACAGTCCCATTGAATTGTTTAACAGAGTGCCATGATCATAGGCCCCTGCCAGCCCAAATGTGAATCCCTGCTTAATGCTTCTCTCAAGATCAAAGTAAGCAGAAAACTGCCGATGACTGCCGAATATTCCGTAAGCTCCCGGATTTGGCAACCCGGTAGACTGCTCCTCATCGGTAGTCCAGTAAGTACCGTAGTTCTCCGACCATGATGCCTTCAGGGTATAGTTCACCTCACCAACAGCTCCTTCAAAGCCACAATGGACCGCTAATACCCGGTTATTTATGAAATACTCATCCGGTCCTGACGGAAGCCCTGACCTTACCTCATCCATCGTACTGATAAAAGGTGTTCCAAGCCCTTTGCCCCTGTACGACCAGCCTTCAACATACTCTCCGTGATTATAGTACCCCTCATACATCGACCCATATTCCGGGGACCAAGGTTCACCTGCCTGGTTGACAGTATAAAGAAACTCCAGTAGTATTTTATTCCATTTCAGCAGCTTATCACTAACCATATTATTGCCTATACGGATTCCGTTCAGGCCATCCTGGATATTCGCCAGCTTTGAGAGAGCCCCTCCCTCATAAAAGCTTTGCCGGTAAATCAGAACGTCAATGTACTTAAACCGATACTCCAGACCAAGATCAAGAGATCCCATATGGTTTCCCAACCTGGTCTGGTCAATGAATCCATTGTCATACCGCTTGCCTGTTAATACATAGCCATAAGTTGAAAGTGGGGATAAGTCAAAATCCCTGGTATAGAACTCATCCTCGTTCCCCCAGGTAACCTGATGGTTGAAACCCCCATACATTTTCAACTTCCATGAGGGTTTTCCAAAGCGGCCGTAAAATGACTTCTGATGCAGATAAGTCCTTATAGCTACAGTATCACTATCATCAAACCACCTTCTCATCTGCACATCTCCCATCCACCCGTGTGAAAAGTTGCCCTTGAATGCAAACAACTCCCCTAACCACGGCAAAGTCCAGAAATCACGCACAGACAATTCTACCTCAGGGATACCGAGGCTGGTCCCGGATATAGACCAGGAACCGGAGGACAATGTGGTGTCACACAGCCCTGTAATCTTCTTTGACCGGCCGGCACGCAGCTCGAAAATACCCAGGCGTACCTTGCCATAACCTTCAATTAAAGTCAGGTTGGAGCCTTGCCCCAGGTTGGCTCGTCCTTCAAAGGAAGCGCCCCAGTCGAAGAGCTTTTCCTTTCCCGGAACATAATCCTTCCGGGCGAAGCCGACCAGACTTAAAGAGGCTCCGTCAAGCGGAACGCTTCCATATTGATTCGATCTTAGCCAGAACGGCACGGTCCCGTTCGATGTATAACCGCCCCAGCCTTCAAGTCCGAGTACATAATTACCCTGCTGGGCAGACACTTCCCCGGCAAAACAACATAGAGCAACAATGGCCAGAATGTGGCTAAGTTTTTTCATCTGTCTGGATTTAGGGCGTAGCCTGTAAGGTAAAATAATACCTGTCCGGGCTAAAAAAGGCGCCAGCTAAACTCGCTGGCCCTCAGCCTCACGGTTCATAAACCATCTCCGGTTCCTCGCTCAGCACATCCTTCCGGATAAACCGCAACGAGAGCAGCAACTCCTTCGTCTCCTCAAGGCTCAGACGGTATGTGTTGTGCGAGTGATATTCCTCTATCTGCGAGACAGCTTCAGTGCCCTCGGTGAAATACTTGTTGTAGTTAAGGTCACGTGTGTCAGCCGGTATACGGTAAAATCCGCCCAGATCTATCGCCTTGACCATCTCCTCACGGTTCACCAGCGTCTCGTACAGCTTTTCGCCGTGGCGCGAACCGATAACCTTGACTTCGGACGAAGATCCGTACAATTCCTTTATTGCCTGAGCAAGAATCTCAATTGTGGTTGCAGGTGATTTCTTTACAAAAATATCACCGTTGTCGCCGTTCTCAAATGCAAACAGCACAAGGTCAACTGCACTCTCGAGGCTCATCATGAAACGGGTCATGTGCGGATCAGTCACAGTGATGGGCTGCCCCAGCTTCATCTGGTTCACAAACAGCGGAATCACAGAACCGCGCGAGGCCATGACATTCCCATACCTCGTCCCGCAAAAGACAGTTCCGCTGCCGTTGAGGTTTCGCGACTTCGCAACCATAACCTTTTCGCTGAGCGCCTTGGTCATCCCCATCGCGTTGATAGGATAGACCGCTTTGTCAGTGCTGAGAACTATCACCTTTTTCACGTGATGGAACTGGGCAGAATCAAGTACATTCTCGCAGCCAAGCACATTCGTCCTGACCGCCTCCGTCGGGAAAAACTCGCACGAGGGGACCTGTTTCAGCGCAGCGGCATGAAAGACGTAATCAACGCCCTTCATCGCATTATCAATGCTCAGCCGGTCACGCACGTCGCCAATAAAATATTTTATCTTGGAATTTTTGTAGAACTGCCGCATGTC
>JAVEZS010000127.1:0-3790 GCA_034002885.1 Bacteroidales bacterium
TGATCATTTCTGCATTGATGACTGAAAAGGCCTGCTAATAAAGGTCGCCTCTCTGATACAGATAGCTGATATACCAGGGCCATGTTACTAATTTTCCAGATGAATGAAAGCGGAGATAATAACCATTGGAGACGAGTTGCTCATAGGGCAGACAATTGACACGAATTCGGCATGGATAGGGGCGGAGCTAAGCCTTCTGGGATTTGACGTTCAAAGGAAAATCTCAATTCACGACAGGAGGGAGGATATTATTCAGGCGCTGAACGATACCCAGGGAAGATCTGATGTTGTCCTTATTACCGGAGGACTGGGACCCACGAGTGACGACATAACCAAAATCACTCTCTGTGAATACTTTAACACCAGACTAGTACCTGATATAATGGTGCTTTCGATGGTCGAACAGATGATGAGCAGGAGAGGAATACTGATGAACGAAAACAACCGCCGGCAGGCCGATGTTCCTGAGTCGTGCCGGGTTCTTTCGAACGCTGCCGGAACAGCGCCGGGGATGTGGTTCGAAAAAGACGGTACCGTATTCATCTCGATGCCGGGTGTGCCTTCAGAAATGAAATACATAATGAACCAGCATGTGATTCCGGAGTTAAAAATCAGGTTTTCATCACAGGTCATAATACACAGGAATATAATGACATATGGTGCACCGGAAGCTGTTCTTGCCGGCCTCCTTGAAAGCTTTGAAGCCTCGCTTCCCTCATCGGTTCACCTTGCCTATCTTCCGTCGCTTGGCATAATAAAGCTAAGGCTCTCAGGAACCGGAACTAATCGCGACGAGGTCGTTAATGCTGTTGAAGATCAGGTCAGGAAGCTTTACAGAACGATTCCGGAACTGATTTATGGAGAGAACGAAGAAACAATGGAAATGGCTGTGGGCAGGATCCTCAGACAGAAGAGCCTTACTCTCTGCACCGCCGAAAGCTGCACCGGAGGCAATATTGCCCGCATGATAACCTCCGTGCCCGGAAGCAGCGACTATTACAAGGGATCAGTTGTTGCTTATGATAACAGAGTGAAGACTACCCTGCTTGGGGTAGGAAGTAATATCATCGAAGAAGAAGGCGCCGTATCCGGTCCCGTTGTAAGGGCAATGGCCGAAGGAGCACGAAAACTACTCAATACCGACTATGCCGTGGCAATATCGGGGATAGCCGGACCTTCCGGAGGGACAACTGAAAAACCAGTGGGAACTGTCTGGATCGCCGTGTCGTCGGCCATGGCAACCTTAGCGGAGAAATTTGTCTATGGCACAGATCGTAATATTAACATAATGAGGTTCTCAGTGGCTGCCCTCAATATGCTGAGACAGCAGATTATCAGCGGATAAGAGATGTTTTCAGGCGCTGTTGAAAAAATTTGGCACAATAATTTGGTTAATAAGATAAAAATCACGTATTTTGCGCTTCAATTTTCAGAATTGAGATACATACAGAAATATTTATTTAGATGTCGAAAATTTGTCAGGCAACAGGGAAGAAAGCGGTAGTTGGAAATAATGTATCGCATTCGAGGAGAAGGACCAAGAGGAAGTTCTACCCGAATCTTTTTACAAAAAGATACTATCACCCGGAAGAGCAGAGGTGGATTACACTTAAGATATCTGCATCCGGTATGAGGCTTATCAACAAGAAAGGCCTAACCGCTGTACTGAAGGAAGCAAAGGAAAATGGTTACATTTTGAATTTTTAATAATATCACGAAATGGCAAAGAAGGCTAAAGGCAACAGGCAGCAGGTTATCCTGGAATGTACCGAGCAGAAGGAGAGCGGAATGCCGGGAACGTCGAGGTATATTACCACAAAAAACAGGAAGAACACGCCTGACCGCATTGAAAGGATGAAATACAATCCGATACTCAAGAAACATACCCTTCACAGGGAAATCAAGTAAAAACAGAATATCATGGCAAAGAAAGTTGTTGCAGCACTCAAGACCGGCAGTGGTAAAGTATTTACCAAGTGCATCAGAATGACAAAGTCAGAAAAGACGGGTGCATATCAGTTCAAAGAAGAAATAGTTCATAATGAACACGTTAAGGATTTTTTCGAAAAGAAATAAAGTATACCTTAATTAAGATCTGAGAGGCTTTCTTCGTTGCAGGAGAAAGCTTTTTTTTATTTTTACAGAAAACATAATAAAATAGTGGCTTATGGGCTGGTTCGGTTTCGGGAACAAGGAAAAAAAGGAAGTTCTTGACAAGGGTCTGGAGAAAACCAAGGAGAGTGTATTTTCAAAACTCTCACGTGCCATAGCTGGTAAGTCGAAGGTTGACGATGAAGTCCTCGACAGCCTCGAGGAAGTTCTCGTATCATCGGATGTCGGAGTTGAGACTACTCTACGTATAATTGAACGTATAGAATCAAGGGTGGCAAGGGACAAATACCTTAACACAAGCGAGCTGAACAGGATACTCAAGGAAGAGACGGTGTCTCTTCTGGAATCGAATATCTCAGGACCGGAATTTGATTTCTCATCGGCACTGCCATCCTCTCCGTATGTTATTATGGTTGTGGGGGTAAATGGTTCGGGAAAGACGACAACAATAGCAAAGCTTGCTCATCATTTCACGAATGCCGGAAAAAAGGTACTTCTCGGGGCCGCCGACACTTTCAGGGCTGCTGCCATTGACCAGCTTCAGATATGGGCCGACAGAACAGGTGTTCAGGTGGTAAAGCAGAAGATGGGTTCTGACCCTGCTTCGGTGGCTTACGATTCGGTAAAATCGGCTGTTTCCGGAAAATATGATGTGGTAATCATCGACACCGCCGGAAGGCTTCACAACAAGATAAACCTGATGTCAGAACTGTCGAAAATAAGAAGGGTAATAGAAAAGGTAATTCCTGAGGCTCCCCATGAGGTGCTTCTTGTACTCGACGGATCCACAGGTCAGAATGCCTTTGAGCAGGCTAAACAGTTTACTGCATCAACCAGTGTCACAGCCATGGCAATAACGAAGCTCGATGGTACAGCAAAGGGTGGAGTGGTAATAGGCATCAGTGACCAGTTTAAAATTCCCGTAAGGTTTATAGGATTGGGAGAAAAACTCGACGACCTTCAGATTTTCAATCCTTACGAGTTTGTTGATTCACTCTTTAAAACAAGCGGCACGGAATAACTTTATCGTGAAAAAATCAACTGAAAATTCGAGAACGATAAATATTGTCACTCTGGGGTGTTCAAAAAACACTGTTGATTCCGAAAAGCTTCTGAAGCAGATCGAAGCAGGAGGTTATTCTGTAGTCTACGACCGCGATAATTACGACTCCGACACCGTAATAGTCAATACCTGCGGTTTTATTAACGATGCAAAAGAAGAGAGCATCGACACCATACTCAGTTATGTTAATGCGCACCGCCTGGGCAGGATCAGGAACCTTTACGTAATGGGCTGTCTTTCCGAAAGGTACATGGATGCCATTAAGAGTGAGATACCTGAAGTAAAGAAATATTTCGGGGTAAACAATCTCCCTGAGATTCTTGATGAGCTTGGAATAACTGTCCGCCGCGACCTCCTTTCCGAGAGAAAGCTTACAGGTCCCGGTCATTATGCCTACCTGAAGATCTCGGAAGGGTGCGACCGCACCTGTGCTTTCTGTTCAATCCCCCTCATCAGGGGCAGGTACATTTCGAGGCCCGTTGAAGAGCTCGCCGATGAAGCTGAGAGGCTTGCGGGTGACGGAGTAAAGGAGCTGATTCTTATTGCACAGGATCTCAGTTACTATGGACTGGACCTGTACGGCAGACAGATGCTTCCGAAGCTCGTCTCCAGGCT
>JAVEZS010000128.1:0-3772 GCA_034002885.1 Bacteroidales bacterium
CGAAGATGAATCCGGGAGTAAGGAAGACATGGGTGTTGTTAAGTATTTCCTCCACGAAGTCCTCGCACGATGCTGCCTGCTGAGGAAGTCGGCCCCATAGAAACAGACCGACCTGGTCACTTTCATATCTGCACGACAACAGATCCATTATTGATGCGGCAAGCTTCCTTCTTGCCGAGTATTTCCTGTTGACCTCCTCATACCACGATCCGGGATTTCCGAGTGCTTCGGCGGCAGCCAGCTGCATGGGAAGGAACATGCCCGAATCCATATTGCTTTTTACCTTAATGACGCTCCTGAGGTATTCGCCGTTGCCTGCCAGCATTCCTATCCTCCATCCGGCCATGTTGTGTGATTTGCTCAGGGAGTTCAGCTCAAGAACCGCATCTCCTGCACCATCAACGGCAAGAATGCTGTTATACTCATTGTTGAGGATGAAGCTGTATGGATTGTCATTGACAATAAGAATATTCTTTCTTAAGGCGAAGCTGACAAATTTCTCAAGTAATTTCATCGATCCCCGGGTTCCGGTTGGCATATGTGGGTAATTGATCCACATCAGTTTCACCTTTCCTGTATCCTCGTCTTCAAGTGATTCAAAGTCAGGTTCCCAGCCTCTCGATTCAACGAGGTCGTAATATCTTATTTTTCCACCGGTGAGCTTTGTTACTGAGCTGTAGGTCGGATAGCCCGGGTTCGGTACGAGGACCTCATCACCGGGATCCACGAAGGCCATGCTTATATGCATTATGCCTTCCTTACTGCCGATAAGCGGAAGTATCTCGCTATCAGGGTCTAGAGTCACATTGAAATATCTGAGGTACCAGTCTGAGAAAGCTTTTCTCAGAGCTGGAGCCCCTATATAGCTCTGATATCCGTGAACATCGGGCCGTGCAGCCTCTGATGCAAGGCGGGCGATAGTGTTTTCTGAAGGAGGCTGGTCGGGACTGCCTATGCCCAGGTTGATGACATCGGCACCCTCTTTTCGCATCCTGTCAATCTGTCTCAGCTTTGCCGAAAAATAGTATTCGCTGACACTTTCAGTTCTTTGGGCGGGTTTAACTTTCATAAAGCATATCTCCTTTATTGTATATTCCCAAAACCTCAAGGTTACTGGTGTATTTGTCAAGAATCCCTGTTATAACCTTAAGATCCGCATCAGGCGGAAGTTCAAGATCGAGGTAGAACATGTATTCCCACTCCCCGTTAAGTCGTGGTACCGATTGAATCTTTGAAAGGTTTATGTCGAGGCCGGCAAGCATCACAAGTACGGTGGCGAGTGATCCGGGCCTGTGCCCTGTTGCAAAACATATTGAGATCTTGTCTCCTTCACCCGTGCTCTTATCTTCACTGCCAATAACAAGAAAACGGGTGTAGTTCTTCTTATAAGTCTCAATTCCTGCAGCCAGTATCTCGAGTCCGTAAATCTCCGCCGACTTGGCCGAGGCTATTGCTGCTATTTTCTTAAGCCTGTTCTCACTGATCAGCCTGGCGCTTCCTGCCGTGTCGTCGGCTTCAACCAGCGTTATGCCCGGATACTGGTTAAGAAAGGTCATACATTGTGCAAGCGCTATCGGGTGCGATCTTATCTGCTTTATGTCGGCTAACGACTGACCGGGGAGGGCCATCAGGTTCTGAACAACCCTAAGATTATGTTCCCCCAGTACTTTCATCCCCGACTCGCGGATAAGGTTGTAGTTGTAAAGCATACTTCCCGACCTGGCATTTTCTATTGCCATCATCGCCAGGTCAGCATTCCCATCCTTTACTGAAGCCAGGGTCTGATCGAATGTGGCACATGAGACTATTTCGATTGTCTCTGTTTTGAAATACTGCCTTGCTGCAACTTCGTGAAAGCAACCCTGTTCTCCCTGTATAGCTATTTTCATTGTTATATTATGGTTTTAAAAAAAAAGGGCCCCTTTTCCGGGACCCTTGCTTCATATAATTTTCTTATCTGTATACAAAAATCCCTCTATCTCTTTTTAAAATAAAAAAAGAAATAAAAAAAGGAGTAGAAGTAGTTGTATACAATATTCATTTTCGTGCGTTTCAGATGTACAAAAGTAATTGAAAAATTAAAAAATCAAATAAATATTAAAAAAACTTATGTTTTATTTGAAATTTTCATTTAAGGCATACCTTCCGGCATCAGTTTCAAGATCCATTTATCAGTGAAAGGATTGGCTTCACATAACTTCAGGCCTGCCGAAAAGCTTTATTCTCCGTGCCTCGACCTGAGTATCTTTTCTATATCTGTAAAAGTCATTTTACGTGACCGGAGCAGGATGAGAAGGTGATAAACAAGGTCGGCAGCTTCGTTGACGAAGAGTTCGTCGTTGTCGTCCTTGGCTTCTATGACCAGTTCCACAGCTTCTTCTCCCACTTTCTGGGCCATCTTATTAACTCCCTGCCTGAAAATTTTGTTTGTGTATGAATCTTTAACATCATCGTTTATTCTCTGCTCAATTATTTTCTCGAGCCTGTAGATAAAGCCTTTAGCCGTCTCCTCATTGAAGCATGAAGTTGATCCTGTGTGACATACGGGGCCGGCAGGGTTTACCTTAATGAGCAGGGCGTCATTATCGCAATCTGTTAGTATATCTTTAATATACAAGAAGTTGCCCGACGTCTCTCCTTTGGTCCAAAGTCTTTTTTTTGTCCGGCTGTAAAATGTAACCCTTCCTTCTTCGATGCTCTTTTTGTAGGCTTCTTCGTTCATATAGCCCGTCATAAGCACCTGAAGTGTGTTAAAGTCCTGTATTATCGCCGGAACCAGGCCGCCTCCTTTTTCAAAATCTATTTCTGTCATGATATGATTGTTATTCGTTGGTTACATTTATCTGTTGGTTAAAAAAGCGGGAATCTGTTTTACTGTTAAAATGTTATAATCTTACATTTATTTTTCGGGCAGCAAGGTATTTCTTAAGTTCCGGAACAGGGATTTCTCCGAAGTGGAAGATGCTTGCTGCAAGAGCTGCACTGCATGTTGTTTTGTTGAACACATCCACAAAATGATCCATGGTTCCGGCTCCGCCTGAAGCAATGACGGGTATATTAACCATTTTACTTACATCGCGGGTGATATCGATTGAGAATCCCGATCGTGTACCATCGGTGTTCATGGAAGTAAGGAGTATCTCGCCGGCCCCGAGCCGTTCAGCCCTTACTGCCCAGTCGGTTGCCTTAAGGCTCGTTGCTGTCCGGCCACCATCGAGAAATACCATCCACTCATTGTCCACCAGTCTTGTGTCAATTGCCACAACCACACACTGGCTGCCGAATTCGGCAGCCATTTCAGTTATTATTCCGGGGTTTCTCACTGCAGCCGAGTTGATACTAACCTTATCGGCTCCCGCCTTTATAAGGACCGACACATCCTCAACCGTCCTGATACCTCCGCCTACCGTGAACGGCAGGTTTATTTCGGCAGCTATCTTTTCAACAAGGTCAGCAAAGGTCTTGCGTTTTTCGATGGTTGCTGTAATATCAAGGAACACAAGTTCATCGGCACGTTCATCGACATATCTTTTTGCCAGTTCAACGGGGTCGCCCGCATCACGGATATCAACGAAATTGATACCCTTAACAGTTCTTCCATCCTTTATGTCGAGGCATGGTATTATTCTCTTTTTCAGCATAAACGGCTTAGTTGTTTAAGGTTTAACAGGCCTTCATACAGCGCTTTTCCGATTATTGCGCCTTCGCATCCCAGACCTCTGAGTTCAAGGATATCTTCTTCGGTTGTGACTCCTCCGCTTGCAATAAGGTT
>JAVEZS010000129.1:0-3766 GCA_034002885.1 Bacteroidales bacterium
AAAAGAGTCAAATAGATATAGTTAATAACGAAAAACTGAAACAAAATGAGACTAACAAAAGCAGAAGAGCAGATTATGCAAATGCTATGGGAAATGGAAGAAGGGATAGTAAAGGACATCAGGTTAAGGTTTGAAGAACCCAGGCCTGCCAGGAACACTGTCTCTACGGTTGTAAGGATCCTTGAAAGGAAGGGATATATCGGACATCAGGTGTCGGGGAACAAGCACATCTACTATCCGCTGGTTTCAAAGAAGGAGTACTCGAAGAGCCAGCTGTTCGGTCTGATGGAGAATTATTTCAACAACTCCTTCCCCGCTCTGGCCTCTTTTTTCGCAAGCGAAAAGGATATGTCGATTAAGGAACTCGAAGCTATGCTCGAGGATACCAGGCAGGAGATGAAAAAAACGAAAAAGAGTAAAAAAAGAAAATAATGGAATCCTTTGTCATGTACCTGTTCCGCTCTGTGATCTGGCTGACAGGCTTTTCTCTGGTGTATTTGATATTCCTGCGTTCTGAAAGATTTTTCAGGCTTAAGCGCTACTACCTTATTGCAGGAATTGTGATCTCATTGGTCTTACCTCTGATCACAATCAATTACAGGGTTGAGCTGCCGGCTCCTGATGCCGGTCTTGCCGGTCTTGTTTCTGATCCTATACCTGAAGCACAGACACTTATACAGCAGGATACAGGTACTGACACAAGGTCAGGGGCAACAGTCCTGTTGTTTATTTATCTTGCCGGGATCCTGTTCTGCCTGTTAAGGATAGTGAGGCACCTGGTAATTCTTACAGGAGTGATAAGAAAATCGGATATTGCTGAAAAGGAAGGGTTCAAGCTTGTAAGAGCAAACGAATTTCGTAATTCATTTTCCTTTTTCAGTTATATATTCATCAATCCTGGCGTGAATAAAGATGAAGCAGAGGTGATTCTGAATCATGAGCTGGTTCATGTATCACAAAGACACTGGTTCGATCTGCTTCTGACCGAGATTATGAAGATGCTGCAGTGGGTTAACCCTTTTGCATGGATTTATTCGGGATTCATAAAGCAGAATCATGAATACCTGGCTGATGAGAGGGCTCTGCAGCTGGCAGTTGACCCTGCTTCCTACAAGGCTGCACTTGTCAACCAGCTCTTTCAGGCGCCTGTCTTCAGCCTTACCGATTCATTCAGCTATTCTCTTAACAGGAGCCGTTTCGCAATGATGAAGAAGGTGGTCGTATCGCCCTACAGGAAGCTGCGGGTGTTTTTCATCCTGCCTGTGGCGGCCCTTATTCTTATGGCCTTTGCAAAGCCGGTATATAATTATATCGGATCAGATCCATCTCCGGCTGTTATGGTGTCTGATTCAGGCAGCATGGTCCAGGTTCTGAGGGGAGTGGTCTTTTCTGAAGATGGCAATCCTCTCAGGGGGGCAACCATCCTTGTCCCGGGAACCAATGCAGGTGTTGTTACGGGCGATGACGGAAGCTTCACCATGGAGAATGTCCCATCCGATGCAGTTATTGTGATTTCGGCAAAGGGCTACCTGTCAAAGATGGAGAAGTTAAGGGTAGCCGAACCTTTAAAGATCACCCTGCAAAAAGATCCAGATTACAGGGAGCCGGAGGAAACAATAACTACAACTGACTGGCCGCCGTCGTCGTCCCTGATAGTTATTGACGGGGTGATAAAAGAATCAATGACCATTTCAGATGTTGATGCCAGGAAGATCCTTAGCGTAACTGTCCTCAATGAGGAAAAAGGTCTTTCCAAATACGGGGAGAAAGGGAAGAACGGTGTTCTTGAGTTCACGATGAGACAGGAAGGGGAAGTTCCTCAGCCGCCGCAGGTAAGCTCATCGGCGGACAGGTCCGATCCGGCAAACTCTCCGACCTTTGAAGGTGAAAGATTTGGATCCTTTGATCGCTGGGTTAATAGCAGGGTGAAATATCCTGAGGGAGCCAGGGCAAGGAAGGCTGAAGGCTGGGTTCAGGTTAATTTCACCATTGAGGGCGATGGCACTATAAAGGATATTAAGCCGGGAATGCAGTCGGATAATGAGCTCTATGAAGCCGTGGCCTCAGTGGTACGGAGTGCTCCTGCATGGGAGCCGGCAAAAAATCCTGCAGCCCGGCTTCCGGTTCAGGGTTCGGTTTCGGTTCGTTTCAGGTTGCCTGATCAGATCTTAACTGAAGCTCCCTTTGTTGTAGTCGAAGAGATGCCGATGTTCCCCAATGGAGACAAAGCTCTTCTTGAATACCTTAACGCTAATGTCAGATACCCTGAAGAAGCAAAAGCAGCAGGCATTGAAGGCAGGGTTATAGTACGCTTCATTGTATCCAGATCAGGGAAAGTGGAAGGAATAACAGTCCTTAAGGGCGTTGATCCTCTTTTGGATGCCGAAGCAGTAAGGCTTGTGGGAACCTTACCCGACTTTAGTCCCGGAAAACAGGCAGGTAAAGCTGTTGATGTATGGTATATGGTCCCTGTTACCTTTAGCCTGGGAACCGGTCCGGAAGCCACGGAGAAAAGCGTACCACCGCCTCCCCCTCCACCACCTGCATCCCTTGATGAAGAGCCTTTTGTCGTTGTAGAGGAGATGCCGGAGTACCCCGGAGGCGATATTGCACTGCTGCAGTTTGTAAATGAGAACACAAACTATCCTGCAGAAGCAAAGACACAGAATATCCAGGGACGTGTTATTGTAAGATTTGCTGTCACTAAAGATGGTAATGTGACGAATATAACTGCCCTTAAGGGGGTTCATCCCCTTCTGGATGCCGAAGCCATCAGGGTTGTTTCGCTGTTGAAGGGATTTAAACCAGGGATGCAGGGTGGGAAAGCTGTTAACGTCTGGTATATGCTCCCTGTAACCTTTACATTAAAATAGGACTAACCAATACGACATACTGGTTTTTTTCATGTTTCTTCCTTACCGGTTAGTAGTTAATAGGGTGCAGAACTGTCCCGGTTCTGCACCTGCCTTTCACGAGCCCGTCATCTGCTGAGCCCTGAATTTTCTGTAACGGGCGGTCTGGAGAACTTTAAGCACCCGGGGCCTTATCCTCACCGATACTTCACCTGAAATTCTGAAAGGTTCACCATCGATATGAAACCTTGATTCATCTGTCTTAATGAAAAGCTCACCGGATGTCCTTATATGCCTGACATATTTCGACTCCTTCATATTGCCTGTAAAGAGCCTGTAGATGAAAACTATCGCGATGATCTTTGGGAAAGGCCTTATTATAACAAGATCCATCATTCCGTCGTCGGGCAGGGCATGGGGCGCAATAAAGGCGTTGTTGCCAAACTGCCTTGTATTGGCAATGGTAAGAACGAAGATGTCTTCCGACATCAGGGTCTCTCCCTTGCTGACTATTGTGACGGGAATGGGTCTGAGTTGAAGGAAAGTCTTTATAGTAAGCACAACATAGGGCAGGAATCCGCGGAGTTTCAGTTTGTTAAAAGAATGTGCAACAAAACTGTCGAGTCCTATCCCGGCCACATTAAGGCACAGGTTCCCGTTTATCTCGATGGCGTCGATACTTGTGTATTCACCATTGTCAATGTCATTAAGCAGGGATCTGATTATAGGTCTGAATTTGAATTCCCTGGCAAATCCATTGCCGGAACCTGCAGGCAGTACTCCCAGTACCTTATCCGTACCAATGAGTTTTGAGGCGACTGAATGAACTGTCCCATCACCTCCGGCAGCCACGAAAATATCATACTTGCTCAGGTTACCTTCGAGAATCCTTTCAGTATCGCTTACACTCGCCG
>JAVEZS010000130.1:0-3711 GCA_034002885.1 Bacteroidales bacterium
AAACAATACCTGAAGCCCTACGGGCTACGTATCCTGAGCACAGCATAAAAATATTCGTTATTGCGGCAAAGGCTCAGGCCTTTTTTCGCCGTAGGCGATACGGTATTGTAGAATATTGAAGACAGAAGATGTTTATTTTCCTCGTAGAGGATAAACAATACCTGAAGCCCTACGGGCTACAGATCCTGAGCACAGAACAAAAAGAGGTATTAGTGTGGTAAAAACTATAAATGCTAATTTTTTTATTATTCATATTCAGTATGTTATAAAATTAAACCGCACTAATTTTGTGAAGCGTCACAAATCAAGACAAAACGTATGATACTGCGGTATTGATACAAGTTTATGGGTGAACATATTTTCCCCTGTACTCCCTTTTCAGAAGAGCTTTTGCTTCAGGATCACCGTCGATGCTGCGTTTTTCGTCATCCCATTTTACAAGTGAGTTTGTATTGTAGGAGATCATCGCAAGCTGGACAGCTGCAGTCGACTGAAAAGCATCTTCGGGTGTACAGGCAACTAGGTTTTTATCCCCTTTCATCACAGCTCTTACGAAGCTTTCCAGATGTTTTTCCTGCATAAGCGGCTCGGGAAGCCGGATCTCTTCCTTTGCGGCATCCTTTCCGGTGCCGTAAATGATCACCCTCGTATCGTCAGCGAAAAGTGTACCTTTTTCTCCGTAGAAGAATATTCCGTTATTGAATTCACGTGTTACATCACCGTTGCCCCATAGCCGGTGCTGCCACACCACAGGAGCCTTTCTGAAGCCAAAGGAGGCATTCAGCGTGTCGGGAGTTGTGATCTGTCCTCTGAGGGCAAGGAGGCCTCCTGTTGCATATACGCTTTCCGGCATTCCTTCACCGAGGATCTTTCTTATTATGTCGATATGATGGATTCCCCAGTCGACCAGATGCCCGTTTCCGTACTCCTTCTCGAGCCTCCATGACTTATGGCCAATGCTTGGCCTGTAATCAAGCTTTGGGGCCGGGCCGCACCATTCCTCCCAATCGAGCGAGGGCGGCGGCTCCTGGATCCTGGTGTCCTGGGGACCGGGATTGTAATGTATCTGAGCAACAACCTGGTGCAGATCCCCTATCCTTCCTTCTCCTATGAGTTCCCTTACTTTCGAAAATGATTTTGCCTGACGCCTCTGAAATCCCACCTCGACAATATTACCGGCTTTCCTTGCAGCATTGACCATGGCAATGCCTTCCATAACATCATAGGCAAGAGGTTTCTCACAATAGATATGAAGGCCCCTGGAACAGGCTTCAATGAACTGAAGAGCGTGCCAGTGGGGAATGGTTCCGATAACCACTGCCTCCAGTCCCTTCATTTCGAGAAGGTCGTGATACGACTTAAAGGTCGCGGGCCTGAAACCCTGAAGCTTTTCCAACTCCTGTGCAGACGATTCAAGATGGTCTGAGTCGACGTCGCATATGCCGGTTATCTCAACACTTCCCGCTTTAAGCGCAGCTTTTACATCAACCATACCGTACCAGCCCGATCCGATAAGTCCAGTTCTGATCTTCCTTTCCTGCACGGAATGAGGGAAATACAGCGAACCCATAACGGCTGCTGAGCCCATGGAGGACATCTCAATGAATTGTCTTCTTTTCATCTGTTCTATCTTTAGCTCTATAAATTTAAGAATTAATCCTTATGGAACAATTCTTTAAAAGGTTTTGGAGCATCGTTTCACGCCATGGTGGTTTACCGGAAGAAAAATCCGATTTTTCTGAGTATAATTGCAGGAGCAATTCCATGGCAGAGATATGAAATCGACACTTCTTTTTACAGATGCACTTAAGCTCCGCCGGCCTAATGCCTTTCATGTAATGCTTAAGCCAGCAGGCCCTTCATGCAACCTGAACTGCACATATTGCTACTACCTCGAAAAGAAGAAACTTTTCGGCGACGGGGGAAACCTCAGAATGAATGATGAGCTTCTTGAGAATTTCACAAAACAGTTCATAGAAGCAAATGATGTACCTGTCGTTACCTTCACATGGCAGGGAGGAGAACCCACTCTTATGGGCCTTGATTTCTACAGGAGGGCAGTTGAATTTCAGGAGAAATACAGGGGCGGAAAGAAAATTGAAAATGCATTTCAGACGAACGGAACAAGGCTCAATGATGAATGGTGCAGGTTCTTCGCTGACAAGAACATGCTTGTCGGCATCTCAATCGATGGTGAAGAGCATAACCACAACCGTTACAGGAGGACTTTTTCAGGTTCGCCCACGTTCAACAGGGTAATGAAAGGGATAGAACTGCTTCATAAACACAAGGTTGAATTCAACACCCTTAGCGTTGTGAACGATTACAATGTTCATTTCGCCCAGGAAACATACAGGTTCCTTAAAAAGATAGGAAGCGGTTTCATGCAGTTCCTTCCTGTGGTCGAATATCTCTCAACGGAAGAGAGCAGGGAAAAGCTGAGACTGATCGCTCCTTCATACAGCGGAGAAGCTGATGTCGCTCCATGGTCGGTACCTCCCGATGATTACGGGCGATTTCTGATCACAATATTTGATGAATGGGTGAGAAATGACGTGGCCCGGTACTATGTTCAGATCTTCGATGCAACTCTTGCCAACTATGTTGGCGAAAACCCCGGATTGTGCGTCTTTAACGGAACCTGCGGAGATGCGCTTGTTATGGAGCATAACGGCGACGTTTACTCGTGCGACCATTTTGTGTTTCCGGAGTATTACCTGGGAAACATTTCGGATACACCCCTTATCGACCTTGTCAAATCGCAGAAACAGTTCGATTTCGGAATTGACAAGAGGAACAAGCTTCCGGGATATTGCCTTCGGTGCAACTTCCGCTTCGCCTGCCATGGAGAGTGTCCAAAGCACAGGTTTCTGAAAGCGCCGGACGGATCACCAGGTTTGAACTACCTGTGCAATGCGTACAAAATGTTCTTTTCACATGTTGAACCATACATGGAATACATGGCAAGGGAGCTTAAGAACAAGCGTCCCCCGGCCAATGTAATGAACTGGATACGAAACAGGGAAAATCAGGTGATTAAGCCAGCCGTGCCTGAAAGAAATGATCCCTGTCCCTGCGGAAGCGGTAAAAAATACAAGAACTGCTGTATGGGAAAACCGTTCCTTCTCAGGCAGTGAAGGATTTTGCTATTCGGTCTTTTTCCACTTCATCGAACATCCGACAGCCCTGGTACCCTTTACAGCTATGTCTCCACCACCGAGAAGAGCGCTGACTGCGTCTTCCACATATTTCTTGTCAGCTTTCGACTGATCGTCGGCATTATTGTCTATTGCTCCGGTGTATTCAACTTTTAAGTCGTTCCCGTTCCTTGAGAGAACATAGATATGAGGAGTATTGGTGGCTCCGTAATGCCTTGCCACTTTCTGGTCCTCATCCCTGAGATACTGGAAGTCATATCCCTGTGCTTTGGCTGTCTTCTTCATTTCCTCATAGGAATCACCCGGAGCAACAACTGCATCATTACTGTTAATGGCAATGACCGGGTATCCTTTGGGACTGTATTTTTCGTGAAGAGCAGCTATCCTGTCTTCATACGCCTTCACAACAGGGCATACATTGCTGGTAAAAACAACTATAAAGCCTTTTGCATCATTTATCTTTGAAAGGGATACGTACTCTCCCTCAACATTCTTAAGACTGAAATCCCGGGCCTTGTCGCCGGCTTTCAACGGAGTGTTCGAAAACGCTGCG
>JAVEZS010000131.1:0-3672 GCA_034002885.1 Bacteroidales bacterium
TATTTTCTTGATAATTTTCGGGCATGAAATAATCAGACATAAGATCATTTGTTCATGAAAACCATATTTGAGACCGACAGTGAATTCATATGTGATATCCAGGCTCCATGTTTCAGGGATCTCAGCCCGGAGGAGATGGAACTAATAAGGGAAGGAAAAACACAAGTTCTTTTCAGGAGGGGAGACAATCTGACAAAACAGGGCGCTTTCACGTCATATGTTCTGTTCCTTATAAAAGGACTGGCAAAACAATACCTTGAAAGTGACGGAACAAGAACTTTTAATATGAGAATCATCCGTCCGGGTGAGTTTCTGGGATTGTCTGCAGTGTTTCACGAGAATATTTTTGGTTATTCAGTCAGCGCCATTACCGAATGTCAGGCTTATCTTATCGAGAAAGAGCCAATGGCTAAGGTCATAAAGCAAAACGGACAGTTCGGATTCGGACTGATCAGAAGGTATTGTGAACAGAATAACAATCTTCTGTCCATAATCGGCAGCCTCAATAATAAACAAATGAACGGACGGCTCGCGGAAATACTTTTGTATATGGATTCCCTGAAAGCTGCCTACCCTGAAATTTTCCAGCTTCTTTCAAGAAAGGACCTTGCAGATTTTGCGGGGATATCCACTGAAAGCACAGTGAAGCTTCTTAAGACTTTTGAAAAAGACGGACTTATAGAGTTGCATGATAAGGATATAATATTAAAGAACCATACCTCACTTTCTGAAATAAGCCTTAGGGGATAGTTCCCGGTTCTTCTCAGAGGAAATTAGAAATGACAGATAATGAATTAATTAAGCTCATCCTCCAGGGTGAAAGGCATAAGTTCAGGATCTTTGTCGAAAAGTATCAGCAAATGATATTCCGTACCTGCATGGGTTTCGTCCATAACAGGGAAGATGCTGACGACCTCACTCAGGATGTTTTTATTCAGGCATATCAGTCGTTGCCGGATTTCAAAATGGAATCGGCATTTTCAACCTGGTTGTACAGAATTGCAGTAAATGCTTCATTGAATAAAGTCAGGAAGTCCCGGAAAACTAATTTCTTTCAGCTTATAGGGTCATACCTGGGAGGATCGGATCAGGAAGCCCTTCTTGTTTCTGCCCCCGATCCGGATGACCCTGAAAAGATCCTGATAAAACAGGAACATTCGCAATGGCTGAGGAATGCCCTCGACAGTCTTCCTGAAAACCAGCGAACGGCAATTGTCCTCAGCAAATATGATGATCTGCCCCAAAGGGAGATCGCCAGGATAATGAATATTACAGAGGGTGCTGTTGAAGCCCTGTTGCAGCGCGCCAAAAAGAATCTGCGAGAAAAGCTTTCTGCAGGCAAAGAAAAAAAATTATAAAACAGCGTAGGAAAATATCAAGTTTTGTTTCTAACCATAAAAAGTCAATTAAAAATGAACTGTAAGTTATGTCAGGAAAATCTGGATGCATACCGCGAGGGCAAGCTGCCTGCCGGTATGATGACTCAGGTTGAATCACATCTCGAAACATGTGATTCATGCAGTAGGGTGCTTAAAATTCAACTTCTTGCCGACAGGGTGATCGTTGTAGAAAAAGATGCTGAGCCTGATCCCTTTCTTGCCACAAGGGTAATGGCAGGGATAGAAAACCTTGAAAATGCAGGAATGGAAAAAGTAACGCCTTTTTCAGGAATACTCCGTCCTGCTTTTATAGGATTATCGATTGCTGCTGCTGTCCTTTTCGGGATCTTCCTTGGCAACCTGTCGCATCCGGCCCGGGAAGCGGGAAAAATTCCTGTTGAACTGGCCCTTATCAATGACGCTTCACTGGAATCGGTTGATCTTCTCTCATTGGAATAGGAGGTAAGTCATGAAGGAAGAGAGCAGGATCAGGTTGATGACATGGGCAATAGTCGCGCTTTCTGTGTTGAATATTAGCACAATAGTGACTATAATTTATCACAGGCACAAATCCGTCCCGGAAACGGCCATACAGGGTTCAGGCAGGATAGATGCAGAAAGTTCATCAGTAAGGTTCAGCGGTCGCTGGTTCAGGGATGAACTCGATTTAAGCCCTGAGCAGATGAACAGGTTCAGGGAATTCAATCCTGCATTCAGACAGCAAATCAGGGATATTAACCTTGAACTGAATGATTTACGACATAAGATGCTTGAGGAAATGTCGGCATCCGATTTCGATTCGGTCAGATTGAATTCACTTGCTGATTCTGTAGGGCATCTGCATGCCGATCTTAAAGTGTTGACTTACAGGTATTATATGAAATTTAAGAAGTTGTGTAACGAAGAACAGAAAGAAAAACTCGACATGATGTTCGGGGAAATGTTTGCCACAGATGTTCAGACCGGACAATTCGGACCCGGAGGTCCAAACGGAAGAGGACGGGGCAGACGGTTTATTAACAGATGATTTATTAACAATTAACAATTTATGGTTATGAAAACAAAACTTTTAATTATTGGTTTGGCATTTGCAGCCTTAACAACAGCAGCTTCGGCGCAAAATAAGAGTGTCGTACAGGATCAGAAAGCTGTTCCTCAGACAGAAAGAGGAATTTTCGTCGATGAGGATAATAACGGAGTATGCGATTATTATGAAACAAACGGCCGGATGAATGGTAAAGGCAGAGGGATGGGTAATGGACAGGCTGCTCAGGGTCGCAGAGGAATGGCTGCCGGACAGGGCAGGGGAATCAGACCTGCACAGGGCCGGGGAATGGGTCCTGGCCAGGGCAAAGGACTTGCTCCCGGAGGAAGAAATTTCGTTGATGAAAACAAAAACGGAATGTGTGACCTCAGGGAAACGCCTGCCGAAAAATAAAAACCAGTTTTTTTCCCAAATAAGGAAACCCACATGTCATGTAAGCACATGAACCTGTGAAATAATTATAATGAACATGTGGGTTCCTTCTATTATAAAAATCAAAAATAATAATAATATGAAAACAATAAGAAATATGATTATCAATGGCTTCATTGCAGGACTGCTTTTGCTGGCAGGCTCATGCACAAAAGAGACCAATGAACTTGCAGCCAACCCTTTTTCCGATCTGCTTAAAGTTGCCGATGATGGCACGACACTATTGGTAAACAGCAATCTTGGGGCGTGTCTGACAGAAGATTTTACATTCTCGGACGATGAACTTGATATTCTTCTTCACATGAAGGAAGAGGAAAAACTTGCCGGTGATGTTTACACCTTTTTATATGAAAAATGGGGAACTCCGGTTTTTCTGAATATTTCAAAGGCTGAACAAACACATCAGAAAGCAGTCTTATATCTCCTTGATTCATATGGCGATGATTATACCATTTCCGGAGAAGCAGGAGTTTTCGAGAATCCTGACTTTCAGGAGCTATATGGCCAGCTTATTCAGAAAGGGTCGGAATCCCTGGAGGCAGCTATGGAAACAGGAGCCCTGATTGAGGAAATGGATATTAAAGATCTCGAAGAGGCTCTTGCAGTTGTTGAAAATGAAAATATAAAGATTGTATTTGAGAATCTTCTCAGAGGATCCAGAAATCATCTTCGGGCTTTCAATCGTCAGCTGGATAGACTTGGAGTTAAATATACACCTGTTTACATAAGCCAGGAGGATTATGACCAGATAGTCAGTACTCCAAATGAAACAGGGAGCGGCAACCAGAAAAACAATCAGTTCAGGAAGGGAAGACA
>JAVEZS010000132.1:0-3599 GCA_034002885.1 Bacteroidales bacterium
ATCCTGATGCACCTGGCAAGCTTCCAGCGTGGGAACCTTATACCGCAGAAAATGGTGCAACAATGTATTTTGACAATGAGTGCAGGGTTGTACATAACCATGACAGGGCTCTGATGAATTTCATTCAGCCTGGTGATTGAATGCCCTTCCTTCCCAATGAGAATTATTTGTGACGTTTTTGCCGGTAAAAACGTCACATTTTCTATCCTGAGAGCGACCTTTCATCGGGTCATGTCAAAAACAAAAATCCCCTTGCGGGGGTGTCTGTAATTGCTTTCTTCGTGGAGCTGAAGTCACTTCGCTTCGTACATGTTCCCAAAGGCAGTTTTCCAGAAGATGCAATACTGCGATCGGATTTTTTTTGTACTTTTAGCCGCTGTATTTTCGAAATGTACAATATGAAACGTTTTTTTATTTTCCCTTTCAGCGGGATACTGCTACTGTGTTTGGTTTTGCTCAATTACTCCTGCATCGACAACACAAAGAATAAGACGATACGTTTTTCTTTTCCTCTCGAAGGTGCCTTGTTCCCAAGAGATTTTACCGCTCCGACTTTCTATTGGGAAGACCAGGATCCTTCGCCACACTCGTTGGAAATATCTGTCGATCTGGATGGAAAGAAGAATTTCTACACGACAAGTGTTTCTGAGAACAAATGGAAACCATCGCCTGAAGTGTGGAACTCCATTAAATCAAATTCAGGCTTCAAAGATATTGTCCTCAATATCCGCCGAAGAGTGTCCGGAGAATTATCAAAAGAATACGGACAACTGAAAATCAAAATATCGGAAGATGAAGTAGGAGCTCCCATACTTTACCGTCAGCTACCTCTTCCTTTTTCTTTTGCTGAGAAAAACAACCCTCAGACAAGTTATTCGGTCATCGATGTGACGTCTCCGGAGCCATTTCATAATGTGCTGGGGTCATTCAAGGTATGCGGGAATTGCCATTCCTTATCGGGCAATGGCCAGAGGATCGGTCTGGATTTCGATGCCGTCTCCCGTGACAAAGGGGGTTATTTTGTTGCTCCTGTCGATACGGTAACCACATTCAATAAGAATAGTTACCTGTCGTGGTCGAAAATGTCGGGGAGGAACACCTTCGGACTTCTCTCCCGGATGTCATGGAGTGGCCGTTACATTGTTACAACGGTAAAGGACAGGGTTGTATCCCATGCAATCGATGACCCTGAAAAGGTAGCTTATTCCCAGTTGTTCTTCCCCGTAAATGGGGTATTGGCTGTCTACGATACACTGACCAAACAACTTACCGAACTGCCCGGAGCTAACGATCCCGGGTATGTGCAGTCGAATGCAGTATGGACTCCCGATGACAAATACATTGTTTTTGTCAGGGCTAAGGCTCTTCCTTTCCCTGAAAACGAAACAACGTTTGACTGTTTTGTCCGCGATGAGGAGTTGATAGGTAAGTATCTTAAGGAGGAGGAAACCCTTAAGTACGACATATACATCATTCCATTCAACGAAGGTAAGGGTGGGGTTGCTCAGCCCATAAAAGGAGCTTCGGGTAATGGGCAAAGCAACTATTTCCCTACCGTTTCGCCCGATGGCAAATGGCTTGTATTCTGCCAGGCCGGCAGCTTCATGATGCTGCGCCCCGATAGCAAGCTGTTCATTGTGCCGTTGGAAGGGGGTAAAGCCCGGCAGCTAAAGTGCAATTTTGAGGATATGAACTCATGGCACTCATGGTCTCCCAATGGGAAATGGTTGGTTTATGTTTCCAAGGCATTGGATAACTATTCTGATATGTTCCTGACTCATATCGACGAAGAAGGGAATGCATCTGTTCCTGTTCTTATCGAAAATGCCAAACGGCTTTTCTGTGTCACTAACTATCCCGAATTCATGAACCGTGAACCAGGTTTTAAATTTCGGATGGATTACTCGTTTATCAATATTATGGATATTGAGGATGCGATTAAAGCAGGCGACAAAGAGAAAGCCAAAGCTATGCTCGAACAGTATATCTCTCAAAAACCGGGTACGCCAATGGAATACTATGAGGTAGCACGTATGAAACTGCTCCTGGGCGATGAAGCCAGGGCCGCCGAATACAAACGTAAAGGGGACGAGCTGGATAAGAAATTCTCAAAGATGTAGATTTAGGTTCTCACTGTCTTTACTGATCAGATGGAGGGTTTTAAACCAGCAAATCTAAGTCTTTTAAACATTCGGTTTTATCCGGAAACAGGAGGCAGTTTATGTGACAAACTGAATGACTGTTACAGGCAATTTTCAGAACTGATTGAAAATAATGGCCTTATAAAAGAATATGCCGTAAAGCAAAGCATATTTTTCAAGACTTCGACGCTGCCGGAATATCTTCAAAACAAACAAGAATTATTTTCCTGCGCCAGCGCTTTTTTCTCTGTGTTACCGCCAACATCCATCATATCTCAGGCGCCCGACAACGAATCAGTCATACTTGAACTGATGCTGCTTGAAGGTGCGTGCCCCGGGGAGCTGGTAACCAGAGAAGACTCGGGTGTTCGCTGGAGTGTCTTCAGCAGGGGCAGTACCAGGCTGGTTTTTGCGGCTGACCTTAACGTCGATGGATACTACGACGACATCCTGCAGCAAAGTGTAGGTTCATTCGAACTGGCTGAGAAGATTCTCGGAGCCGAAGGAATGAATTTTTCGAATGTCATCAGGCAATGGAACTATATTTCGCAGATTACAAAAGGCATTGAAGAGGATGGCAAGTCAAGCCAGCATTACCAGATTTTCAATGATGTGCGGTCAAAATATTACGGGAAGGTTGACTTTAAGGATGGCTACCCGGCGGCAACAGGCATTGGAATGGACTGGGGCGGTGTTATCATCGATTTTGTTGCTGCTGACCCGGACGCAGTGCAATCAGTCGGTATTAAAAGTCCTGTTCAGTTTGACGCTTACATCTACTCGAAGGAAGTTTTGGCAGAAAACTGCACCATGACCGATTTCTACCAAACCACGCCCAAGTTTGAAAGGGCAAGGCTGGTTAATGTTTGCGGGGCAAGATGGATTTTTATTTCTGGTACGGCTGCCATCGTCGGGCAGGAGAGTGACCACCAGGACTCGGTGGAACATCAGACAGAGAGGACAATAGATAACATCAGGAGGCTGATTTCGGCAGAAAACATCCGGAGGTTTGGCATTGAAACAGCCACTGACCCCGTGATCACCTACCTTCGTGTCTATGTAAAGTATAAGTCTGATTTTAAGATCGTGAAACAGATATGCTGCAGGCACTTCAGCACTATTCCCCTTTCATTCCTGGTTGCGGATGTTTGCCGCCCCGAACTGTTCATTGAGATTGAGGGGTACGCCGTGCTGGAATAAGACCTGCGCTTCAGTGGGTGTAAAAAAAACTCCACACTGGAGTAATGTGGAGTTGGGGTGGAGCTGGCGGGAGTCGAACCCGCGTCCAGGCAAGGCAGCCATATGCTTTCTACATGCTTATCCTGCCTTGTTTGTCGGGGGTGACCAGGTGGCAGGCATCCGAGTCACTCCTTATCTCCTGTTATTTCACCGTCAGGCCGGAGAAACCATCGGGCTATCCCTGAGTTGCGTGCGCTTCCTTATCGGGTTGGTACAGGG
>JAVEZS010000133.1:0-3594 GCA_034002885.1 Bacteroidales bacterium
CCACGGTCTGGATTCCCGGAAGCATAAGTGAGCTCTTTACTATATCGGCCTCACCCATACCCATGGGTATCTGTCTGAGCATCTTAACATCAATCTTCTCAACGCCCATGCTTACGTTCCTTACTATATTCCCACGGTTTGCCGAGACAACTATCTCGCCAAGCTGGTTTGTACTCTCTGTAAGTCCCACATCAAGAGTCCCGTCAGAATATATTATTACGTTGCGTCTGGCCGTTCTCATTCCAACCATCCTGTATTCTATCTGGTACTGACCGGCGGGAAGAGCTATTGAGTAGAAGCCTGCCTCATTTGTCATGGCGCCGGCTTTGAGCTTTTCTATATAAACAACAGCACCCTGCAGTGGCTGGCCTTCCATTGTATTAAAGATGTTTCCGGTAAGGGTTACTCTTTCACCATCACGGGCAGCAGAGGGCTTCCCTATCCTGAAGATCCGGGATTCGTCGCCGATACTTGTCTCTTCCTCTGCCTGAGGCAATTTTGTATATTGTCTGGCTTCAACTGCTGTCTGCGACCTCTTGAGGAAATCGCGGTATTCATTCATAAATCCTGTCTTTATCTGATAGCCCCTTGATAAAATCAGCTTGTTGCCCTCAGTTATAATGAATGAGAAGCCTTCGCGCCTGAGGCTTCTGCCGAAGGCGTCTTCAAAAAATTCATCGCCTGCATTAAGCGACAGGTAAAGTGAGTCCGTCCACTTATCTGCATAATAAATTTTTACCGGCACTACCTTCTCGAGGGTATCGACCACATCCCTGAAAAGGATGGAATCAAGCTGTATTGTCAGATTACTTTTCTGGCCACTTATTATAAGTACCTGGGATAACAGGAAAAGGGATATGACAAGCTTTTTCATTCTATTATCATAGCTTCAGAAGAGATTCATAGTGATCGAGTATCTTCACTATCTGATTTTTGTCAGCCTTCCTCAGGTTTATCCTGTTCTGACGTACAAAATCCTTTAGCTCGCCGGCTTTCTCCCCAAAGATTGAAAAGAACCTGCCTGAAGGTCGTATCCTTTCATATCCTCCTCCTGTACTGACGTATCCGACAGGAGAATAGAAATACTGATCTATGGCGTTTCGTTCATGGGTCACAGACCTGTGCCTGATGATGTAATTGCAGACACCAGTACTTGCCAGTTCATAGAATCCGCTGGCAAGGCCAGATTCGCTGGTCATTGAGAAAAACCTGAAATCAAGGGTGTCTGTTTCAAACATCAGTATGAACCTGTCGATATTATTACTGTTGAGCGATACTTCGTATAAACTGCCGCTAAAGACCAGGGTGGTATCGGCCAGTATCACCTCATCAGTAAAGGTGTCATATTCAAGCATCACATCAGGGTAGGTCCTTCCGTTTAGTACCAGGATGGCGTCGCGTGGGATGCCCGGAAATAGCAGCGGCTTGAGTGTCGACCTGTAATAATAGGGGAAATAATCCCTGCCGTTAATCAGTTCATCCCTTCGGCCAATACCATACAGGTACATGTTGTACAGATCATCTGCCTGTTCCCTTTCAAGGTCTCTGAACGAAGGGTTGCCTTTGACAGTTAACTCACCAGCCGGTTTCTGCCCACTGAGGATTAATGAACATAAAAGTAGAGAATATGTAATCAGGCTCTTTAGCATTCCCGGACCATCATGGGATAAATAAGACCCGAAATAACAAATATTATTTCTAAAAGATGAAGATATAAACAACAATTAATTTTTTTTAAGTGTGAATATTAGTTCCAAAAAGGAATCAGAGTGTTAAATTTGTCACTTCCTCAGTTAACCCGGCATGCATATTATTATTAAACAGGATTGAGATGAGAAGGTGGAAATTATTCTGCATCATTTGCATTACCGGTCTTATTTCTTCCTGCATCGACCCCTTCACTCCCGAGCTTAATGATTTTCAATCACTGCTTGTTGTTGATGCCCGTCTTACCGACGAAGACTTCCCTGCCACGGTAAGGCTTTCACACACTTTCAGAGAAGCCGGTCAGAAGCCCGTTATGGTCGAAGGAGCCGAAGTAATCATTAAGGATGATCAGGATAACA
The DNA here is from genome assembly GCA_034002885.1 of Bacteroidales bacterium. GTDB lineage: Bacteria > Bacteroidota > Bacteroidia > Bacteroidales > VadinHA17 > LD21. Next base: position 2,067 of record JAVEZS010000133.1, read on the forward strand.
TCACCCGCCTCACCGAGAGATCACCAGGCCTTTATAAAACTGATTCTCTGATGTTCAGGGGAGAAAGGGGAAGAACCTACCGCTTGTTTATAACCACTTCAGAAGGTAAAAAGTATGAATCCGATCCCTGTCCGCTTCTTCCTGTTCAGGAATTAGATGATGTCTGGTTTGAGAAAGATAATGAAATCCCGGCCGACGGAAGTCCTCCAATACCAGGTATGAGGATCTTCATCAGTTCCGGAGGCGAAAAGGAATGTGACTATATGAGGTGGACCTGCAGGGAGTGGTGGAAATTCAGTGTTCCAGACCCTAAGATGTATGATTATTTAAGTGACTCCATAATATTGCCTGTAAGCAAGGTAAACCAGGTTTGCTGGGGCAGCATGATTCCCGGAGACATTCATATTCAGCCTGTTCCGGATCATCCGGGAAACAGCTTTTCAAAAAAATCCGTCCTTTTTGTTGACCCTGCAGCCTCCAACAGGGTTCAGATACGCTACTGTGCGGAGGTCAGGCAGATGTCAATATCAGCCAGGGAATATGAGTTCTGGGATCTTATGGACCAGCTTGAGAAAAGCGGTGGTGATATTTTTGACCGACAACCCTTTCAGATCTTCAGCAACATACATAATATTACCGATCCCGGCGAACAGGTTCTTGGATACTTCCAGGTTTCAGGGGTAAGCAGCAAAAAGGTTTATATCAACTACAGCGACATAATAAGCATGGATCTCCCGGCTTACAGGTATACCTGTGAAAGGGTTAGCAAGGGACCCGCCGATTACATAACCGATTCGCCTGCTGGCCCGCCTACCTTTAACGAGATTTATTCCATGCATATGAATTCGGGTTATGTTTTCATTGAACCCGTTTATGACATTGCCGGAGTGCTGCAAAGACTTACTTTTTCAAAACCTGAGTGTTCCGACTGTACTTCTTCAGGCACAGTGGAGAAACCGGCTTTCTGGACAGATTAAGAACCAAATCCCGACCATGCTGCAAACCTTGTTTAAAATAATAACCCCACACACTGCCGGACGAATTCTCATCTCTGCTTTCCTTACAGTAGCATTTCTTAACACTGCAATCTGTCAGCAGTCTGCTGCCCCTGATATCACCAATGGTTCATATTACCATGAAGAAGTCTACGTCATAAGCGACAGGGATATCTATTTCACAGGGGAAAGAGTACAGCTTAGACTTGAGCTTTTAAATATGTTGAGTGGAACACCTGCAGAAACAAGCAGGGTTGTTTATGTTGAACTGATAGATCAGTCGGGAAATCCATCGGTGCAGATAAAAGCCGGACTGACCGGAAGCAGTGGATCAGCAGAGTTGACTATTCCCGATACTCTAAGGACCGGGAATTATATTATCCGTTCTGGAACTGCCTGGATGCAGAATTTTTCAGTTGATCTTTTGTCGCATAGACTGATCTCTGTAATAAATCCTTTTGAGATCCCGGCTACAAGGAAGCTTCCTGAAGCATTTCCGGCACCGGATTCGGTATTTTTTTCCCCTGAAAGCG
>JAVEZS010000134.1:0-3557 GCA_034002885.1 Bacteroidales bacterium
TCATAAAACCATTAAATTCCTCACTATATGAGGTGTGCATCAGCAAGTTTCCTTTAACTTTTTCTGTCTGAAAACGGTGATTGACTTTTATTTCTCTGTATTCAGGTTCTTTTCCTTCCGGAAATTTGACTTCCACCAGATTAAGGGGTGCACTGTGTAGATAATAAATCAGCCTTGTTTTATCATCCTCATCTATTCTGGGGCTGTGACCAAGTTCATATCCTCCTTCATCAAGTTTTCTGGTTACTCTTGTGCAGTCATTATAACTTTTTGGATATTTACTCATGTCACAATAAAACACCTGTCTGTCATTAACCCCATCATTGATTATAAATGATAGCCGGTCATCAACTATGTTCCCCTCCTGAACTTTACCTATATTCAGACTGTGCCATTCCCATTCTCCTGCCTTTGCATATTTCACATCGGTATTACTACTTTTTTTGCCGGGACGGACTTGAATAAGTACCCATTTGTCTCCCGCAAATGACGGGTTGCTCATGAAAGAATTGTTCACATCATTATTATAAATAAATTCATAATAATATTTACCGTTCTTTTTCTCAGCGGAAATGATAAATGACCTGTAATCATCTGTATCGAATGATCTGTCATAAACCGGAAACACATATCTGCCCTCATTATAACTAAGCATCGCTGCTGCCTGTCCTATTTTTGTGAACTCATCTTTTTCAGGGTCATATTCAATAGCACTTCGACTCATAAGCATCCCTGCAACACCGTCACTCATTCCATGTGTCCATAACTCACCCATGCTGGCTTCATATCCATTTACTGAAACATATCTGTCACAAGGTGTTTTTAAACTCCCACCTGTTGATGCTTTCATATCAGGAAGTACGCAAGGCCACGGATAACATTCCCTTTCCCATTCCTGATTGGGATCTTTCTTTTGGGCCTCAAGATAAACCTGATATTTTTCCCAGTTATCCCACTCCCAGATGTTTCTGACACACTGAGGATCTGTTTCTGTGGGTATGTCGCATCCGGGACGGCAGAAGGTCGGTTTGCCATCCTTGTCTTTAAAAGGAAACTGTGTTTTGATCACATTTTCCTGAATTTTAAGATCCAGACATTCAACAACATCTGTGTCGGAATCGGCATCAGCATCAAAGATGTCATCCGACTCCGTTAAAACTCCGTCGGACAAGTCGTCAACTGTTTCTGCATCAGGTTCAATAACGGAATCTTTATCAGGAACAGTATCAATATCTGTTTTGGGGTCATTGGAGTTGCAGGAAGTACAAGACCAGAAAATAGATAACAGAAATATGATTAAGATGTTACGCATTGAAAACCTCAAAAAGGGCGAACACTGTGATTCGCCCTTATATAAAAAACCTACCATCCGTCTTCTTCACAGTAGCTTTCATTATATCCGTCACAGGTGGAATTGCAAGCTGCTGAGCCGCCTGTATAATCAGGATCAAGTGTTGTACACTGAACTGAGTTTCCGTCACAGAGCTCACCTTCCTCTATCACTCCGTTTCCGCAATAGCTCGGGACATCATTCAGTGTTGAAAGCTTTACATTGCTTCCGTCAGGGATGTATGTCCAGCCGTTGTAGACATGGTTCTCCTGCATTTCACGGATATCTCCGTCAAGCTGGTAGAAATCTATATATGTGTCGGGTCTTCCTGCAAAGCGGTATTCATAGCCGTCACAAGAGAGATAAAAAGCTCCGTGATCTGTGGTGAGTTCGCCTGTGTAGCATTCTGCGTATTCATAAGCTTTGAGATTAAGTGTTTCGACATCTCTTATGTGAATTCCTGCACTCCAGAACGATGATCTGTAAAGTGCTATCTCTCCGTCTGCAATTGCAAAATCAAGCACTGAATCAATATTGACATAGGCAAGACGGGTGAATGTCTCCTTGTCACGGATATTTATTCCGTTATCGTCACCGACATAGAGCTTATCATTGTAAAGCTGTATTCTATACTGGTAATTGTAGCTTGTGCTGTAGAATGATATCTGAGAGAGTGTGTCGGGATTAACTGTGCTGAGTTTATATATTCCCCCGCTTGTCGCTGCATACATTACATCATCATCAGCCATTTCAATGTCGTAAACTCTCTTATTTGTTGAAAATGTCGATTTAAGAACAAAGGTATTCGGATCATTTATGTCATAAACCTTTATTGAATTATTCGTTCCCACATAGAGCCGGTCACCTTTTCCTGCCACGCTGTAGATCGTTGAGTCAGTTGCGAAGGATCTGTACCACGGATGAGTGAAGGGAACGCAAACACCTGAAATTTCAAGACCGCCTTTAAGAATATCATCTGTTTCATTGAGACAGTAGGTGTCCAGTGCTTCATATTCAACTTCTGTTACAGGTATTTCGACATAGCTTATGCTTACGGCAAGGTCATTTAAGTTTTCAATTGCAGGATCAATTTCAAAAGCAGGATGTGTTGTATTTCCGTCTATTACAGGATTAGCCATTACAAGTTTTCCGTCAACAACTTGAGTTATGACTTTTCTGAAATCTCCTGTCAGAACTATCGGGATCTGTTCCCATATTTCATTTTCTGTATCAAATCTCCAGAGATCGTTCATACTTTCAGAGAGATAACCTTCTCCGCCTGTGAGGAAAATATATTTCCCGGCTTTTCCCATATTAAGTATATTTCTTGAAGGAGGATTCAATCCTTCAATTTCAGTCAGAGTATTATTTTCCGTGATTTTATATGTTTTAACAGTTTCATTTGCCCGGGAAGCACCGATCAAATAAATGGAACCCGCAACTTCCATCATTTTGATTTTCTCGACATTATCTTCAACGAGTTCAGGAACATCAAATTCCTGAATAGTATAAACGGGATAAGGAGTGTCACAGATATTAGAAATCACTATTCCAAAATCCGGCGGAAGAACTTTTATAAGTTTCAGTACATTATTGACAAGACCGATAAAATACAGAATACCGTCTCTTTCAGTTGCAGATTTAACACTTTGGATGTTGCTGTCCCAGTTACTGATTATTCCTATCTTGTTCCAGTCGGCCCCGCTTGCACTTGTGTTAAATCTTAGTTCATTTTCTGCTGTTGCATCAACTGATCTGGTGGTTACGGCAACCATATTCTGATCCCCAACTTCCGCAATTATATTCATGTTTTCCGGCAGATAAAACTGCTGTGCTGAAAAATTATAGCCGCCTTGGACTGTTTCACTGAAAGACCAGCGTCCAAGATTGTCTTTCTCCGCTTCAGGCAGAGGCATCCCATCTTCTCCGAAAGCAAACTGTTGTACAATATTCAGGTAACAGGTATTACAGTATTCTATCTCAGGAATATCAATCTCAGGCGGAATTGAAACCATTCCTTTGCCATGGAAATTCAGTTTCATCATGCCTGTGTTACTGCCTCCCTGCCCGTAACGGAATGCTCTCGTATAAATATTGTCCGCACGGAAATATGACGGGTTAATTTCAAATCTGTCTTCTTGCGAATCATAAACAGCATAGTTATTATTCGGTTCAAGCGGTTTTCCGCTACTATCCAGAGGTGTGTTCATTACACTTGTTGAAAGTG
>JAVEZS010000135.1:0-3544 GCA_034002885.1 Bacteroidales bacterium
CGGTGGAGTTGCAGAACATCCTGAACTCTTCAGGAGTAATATAGCCCTTGCTTTCAAAAAAAGGATTCAATATTCCCACAAGCGCCGTTCCCTGACCCGGGAAGTCGTGAAGCTGAAGCATCTGGAACCCGGCGAAGCCTGGTGTACGGAATGCAGCTTCGATATCGGCCTTGTAACATAAAGACTGAAGTTTGCCCGATGCCTTTAGAAAATCGTCCGCCTGATCACCCATCTCATTTTCATTCAATGTTTCCCGGAATATTTCCAGATTAGTGGGCTTTAGGGGGCCTGTATAGCTGCTTATCTCTCTGAAATCGGGGTACACGCACCATTGCCCAATCTCATGGCCAACAACTGGTACCGGATAACGGGAAATAACCTCGCTGAAATCAAATTCGGTATTCGGAGCCTGCGAGTTGATTATGCTTCCGAGTCCGGCTCCCCATTGCTGAATTCTTGGATCAGGAATAAGATGAAAATCATTTTCAGGGATCACCGGCCAGCCGGCAGCGGAGGTGTAAACTCTTCTGTTATCTGTTGCTCTCCAGTGATTTATCAACTCTCCCAGAAATTCCTTTTGCCGCGATCCGGCAGGTTCATTCCCATAAGCAAGCATGCAGAATGAGGGATGATTTCCGTACTTCTTTATTATTCTGTCTCCCTCCTCGTAAATGAATCTGTCGAGGGTACCGCCATCGCCTATTGATGTTCCCTGGTTTGCCCATGATCCGCATTCAACATGAAAATATATCCCCAGCCTGTCGGCCGCCTTGAATGCTGCCCGGGGTGGACAATAGGAATGAAACCTGACGTGATTCATGCCATGGTCACGGACAGTCCCTAGCACCTTTTCCCACGATCCATAGTCGGTTGGCGGGTATCCGGTAAGCGGAAAGATACAGCATTCGGTTGTTCCTCTCAGAAATACCGGATTGCCGTTTATTTCAAACCTCATCCCGTTTGCCCTGAATTCACGCATTCCGAAATCTGTACGGCAGGTGTCAATAATTCCTTCCTTACCTGTAATACGTGCACTCAGCCTGTATAGCGCCGGACTGAACTCGCTCCAGAGCTCCTGATCATGGATCCTGTATTTTATTTCAATCCTGTGTTCTCCAGAATCTGTAACAAATGTTACTTTTTTTTGCGGCATGGTTCTTTCCTTTCTGCCGGCTGGACCGCTAACCCCAATTATAAGCTTACCATTGAATTCAGCCCTCTCACTGTTTACAATCCTGACAGTAACATCTGCTGCCTTAACATCCGGATGAGGGTGGACTCTTATTTCGTCAATATATACCCGTGATCCTGCTGTCAGTTTTATTTCCCCCGCGATACCGTTCCAGTTTCCCTGGGTGTGATCGCTTATGCTGTGCGAATTAACTCCTACCGGAACAATTATCCTGTTGTCGATCCTGATGCTTATCAGGTTCTTTCCTTCCCTCACCAGGCCGCTAATATCATATTCGTGCGGCACCGACAGGCTGTTCAGTGTACCTGCCTTTATGCCATTTACAAAAAGTGTCGACTCCCAGTGGCATCTCTCAAGAAAGAGAACAATCCTTTTGTCCTTCCATCCTGACGGGATATCAACCTCCTTCTGGTACCATGCTGCTCCTTTATAGTATTTAACCGGCTTAAGCCAGAAAGGGATCTTTATGTTATCTTCCTTTCTGTACTTTTCATATCGTTTTTCGACGAAATATGATCTATCGACAATATCACCTGTCCATGGTGTATTGATTCCGACTTCATTGCCTTTGTTGTTACCGGCCATTGATCCTGGAAGGATTACATTTTCTTCTGACAGCTCATTAAACCATCCCTGTTCAATCCCCTTATCGAGTGAATCAATTCTGAACATCCACGCGCCTGCAAGGGAAATCTCCTCCCTGATCATTGTTTCAGGACGTAAACAACTGGCGAGTACCGTAAGCAAAATCAAATATCTTTTCATATTTTCCTGTTAATTTTTCCCTGGCTGGCAAACAACTCCCTGGACCCCGCAAAGTTCAATAAGAAGGATCAGCTTCTCCATCTTTATTACCATTATCAACTGTAAATATTTTAAATATTCTAAATATTTTTATTGTAATACAATAAAAATCTATTGTATTACAATAACTTTTTACCCTGGGACAATATAAATTCTGATGTTCTTACACATTTTATCTGTATCCTCTGCCTGGTGCAAAAACTATTTTACCTTTGCCATGTCTCTTTCAATCTCTTCCAGGCTCTTCCCTTTGGTTTCGGGAAGCTTTCTGTAAATGAACCAGAAACCCAGAACACAGATAAATCCGTAGAGCCAGAATGTACCTGAAGCCATCAGCGTCTGATTGAGAATTGGAAAGGTGTAAGTCAGTACAAAGCATGCCGACCAGAGGGCAAAGGTGGCCACCGACATTCCCATACCCCTTATCCTGTTCGGAAAGATCTCCGACAGCACAACCCAGGTTACGGGAGCCAGCGACATTGCATAGCAGGCTATGGCTGCAACGACCATCAAAAGAAGCGGAAATCCCTGCTGGTCAAAATAATACAAAGCACCTGTCAGAGCATAAATTCCCGCGAGCCCTCCTGCTCCGAGGAGCATAAGGGTTTTCCGCCCTATCCGGTCGACAAGGAACATCCCGGCAAAAGTAAAGATCATATTCACACTTCCTGTGATCACAATATTGAAGAGGGTATCGGAGACACTGTAACCGGCTGAAGCAAAGATCTCCTGAGCGTAGTTGAAGATAACATTGATACCGCACCATTGCTGGAATACTGCAATAACCACTCCGATCAGAAGCAGTTTCCTTATACTTCTGCTTTTAAGAATCTTCAGTACCGGCTCTTCCGCTATCTTTTTAAGGCTGTTCTTTATTGATTCATATTCCGACTTTGCAAATCCTTCACCTCCAATCCTCGACAGAATGTTTATAACCCTTAGATGTTCTGATGGTTTCCGGGCAAGCCATCTTGGGCTTTCAGGAATAAACCACATCAGAATAAAGAAAAGCATTGCCGGAACGGAACAGGCATAGAACATATGCCTCCAGCCTGTTTGCCCGTTCCACGAATTCATTATATCGCTGACCGTTGCCCCTTCCGGCACAGGCTGGGCGATCCTCCAGTTTATGAACTGGGCGGCCAGAATACCTGTGACAATGGTAAGCTGATTTATCGAAACGAATTTACCCCTGACTGCTGCCGGGGTTATTTCTGCAATATAAACAGGCGAAAGGTTTGAAGCAAGGCCGATCGCTATACCTCCCAGGATGCGGAAAGTAACAAACGAGGCGATATCTGATGCAGCTCCCGTACCTATCGATGAAACGACGAAGATTACCGAGGACGCTATCAGAAGCTTTTTTCTTCCAAAACCGTCACTCAGCCAGCCGGAAAGCACTGCTCCCGCAAGACATCCAACGAGAGCGCAGCTCATGACCCAGCCCTGCATCACCGGCTGGCCTGAAATCCCGAAGTAGGGCTCATAAAAAGGCTTGGCTCCTCCTATAACAACATAGTCATAACCGAAAAGAAGTCCTCCCATCGC
>JAVEZS010000136.1:0-3415 GCA_034002885.1 Bacteroidales bacterium
GTGATCTTCATATTAACTGGATCGTATTCAAGTGTGATATTCGACCTCTGATGAAGAACAGCAATGTTGGTAAGAAGCATTATCTCGGTAAGCTTTGATGCTGTCGAGAAATCGTTGCATGATTTCTTGCCATTCTTTATTGCATCAATCCAGTCCTCGAAGATGTTGCCTGTTCTTGGCAGCCACGGATCGGGACCTGTAAAGTCGCGGTTTGCGGGTATAAGCTGTGGAACTGCTCCGTGGCTGGCATGGGTGATTATACCCTTATCGCCAAAATATGTTGCATCCTGCATTGCCCTTCCTGCTTCAAGCTGCTCGGGGCGCGGTGGTCTCAAGCCTCCGTCGCACCATGTCACCTTTACAGGGGGCATGTAACCGCGTGAAGGGAATTCATAGGTTACCAGTTCGCACAGAGGCATGTAATCAGTGCTGTAAGGCGAGCTGGTTGCCTGTATTTTGGTTGGCATTCCAAGATTCAGTGCCCATATCGGTGCATCGAAAATGTGAGCTCCCATGTCGCCCATCGCTCCGGTTCCGTAATCCCAGAGACCTCTCCAGTAAAAATGCAGGGTGTCGGGATGATAGGGTTTGTTTGGTGCCGGACCGAGCCATAAATCATAATTCAGATTTTTTGGCGCTGTGACTCCCGAAGGACGCTTCATGTCGCCCTGTGGCCAGAAGCCCATGGGACGGTTGGTTGAAAGCTGTACTTCCCTGACAAGGCCGATTACGCCCGACTGGATCCATTCAACGGTTTTACGGGTTCCATCGGTGGCATGCCCCTGGTTACCCATTTGTGTAACAACATCCGTTTCTTTGGCAATCTCGGCAAGCTTACGGCACTCAACAATAGTCTTTGCCATTGGTTTTTCGAGATATACATGTTTTTTAGCTCTCATAAATGCTGCGGCGATGGGAGCGTGGTTGTGATCGGGTGTTCCGATGACAACTGCATCGATAGAAGGTTCTTTCTCGAGCATCTCCCTCCAGTCTGTGTATACTTTTGCCTTGGGATATCCCTTGATGATGTGTCCTGCATATTCCAGGTCAACATCGCATAGTGCATAAATATTTGCCAGTTTTATTACCCTGCCCCTCTGAGCGTCACCCATCTGGACGGTTGCATTCGGATCGGGCTGTTGCCTGTTCCCAGCGGGACGCTGCCCCCCCTGACCCGGAGCATTTCCACCCATCCTCTTCATCATTTCTGCCATCCTGGCCTGCCTTTCGGCTATCTGTTCCTTGGTCATTGGCGTGCCATTGGAATTCCTTGAAGGGCGTTCAATGGGAACGTCTGGAGTGCATATCTGCTGAATGTCGCCGCCTCCCTGGCTTCCGATACCGATGCCCGCCACGTTAACCGTGTCGCTGGGGGCAGTGTATCCCTTGCCTCCCATCACGGAGCGGGGAATAATTGTAAATGCTGCAGCAGCAGTGGCTGTCCTTCCGAGGAAATTCCGCCTTGAAAGACCTTTGCTTTTTGCTGGTCTGTTTTTTGATTGATCCTGATTCATAATTATTAGGTTTAATTCGGGTTAATTTAATAAAGACTATTTTAAACAGCCTGTTATTCCCTTATGTTGTTAAACATCTTCGTCGTTACCACTGACGAGGGGGTTGATGTGTTTGAGTCACAGGCTGAAAATTGAATCGTATACAGCCTGAAGAATGTTGGTCCTTATGTTCATTTCCGATAAAAGATTATTGTTCCTTGTGGGATATACCCTGTTAGAAAGGAAAACGTAGCTTATCTCATAAACAGGGTCGACCCACACAAAGGTTCCTGTATATCCGGAATGACCGAAACTTTCAGGCGATGCACCCTTTGTCGGATAACAATCTTCCTGCGCCAGTTCATGATTGTTCAGAAATGGTTTGTCGAACCCGATGCCCCTGCGGTTATTATTTTCCGGGAACTGAACAGAAGTGTATCTTTTAAGCACATCCCGGCTTATAATCTGTTCTCCCCCGTAACTTCCCATACGGCGGTACAGGTCCATGAGTTTCATAAGGTCGTTGGCGGTGGAAAACAAACCTGCATGACCGGAGATACCTCCCAACATTGCGGCACCTTCGTCATGAACTGTCCCGTGAAGAAGCTGCCTTCTGAAAAGAGAGTCATACTCGGTTGGAACTATCCTTTCAAGCGGGTATTTTTCATAGGGATTGAATCCGATATTGTAAGCTCCTATCTTTCTGTAGATCCGTTTTGTAACGAATTCATACCATAGTTCACCTGTAAGGCTTTCGATTATCTCCGGGGATATTATGAATGTGAGGTCGGAATAGACATATTTCCTTTCACCAAGAGGGCTGTCCCTGATCTCATCAAAGATCTTCTTTCTGTAATTCCGGTTTATGAAGAGGTCATTGGCAACCTTTAGAGGATATCTCTCTGAATATACATGACTGAAAACACTCTTCCTCAACGCTGAGTCACGCCTTACAGTCTCCTTCCAGAACGGGATCCAGTCTCTCAGTCCCGCCTGATGGGTAAGCAGATCTTTCATAAGAAGGTCTTTCTTGTTCGAGTTCCTGAACTCCGGCAGATAATCACCGAGCTTATTGTCCACGGAGAACCTTCCTTCCGAATCGAGGAGCATCAATCCCGCAAGTGTCGACGATACTTTTGTTACAGATGCGAGGTCGAATATATCATCCTTTCTCACAGGAGTCCTGTTTTCGTAGGTATGATAGCCGTAAGCCTTGTGGAAAACAACAGTTCCTTTCCGGGCAATCATTATTTCACAGCCTGGGTAAGCTCCTGCATTTATTCCTGAGAAGGCAATTGAATCAACCTTTCTGCCCAGAGACTCAGATGAGATACCCACTGACTCAGGTATACCGTAACCAAGTCTTATATTTCCCCCGGTATTTATCCCGTGTCCTTCAGGCCAGAGTTTGTTTATGGTCACCGGCAGCCGGCCGCTTCCTTCAATGCCTCCGAAGATCAGCTGGGCCGACAGGTCTTCGGTAAAATCATTTTCCTGGTAGGCAACAACAAGTCCCGCAGAACGCTGAAGCGGTTCAAGCCTCGCGAGAGCATATGGATTGCCGAAGTAAGTAACGATTGTATTGTTTGAGTCAACAAGCTTACCGAGGAAGGAGACAAGTCCCGGCCTGATACCGTAGTTATTCTGCGGACGCTGATCGGCAGAGAAGATCCCCGCAATTACAAGGTCGTAGCCTGAGAGCTTCATTGCCAGCTCATTGCAACGATCTGAATCAGATGTGTCGATGAGGAAGGTGTCGGCAGGGTAGTAGCTGAGTATCCTATCCTGAAATGCTGATGAACGGGACTTGTTAACCGATACTACCGCTATTCTGGTCTTATCCAGGTCCCTGACAGGAATAATATTTTCGTTGTTGTTGATTACCGTGAGAGCATTGGCGTAAAGATTTCGTATGAGGGCTA
>JAVEZS010000137.1:0-3333 GCA_034002885.1 Bacteroidales bacterium
CCCAAAAAAAAATCTTCAGCTGCTGGCGGTGGGATGGTTCTCAGAGTAATCGATTCAAACAGGCTTTTTGTCTGACAAAAATACCATCCTTAAGAAAATTAAAGGATCCCGTGTCGGGTAAAAGATTATTTTTGAATATATTTCGTAATGTGAAACGACTCCTTTTTCTTGCATTATTTGCAGCAGCGTTTACCAGTGTTACTGTTTCACAGGCCTTTACCGACAGTAACCTGCCGATAGTCATTATCAATACCGACAACGGCGTTCCGATAATCGACGATCCGCGGGTAATGGCATCAATGAAGATAATTTTCAGAGGCGAAGGAGAGAGAAACTATGTTACCGATCAGAACAATCCATTATTCCTAAATTATGACGGGAGGATCGATATCGAACTAAGGGGAAGCTCATCGCAGGACAGGGCAAAAAGACAATATGGCTTTACAACTTTAATGGCCGACGGCTTAACGAACAACAATGTGGAACTTCTTGGCCTGCCAGAGGAAAACGACTGGATCCTTAACGGTATGGTCTTCGATCCGGCACTTTTACGAGACTATCTCTGCTATAACCTTTCGAGGGCGATCGGGGAGTATGCTTCGCGGACAGTGTATTGTGAACTGATCGTCAACGGTGACTACAGAGGCCTGTACCTTCTTCAGGAAAAGATCAAGGCTGACGACAACCGTGTTGATGTTACAAAGATCGAAAAAGGAGATAATTCCCTGCCCAAAGTTACAGGGGGTTACATCACCAAAGCCGATAAAACAACAGGTGGCGATCCCGTTGCCTGGACAATGAAGTCGTGGTCGGGAGCCACTGTGGATTTCATTCATGAACTCCCGAAACCTGAAAACGTTACACTGAACCAGAATGATTACATACACAACCGTTTCACCGACCTTGAAATAGCTGCTGTAACGGGCGATGCATCATTCTCAGGAGGATGGCCATCAATAATCGACATCACCAGCTTTATAAATTATATGATAATAGCTGAGCTGTCGTCAAATGCTGATTCGTACCAGTACAGTACCTTTTTTCACCAGGACAGGAACGGGAGGCTGAGAGCAGGACCTGTATGGGACAATGACCTTACTTTCGGGAATGACCTCTTCTTCTGGGGATACGACAGAAGCAAGACAAACGTCTGGCAGTTCGCCAACGGCGACAACGAGGGCCCTTCATTCTGGCGAAACCTGTTTTTCGACGACAGATTCAGATGCCAGCTTTCCAAAAGATGGAACGAGCTTATCCAGCCCGGACAACCTCTTAATCCTTCCGTGCTGGATTCATTTATAAACCAGACCGTTGCTAACATCAGCGAAGCTGTGGCGCGCAACGATGCCAAATGGGGAAACACGGGAAGCTTCAGCCAGCGGATATTTGAACTGAAGAACTTCCTTACCGACAGGATACCATGGATAAGCGGCAACCTGGGATCCTACGGCGAGTGCACCGGCACATACATACCTTCTCTTGTGATCTCGGCAATAAACTATCATCCGGCCGACTCTCCGCTTTATCCCGACAACGACGATATGGAATTCATCGGTATAACAAACACCGGAAATGAAGATGTGGCTGCTGACGGATTGTATTTTGCAGGGACAGGTTTTGTTTTCCAGTTCCCTGCCGGTTCTGTAATAGGTGCCGGAGAATCGGTTTTTCTCGCGGGTGATTTTGCAGTTTTCAGGACACTGAACGGATTCATGCCTTTCGGACGGTTCTCAAGAAGCCTCTCAAACAAAAGCGAGGACCTTGTCCTGTGCGATGCTTTCGGAAATATTGTCGACAGGGTGCAGTATTCCGACTCAGCCCCCTGGCCTGATGCCGACGGTAACGGATACTATCTGAAACTTGTCAGTGAGGAGCTTGATAATAATGATCCGGCAAACTGGATAGCCTCGGATGCCATAGTCACATCAGCAGCTTTTCCGGAATCGTTGCCCGATGTCAGATTCTATCCGAACCCCGTGCGGGATAACCTTACCATCGAAAACGGATTTGCTGTTGACAGGGTAAGCGTTTATGATATTTACGGACGGCAGCTTACGACGGTTTATCCCGAAGATACGATTTGCCTGATTGATATGAGCGATCTTCCCGCAGGTATATACCTTCTGATAATCGAAGCAGGCACTTCGGTGACCACGGGAAAAATAATAAAATACTGAAAACCGGTAGGAATTATTTAAGTGTTGCGACCCGCGATCGATTCATTCCGAATCTTTGCCGCACGGCATGTGCTTCCTGAAGATCCTTATCTTGAATTCGCCGTCACTTACCCAGATGCCTCCGCCTGATGCTGATCCGAGAAGGCCATTGAAGGTTCCCGTAAGAACATCCCCGGTATAGTCGGTAATTACCACATTGTTGCCATAGAAATGACTCAGCGAGTAATGTCCAGACGAAGTGCTGTTCCAGCTGGGGTAGGCATAAAACTGAATTTCCGCCGACCTTCCGAATACCTGGTCAAAGGGAGGTCCCGCGGGCAGTGAATCGGGCGACACTCCGTTAATGAAAATTGCTGCAACATATTCGTCGTGACACCTGATAAGGTTTATCTGCTTAAGATCAAAATCATCACAGCTTCCGTAAAAGTAGCAGTTTGAAAAGCTGTCAACCGGCTGGACCTTTTCTATCTGCTCAGTAAAGGTTATGTATCTGTCGCCGAAGTATCCGCGTATCGTCCCTGTCTCTATTGGTTTCCTCGATTTCTGCGTCCTTTCGTGAACCGGAAGGGGAGCCCTTGGCTCTATAATGACTGTCTTGTCGCAGGAGTAAAGCAACAATATGGCAACAGTCATCAGTGATATTCTTGTATGTGAAAATCTCATGATACTGCTTTTTTAACCGGAGGATAAAGTTAATCAATTTTCTGAGGGGACCCGGTTAATGGAAGCCGGATGTTTGAGATTATCATTAGAAAAAAGAAGCCGGCATCCTGAATTGTGTCAAATGTGTTTGTGGAAAGAATTTGTATGAATTCTGTAAAAGCAATGTCTGAATGTGATGCCGGCATTCAAATATGGAGATATATTTCTATTTAAACAACTAAATAGGCGATAAAATTTTAGAAATATTTGTTAAAAAAATCAAAACGCACTTGCCAGCCAGATTAGTTATTCAGCTCTGTGGAATGTGGACAGTTAATTACCAGTTATTTACCTCATCAGGAGCTTCACCATTTTCTTTTTGAAGTCTGTGTAGGGTGGATAACGCAGGGGGATATCAAAAAGGACGGATTTTTCCAGTACTGATTTCATATTTGAGAAAGTCTCGAATGATTTTTTCCCGTGGTAACGGCCCATACCGCTCGGACCCACGCCT
>JAVEZS010000138.1:0-3128 GCA_034002885.1 Bacteroidales bacterium
AGGTTACCATACGGGTTAAGATTGGATTTGAATGAGGAGATTATAAAGCAATATAAATACAAGCTAAGTATAAACACTTAAAATTACTATAAAAAATTCAACACTGATATATTTTTACTTATTTGGTGAGTGATTTCCCGTTTGATACCTATGATATGAAAAGCAATGACGAAAGTTCAGGGTACCTCTTTTCAAAGAAGTATTCCAATTATGTATTCGTTCTCCTTTTTCTTCTTTATATGTTCGATTACATCGACAGGTCTGTAGTGACCTCGATGTTTGCATCAATTGAAAGAGACTGGGGTATAACCCACACCCAGAGCGGTATGCTTGTTTCGGCCGTTTACTGGGCAATAGTGATTCTTACTTTTCCCGTATCCCTTCTTGTCGACAGGTGGAGCAGGACCAAGACCATTGGGCTGATGGCTATTATATGGAGCCTTGCCACGGCCCTGTGCGCCCTCACCGGCAACTACGTTCAGCTTTTCATGGCCCGCGTTCTTATAGGTGTCGGTGAGGCAGGTTATGCCCCCGGCGGAAGTGCCATGATATCGGGTCTTTATCCTATTGAGAAGCGATCGAAGATGATGGGTATCTGGAATGCCTCCATTCCTTTGGGCACAGCCATAGGGGTAGCTCTTGGGGGTATCATTGCAACTCATATAGGATGGAAACACGCTTTTGGCATTGTTGCTTTCCCCGGTCTCATCGTTGCAATTCTTTTTCTCTTTGTCAAGGACTACAAGACTGTTGACCTTTCATTCGTTGACAGGTCAAACAACAGGGTTAAGATGGAAAGGAAGGATCTGTTCAGGGAGTTTCTGACCAAGCCTTCGATCCTCTTTACTTATTTCGGAATCGCAGCTGTGGTGTTTGTAACCACCTCACTTCTTACATGGCTGGCAACATATTTTCAGACAACAAGAGACCTGGCCCAGGACAAGGCCGGAAGCATGGCCAGTGCCGTGATGGTTCTGGCTCTTATCGGAGCTCCTCTGGGCGGTATCCTTACCGACAAGTGGAGAAAGAAACAGGTGAATGCCCGGCTTCTTCTTCCTGCCATTTCAACACTGATCTCAGCTGTGTTGCTATTTGCTGCACTCTATATCTTCTCCGGCATAGTTCAGTACATCGTATTTCTTATGCTGGGAATATGTATTATGGTTTTTATTTCAGGAGCGGCAGCAGTCACACAGGATGTCATACACCCCGGTCTGAGGGCCACTTCCTACGCAATTGCCGTTGTGGTGCAGAACCTTCTCGGATCGTCTACTGCACCCCTGGTTCTTGGAAAGATATACGATAACTCAACCATCCAGAATGCGCTTTCTATCCTGCCATATGTCCTTATACTCGGGTCCCTTCTGTTTTACCTGGGATCGAGATATTATGAAAAGGATATTCAGAAAGTGACCAGGGTTGACCTCGTTGCAGAATAGCCGGCACCGGCACTTACTATTTGTTTCTTGAAGAGGTGTAGAGGACAAAGGTCCTCAGCGACTGCCTTACATCTGAGGGAGGATAGGTATCAAGTATTGCAAGAGCCTTGTCCCTGAACTGGTTCATACGCATCTCAGCATATTCAAGCCCTCCGTTATCAAGCACAAATTGGATGACTTCAGAAATCTCTTCCCTTGTCTTCTTCTTCTTTCTTACTATTGAAAGTATAAGTTTCCTTTTTGCTTCGGATGTCTGTTCAAGTGCATAAATGAGAGGCAGGGTTATTTTTTTTTCTTTAATGTCGTTACCATGTATCTTGCCTGTCAACCCGTTTGATTCATAATCGAGGATATCATCACGGATCTGAAAGGCAATGCCGATATTTTCGCCGAAGTCCTTCATCACCTGGATCGTATCAGCATCGTCGGTGACTGATCTGGCACCACAGGCCGTACAGGCCGCTATCAGTGCAGCTGTTTTACTTCTTATAATCCTGAAATAATCTTCCTCCTTAAGGTTCTGTTTTCTGGCTTTCTGTAACTGTAACAGCTCTCCTTCACTCATCGACTTAACGGCCTCCGATACGATCTCAAGCATGTCGAGCCTGTTCTTCTCAATACTTATGAGAAGACCCTTTGCAAGCATATAATCTCCAACCAGTACTGCAATTTTTGAATTCCACAGCGCCTTGACAGATAAAGACCCCCTCCTCTCACTGGCGTCATCGACTACATCGTCGTGAACAAGTGATGCTGTATGAAGGAGCTCTATAAAGGTAGCGGCTATATAGGTTGGTTCCTCAATCCTGCCGTTAAGGGCTGCAGACAGGAATACAAGAAGTGGCCGCATCTGTTTTCCCTTACGCCTGAATACGTAATTAAGGATGATCTTAAGCAGCGGAATATCACTTTTCATGGTCCTGCCGAAGTAGGCTTCAAATTCAGCCATCTCCTTTTTTACAGGCTTTTTAATATCACTTAGTTCCGACATCCGCTGGAGTTTGTTCAAATATAGTAAAATCACAGTAACAACCGGGAATATTATGCTTTATGACATTCTGCTTAAAAGAATAATATTATGTAAACAGTAATAGTTTGAAAAATTATATATTTGCTCTTCTTCTACCTAGTAAAACGAAATGAAAATCAATGATCTGAAACCCGAAAAACTTGAACAGGCTGCAAACATGCTGAAAGCTATAGCTCATCCGGTAAGGATTTCTATTATTACATGTCTGTTCGATGAAAAAAAAAGAACTGTTACGGAAATTCATAACCTGGTTGGTATTGAACAATCCACAGCATCTCACCATCTTGGTATTTTAAAAGATAAGGGTATTCTTTTATCAAAAAGAGATGGAAAAAATACGTACTACTTTCTTAAGCACGATAATCTGGAAACCCTTTTGTCATGCATTAATGCCTGTTGTCAGTAGCTTATAGCACGTGTTATAATAACTCAGGCAAGGTTCCTGAACATTCTCTTCTGAAATATTATTATAGCAAGCACTCCGCATGTTATTGCAGAGTCGGCTATGTTGAATACGGGCCTGAAGAAAATAAGTGACTGGCCCTGGTTTACCGGCGACCAGTCGGGCCATGTAGTATTTATAACCGGGAAATAAAACATATCCACAACCCTACCGTGCAGGAAGGAAGAGTATCCACCTTCAGGAGGAAAAAGGACTG
>JAVEZS010000139.1:0-3100 GCA_034002885.1 Bacteroidales bacterium
CTGAGCATCAGTGCCCTGGCAATCATGTCGTCCGGATTGTCGAGCCCCATCAAAACGGAGATAATAAAGTTTACGGCAGGTGAGTTTGAAAGCAGTAGCGATTCGCCTGATACTATATTGTAGTTATACCTTGCCTTCTTTTCCTCAGGACAGGAGCAGCTGTAATCAAGAATTTCCTTCAGAACCACTGCTCCCTCGCGGTTATCCCTTACCAGAATGCCTATGTCGGAAGCGCTGTAGCCCCTGTCCTGGATCGATTCGATCAATGCCGGAAGTCTTTTCAGTACCTCTTCCTGCCATGTTGATTCGTCAGTGCCCTCAATGAATTCAAGCCTTACATAACCGTCTGCTTTCCTCCCGGGATCTTTCTGGACAACCTCTGAAAAAAGCTCACTGAACTCTGAAACCTGTCCCTCTGCTGACAATTCCGATTCTATCTGTGCGGGTATTATTGAAAACATTGAATTGTTAAACCTGATTATATTTGAACAGCTCCGGTAGTTTGTTCCGAGAGGCTTTGATATGAACCGTTTGCCATCGACACCCCGCTTCAGGTCGCGCAGGGTGTGCCAGTCGCTGTTGCGCCACCTGTATATCGACTGCTTGATGTCTCCAACCACAAGGTTATCGAAGCCCTGAGCCATGCTGTTGCCCATAAGCTGTCTGAAATTCTTCCACTGGATCACCGAAGTATCCTGAAACTCATCTATCATGAAGTTCTCAAAGGCATTTCCCACCTTCTCATAAATAAAGGGGGCCTGGTCCTTTTCGGTTATCAGGTAGATCAACTCGCCTGCATCGGATAAGAGAAAGACGTTTTCATCCCTTGTTATGAGACGTACCTGGAACAAAATATCTGACAATATGCCAAGGATATAGATGTACGAAAGAATGACTTTTGCGGTTTTGTAACCAGCCGTATTCCTGTCATAATAACCGACCATATCCCTTACAATCCCGTCCAGTCCTGCTCCCAGAGCCTCTTCCAGCGCAGGCGCAGGTTTCCCGGAATGCCAACGGGGAGGATCGGTCGCCGCTGAACGGACATAAGAATTGGGGATCCTGAACTCACCTGCCGCTGCAGCCCTGACGAATGATGGAACACCTTTTCCCTTCTGATAGAACATGTCATCGGTGAGTCCGTAACGGTCAAAGAGCCCTATTGCTTTCTGACCTGCGAGCTTTATGTATGCCGTGAAGTCCGACATCACTGCTTTCATCTCCCCTATATAAGAAACCAGGAACTCCTTGTCGCGAAGCTTATCCTTTTCTTCGACGGGAAGAAGCCGGAACTTTTCGTTGAATAGTTCTCCTGCCAGAGCCGTGATGCTCCTCTTCAGATCCCATGACTTGCCCTCCTCGATGTTCGACCTTGCAAACATCAGCAGCCACTTTTTAACAGTACTGTCATTTGCTGCCGAGGAGATCATATTATCAATTGCCTTCGACAGTATCATTGTATGGTCGATCTCTATGTCGAAGCCTGAATGGAGGCCAATATCCCGTGCAAAAGCCCTGACTATCTTCTGATAGAAACTGTCGATTGTACTGACCGAGAATCTTGAAAAATCATGAAGTATCGATGTCAGAATCTCCCCTGCCTCTTTTCTTATCGTGGTTTCGCTTTTTCCTGTAGAACCTGAAATATCTGCGAGGTAAGTAGAGGGGCGGCCGGTCGCAAGCTTGTCAAGCTCATTGAGAATGCGATCCTTCATCTCGGCAGTTGCCTTATGAGTGAATGTGACTGCAAGGATTCTCCTGTAACTGAGTCTCGATCTGAATAACTTTTCGAGATAGATCCCGGTAAGCTGATGGGTTTTACCCGAACCCGCTGATGCGCTGTATATTGTTAACGTTCCGACACTCATAACCCGATAAAGTTAGCCATTTTAATTAACTTTGCGTCGTGAAAAAGAAGGTGGTAATAGGGTTATCAGGAGGTGTCGACTCGAGCGTTGCGGCCTGGCTGCTGATGCAGCAGGGCTTTGATGTGGAAGCGCTTTTCATGAGAAACTGGCACGACACTACAGGCTTGCTTCAGAGTGACTGCCATTGGGAGGATGATGCTATGTTTGCGGAGATGGTAGCGAAAAAGCTGGGCATCCCCTATCATTTCGTCGACCTGAGCGATGCATACAGGCAGAAGGTTGTCGACTACATGTTCTCGGAGTATGAAAAAGGCCGGACTCCAAACCCTGATGTGTTGTGCAACAGGGAAATAAAGTTTGATTCCTTTGCCGATGAAGCGAGGAAGCTGGGAGCCGATTTTGTTGCCACCGGCCACTATTGCCGGAGGGATGTCATGAATACTCCCAAAGGTGATATCTACAGGCTGTTGAGCGGGACTGACAGCAACAAAGACCAGAGCTATTTTCTCTGCCAGCTAAGTCAGGAACAGCTTGGTTACGCTCTCTTTCCGGCAGGGCATCTCACAAAAAGTCAGGTTAGGGCAATTGCTGCAGATCTTGCATTGCCAACAGCCACAAGGAAAGATTCCCAGGGTATCTGTTTTGTAGGGAAGGTACACCTCCCAACATTCCTGCAGCAAAAGCTCAAAGCAAAAAAAGGAAAAGTGATCGAAATCCCGGCCTCATTCAGCCACCCCGAATGGGAAACCGGTATTCCATCCGACGGCATCAGTGATGAATATCTCATTGCAGCATCGGAACCTTACCATTTCACAAGGCTTTCGGGGAAAGTAATCGGGGAACACGACGGAGCTCATTTCTATACAATCGGGCAGAGAAAAGGAATCAACATCGGCGGATACAGGGAACCACTCTTCGTTCTCGGTACCGACATAACTGAAAACCTGTTATTCACCGGGGAAGGTCAGTCTCACCCGGGACTTTACAGGAAGGGGCTTCTTGTAAAGAGTGACGAGATACACTGGATAAGAAGGGACCTTAAGATGGAGCCCGGCGAGTCGAGGGAATATAACGTCAGGATAAGATACCGCCAGCCTCTTCAGAAGGCAATCCTGATCTCAAGGGAAGAAGGCATCTACATAGTATTCGATAAGATGCAGAGAGGAATCACTGCCGGGCAGTTTGCAGCATGGTACGATGGTGAAGAACTGGTAGGATCAGGCACAATCAAT
>JAVEZS010000140.1:0-3088 GCA_034002885.1 Bacteroidales bacterium
ATGAAAGAGTAGCGAAACTGACTGGTTTCTTTCATGGTTTGTTGTGCCCACCAGGGCATGGTCGTTTATTTAAAAAAATGATCGAACAATTCAGAAAAAGAGTAAGGCTACCTGCTCAATCTGGGTTATACAACTGTATTCATACCATCTTTTCAGCCAAGAATCTCACGGGGAACTGCTTCATTCAAGAGAGTTCAAGCGGTGAGCTTAATCGCTGGAAAATAGGGATGAGGCTCAAGCTAATATGGTCGGATTATAACATTGAAAAAAGCTTAAATCACGCACGCTTGCCGAAAGGACACAAATGATCGGTATTTCAAGCTTTTTTTAAGAAGTCTTTTAGAAGCAATGGGAAGTTCAAAAATTTTGAAAAGCTTTGAAAATGGTTATGTCGAATTTCATCTTGTTGACAGTGACCAACGGATATTAGAAGTTAATTTTAACAAACATAGTTATTTAGCACTTTTCTATTTACCCTTCCCGTGATAATACTCTGTTTCAACTCGAACCTGTACTAACGATCCAAGGAAAAGACCATGGAAACCTTGACCATGTCCCCTTCCCAGGCCGGTGCCGCCTCAGGTGTCTGCCTGGAGATCCCCCGAGACAAGGGCTGGGGAAGAATGATTGTGTATCCCCTGGGCTACGGCCTGCGCCTGGGTATTTTGGATTACGATCTTAAGGCACCCCTGCACCTGAGCTATACCCAGCTCATCTCCCGCAGGGGCTTTGGCTTCTGCCTGAGCGGCCGCATGAAAAGCGATGCACCCTGTTTCCGCCAAAGTTTTGACATCCGCCCCGGTCAGAGTACTGTCTATGATTTCAATAAGGTGGAGGGTCTGACAGAAACCTTTGCACCGGGCCGGATCCAAAGGGTAATCCTCATGCTGGATCCCCCGGCCCGGGACAGGCCTTTTCCCGGCAATGACACCCGGATGGCCTGGGTTCTGGATCGGCTCCCCGGCAATGCCAGCCGCACCATAGATACCATTACCCCTGCCATGCGGAGGATCTTGAATCAGATCCTGTCCTGCCCTTTTCAGGGCACGGCAGGGGCATTTTTCCTGGAAGGAAAGGTGCTGGAACTAATGGCCCACAAACTATACCAGTTGGACATCGCGCCCGGGGAATCCGGGGTAAGCCGGGATGACCGGGAACGGCTCCACCATGCGGCGGACTTCCTTGTCCGGGACCTGGAAAATCCGCCGGACATGGCGGGGCTGGCCCGTGCTGCGGGCATGTGCCGCAGTAAACTCCACGTCTGTTTCCCAAAGGTTTTCGGTACCAGCCCCTTTGACTACCTGCGTCGGCACAGACTGGAAACAGCATTTGACCTGATCCTGCACCGCCGGATGAGTGTTACCGAGGCGGCTTGCACGGTGGGGTATGCCAGTATGAGCCACTTTACCAAGGCATTTAAAGAGATGTGGGGATGCCTGCCCGGAGAATTACGGCAACAATCCGGCGAAAAACAGACAACTCCGCTAATCAAACAGACCTGACCGTTAGCCTAAGGGGCAAATACAGGGTATGCTCTTTTCGATTTTGATAATTTATGAACTTTAAGGAGCATATTATTATGAAAAGAACTTTTATTTCAGGTTTATTGCTAAGTGTTGGCTTAACTATTTTTGCTCTGTTTTCGTTTGCGCAGGCAGAAGAAGAAGGCCGGTTGAGAAATACAAATGTCACGGATATTACTGTTACAGCACAGAAAATCGAAGAATCTGTTCAGGATGTCCCAATCTCAACAACTGTTTTCAACGAATATGCAATACAGGACCTGCAGATTGAAAAAATTGAGGATATAGCAGCCTATACGCCAAACCTTTTTATGTTCGGTTATGGCTCTGACGGGTCACTTTCCTCATCAATAAGGGGGGTATATACAGATATAATGTCGCCAACGGTTCCTGTTGGTATTTATGTTGACGGCGTCCCTGTCTCAAATGGTCATTCCATGAATGTACTGATTAATAATATCGAAAGGATTGAAGTATTGAAAGGACCACAGGGCACACTTTACGGAAAGAATACAGAAGCCGGTGTTATCAACATAATAACAAAACAGCCGGGAAATGAATTTGAGGGGAAAATAGACCTTGAGATTGGCGAAGATAATAAAAAGCAGTACAACGTTAACATACAGACCCCGATCGTAAAAGATAAATTGTTTGCATCTATTTCAGGCCTTCATTATGAAAAAGACGGAATGATGACAGACAGTGTAACAGGAGAGACCCTGGACGACAGGGAACATAATTCAGGAAAACTTGCACTTAGATTTACACCGAATGACGATTTGGATGTATCATTCATAAATTCCTATACAAAAAGGAATGATGATGCCCAGAAATTGAGTCTTATAACACAATCAAAAGATGATGTATCACTCGACTTTGATTCATATGACAAAAGTGAGACCCTTGATTCATCACTTAAAGTTAAATATGATTTTTCAGCCACTTCCTACATTGAAAGTGTCACAGCAAGAAAAGTGTTTAAGAATAATAATGCCAAGGACTGGGACTGCGGAGGTGCAGGGTACTCATTCCATGTGAAATTTGATGGCGACACAGAAACTACTCTCCTTGAGGAATTGAGATATCATCAGAAACTGTACAATGATAGGATAGACTTGCTTTTGGGCCTGTTTGTTCAAGATTATGAGCACAACAACAGGTATGTTCAGACCAGGGCAATGGGTGGAATGTCAATGGTGAGTGATGTCAAGGATGACTACAATGACAGATCCTACGGAGTTTTTACACATATTATCTATGGTTTGACAGATTCATTGAAGATTCTCGGCGGTGTGAGATATGACCATGAGAAAAAGGAATATGACAATCTTGTCGACGATATTTTAATGGACAAAAATTTTGACGCAGTCTCTCCTAAATTGTCTTTTGAATATGATTTAAAAGACAACATTATGGCTTACGCAACTATGGCAAAGGGATACCCCCCTGTGTCAGGATAGATGTCGCCTCACTTGAAAAATAACAGTGGGGCATTGAGGTGATGATATGGGACATTCTATCCAAATCAAAGAAGCTGTGTTACAAAAGGTACTCTCGGGGAACAA
>JAVEZS010000141.1:0-3028 GCA_034002885.1 Bacteroidales bacterium
AGGCACAGGTCTTGGCTTAGCCATAAGCAAGGAATTTATCGAAGCTCAGGGAGGACAGATTTCGGTCGAAAGCCAACCCGGATCGGGTAGTACATTCTCCGTAGTTTTGAATTGTGTTTAAATATAATATTACCTACAATGTTTCCCTGAGTAAATAAGAGCCCTCTAAGTAATAAAATCAGTGGGCTTAAGACTTGGTATAAAGTAGTCCCACTGGAATTAAATTAACAAAGTGTCCCCTCAAATATCGCCCAATAAAAATAAAGATCCTCTATATTACTTATATAGAGGATCTTATATATAATTTTCTGTGGGCCGAGCTGGACTAATTTGATTCTCTTATAAATGCAACTCTATTTGCCACTAAATAAGCCCCCAATAAACACAAAAACCCCTGATAACCAAGGGCTTTTTGAGGTCGGTGGCGGATTCGAACCGCCGTACCCGGTTTTGCAGACCGATGCCTAGCCACTCGGCCAACCGACCATTATATCAAATAAAAAATCTCTAATTCAAAAAACACGTCCGGTCGGTGGCGGATTGTTCGAACCGCCGTCTTCGTCCTCCGTAGCTTCAGCGAAGGAGGAACCCGGTTTTGCAGACCGATGCCTGGCCACTCGGCCAACCGACCATTAGTCGGAGGGCAAAAATAATAAAAATTCCTTAAATAAAGCTGCTATTATTTTAAACTTCATTGTACTGTTATAACCCAACCCTCCTCTCCTTCGCTAAATTAGCCCTGTGGGCTATTTTATGAAGGAGCCAGGCTGCCGGGAAGAGGCATGGGGAGACGGGTTAATAAAATCCACAGCAGTAAGATTGATATTGTCAATCTAGAGGCAGGGAGATTCATCAAGACAATCGATAACCAGGGCGACTGGTCTCACGGTAAAACTCGGGAAAAGTGCAGATCAATTAACTTTCCTATCAAAGCGTCTAAAGATCTCTTTATATCTTTATTACCTTATTTCTTCTTTTCCTCACAATTGAACATCCACTGAACCCCGAATTTGTCCCTGAGGCTCCCATAATAGTCTCCCCAGAACATATCCTGAAGTTCCTGTTCCACCTGACCTCCTTCTGAAAGAGAATCAAACAGGCGCCTGGTTTCTCCCCTGGTATCTGGATGAAGTGTGATATAAACATTGTTCCCGTAACTGACCCTGAATCCCATCGATTCAGGAGCATCGGTCCCCATTAACAGGTGTCCTCCAAGGATTGGTAATGCTATATTCATTATCAGGTCCTTGTCTTCTTCGGGCAGGGGAGGCATGTCTTCCGTTGGCGGTATGTCCCGGAAACGGGACACTGTTCCCTGAAATTCTCCGCCGAAGACCGATTTGTAGAAATTGAATGCTTCTTCCGTTTCGCGACGGAAGTTCAGATATGTGCTGACTCGTGCCATAACGGAGTTTTTTAATTGGTTATGACAATAAAACAATTCAGCCTGCCATCATGTTCACTTCAGCCACCTGTCGAACCAGTCAAAAGCCTCAGCCTGCATTGCAGCATCAAATTTATGCGGACCCGGATGAAAAGAACATTTGTATTTACCGGCGGCTCCTGACTTTTCATATACTTTTTTAAGTATATCGTCAGCCCTTTTCATCTCGCTTAGTGTGAAAAGAGGATCCTCGCTGTTGTTGAGAACCAGCGACGGAAGGGGGGTCCTCAATCCAAGTATCTCCGGGAAATCAAGTTCATTTGGCAGCAGCGGGACATATGTCATCCAGGTATGACTGGTTGCCTTATCAGTCACAAGATCCCTCCAGGTTGTCATGAAACCGACCGGGATAGCGCATTTTACTCTTTCGTCTGCTCCACCGATGAAAACGCTTCTCATACCTCCTCCTGAGAGCCCGCAGCATCCTATGCGGTCAGTGTAAACATCCTGCCTTGCACAAAGTACATCTAAAGCTTTCATGTCCTCTGCCAGGAAAACAGCCGGCCAGGTGGTCCCGGCGCTGAAAAGCGATTTAGCCATAATATGCTCATGTTGTCCGGCCCAGCGGTTATATGCCTCAATCCCTTCATGATCGCCGGGCTCAGGATCCATCAGACCCTGCCGCTGTCTTTCCGGAATATCCTTCAGCATCACCCTTCTGCTTGCAAACGGGAAAGCGTCGCTTGCAAGAACGACATAACCCTTCTTTGCCAGATCGTTCGCCCATGCCCTTCCCTCGTAAAGATCCTTTTTATGTTCAAGCATCATGGGATGCTCGTTGTCTGAAGTCCTTACTATCTTGGCTGTTCCGAAATACTTGTTCCCCGAATGATCGTGAAATGCCAGGACTCCCGGCAGCCTGCCTGATGCATTCAGGGGCTTGAGGAGTATTGCTTCCGATCGGCCGCCGTTGTGCAATGGCCAGCTCATCTCCTCAACATGCAACCCGTCGTAACTATATTCCCCTGTAACCGTAACCTGAGGCGGACCTCCGAAAGCCGGCATGGAAAGACGGTCGAAATATCTCTTTTTCGCAACCTTCTTCCATTTCGCCAGGCTCTTCCAGTTTTCGCGGCGGAAGGAATAAAGGGGCAATTGCTTATCGAGCAACCCGGCAGCCCACGGCCCATATGAACCGATTATGGAGGTGCCTCCTGACTGAAAGGAAAGGTCACTGATTTTTCTGTATTTGTTAGCCGGATAAAAGCCGGCTTCACAAAAAAGTTTATTGCCTGCAACAGTGAAGCCTGCCATTCCGGCAAGTTTCAGAAAGGTTCTGCGATCGTTCTTCATGATTTCACGTGAATTCGTATGAAGATGAAAATTATGCAAAACAGAGCATTATTGCAACCCCGCAGAAGTTTTATTAAAGGAAATGAAGCAAAAGCAGGTACTGAACCTAAGGTCCTCAAGGATAAGCGGGAGTACCCTAAAGAAAAAGGGCCCTTCCGGGCCCTAAGTCGATTCTAAAAAGCATCCGGACGTTCTGCTTATTTTGCAAGTTTCTTGTAGGTCATGAACCATGACAAACTGTAAGTATCATCAGCTGCTGCAACTGCTTTCTTATTCCCGGGTGTCGGGAGG
>JAVEZS010000142.1:0-2946 GCA_034002885.1 Bacteroidales bacterium
GCTATCTGATTGGTTATACAATACGAAGCACCCATCAACACCATATTTATCAAAATGGGGTTTAAGATTCTTTTCAATTATTGTCTGAGAATAGCAGAGATTAATAACCGATACAGCTACTAGTGTGTAAGCATTCGGTCTGGCACATATTGACAGCTGCCTGACCATTGGCTATATTGCCGCAGTTAGGTTTCAATACAACTTTTCTGGAGTTCTTTGATATTCTGTAAAAAGTAGATGGAGTATTCAACTTTTTCCAACAATCTCCAAAAATTATTGGATCTCCAATGGAGTATCTTGGAGCGCCCGGCCGGTCTTCCAGTTATGAGGCAGTAGGTCTGCCAGGTCAAGGCTGTAATTGTTGTTGTAGTATGGGATCCGGGTCAGCACATCTGCCAGCCACTCCCGCGGATTTACATCCAGGGCAGCACAGCTTCCGAGCAGGGAGTACATTATGGCTGCATTCTCTGCTGCATCATGATTGCCACAGAACATGTAGTTTTTTCTCCCCAGAGCCAGAGGACGGATACTGTTCTCCACAAGGTTACTATCCATCTGGTAGCGTCCGTCAAGATGATATCTGGATAATCTGTGGAACAATTTATATGTGTATTGTAATGCCTTGCTCATTCTGCCATCTGATAATGCCTTGGGCATGTAGCTGACGATCCATTTTTCAAAACCAAGGAGGATGGGATAAGCAAGTCTTGAACGTAGTTCTGCCCTCTGCTGGTAATCGAGCCCCTGGTCATCAGCCATCGACTCCACTCCGTAGAGCAGGCTGATTTGTTCCAGGGCATACTCAGCTCCGGTTTTGTCCTCTTTCAGTGCTTCGGTAAATTTTCGTCTTGCATGTGCCCAGCAACTCAGTAACAATACCCCCTTCTTATTCTCGTAGATAGAATAAACATCGTAACCGTCTGTCTGTACTGCACCTTTGTAATTGTGGAGAAGTTCTATGACAACTTTCTGGGCACGTGATCCCTTGTCATAATGAAAGAATACCAGGTTCTTCATCACTGCCCTGACCACCCACAGGTAGGCTTTTACCGCCCGATGCTTTTCATTATTGATAACCGGCACGGTGCTTTCATCGACCTGTATATAGTCACTCTCAAGCACTATCTCCTTTAACCTGTAATAGAGCGCCCTGAGAAGATCCCCGCAACCGACGAACCAGTCGTTGACAGTTGATGCAGGTATCTTTATGCCCTCAAGCTTAAACATTGCCAGTTGCCGGTGGAAAGGAAGATGATACATGTATTTGCCCATGATAAGTTCAGCAAGCAGACTGGCCCCGGCATTACTCCTTGGCAGGGGTAAAAGAGGAAGTGGTGCGATCTTAACGACTTTATCCCGGATCTCTTCACCACTTGATTCCTGCACCAGTTGAAGATCCTTCTTCATAGCATATTTCGGGCGTATGATCCTTCGGACATAAAGCTCTCCGGGTTTATGTTCCAGCTGCTCGGTAACCTCTTCGCCTATACGAACCCAGTTCTCATCAATACCCTCCGGCTCGATGACCTCTATCTCACGGCGCAGATGCTCCGGCAGAGGCATACGAACCGGCTGCTTCTTCTCTCTTTCTACCCTGGTGCGCTTATAGGTGATGATTTCAGTAGCTGAAGCCTTGATGACAGTCTCTTCTTCGGGCAGTATGTCAAGGCCTTCAAAGTCAAGCTTGCGCTGGGCAGGATCAGATGGGATGTACTTTTCACTCGACGGCTTCCAGAACTTACGCCTTAGCCAGGCCAACTGATCGGTTAACTGTTTGATCTTATCTTCAAAGTTCTTTATTTTCTCACCCAAACGCGTGATCTTGAGATCCTTTTCCCTGATTATTGCCTCGTAGCGTTCCAGAGTCCCTCCATCTACTTGTCTTAGCTTGGACAGCTCCTGATAAAGCTCATCACGCTCCTGGAGAAGGGTCTCGATAAATGCGCTTTGATCAGGTGTATTTGACATAGTCCGTCTTGCTTTAAGTCTCCAGCCAAAGATAACTCAGACAAAGCTACGCGATACCTGACCTAATCACTTTTAATTAACTGAATGACTGATAGTTATTAACAATCCGACGGGTTTTTGAACACGTTGGTTTTACGTTTTCAACCATAGACATTAAATCCTTCCAATCAATATTTATGGATCCGGTCGTCTCATCAAAAACCGGCAGCCTAAATCGTCCTGATTCAAGTTTCTTATGATAGATAACCAGTCCAGCGTATTCCATGTGAAGGATCTTCATAACATTCTGATGACGGTTCATGAAGATAAAGACCCCTCCATCTCGGACATTCTGGTTCATCAGTGAGTTAACCACACCACTCAGGGTGTAAAAGCTTTTGCGCATATCTACCGGCAGAGGATACAAGTAATACCTCAGTGAGCTGTGAAGATGGAACATTGGTCTCAGTCTAATAGGGACACGAGTGAACGAAGCCCTACCAGATCCAGGGTTTGTCTTATCCGAAGGATGGTCCCGTTGGGATAGGTAATCTCCAGCGGGGTATGGTCCATGCCAGGGGTGGACTTCTCAGCGGAGGCAGGGAATACAGACGAACCCGGTGCCCGGACAAGCAGCGGTATGAAGCGCCCGCCAGTGTCCTCCTTACGGAGCTTCTTCTGCCAGTAAAAGAATGTTGATGGTGCTATACCTTCGTTGGTACAAAAACTTTTGACGCTTAATCCCGACTCCTTCTGCCGCTCCAAGATAACGGCCATCTTTGAACTGCTTAACATTGAATTTTTGACGGGAAAGTTAAGCGGATCCTCCCTTTACCAAAATACGTGGTAGACCGGATGCTTACACTAGTGTAAGTATTGCCCTATTCATTTAATGATATGATTATTAATAATATGACGTAAGCTTACCGCTAACGTTCGGCGGAACCGAGGCCGCGGAGCGGACGAGCTCCTGAGAACACGAACCAATAGGTGAGTGGG
>JAVEZS010000143.1:0-2927 GCA_034002885.1 Bacteroidales bacterium
AAGACAAAAAGTTTTTTCGGGGCAGAGTCAACCAACTACCTCAAAGAGTTGTTATATAACAAAAGGGTAAGACTTGAATTTGATGTTTCGAGGTATGACAGGTACGGACGCACTCTGGCTTATGTATATCTTGAGGACGGTACCTTCGTCAATGCAGAGATGATAAGAAACGGTTATGCAACTGTAATGACTGTTCCACCAAATGTCAGGCATGCCGGCACTTTCAAGGAACTGGCTTCAGGGGCCCGGAAAGGAAATAAAGGACTATGGAAGGGAGATCCTTCCTTAAAATAGACAGATATGATAATTACCGACTGGAAAGAAAAAAACATTGTTGAAACACCACACAAGGTTGACGTAAGGAAGTTGTACGACCTCGACAGCGCGCAGGTTATGCATATAACACTAAAGCCCGGAGAGTCACTGAAACCCCATATCACCCCTGTGGATGTCTTTTTCTACATCCTCGAAGGAGATGTCGATATAAGGGTTGGCGACGAAACAGTTACAGTCGGCTCAGACAGACTTGTTGAGAGCCCCAAAGACATCATCCACTGCCTGTCAAACAGTTCGGATGCCAGGGCAAGGATACTGGTTGTCAAAGCTCCCAAACCTCTTGCCTCAACTAGGGTACTCTGAGTTCAATCCCTGACACACCTTACAGAGAAACCCATAGGGGTTGAAGAATCCAGTTCTACTGTTGTATTATCAGCATACAGATAATACATAACCGTCTGGTTAGGGCTATTATCAAGTATAGTGGAGGTCCAGAATCCAGCATAACGTCCCAGATAATATGAAGAGCCGCTTGCATAACCACCCGGAAGAGCTTTAAAACCAAATTCATCTGTTGCTCCGGCATTGGGTTCGTCCCAATGTTCCGTCCCCACTTCCTTTAGTTTGCCTCCAGCCACATCAAAGCCACCAAGAAGGTCTATAAGTTCAACCCAGTCCTCTCTGGTGGCCACATGCCATCCTTCAGGAGCCAGACCTCTTGCATCAAGAACAGCCAGGGAATTGTATAACTTACCATATATCTCACCAGTAGCAGGGTCGTTGTTATAATTGATCCAGCCTCCTTCGGTTGTTCCAAGGGCATTGGTGACCGGATCACCATTACGGTAATGAGTTACAGCCAGATTCCTGTCCATCCATTCCTGGTCTCCTATCTTAATTATATTGTACACATTACCATCATAATCCGTTACGGTTTTTTTCTCTTCTTCAGTATCCTTACTGCACCCGGAAAGGAAAATAACCGCGGAAAGAAAAACAAAAGTCAGAAGCCTAAGCCTGCAAATACCTCTCATAAATTGTCAGTTTTAAATGAAAAATGATTTATCAGAGCCTAATATAAGGATAAAATCTAACTGAAAAGAGAAAGTTTTTTGGGTGAATAAAAAATAGTATTGATAAATTGCAACCAGCTGAGGTTAAAACGGAGGATTATACTGGCCCCGGCCTCTCGGAAGGTAAAAAATAAAAGAAATCCGGATATGAAGATCATTTCATGGAACGTCAACGGCATAAGAGCGATAGCAAAGAAATCGTTCTTCAGTGATCTTGAACTTCTTGACGCTGACATAGCATGTCTGCAGGAGACAAAGGCACAGGATGGACAGGTTGCTGAAACCCTGGAACCACTGAGGGGCCTGTATATATTTTCCAACTCAGCCATAAGGCCGGGTTATTCAGGAACAGCCGTTATTTCAAGGATTAAACCACTTAATGTCACCTACGACATCGGAATCGCCGAATATGACACTGAGGGCAGGGTTTTATGCCTTGAGTTTGAACAGTTCTTCCTTGTAAATGTCTATGTGCCGAATTCAGGGAGTGAACTACTGAGGCTGGGTTACAGGCAGGAATGGGACAAGGCATTTTTCGGTTACCTTAAGGATCTTGAAAAAACCAAACCGGTTGTAGTCTGCGGTGATCTGAATGTGGCACACAGAAGTATTGACCTTGCCAGGCCAAAAGAGAACTACAATAAGGCAGCAGGGTATATGCAGGAAGAAATAGACGGTATGGACAGACTGACCAGTGGTGGTTTGGCTGATACTTTCCGCCATCTCTATCCCGAAATGACCGGACGATACACATGGTGGAGCTTCAGGGCAGGTGCAAGATCGAGGAACATAGGCTGGAGAATAGATTATTTCCTTGTAAGCAGCTCTTTCCTCCCTAAGGTGAAAGAAGCCTTCATTCATGAAGAGATAAGCGGATCGGACCATTGCCCTGTTGGCGTCATCCTCGATATTTAGCAATCGGCCCATATACAGGTCCTCCCAGAGAATACTGCCGGATCCAGATGCTGACATCATAAGAAGCCGGACGGATGCCGCGGAAGCGCGACTAAGGGTCAAGGCCCAAAGTAAAAGATCCCCGCCCTTAATGGGCAGGGATCTTCTCTGCTAAATACCGACCCCCGGAAAATGAAGATAAACCTTCGGGGTCGTGACATCAAATAAGCTATTTAAAGAATCAGGGATTATATCTGGCTCCGAGAATCAGTTTATCACCTGAGTTGTCCACTTCGTAAAGCTGTGGTTTTCTGGGACCATTGCCTTCGGCATGATGAATTATGAAGAGCAGTTTCCCCTCAAGGGTTGTAAACAACATACCATGACCCGAGTTATCGCCTTTAAATGATTCAGGTTCCTGGACCCATGGTCCGTGGATAGTACCCGACTCCGAATAAGCAATACCCTGGGCATATCTTCTGTCACCCCAGCTTGACCATAGCATACCTAGTTTCCCTGTTTGAGTCCTGAACATCTGAGGACCATCGGTTACCCAGCCCGGCATTTTAAGACCAAAAGTAGCTTCTCCTATACTGTTCATTTCCTTTGACCAGGCTGCTTCACTTGCACGGAACATTGTGATAGGATCAGCCGTCCTGTGTGTAAGGTCCTTTGAAAGAGGCA
>JAVEZS010000144.1:0-2903 GCA_034002885.1 Bacteroidales bacterium
AGTTGAGAAGTGATAATAACTGATTTTTTATCATTGCGGTCTTCCAGTATCTGAAGAAGAGCCAGACGAGTAATAGGATCAAGGGGGTGCAGTCCAAAATCATCAAGCACAAGCAAATGAGTTCTTTCGATCTGGTTAAGCAGTTTGATAAATGTACCGTCAAGCTTAGCCTGGGCTACCTTTTCCAGAAAGCGGTTCATGCCGAAGTACAGTACTTTGTATCCCATGCTGCAAGCCTGACGTCCAAGGGCACAGGCAATATAACTCTTACCGCAACCAGTAGCACCGGTAATCATGATATTTTCTGCTTTATCGATGAACCTGCAGTCCGCAAGGGTCATCAGTTGATCATTCGTGAGATTGCGGGCCGTATTGCAGTAAACCTGCTCGATGATCGCGTTATACCTTAGCTTGCTTAGTTTAAGATACATGGTGGTTTTCTGTTCGATCCTGTACTGGTGCTCAGCCTGGGCAAGCCTGCCAATGAGTACATCAGAAGTCATCTGTTCATGTACCGGTAGAGAAAGTGCAGTCTCGTAGGCTTTTGCCATTCCGTGCAATTTTAATCCGTGTAGTTGATCAAGAGTTGATTGAACATTCATAATGATTTAGGTTTTATGATTAAGAATAAGCTTCAGGACCTCGTAAATTGCTATGGTCAGGAATATAATACAGAAGGTCTTGCCTGACAGATTCAACTTTGTCAAGATTTTTCTCCAGGATGTTTTTAATAGTCCTGTATGTAACCCTGTTTCCATTGTTTGCCCTTTTACAGGCAGCCTCCAGGCGATCGTTCCCATATCGCTTGCCAAGCTGCAGTACGCCTATGCACGAGTCATACGTTTGTTCAATGAAGAACCTGGAGGTCAGTATTCCGGTAATTATTGATGCCGTATTTTCTCCGACAAGCGTAGCCATCTCAATAAAGTCATCCTGGCACCACCCTCTCTGTTCAAGATAGCGTCTATGTGCCTCAGGCCGGTGTTCAGGCAGTGTGGAGTATCCATAGCGGCGAGTATCCCTGGGATGGACTGATATTCGCTGTAAATTGCCAAGAAACACTTCAACCACATCCTCATCGTAAACGATGATTGTTTCCTGGCCAATATATTGATGGGGAACACTATAACTGTGCATGTCTTCACCAAGTATTACATGGTGGTTCTTCTTCACCCTGGCCTTTGTGCGGTTTTTAAGGCTGAAGTGAGACTCAGGCAATGGCCGGAGGAAAGATTTTTCATTCTGAGTGAACCTTATCCTTCGGCTGAGACCTTGTTCCTGCATAGGGCGGTCATTGAACTCCTCCAGCAACTCGGATACCCGGCTCCTGAGCTCATTAAGACTGTAAAAAGTCTCATTTCTCATCCTCGCATATATCCTCTGGTAAGAAAGGTGAACTGACTTCTCAACAGATGGCTTGTCTTTTGGCTTCCGTACTCTTGTTGCTTTTATGGCAGTATTGTAATGCACCGACCATTGCTCGGCCAGTTCTGTAAATGTAGGTTCGTAACGGGATGAATGGGTAACGACCTGTGTCATGTTATCTGTTACCATGAACCGGGGACTCCCTTCAAAGTATTGAACCGATCTGTTCAGGGCAGGGATCAGGTGTAAGAGTTTTGAAGAAGCCAATGGCTCAACATAGCTTAACCCGCTGAAAGGAAGCGTACAGGCCAGAACAGGGCAGGGAACCGGTTCGTTAGTTGCAGGGTCTGTATAATACAACGGATCCCCCGCAAAATCAAACTCACACCTGTCCCCTGGAAGATGGGTTATATGAAGAGATGCCTCTTTACTGTTTTTATACCTCTGCAAAATATCACAAAACTGTGAATAGCTGTAGCCCTGTGGCTGTTCCACTCGATACTCTTCCCACAAAAGCTGCCTTGTGACGTATGGGCGATGTAGTTCACTCAGGTAGTCTGCAAGTTTTAACTCCATCCATCTTCTCCTTTCGTCAGGCTCCGGTTCTGCTTTTGACGGTAGAAAAATCTCCGAAAGGTCATTGTCGGAACAAGCAAGCAGAAAGCTTATATCCTTTCCTGTTGAGCCTATGCGATTTGCATATTCCTTAATGGTAGAACGATGAATGCCCGTGATCCTGTTGATTTCACGGTGACTGCATTCATCGGATAGTAACTGTAAAATTCTTCGAATCTGTAACATACTCTTTCTCTTGTTTGCCATGTCATTCTTGGATTTAATCCAAGATTACATGATTAACTGTTACAAATTCACCCCGGGGTGGTACACTTTCTGCCGGAATGTCAGCTTCCCATAAGCATTAAAGTGGTACAATTTGGCCCGGAATCGCTGGTACACTTTGCTCCGGAATCACTGGTACAGTTTACTCCGGAATTACTGGTACAATTTGGTCCGGATTATACAACACAGTCCGTCTTGCTTTAAGTCTGAGCCAAAGTTAACACAGACAAAGCTACGTGATACCTGACCTTGCCACTTTTAATTAACTGAATGACTGATAGTTATTAACAATACGCCGGGTTTTTAACCGTCCCGGCCTGACACTCTCTACCATGTTCATTAAATCCTTCCAGTCTATGCTTATAGAGGCTGTGTTCTCATCAAAAACCGGCAGCTTAAATCGGCCTGATTCAAGTCGCTTGTGATAGATGACCAGACCTGCATATTCCATGTGAAGGATCTTCATGACGTTCTGATGACGGTTCATGAAGATAAAGACCCCTCCGTCGCGGACATTCTGGTTCATCAGTGAGTTAACCACCCCGCTCAGGGTGTAAAAGCTTTTACGCATATCTACCGGCAGAGGATACAGGTAATACCTCAGTGAGCTGTGAAGATGGAACATGGCCTCAGTCTAGCAGGGACACAAGTGAACGAAGACCGGCCAGATCCAGGGTTTGTCTTATCCGAAGGGTGGT
>JAVEZS010000145.1:0-2819 GCA_034002885.1 Bacteroidales bacterium
CTTCGGAATTATACCGTGGATTTACCTGAATCTCAAAAACCCAGTTTCTCCAGTTATCGATAACCTCCTCAGACTTAAGCTCTGCATTATGGCCTATCTCAATCTCATTGAACAAAGGTGTCCTTGCCACATATCTCATAAGCCCCATTTTCAAGAGATCAGTCCGTTTCTTCCTTATTTCGGTGCTTGTCTGATCAGGACTGGAGGTATATACAAGTGTGTCAGTCAGTCCGGCAAATTCCTTCTGACCTGCAAAAGTATAAGTATACTGGTTTCCACCTGACCCTGCATTCTGAGTCGTGACATTAATATAGATCTGTGATTCGGTTACATCCCTTACATAGTTTATGTAGGGTATCTCTTCACGGGTATAATTCATGTCACAGGTCCTGCAATCCAGGAAAACCTTGACTGCAAAACTTCTGACACTATCGGCGGCTGTGTTGTTTTCCTGAGCTTCGGCAGTATGGCTAAAAATCATAAACATAACCAATATCTGCATTATCCTCAGGATGCTTTTTTGATACATAAAATATTCTATTTCTGAAAAAAGTTAATGATATCCCTGTTTAAACAAAATAAATGTCATTTTGTTCTTATGCAAATATGAAAATATTAATTTTCCTATGCCCGTGATCTGATCGTAATCATCAATCAATTAATGTTTTTTAACATTCAGTCGTGGATTACTTATTCTGTTGTTTCATTTCCCGGTACCTCCTCCGGGTTTTCAGTATCAGTCTCTTCAGTTTCATTCATCCATTCATATACCGGGGCCTGAGGACCTTCATCCCTGAACCATACGGAAAGTAATATTCCCGATACGAAACCAAGCATATGGGATTCCCACGATACATTTCTGTAGATATCCGGAAATATCCCCCAGACCATTGATCCGTAAAGGAATACCACAAGAAGGGAAAGAGCCACAAGCCGGAAATATTTTCTCAGGATTCCGCTGAAAAACAAAAAGGAGGCTATCCCATAGATCAATCCGCTGGCACCGATATGCCAGGCATCACGACCGGCAAGCCAGACAAGTAGACCTGTGATGATCCAGGTCATTGAGAATACCCTTAAAGCAACCTCTGAATAAAAATAGAACAACCCCGTGGCAAGAAGAAACAGTGGTATTGTATTGTTGTAAAGATGACGGATATCGGCGTGAAGTAAGGGAGATAATAGAATCCCGGGCAATCCTTTCAGAGAAAGCGGATAGATCCCAAGAAAACTGAGATCGGTTTCAAAAAGGATTTCCGAGGTCCATACCAGCCACATGATAACAGTAACAAACCCCGGAATGATTATGCTTAAAAGGAATTTCTTCCTGTAGAATGCTCCTTCCTCAGACATCCTGCTCATACGGAAAAGCTATCGGTGTCAAACCTTATACCCGCCACCTCCCGTATCCTGTCAAGGGTACTTATCAGATCCCTGCTAAACTTAAGTGGCACCTCGCTGCTCTCAGTCCTGCCTGCGTCGAGACATTTCATAACCTCGATAGCCTCAAAGTGATAGCCCATAGCGTCGGGGACAAGCGAATAATCGCTTACCGGTTTGTCGTGAACCGACACAAGCAGGTTCTGCGACATATCCCTTTTCCGCGAAAATGACACATTACCCTTCTCACATAGAAGATCACATCCGATCCCGCCACTGGTCCTGTACGAACTGTACAGATTTGCCATCCTTCCGTCGCTGTAACTGAAAATGATGCTTATGCTGTCTTCAGTACCTGAACTGCTGAAGGAGGCTCTGGCGTCAATGGTGTCGGGAATTCCCATAAAGGTAAGGGCATCTATTACCGGATAAATGCCAATGTCGAGCAGGGAGCTTCCTCCCAGACTCAGATCAAACTTCCTGTCATGCCTGTCAAAGGGGGGCTGAAAGGAGAATCGGGCATTCAGGTGAACCAGGTTTCCAACCATACCTGAATCGATGATTTCAATGGCTTTCCTGTACAAAGGCTGAAAAGGAGGCCAGAGGGCTTCCATAAGAAAGAGCCCGCGTGAGGAGGCTTCAGTTATCATCGCTTCAACCTCTGCGCTGTTCATGGCAAATGCCTTTTCACAAATAACATGTTTGTTGTTCCTCAGGCAAAGCAAGGCATGCTCCATATGGTGTGAATGAGGGGATGCTATGTATATAACATCCACATCCCTGTCTGAAGCCAGTTCCTCATAGCTCCCATATGCCTTCCTGAAGCCAAAAGCAGAGGCAAACTCCCTGGCCCTTTCCTGACTTCTTGACCCTACGGCATAACAATCAGCATTATCCAGAATCTTCAGTCCGGCAGCAAACTTGGCCGACATCTTTCCCGGGGCAAGTATCCCCCACCTGTATTTCCTTCCCATCAGGCAAAACTTTTTATAAATATACAACAATCATGTGAACTGCCTTCCAGGCTCAGTCAACAACCCATAACCTGCCCTTTACAACTTTGGCCATATCTGCCCGGGCCTCCCGGATACTGTTTCATGTCATACCGGGAAAAAATTACTTCTTTCATATTTTTTAGTACTATGTATTGCATAGTATATATTTTTTGATATATCTTTGCATTAACAAGAAGTATTAAAATTATACCACTAAAGAGTGAAATCAGATGAAAATAACTGT
This sequence comes from Bacteroidales bacterium, assembly GCA_034002885.1. GTDB lineage: Bacteria > Bacteroidota > Bacteroidia > Bacteroidales > VadinHA17 > LD21. The sequence goes on from JAVEZS010000145.1 coordinate 2,620, forward strand.
AAGCATTAACATAGGCGGCTATCCCTTCAATATTGACGAGGACGCCTATGCTGAACTGAAGAGGTACCTGAGGAGTCTCGAGCTGCACTTTGCAGGCGAAGACAGCACCTCAGAGATACTGTCTGACATTGAAGCCAGGATAGCCGAGTTGTTCAGGGTGAAGCTGACTTCATACAAGCAGGTGATAACCCTTGCCGATG
>JAVEZS010000146.1:0-2805 GCA_034002885.1 Bacteroidales bacterium
TGTTTATTCCGGACAAACTGACCCCTCATTCCGGTTAATTGACCCCCCTCCGCCGGAGGCCAACCCCGTGAGGGCAATAGTGAGCGGTTATCAATGAACGATCAACAAAAGTAAAAATTTATTCTTTTCTTCTTTTTCTCATAGATTCTCCTGACAGTTCCAGCCTGTGAGCAGTATGTACCAGCCGGTCAAGTATAGCATCCGCAACAGTGCTTTCTCCGATGATTTCGTGCCATTTAGCCACCGGGATTTGTGAAGCAATTATCGTTGAACTTTTCTGGTGTCGGTCTTCTATGATTTCCAGAAGCATCATACGCGTCATCTCATCAAGAGGTTGCATGCCAAAGTCATCAATAATAAGGAGATCCTGCCTCTCCAGACGTTTTATTTGACGCAAATACGATTCGTCAGCTCTGGACATTCGGAGCACTGTAAAGAGTTTTTGAGCTATAAAATAACTGACCTTATAGCCAAGCTGACAGGCCTGATGACCCAGAGCTGTTGCGATATAGCTTTTACCGACACCGGTTGGCCCAGTAATAAGGACATTGTCTCCGGATTTAACAAAAGCACCGTCTGCCAGACGTAGAAGTTGAGTTTTGTTAATACCTCTTGAAGAGATAAAGTCGATTTCTTCCATGCTTGCCTGCATTCGGAACTTTGCATTGCTCAACCTCCGGCCGGCTTTTTGGTTCTCTCTCTCTTGAAGCTCCGCCTGAAGAATGAGATTTAACATCTCATCATTACTGATTGAGTGCATATTCTTGGTCGAGATAATGCCCTCGTAGGCTGCCCTCATGCCGGGCAAGCGTAAATGCTGCATTAACTGTATAATTTCGTGTGTCATAGTGTTTTGATTTTGTTGTTTATTGATAGTACTCTGCCCCGCGTATGTTTGGATGCGTTGGCATGGCGATAATCTCTGACCTGGGCTCTATCCTGTCAAGCTTATTGTTGATTATCTGCTCAATGACTTTGTAATTGTATACTCCGTATTCTCCGGCCCTGATACATGCAGCAACGAGGCGCTCCCGTCCGGCCTTGCGATCAAAGGAGAGGATGCCTGCACAACTGCGGTATGTCTGCTCGGGATATGATCTATTTTCAAGAACTTTTTCTATGTAGGACTTTACCTGGGGATCTATCCTGTCAGCCCATTCGATGAACTTTGAAGGGTTCCACTCACTTACAAACTGATGGCTCGATGGGAGATGCTCTTTTACTGTGGTATACTTATAGGGCCTGCGGTCTCTGATGTGATAGGCAATACGCTCTCCATGTAGGTAAATACTTACATGACTGGCCGTATAAACAATCTTAACCTTTTGTCCTATATACTTGTACGGCACACTGTAGTAGTGACGGTCCCGGTGCAGCTGAACATGACTGTTCTTCATTACTTTGACACTGAGATACTCCTTCAACTCCCAAGGGTCAATAGGCAGTGGTTGCAGGCACGGAAGCTCTTCAGCATTAAAAAGCTCATTACGGCTTTCTTTACGGCCCTGCAGGGGAAGATTGTTGTGTTCTTCGAGTAACTCCATAATGGCGTCATTAAGTTCCTCTATGCTAGTAAATACACGGTCCCTTAAGGGTGCATAGATCCTGGTGTATATTATCTGAACCATCCGCTCTGCCCAGGCCTTGTCTCTCGGCTTACGGCTGCGGGCAGGAACGATTGCCATTCCATAATGATTGCCCAGATCCAAAAGATCCCGGTTGATGTCTGCCTCCCACTTGTCTGCCTTGTCGACAGCGGATTTCATATTATCAGGAACCAATGCCCTGGGGCTGCCTCCGTAATAGTGAACAGCGCGCATTACGCAGTCCAGAAGATATTCTTTCTGCTGGCTCCATACAGCCCTGACATAGGTCTTGCCACTATAACCCAGTACTGAGATAAATACCTCGACATCCTTGACCTCACCAGTTGAGGAGTCTACAACCGATAGCTTCTTGCCGGCAAAATCAATATACATCTTGTCTCCGGCAACCTGCTCTATGTGAAGGGACACATCCTGGTTGGAAAGATACTTGCTCAGATAGTCACAAAACTGCGTGTAGCTGTATCCGTCAGGATGGCGTGCACGGTATTCTCCCCATAAGATCTGACGAGTAACTCCAGTGCGCCCCAGCTCTGACTGAACGTATGGAAAAAACTCAAACAATACCGACTTCTTCTCTTCTGTCTTTGATCCAGGAGGGTCGCTCTTTTCCGACAGATACCCTTTTACGGTATTCTTTGATAACCCTAACTCCCTGGCTATAGCCTTCTTGCTATATCCGAGATCGCTTAACAATTTAATTTGTCCTCTGACTTCCATGCTTATTGTCCTGTTTGCCATTGTCCCTGTTTTTTGCAAAGCAATAAAACAGGTCGCTCACCAGGGGGTCAATATGCCGGAATGTCAGTCGAAAATCTTTCCCAGAGGGGTCAGTTTCGCCGGAATGGCAGTCTTTTTCCCGATACTTCAGGGGGTCAGTTTCACCGGAATGAGGGGTCAATTTCCCCGGAATAGGGGGTCAGTTTGGTCCGGAATAAACAACTGAGCGCTCCCCTATATTTTTGGGGAGAGTGGGAGGGACATTCAATCTATACTCCATTAGAATCAGAAAAGCCAAATGGGATTCATGAACCCTTTCACTCCTTAGAAGATATTGGCGGGATGAATACTGACCCCTATGTTTATGGCACTGATTTTAAATATGCAACTTGTTCGCAAACCGGTAAGTTAAAAGATCTTTCTCCCGATTCACTCGTCTTTTTTGGTACAACGACTGACAAGGGTTTTGAACTAGATACTG
>JAVEZS010000147.1:0-2753 GCA_034002885.1 Bacteroidales bacterium
AAGTTCCCTTACCAGGTAATCCCTGTCAACCCCGAGGTCGATCATTGCTCCCAGGTTCATGTCTCCGCTTATCCCCGAAAAACAGTCGTAACAAAGTGCTTTCATATATGAATCAGTATTTTTTGATTAACAAAAAAAATCAGGATATTGTTAATGAATCCAGCGAATATAATGCATTAGTTGTAAATATGAGCCAAGATAGCACTATGTAACATACCGATTCATAAAAAAAATTAGTATTTTTCAGGCCGGATCCGTTAACCATAAAAATTGCGTTATGAAGAGAAGAGAGTTCTTTAAAAAATCGGTGGGAGCAGGGGTTGCCGCGGGAGCGGCATTCAGCCTGGGTGGTTATCAGAACCTCTGGGCTGCAGGTCCTGCAGCCGGAGCCAAATACGATATGGTAGCCGTAATGGGGGGATCACCCGAGGCGATGTTTGATCTTGGCATCCAGGAACTGGGAGGTATAAGTGCTTTTGTTGCAAAAGGGCAGAAGGTCCTTATCAAGCCTAATATAGGATGGGATGTTATACCCGAACTGGCCGCAAACACTAATCCCAATCTTGTAAAAAGGATTATTGAACACTGCTTCAGGGCAGGAGCAAAAGAAGTATATGTCTTTGATCATACCTGCGACAACTGGGTTAATACCTATAAAAATTCAGGAATAGAAAGAGCGGCCAGGGCTGCAGGGGCAAAGGTTGTTCCGGCAAATTCAGAGAACTATTATCAGACAATAAATATACCGGGTGCCATAAAACTGAAGACTGCCAAGGTGCATGAGCTTCTGCTCAGTTCTGATGTTATTATCAACGTTCCGATATTGAAAGACCACAACTCAACAAGGATGACGGCTTGTCTTAAAAACAACATGGGTGTTGTCTGGGACAGGGGATTCTGGCATTCCAATAATCTGAACCAGTGTATTGCCGATTTCGGACTTTTTGAGAAGAAGCCTGTCTTAAACGTTATTGACTGCTATAATGTTATGGTTAAAAACGGACCTCAGGGTGTGTCGGCACAGGACGTAGTTCAGATGAAATCGCAGATTCTTACTGCCGACTGGGTGGCGGGTGATACAGCAGCAGCTAAAATGCTGGGTATTGACCCGGAAAGAGTAGAATATATTCCCATGGCCCATAAGATGGGTCTGGGCAATATGAAAATCGAATCCCTGAGTATAAAAAGAATTAAAATGTAAGCCATAATGATCTCTCCTTTTCTAAGAAGATTCAGGATAGTCTTTTCAGCGCTGATCCTAATAAGTTTTTTGCTTGTATTTTTAGATTTCAGGTCTTTTGTGCCAGTCAGGTATGCAGATACAATACTCTACCTTCAGTTCATACCTTCACTGATAAAGTTTATTGGTTTTGCAGGCATTGCAGCCGCAGGATTCCTTGTGGTACTGGTTCTTACCCTGATCACCGGCAGGACCTATTGTTCGTTCTTATGTCCTCTCGGAATAGGAATGGACTTTTTCAGCCGGATTGGCGGGACCATCAGGAAGAAGTTCAGGAGATACGGATACAAGAGACCTTTCACAATAGTCAGATACTCAGTTCTGGCCATAACAATAGCGGTGACACTGATATGGGGATTGTATATGGTCACCCTTCTTGATCCGTATTCAATTTTCGGCCGTTTCTCAACATTCTTTCTTAAACCCCTGGTGCTGTGGATAAATAATCTTGCTGCCGCCATCCTGGGTAAATTTGATAATTACTATCTGCACAATGTTCCGGTTACAGCCTTTAACCTTCTTACCTATATCATTCCTTCTGCGTTTTTTCTGCTTGTGGGAATATTGTCTCTCACAAGGGGAAGGCTTTACTGTAACATGATATGTCCTGTGGGGACTCTTCTTGGACTTATTTCAAAAATCTCTCTTTTCAGGATCAGATTTGATGAAAACAGGTGTACAAAGTGCGGTCGCTGTGCAGTAAGATGCAAATCTTCATGTATTGATTTCCTTCATTACGACATTGACGTATCAAGATGTGTCGACTGCTTTAACTGCATAAGTGTGTGTCCCGAGGATGCCCTGTCGTATGGTATTTTTCATAAAAAAATAAGGTCGGAGGGTGTTGATGAAAGCAAAAGAAAGTTCATTGCCGGGTCCCTTCTGATGATTTTCGGGATCTCAACCTCTGTCCGGGGACAGGATCCGGAAGAACCTGTTGTACACAAGGAAACTACCGTCCGGGAGGATAAGACATCTCCCGTATGCCCCCCCGGTGCGGGAAGTATTGAGAGTTTTAACAGCAAATGCACAGCCTGTTCACTCTGTATCACCGCCTGCCCAAACAACGTACTGCGGCCTGCGGTTAAACAGTACGGACTGGCAGGGCTGATGCAGCCGGTTATGGATTACCACCATAGTTTTTGTACCTTTAACTGCACTATCTGTACTGAGGTCTGTCCAACCGATGCCCTGAAACCACTTCTGCCTGAAGCAAAAAAACTGACTCAGATAGGTAAGGTTTTCTTTATTAAGGATAACTGTATAGTCAAGACTGAAAAAACAGCCTGCGGGGCCTGTTCTGAAAGCTGCCCGACAAAAGCCGTTTATATGATTCCCTATGAAGGTAACCTCCTGATCCCTGAAACCAACCAGGATATCTGCATTGGCTGCGGACATTGTGAATTTGCATGTCCTACCAAACCATTCAAGGCAATTTATGTTGATGGAAACCCCATTCATGCGGCAGCTCTGAAACCCGAGAATGAAGAGGCTGATATGGAGACTCCCGTTG
>JAVEZS010000148.1:0-2716 GCA_034002885.1 Bacteroidales bacterium
AGTGCGCTGAAGGCAAGTGAAAGGTTTCTGAATCTCTCTGTATCAGGCTCGAAAAATGTGAGGTTATTGCTTGCCTTAAAATCAAGTCTGGGCAGGTCTGACTTAAGGCGCCCCGGGTAACTCAGGGCATAGAGTATCGGGACCCTCATATCAGGAACGCCCATCTGTGCTTTCACCGAGCCATCGGCAAAGTGAACCATAGAATGGATAACCGACTGGGGATGAATGATCACCTTTATCTGGTCAGGTTCGAGATCGAAGAGCCACTTTGCCTCAATGACTTCAAGTCCTTTGTTCATCATAGAGGCCGAATCGATGGTCACCTTACTTCCCATCTCCCAGTTTGGATGTCGCAGGGCTTCCTGGGGCCGGACTTTTATAAGCATCTCTCTGGTATAGGAGAGAAAGGGTCCTCCCGAAGCTGTAAGGGTGATATGTTCGACTGGATTGCCTTCTTCACCGGCAAGACACTGGAAGATGGCCGAGTGTTCCGAATCGACAGGGATAATGCGGCTTCCTGATTGTCTTATAAGCTTTCCTATTATCTCTCCGGCAACAACAAGAGTCTCCTTATTGGCCAGAGCTATCTTCTTCCCCGCCTTAATTGCAGCTATTGTAGGCCGAAGACCGGAGTAACCTACCATAGCAGTAACAACGGTATCGACATTGGGGGAGTTTACAGCATTTTCAATCTCATCCTCACCGGCAAGTACCTTAACGTGAATATCCCTGAGGTCGTCTTTAAGTTTCTGATAATGTGATCTGTTGCCAATGACAACCGTTTTAGGCAGAAACTGCCTTGCCTGCTGTGCAAGAAGTTTAACGTTGTTACCGGCAGTAAGGACCTCAACCACAAACATGCCGGGAAACCTGGATAAAACATCCAGAGTCTGGGTACCTATAGAGCCCGTTGAACCTAGCACGGCGATTCTTTGTGGCATAGAATAGTGCTTAAAAGATTATATGTTTTTCAGGGTCCATGGGTGTTCCCTTGTACCAGATCTCGAGATGAAGGTGAGGGCCCGAGGTATAAAGTTCTCCCGAGTCACCTACTACTGAGATGTTCTCACCGGCCCTGACTATATCTCCGGTTTCCTTCATCAGGGTCGAATTATGCTTGTAAACTGAAATAAGATCGTTTGTATGCTGGATACTTATAATGAAACCGGTTTCCATGGTCCAGCCGGTTAAAATGACAGTTCCGTCAAGAACGGCTGAAACGGGTGACTTGGGCCTGGTGACAATATCGGTTCCGTAATGTCGGGTCCGTGGGTCAAATCTTCCTGAAACTATACCCCTGACGGGAGGGTAAAAATGGAGCCCTGCCAGTGTTGCTACAGGTTCTGAAGCCGGCAGTGTCGGAGAGATAGAGTACCTCTCAGCGTTTTCTATCCTTGCCCTGAGGGCAGAATCTTCGGGCGATCTGTTAAAAGCAACATAACCGAATGTTACTGATGTATCAACATCGGTATAGTTGCGTGGCACAACGTCGCCTGATATAATTGCGTTTATGTTTGCAAAATATTTATCCCTTACCACTATCTCACGTTCAAGCGAGTCGAGCCTGATAGCGCTCATGAGGATGTTACGTCTCATCTCCACGTCGGGATAGCCCGGAATGAATTCCCTTATGTTTGTAAAAGCAATAAGTGCGGCTGTTGAGCCGCTTATGAAGAAGACAAGGAAAGTAATAAGGAGGAATGCATTATATTTGGTAAGGATAATCTTCCAAACCTCCTCAAGTGTCTTATCATTAATAACTGAGAATCTGAATTTATCTTTCCAGCTTCTTTTTTTCTTTTCGTCTTTGGCCATTTTTTAAAATAATGGAACTGCAAAGATAATCATTCCTTCCTCACTGTCGTTCAGGAGGGAGGTAAAAGAGTCAGGGCAGCCTCCTTAAATTACTTTCACGGCCTTGTCCTCGCTCTGCCACAGACCATGTTTTGTACATACCGACATGGCCGAAAGGTTCATTGACACGTCGGGAGCTACTATATGAAAGTCTACCTCAAAGTGGGCAGGCATGCTTCCGTACACCCCAGCCGTATAACGTGCTTCGGCAAGCAGGGTTTCCCTGTTCCACAGCTGAATGACACTAATGTAGTGATCGTGTTCGTCGGGATGGGGATACTCTTCCCCTAGTTTTACCTTTACTGCAAACTTCTCTCCCCTTTTTACCGAGTCGGGGCAATAGACATGGGGCATATGTCTGTCGAGATAATCACGCTTTATCTCTTTCTCCTCCCTCTCGATATCGATTGCTTTAAAAACTCTTGGCATGGCAAATGATTTTTATTAAAAGACAAAAATAACCCTTATTTATCTAACTATAAACACTGAGGGAGAATTTGATGTAAGTACTGTGTTGAATGGGGAAAAAGATAAAAGTTCCAGAGTTCCAGAGTTCCAGTGTTTCAGAGTTTCAGAGTTCCAGTGTTTCAGAGTTCCAGTGTTCCAGTGTTCCAGAGTTCCAGAGGATAGACCAGACCACAACGCCGGAACAAGAAACAAGGAACAAGAAACCCGGAATCCGGAACCCGGATTTCTATGACTTTTCAAAAAAATAATAAAAATTTGTTATTTGGTATACAAATATTATCTTTGCACCCACATTGCGGGGTGGAGTCCCGATAGATCGGGATAGCTCGTTGGGCTCAGTTTTTTGAAATAGAATATTACAATATATTGCGGGGTGGAGTCCCGATAGATCGGG
>JAVEZS010000149.1:0-2680 GCA_034002885.1 Bacteroidales bacterium
CATACTCACCTGACATCTTTGTAAGTTCATCGAATGAAAGAGCACGCATATCCTCCAGCGTGGTCTTCTCAAAATGGTCCATCAGATTCTTGCCGGACACCTGTGCAGTATCCATCATGATACCGGGCCTCAGGTCACTCAACCCGCCTCCGCTCATTATAATAGCATTGCTGATGAGGTCCCTTGACAGCGGAGAAGCGCATAATGACTGAACGCTGCCTGCACCTGCGCTCTGACCAAAGATGGTTATATTGCCGGGGTCACCTCCGAACTGTTCGATATTATTATGAATCCATTTAAGTGCTGCAATCTGGTCCATTAAGCCATAATTTCCAGATACACCATGAGGACTTTCTGCAGATAAAAGGGGATGTGAGAAAAATCCCATAACACCAAGACGATAAGTTACCTGCACCAGGATTACACCACGTGATGCCCAGGCCTCACCGCCATCCATCTCCGGCTCATAGGAGAAGCCTTCGCGATAACCCCCACCGTGTATCCACATGGCAACAGGTAGTTTCTTGCCCGTTTTACCAGCCGCGGGAGTCCAGATATTAAGATAGAGACAGTCCTCGCTGAACGGAACGGAGCCACTGGCCCTCCATTCCTTGCCGTAAAAACTTTCGGGATCCCAAGTAACCTGGGAAGCAGCATCCCCATAGGTGTCTGCCACCTTAACACCTTCCCAGGGCACTACCGGTTGCGGCTCCTTCCAGCGCAGATCACCAACCGGAGGGGCTGCGAAAGGAATGCCTTTATAAGCTATAACACCCATTGTTGGTGTCTCCATCCCAATTACCCGGCCACCTTCAATTTGCAATTCGGGATTTGAATCACTGCATGAGACTGATGCCAACGTAATGATTGTCAGAATAAAGAAAGATATACGTTTCATAATGGTACAATAGTTAAATGATATATTGATTTAGCTCTGTTCATAATAAGAGGAACCGGGGAATCATGGTAATTGTAAAACTCATAAAAATTATTTTAAGACAGGTTCATTTTATATGCAAATGATGACTGAAATTTAAAAGTCGATGATAAAAGAGCTAAAAGAATCTGATTTCCTGTTAATGATAAACCGGCATGATGAAGGCACATGGGAATGTAATGGAATCTGCTACGTAATATGCAGACTACCCGGACTTTAGGTTTTCGACCGTTCAACCTGTCATCTTTCCAGCCCGTAAAAATTGATGCAATTTTCACCTGTGATACCGGTACGGAGATCATCTGACATTCCTGAGATATACTCTTCGACAATGCCAACAACGTCCTGATATTCTCCTGCCAGCCTGCATACGGGCCAGTCGCTTCCAATCATAAGCCTTTCAGTGCCAAATGCTTCAAAGACAACATCGAGATATGGTCTGAAGTCTTCATGATCACAGCTCTTCGATTCAGCCTCCGTGACCATTCCCGATAACTTGCACCAGACATTCTCATTCTGCGCCAGGCGCGTGATGTCTTCACGCCACGGACTGACAACTTTATTTCTTATCAGTGGTTTGGAGATGTGATCTAGGACAAATTTCTGTTCGGGAAAGAGTGACACAAGAAGCTGTGCGACAGGCAAATGCTTAGGGAAAAGGAGAAGGTCGAATGCGAGGTCATACTCCTTCAGGATACTGATACCTTTTAAAAAATCGTCGCGAAGCATGAAACTGTCAGCAGGTTCGTCATGAATGACATGTCTCAGGCCGACGAGCTTTTCATTTCTGCAGAAATCGTCCAGCTGCCGTCTCAAATCATCTTCACCGGACAGGTCAGCCCAGCCAACTACTCCCCTGATGAAATCATGTTTTCCTGCCAGCTCCAGCAGCCATCGGGTTTCTTCAACACTCTGCCGGGCCTGGACAGCCACCGATCCCGAATATCCGGCTTTGATAAGCTCATTATAAAGGTCTTCCGGAGTATAGTTGCGCTTCAGCATATCCATATTGTGGCCTATCCAGCCGTATTCGCTGCTGTTGTAGATCCAGAAGTGCTGATGTGCATCTATTTTCATTCACTGAACTTCAACATGATTTTCAGATGCTTCTGAGGCTCCTTTTCAAGCATTTCAAATGCCGCCTGTGTTGCGGAAGGATGCATTATATCAGTTACGACCGCTTCAGGCTTAAGTGTGTCCCTGCTCATGTTTTCGATAGTTTCGGCAAATTCACCGTGAGAAACCCGGGAGGTCATTATGATCCCTTCTTTCAGGATAAGTTCTTTCATCACGACGGGAGATGGTTCAGATGAAAGTCCCAGTACACATACTTTGCCTGCCCCCCTGATTGCCTGTACACATCCTCTCACGGGGTTTATCACCCCCGGTATCTCTTTCGCATGGCCCACGGCCTCAAAAGCGATATCCACTCCTTCTCCTCCGGTAAGTTCCCTTATTTTTTCAACGGCATTCGTATTTGCTGCGTTTATAATGTGAATATCATTATATGCTTTTTGGGCAATGGCAAGACGTTCATCAAGTATATCGACCATTACAACCGTGTTCCTGGTCTTTGTTCTGACGGCCTGCAGGATGCTCTGTCCTACCTTGCCTGCACCCCATATAGCTATCCTGTCATCCTCAGCTACTCCGGCCCTTTTGCAGGCATGAAATCCTATGGAGAAAACTTCGACGAGTGCGGCATGCATATCGGAAATCTTTTCTGTCACTTTGTAAAGCATG
>JAVEZS010000150.1:0-2670 GCA_034002885.1 Bacteroidales bacterium
GTAAGCATCCGGTCTAATACATCTTTACATGCCTGTTTGTACTGATTATTTTTAAGGCAAACATTTAAAGATGATAAACGAATCAAAAATTCTGGAGCTGATCAAAAGACATAAGGAGACAGGTCTAACCATCAAAGCCTTCTGCAATAACGAAGGCATCCCAAAATCCTCTTATTATTATTGGCGCAAAAAACTGAACACCAAGCCAGGGAAACGATTTATTCCGTTAGTAGTAAATGCCACACCATCTACCATGAACGTACCATCAAAGAACTTCACCCCGGAAAGCCATGAGCATCATACTTCAGGGGATGCTTTTGCTGTGGAGATCAGTTATCCCAACGGGACAACCCTGAGAATAAAGCCTCCCCTGGACCTGGCCGGACTGCGTTCACTTGTTTTACTTGTAGACTGATATTATGTTCCATCTTCACAGCTCACTGAAGTATTATCTATACCCTCTTCCGGTAGATATGCGAAAAAGTTTTTACACCCTGAGTGGTGTTGTAAATTCACTGATGAACCAGAATGTCAGAGACGGAGGGGTTTTTATCTTCATTAACCGCGACCAGAATGTGATGAAAATCCTGCACATGGAATATGCAGGTCTTGTGATATATCATAAAAAGTTAGAATCAGGCCGGTTTAAACTGCCGGCATTTGATGAAAATACTGCTTCGATTACTATTAACTGGCAGGATCTGATGGCTATGGTGCAAAGTGTACGGACCAGAAGCACAAAGTATCGCCAAATTGTTAATAAAAACCTCTTATTCAGTTAGTTATTAACAATTTATCACTTTGTTTCCGGTGTTTGTTTTGTTATCTTTGACGGAGACAAACACCGAAAGATTTTGGAAAATAAAGCTGATAAAGATACATTAATAGAATCCCTGCTACTGGAACGGGATGAGCTTTATCAGGAGCTTTCCAAGTTTCATCAGGCTGATAATGGGGCCCTGGAAAGAGCAGAGAAGAAAAATGCACGTTACGAGGAAGTTATAAAAGAAAAGGATGATAAGATCAGGCAATTAACAGATCAGCTTGCCTGGTACCGCCGGAAGTTCTGGAAAGCAAGCAGTGAAAAGTACATACCACAGGATCCCGCCCAGCGACAGCTCGACTTTGAAGGTCTTGACATTCTGCCAGAAGAGCAGGAGGCTACAAAGGAAGCTGCAAAAGAGATCATCACATACGAGCGTAAAAAACCGGAAAAGATTAAAAAGCAGCCTGTTCGTATGCCCCTTCCTGAACATCTTCGCCGCCAGGAGGAGATTATTGAGCCTGAAGGTATTGATGAAGGCTGGACCAGGATCGGGGAAGAGGTAACTGAGATACTTGAGCATAAACCAGGGGAACTCTTTGTTCGTCGCATCATACGTCCTAAGTATGCACTCAAAAATGACCTTCAAAGGCTTCAGGAGACTCTCCAGAATGAAGCACATTACAAGGTTATTAAGATCGCACAGATGCCACTGTTGCCACTGCCAAGGAGTAACGCCGGAGCGAGTCTTCTTACAGAGCTTTTGATGGGCAAGTACTACTTTCATATGCCTTTTCACCGTCAGATCAGTCTTTTTAAGCTTGCAGGAGTGTCTTTTCCTGCTTCAACTGTTAATGATTGGTTTGCAGGTGGCAGCGATCTGCTCAGGGCATTGTATTTCAGGTTGAGAGAGATAGTCCTTCAGTCAGATTATATACAGGTTGATGAGAGTACGGTACCGGTTATCAACAGTGAGAAGCAAAAGGCAGTTAAAGCATACTTATGGGTGGTCCGCTCGGTAATGGATAAGATGATGTTTTTTCATTATGATAAGGGATCAAGGTCGCAGAAAGTTGTAATAGACCTTCTCCGGGATTTCAAGGGGGCAGTACAGACGGATGGTTATGAGGCTTATTCGATATATGAGAATAAGAAAGATGTATTACTCATTGGCTGCTGGGCTCATGCACGCAGGAAATTCACCGAAGCCCTGAAAGAAGATAAGTCTGGCGCAGAGTATGCCCTTGAGCAAATAAATCTTATATATGGTGTTGAGACCATGGCTGATGATCAAAATCTTAGTTATGCGCAGAGGGCTGAACTGCGAAGCAGGCTTGCTTACCCAATCCTGTGTGCTTTCGAAAAATGGATTGTGGGTTATATGCCAAAAGCATTGATCAAAGGAAGAATGTACAAAGCGTTGACTTATACATATGCCTTATTTCAGCGATTGACCCGTTATCATCTTGACGGCCGTTACAGGATTGACAATAACCTTATTGAGAATGACATCAGGCCACTTGCTGTCGGCAGAAAGGGCTACTTGTTTTGCGGCAACCCCGATGCAGCTGAGAATGCAGCAATAATGTACTCGCTTTTTGGCTGTTGCAAGGCTGCCGGAGTCAACCCCAGGGAGTGGCTTACCGATGTGTTGACAAGAATACCTGAATATAATCAGGATTACAGCAGGGACCTGGCAGAACTGCTGCCTCATAACTGGAAGGCATCCAACAACTGTCAGGATATTCTAACAGAATCCAAAATAGCTTAGAACTACTTGTAATAATCCAACATTTTCCAAACATTTTCAAAGAACCTTGGAATTTCTAATGGGGAACGTTAGAGATTCTGGCGAAAAATAACTCGCTCTATTAGACTTGGCAATATGTAGTTGCCCGAATGCTTAC
>JAVEZS010000151.1:0-2610 GCA_034002885.1 Bacteroidales bacterium
TGCATACGCCGGATAATCTGACCACATTGCGCCGGAGTAAATTGACCACATCAGAGTTGGTCTTTTAAAGAGATCTTTTTCACGGTAGAAAGTGGTTACACAAATTTATCTTTTTTAGTTCATTATTTCCATATTTTTTTGTTTTTCGCGGGTCTTTCGCAGAGACTCTCCCCGGAGCTCTATCCGGTGAGCATCATGTACGATACGATCGAGGATGGCATCAGCCACAGTTTTCTCTCCGATTACTTCATGCCAGCAGTTAACCGGAAGCTGTGATGTTATTATCATTGAGGCTCTTTTATGGCGGTCTTCTACTATTTCCATCAGGGCCGAGCGGTTGGCACTGTCAATGGGCAGTAATCCAAAGTCATCTATAATGAGCAGGTCCTGACGCTCTATCTTTGATATCTCTTTCAGATAGGATCCGTCAGCCTTGCCCATTTTAAGCCTGGAGAAGAGCTTTCCAAGGTTAGCGTAATAGACTTTAAATCCGAGGGTACAGGCCTCATGCCCGATGGCTGTAGCAATGTAACTCTTTCCTATTCCGGTGCTGCCTGTAATAATAATGTTCTCATGTTTGCTGATGAAGCCACACTCGGCAAAGCGCAGCAACTGTCCCCGGTCCAGGTTGCGGTCAGCATTGTAGTCAATATTTTCAATTGAAGACTGATAACGGAACCTGGCATTGCGTAGCCTTCGCTCAAGGTTACGCATCTGACGGTCATCCCATTCTGCTTCAACAAGCATGCCGATCATCTCATCAGTGGATAATGCAAGCAGCTTCTCATTCTCAAGGCTTGTTTCATAGGTTCTTGCCATGCCCCACAGTTTAAGTTTTTTAATCTTTTCAAGTGTCTCTTTTGTCATTTTCTCTATTGTATTTATTTGGGTTATTATTGATAGTATTCCTCACCACGGATATTTTCATGCTCCGGGATATCGGCAGTGATCTCCGCATAAGTGATCATATCATATTTGTTCTCAAGGATTGATTTAATGACGCCATAGGAGTAGTTCTCAAATTCGATGGCCCTGCGACATGCATTGATAAGTCTTTCTCTTCCGACCTTGCGCTCAAAGCCCAGAACACCCTGGCAGGCCTTGTAAGCCTGCTCGGGATGTGACTTACTGTCCATGAGACCTGTAATGAACGACTTCACCGACGGATCAATAGACTCGCCCCATTTAATAAATCTATCCGGATTCCATTCGGTAAGATACCTGTGAGTGCTTGCCAGATGGTCGGGATTTGTTGTGTAGCCATAGGCCCTGCGATCCCGTTTGTGTGTAGCTATCAGAACATAATTATAAAAGATCTCCACCTGAGTACCTGAGTACATGACCTTGACCTTTTTTCCGATATATCCGTAAGGCACGCTGTAGTAGTGTTTATCTTCCTTGAGGCATATGTGTCCGTTGACCGATACCGTAGAGTATTGCTGACGCTTAAACTCGTATGGCAGAACAGGAAGCGGAGTGAGCACAGACCTTTCTATCTCCTCAAAAAGGTCACGGCGGCTGTATGGGCGGCCCGTCAGCCTGATGTTATTATATTGCTCTAACGCAACCCGCAGGGCAGCGTTCAACTCTTCAAGGCTGTGAAAGGTCCTGCGGTCAAGTACAGAGTAAATACGACGGTAGGCGATCCTCACTGCCCCTTCAACCAATGACTTGTCTTTTGGCTTATAGCTTCTTGCCGGAAGGATAGTAGTGCTGTAGTGAAGGGCAAAGTTCTCAAAGGCCTGGTTGAGGGTGGGCTCATACAGTGAACTCTTCGTGACAGCGCTTTTGAGATTATCCGGTACTATCGCCCTGGGGACGCCACCATAATATATCAAGGCATGTATACAACAAGTGATAAGGTCTTCCTTGCATTGACTGGGCACTGCTTCAATATAGGTCAGCTGACTGGCGCCAAGCACCGCAATAAATACTTCGACTTCGGTTATCTCCCCAGTCTCCCAATCAACAACATGAAGCTTCTCGCCGGCAAAGTCGATATACATCTTGTCTCCGGCAATATGTTCAATATGCATTACAGGCCTGCTGCGCTTTAACCACTGATGGTAATAATGTTTGAACTGCGTGATCCTGTAACCATCCGGGTGTGCGGTAATGTACCTTGTCCATAGAATCTCTCTGGTAATGCCACGGCGCTTGAGTTCCTTCTCAATAACAGGGAACATCGCCTCAAGGGTCTTATACTTGTCACATGGTTCTGGCTTCAGGCTCTCGCCAAACAACTCGTCCAGATTCTTGTCACTGAGCATCTCAATGTCTTTTATGCTCAGGTTAAGCCCCTGATATATCCTGAGGTATTTCTTTAATGTGTTGCGCGATACCCCGGTCAGAGTACTGATCTTCAGCTTTTTCTCCCCCTGGGAGTAAAGTCGCAAAATCTGTCTTAGCTTGCTCATGTCTGTCTTTTTATTGGCCATTGTCCCGCTGTTAATAGTTAGTAAAACAGCAAAGATCATGGCTCCTTTCTAAACATGAGAAAAGCTCTTTAAAAAGTGGTCAGTTTGCTCCGGCGAAAGGTGGTCAATTTGCCCCGGCGCTGGGTGGTCAGTTTAATCCGGCGTCAGGTGGTCAATTTGACCGTTTTTTGCA
>JAVEZS010000152.1:0-2562 GCA_034002885.1 Bacteroidales bacterium
AAGAGGCGCTGAATTACCTTAAAACAGGAAAATGCTCAGAAACAGCACTGACTTTGAGAAATGTGAAAAGTCAATATATTGAAGATCTTATCCCGTTTGAACTTAAGGGGATGAATCGGGTTGACTATACTTTTTAGGAGGTATCATGAAATATTTTTCTGCCGTTTTTCTTCCGGTATTTCTTGCTCTGGCGGGATGTTCGAGTGCAGATCCTGAGGTTGAGTGCATGACGGTTTTTGACTGTGATTCCGGTTTCATATGTGTTGACAGTATCTGTGTAAAAGATGAGAACTCCAAGCCGGTCGATGAAAATAATGATAAAAATGATGACTACATTCCTGTTGAAGATACAAATAATTTGAGCGATCCTGATGTCATTGAAAAGAACGACGATGATTCCGCAGGCGGAACAAAGTGCAAAATAGATTCAGACTGCGATGATGAAAATGACTGTACTGATAATATCTGTGACACTGGATACTGTTTCTATCCTTTGAAAATAGAGGAGTGTAACGGATTTGATGATAACTGCAACGATGAAACAGATGAAACATTTGAAGGGATGAATGAAGATTGTGATACAGGATTTTCAGGAAAATGTTCAGCAGGAAAGAAAACCTGTGTCGAAGGCAAAATTGTCTGCCTTTCCCCTTTCCATACCGAATCTGAGATCTGCAATAATGAAGATGACAACTGCGATGGTGAAACCGACAACTTTAAACCTGAAGAAATTCCTGACTGCCCTCTTACTCTCGGGGTTTGCAAAGGATCAAAAAAAGTTTGTGATGGATCAAAATGGCTTGACTGTGTGAATGAAAGTTACGGCGGTTTTTATAGTTCAGAAGACGAGCTTGATGACAATTTTCTTGATACCAACTGTGACGGAGTTGACGGTATTTCATCATTGCAGGTTTTTGTTGACGGAACAAACGGTGATGATGACCTGAATGACGGAACAAAGGACAATCCATTAAAAACGATGACAAAAGGGATTGAAACAGCTCTGCTTCTCGGATTTAATACTGTTGTTGTCGCCAAAGGAACATATGCCGAAGAAATTCATCTTGAAAGCGGTATAGGTATTTATGGCGGATTCAGCGGACATCCTGAGTGGAACGGCTCTATCGAAAATGAAGTCATCATTCAGGGAGACAGTTCCGGATTAAGAGGTGATGAAATAAACGGCGTAACATTAAGCCATTTGAAAATTATATCATCAGATCAGACAACCCCAGGAAGTTCTTCATATGGCATCTTTCTTTATAAAAGTTCTTTTGTAAAAATAAAGAATTCCCAGATAATTTCAGGGCTTGGTGCTGCCGGAGCAGACGGAGATAAAGGGGATGACGGTATAAATGGCGGTAACGGGGGAAAAGGGGTCGAAGGATGTGAAGACAGCGATTTAACTTGCGGTTCATGCAGCAGACCTGCGGCAGGAGTCGGCGGAAAGAATTATACATGTCTGATGCACGGAGGGAGCGGAGGAAGACCGGGCCATGAGGATGGTTCAGGAGATCCGGGGATCGCTGGAGATAACGGAGGCGGAGCCGGGGGACTTGGAGGAATTCATACCTCTTCAGGGGATTCATGCACTTCAACTTCAACATCAGCAGTTTATTCAAAAGGAGGAAATGGTTCAAGCGGAAGTGATGGAAGCAACGGTCAAGGAGGAGTTGAAGGAATCTTTGACGGTTCAGGATACGCATCTATATTCGGATCTGATGGAACAAACGGGACTGACGGTCGCGGCGGCGGCGGCGGCGGCGGAGGTCGCGGCGGTGAGGACTACTGCGACAGTTACGGTTCTTCAGGCGGCGGCGGCGGAGCCGGTGGATGCGGCGGAAAAACAGGCATCGGCGGACAGGGCGGCGGCGGATCTTTCGGGATATACAGCGTTGAATCAACAGATATATCAGTCATAAATACAGGAATTACAACTGCCGGCGGTGGAAATGGGGGAGCAGGTGGATCCGGTGGAGCCGGAGGAACTGGCGGAACTGGTGGTGCAGGTGGCTCTCACAGCGGATCAGGCGAGCAGGATGACGGTGGTTGTGGCGGTTGGGGCGGAACAGGCGGAGCCGGTGGAGCCGGCGGTCACGGAGGCGGAGGCGCCGGTGGACCAAGTTATGGAATATATTCAATAAGTTCAACAATAGATACAGATATGATCACTTATTCTATAGGTGAAGGGGGATCAGGCGGAACAAGTTCAGGAAATGCCGGAACTGACGGAAGTGCAGGGGAGAAGAGTGAGTCGTGACGGGTGATGCGTGACGGGTGACGGTTTCACCATTCACGGTTTCACCATAACCATTTTTCCGGTTGATTCAGCCATTATTTCACCGTTCAGGGTTATTTGACCTTTTGCATAACAGATCCTTCCTTTTACCGATTCGACGAAACCCTCGATAAGTATTTCACTTTCAACAGGGATCGGTTTTCTGAATCTGACTGTGATCTCTCCGGTCACACCCGATTTATAGACAGTAAAAGCGGCATAAGCCATTATTTCATCCAGAACTGTGCTGATTATTCCGCCGTGAACGATCCCTTCCCATCCGC
>JAVEZS010000153.1:0-2552 GCA_034002885.1 Bacteroidales bacterium
TATGCTCCGGGTAAGGCGGCAAATGCAGGAGGGGTTGCAACATCCGGTCTCGAGATGACACAGAACTCCATGAGGCTTCCATGGTCGCGCGAAGAGGTTGACACCCGTCTTCACACCATAATGAAGAACATTCACAGCACCTGCGTGAAATACGGTATCCAGAAAGACGGCTATGTAAACTATGTGGCAGGTGCCAATATCGGAGGCTTTGTCAAAGTGGCAAACGCCATGCTTGCACAGGGCGTTGTGTAATGAATCTAATCGATACTCATACACACATTTACCTTCCTGAATTTGACAACGACAGGGATGAGGTTATTGAGAGGGCTTTGGGAAATGGCGTTTCGAGGCTTCTTATGCCTAATATTGACCTTGAATTCGTTGAGCGGATGCACCAGACTGCAACCAGATACCCCGATGTTTGTCAGATGATGATCGGACTTCATCCCACCTCTGTCGGAGATGATTTCGAATATCAGCTTGAAGCTATAGAACGTCTTTCGGCGAAATACGATTATAAGGCTATCGGCGAGATAGGAATAGACCTTTACTGGGATAAGTCTCATCTGCCTGAACAGGTTGTTGCATTCAGGAAACAGGTAGCCCTGGCCATAAGCCTTAAGCTTCCTGTCGTGATACATTCCAGGGACTCTTTCCCGCAGGTAAGCGAAGCCCTGGAAGAATTTAAAGGGCAGGAACTCAGAGGTGTTTTCCATGCATTCACCGGGACATCTGAAGATGCCCGGAGGGCGGTGGAAATCGGCTTCATGATAGGGATAGGAGGAATCGTGACTTTCAAAAATTCGGGACTCGCTGGGATTGTCAGGGAGGTCGGACTTGATAATATAATTCTTGAAACTGACTCCCCATATCTTGCACCTGTCCCATACAGAGGGAAAAGAAACGAAAGTTCTTATCTTTGTCATATCAACAACAAAATTGCCGAAATATTCGGATTGACCCCTGAAGAAACCGCTTCAGCAACATATAAGAATTCCGTTAAGCTTTTTGATCTGTAAAATAATAGTATGGCAGAGACAAAAGAAACATCGATACTGATCATCTACACGGGAGGAACCATCGGGATGATACATGATCCTGAAAATGGGTCCCTGGTACCGATCGACTTCAACCATATCACCGATCATGTCCCGGAACTCAGCAAATTCGGTTTCCGTCTTGAGTCCGTTTCTTTTGATCCCGTAAAGGATTCTTCCAACATTGATCCCGGCATATGGGTCAAAATGGCTGAAACTATTGAGGAGAATTACGAAAAATATGACGGCTTTGTTGTCCTTCACGGTACTGATACGATGGCATACTCAGCTTCAGCAATGAGCTTCATGCTCGAGAATCTCGACAAGCCTGTGATATTTACCGGATCGCAGCTTCCTATCGGACTGCTTCGAACCGACGGCAGGGAGAATCTTATCACTGCCATAGAGATTGCAGCTGCAAAGGAAAACGGACTGCCTGTTGTTCCGGAAGTGTCGATATTCTTCGGAAATGCACTTACGAGAGGCAACAGGACCACAAAGATGAGCGCTGAGCATTTCGATGCATTCGATTCCCCTAATTATCCTCCTCTTGCCGAAGTGGGACTTCATATAAAATATAACAATTACGTGATCAGGTATCCTGACCCGCGAAAAAGATTTATTATCCATAAAGTTTTTGATTCAAACGTGGCGATCCTGAAGTTTTTTCCGGGAATAGGAAGGAATCTGGTGCAGTCGGTGATGAATGCTCCAGGGCTCAGGGCAATCATAATAGAAACCTTCGGATCGGGCAATGCCCCTACCTACAAATGGCTGCTCGACGATGTAAAGAATTTCATTGACAACGGCGGGATAGTTTTCAATGTCACCCAGTGCCATGGAGGGAGTGTTGAGATGGGATTGTATGAGACGAGTCGCGGATTGCTTGCGGCCGGTGTTACAGGAGGAAAAGACATAACATCGGAAGCTTCCGTCACAAAGCTGATGCATCTTCTGGGAGTATGCAACTCAAAGGATGAGGTTGAGAACTGTTTGGGCCGCTCGCTGGCTGGGGAGATAAGCTAGATGACCGTGAAAGAAATCTGAACATTGTTGACTGTTGAAGAAACCTCATAACGGGCCTTCAACCCTTATGGCTACCACTTTCACGGCCTTCAACCCATTAGGCTACCCCCTTCCCGGCCTTCCCCCTGGGAGGGGGAAGGAGAGAAATCCAGTGGATTGATTTGGGTTTGGGGAGGTGGAGTTTATGAAAAATTTTGTATTTTGCGGCGCTTTTTGAAGCGCTTAGCCTCCTTCGCTACCTCCTTCGCAGATGCTGCGGAGGTCGAAGAAAGCTACGGAGGACAAAGGGAGAGATGCAGGAGTGGCTGAACTGGCCCGCCTGGAAAGCGAGTATACCCCAAAAGGGTATCGGGGGTTCGAATCCCCCTCTCTCCGCAACTCCGGATTACTCCCGTCCCGCCCTCAGGCGGGACGGGATTTTTGTTTTTCAGATGACCGAGCCATGCTCGCATGAGCGAGGACAGATGAAAAACAAAAACCCATGGAGCG
>JAVEZS010000154.1:0-2541 GCA_034002885.1 Bacteroidales bacterium
TACAAATGAGAGAAGAATAAAAAATGATCAAAATGAGTATGAAGCAGAAGATTATTCTGTTCAGGTACCGGGATGGTTATTCAGAACGGTGGATAGCACGAGAGCTTAAGATCAACCGTGAGACTGTCCGTCGTTACCTGTTTGAGTACAAGAAAGCCAGGGATAAGCTCTCGGACGGCACAGAACCGGATGAAGCTCTGATAGAAGAAATTATCAAGATCCCGAGGTACAACAGCAGCACTCGGGAGAATAAGAAGTTCATTGATGCTATTAGTCAAGAGGTTGACCGGTTGTTGCAGGCCAATGAAGAAAAGCGCAGTCGAGGTCTTCATAAGCAGGTAATGAAGAAGATCGATATACTGGAACATCTGAAGGGCTTGGGTTACGACATTGGTTACACAACAGTATGCAACCAGATAAACAGGAAACTTTCAAGCAGGAAAGAGGCTTTCATACGGCAGTTATACAGTCCCGGTGAAGTATGCGAGTTTGACTGGGGAGAGGTAAAACTGGAGATAGGAGGCAGGCAGCAAACGCTCTACATTGCTGTCTTCACCCCTGCTATGAGCAACTATCGCTATGCCATATTGTTCCACCGACAGGATACAGAGGCGTTCTTACAGGCCCATGTTTTGTTTTTTGAGCATATTGGAGGTGTTTTCCGCGCGATGGTTTATGACAATATGCGGGTAGCAATACGGCGTTTTGTTGGTCCCTCAGAAAAAGAGCCAACGGAGGCCCTGCTTAAGCTGAGTGCATATTATCAATTTCATTTTCGTTTTTGTAATGTTGCCAGAGGCAATGAGAAAGGGCATGTTGAGCGAAGCGTTGAACTGGTCAGACGGAAGGCATTCAGTGGCAACTACAGATACCCGTCTCTTGAAGCAGGTAACGAGTCTTTGGCTGGTACCTGCAATCGGTTAAACACCCGTTTTAGCCGGGATAATCAGGGTAAAAGGCCGGTTGATTTACTTGAGACTGAGAAACGATATCTTGCGCCATTACCACCCCGATTTGATTGTGGCCATATAGAGCAGTGCAGGGTTGATAAATACTCAGTTATTACCTATGGCACCAACCGGTACAGTGTGCCAGATCATCTTGTGGGCAGGATTATTGATGTAAAAGTATACCCTGAAGAGTTGCTCTGTTACCATGATAACCGGAAAGTATGCCAGCATGAGCGGCAATATACCCGTCAGGGGTGGTATATAAGCCTGGATCATTACCTGTATACTCTCAGGCGCAAGCCGGGCGCTCTTGCCGGGTCTCAGGCCCTGGCATCGGCACCTGAGGAGGTGAAGCGTATCTTCAATAAGTATTTTGATCATTCGCCGAAAGATTTTATCGAGCTGTTGATCTTCCTGCAGGAGCACAGTTATGACTTTGACAAGGTAAATGAAGCCATTGACCGCCTTTCCAGGAGTAGTCCTCATGATATATCTGTTGATAAGATCAAGATGCTGTGCATGCAGAACAACGAGGAGTACACCCCTGTGATCAATGATGACGATCAGATACTGCAGCAGGCACGCGCACAACTCGAGGAGTTAAGCCTATTGCTGAACTATTAGTGTATTTTAAACTGTAATAAAGACATACGATGATACCAACCAATACAAAAGAAAAAATCGCTGCTTATACCAAGGAACTGAGGCTTCCGGCCATCCGGAACAATTACTCGGCCCATGCCCGGCAGGCTGTGAAGGATAAAACCGGTTATGAAGAATATCTTCTTGCGCTTCTGGAGGATGAGTTTGAAAGCAGGATAAAGAATCGCAAAAGTGCGCGGATCCGGCAGGCAGACTTCCCCTACAAAAAGTACCTGCATGACCTCCAGCGTGAGGAACTGCCAAAAAATGCCCAGTCAAAAATCGATGTTCTCCAGAGTCTTGAGTTCATTAAAGAAGGACGGAATGTAATACTGGCCGGTAATCCGGGCACTGGTAAAACTCATTTGTCCATAGGCCTGGGAATAAAGGCATGCATGGAGGACTATAAAGTATTTTTTACCACCGTCCCCAGATTAATAACTCAGATCCGGGAATGCAGATCACAGAAAACACTTCGTACCCTGGAAGGCCGGTTTGAAAAATTTGATCTGGTCATATGTGATGAGTTTGGATACATCTCTTTTGATAAGGATGGAGCAGAGATGCTCTTCAGTCACCTATCACTCAGGGCAGGAAGAAAATCGACTATTATAACCACTAATCTATCTTTTGAGCGGTGGAGTGAAATTTTTGGTGACCCTGTACTGACTGCCGCGATGGTAGACAGGCTGACCCACAAGGCACATATCATTAATATGAACGGGATGTCGTACCGGGCAAAGGAAACCAAAGCGTTGCTAAACAGTTGATAGAACTCATTATGAAAGCAGAAATAAGGTCAAGATCTCCGGCTTTCTCTTTTCCGGTGAGCGCGCTCACCGGAAAAGAGAAAATAGTTCTTTCAGTAATGAAAATTAAGTATTAACCTTGCATTGAAAGTGGTATACTTTTGAAGTGAAATAGTGGTATGGTTTTGAAGTGAAGGAAA
>JAVEZS010000155.1:0-2503 GCA_034002885.1 Bacteroidales bacterium
AGATCTTTGAGCAGACAAAGAAAGAAGTCAATGAAAGGCTTCCCGATTTCATGTCTGTTTCAAGGTTCAGGTTACATCCCGAAGAGTTCGTCAAGACACCTAAAAGAAGTATAAAGCGTTTCCTGTACAATAAGTGATGACTGTTTTCACAGACTGAACAGAAGCTGATGACGGTAACTGATCATATCGACCGTTTTGTTCTTATCGTTGCAGGAGGAAGCGGTAAGAGGATGGGATCAGAAATACCCAAGCAGTTTCTTCTCCTTGCAGGGAAGCCTGTTCTTATGCATACTATTGAAAAGTTTCGTGACTTCGACGGCAGTATGAAGATCATCATTGTCATTCCGCCGGAGCAGTCAGACTACTGGGATGAGTTGAAGGACAAGTACTTTTTCAACGTACCACATACAGTTGTCATGGGGGGGACAAACAGGTTCTTCTCGGTACTGAACGGTCTTGAAATGGTGAGCAGCGGTTCTGTGGTTGCAATTCATGATGGAGTAAGGCCCTTCGT
This sequence comes from Bacteroidales bacterium, assembly GCA_034002885.1. Lineage (GTDB taxonomy): Bacteria > Bacteroidota > Bacteroidia > Bacteroidales > VadinHA17 > LD21. The sequence continues at coordinate 515 of JAVEZS010000155.1, forward strand.
TACCACAGGAACCATTAACCGGTGTTTCACTACCGCCCTGAAGCTTGGTAATGCCATTCCTGTAATCTCTCCCTCCGACTCACTGCGGATGGTGACAGGCATGGGAAGTGTCCCGGTGAACAGGGAACATATCAAGCAGGTGCAGACACCACAGGTCTTCCTCTCGGACCTTATTAAAAATGCTTACCGGCAGGAATACAGTGAGGCCTTTACCGATGATGCCACAGTACTTGAAAGGACAGGAGAGACCATAAACCTTGTTGAGGGAAACCGGGAGAATATAAAGATAACCACGCCTGAGGATCTTCTTATTTGTGAAACGCTGCTTAAAGCTTCTTCGTGACCTTGCCGGGATTTTGTATATTGCAGAAAAAAAGGGAAAGAACATGAAGATTCGTATTTTATCACTAATTGCCGCATCACTGCTTTTTGCCGGATGTGCCGAACTTCTTACAGTTATACAGAATACATCGACTATCCCCCTTACCGAGGAAGAAGTGGTAGCCGGGCTAAAGGAAGCCCTGGTGACCGGTGCCAGGAATTCAGCTGAAAAACTGGCTCGTGAGAATGGCTACTTCAGCGACCTGGCTGTAAGGATTCCTCTTCCCGATGAGGCAAAGGTTATTGTTGACAATATATCGAGGATCCCGGGAGGGGAGGAACTTATAGGAGATGTGATACTGAGGATTAACAGAGCGGCTGAAGATGCAGCAAGGGAAGTTGCTCCCATCTTCGTAAGCAGCATAACCCAGATGACACTGAAGGATGCTTTCGGCATACTGAAGGGATCCGACAATGCGGCTACAATGTATCTCAGGAACACTACATACAACCAGCTATATGATCTTTACCTGCCTAAGATCAGGATTTCAACCGAAAAAGATATTATTGGCGGTATATCGACCAGTGATTCATGGCTGGCACTGACAGGTAAATGGAACACCTTTGCGTCCTCAGTCCCGGGAAGGCTTGCAGGCTTTAAAACAGTAAACACCGATCTGGATGATTTCCTTACACGAAAGGCCCTTGACGGTATCTTTTTAAAGGTAGCAGAAGAGGAGCTTAAGATAAGGAAAGACGTATCGGCCAGGGTGACTCCACTCCTGAAAAGAGTATTCGGAACACTTGACAATCCTTTAACCCTATAGCAGGAAATGTCGGAAAAGGTACTTAATATCTACAAAGGCCTGGAAGTTCGGGTGACCGACTATGCCGATGAAGGAATAATAGACATCCTCAATCATGCAGTGCAGGGATCGGAGGGCGGATTAAGATTCCAGCTTCAGAATATTCCATCGCGCATAGCCGCATACGGCAGGAACATCAGATTTGTGTCTCTCTATAAGAAGAACAGGATAATGGGCAGCGTCGGAGCCTGTTTCAGGATAACGGGTCAGGGGAAACTGAGCTATCCTTCTTCATATATAAGATACCTTGCGTTTCTGACTACCTACCAGTCGGACATTGGCTGGAGGCAGAGAACAAAGGAGATAATAAAATCAGACAGGGACCTTTCATTCAAGCAAAAGACCCTTGAGATATTCAGCAAGCCTCATATGCTCGATCTTGACGGTGTATATGAGTGCGACAAGCATATTATGTATGCTTTTATCGAGAGCATGAATGAACGATCGAAAAACCTTGTTACCCAGGCCGGATATGAATATATAAGGTCGTTTCTTACAGTTGCCTTCAGCAGGTTCTCCCCGCAGGCCGATAGCAGGGTTACCAGGCTTACTCCGGATGAGTATCCCGGGATGGAGTCACTTCTGCTTGATTACTACAGGGATTATTCGCTCTTCAGCACAGAACATGTCTTTCACGGCGACCGCTATTATGCACTTCGTGAGGGAGGAAGGATTGTGGCGGGGGTAAGCGCCATACCATCTTCGTATAAGGTCCATGATGTGCCGGGTGTCTGGGGCTGGGTTATGATGAAGATTCTGCCGAAGGCTCCTTACTTCAAAAGACTGTTCCAACCCGGGATCT